>NC_018002.1:627527-1255054 GCF_000265295.1 Sulfurospirillum barnesii SES-3
AACCCTTGTGTGAGTATCCTGTGCTCAATGATGATGTGATTGAGATTGGCTTAACACCCAATCGAGGGGATTGTCAAAGTATTTACGGTGTTGCCCGTGATTTAAGTGTCTATTTTGATGTGGAAGTGAGAACATTAGGGCAAAAAGAAGAAGAAGAGAATCAACCAGGTGTAGGTCGTGTGCTTCATTTGCAAGGCAGTGAAACACTCAATGGTTCTTACATGTACAAAGTTTTTGATAACACTGAAATTGCCGTGCCATTGCTTGTAGAATTGCGTTTGGGTATGGCAGAGATTGAATCTTCGTGTTTGTTAAATAAATTAATAGAGTACGCAACCTATGTGACAGGTGTTTTACTACGAGCGTATAATCATGCGTGTTTTTGTGAAAAAGAGGATAAAGCAAAAATTATTATTACCAAAGATGAGCATGAGTTAGATGCTATTTATGCGTACGATGGCTCCAAAGTAGCTATTACAGGCGTGACTCAGATGAGTGAATGTAAAGCCAGTGCTTTAGATAAACGCATTATTATTGAGGCTAATTATACGCATCCTGAAATTATTGCTTCACGCAGTGCCAATAAGAAACTAGGGGCAGATAAGCATTTGTATCGCTCCTCAAGAGGCAGTGAGCCTAAACTCTCTTTTGGTCTTCATTATTTTATGAAAATGCTTATGAAACGCTCGGCTGTTATGCTTTATGCAGATTCACAACAGATGGTACACGATTTTGAAGAGCAGGTTGTCAATGCCCATCAAAGTGACTTAAATGCAATGATTGGGGAAGAAATTCCTAAAAGCCGTATTATCAAAATTTTAAAACATTTAGGTTTTGGTGTTAATTTTGCTTTTGAACAAGACGTTATGAATATAAAAATTCCACAATTTCGCCCTGATGTACAAAATATTCAAGATATTTGCGAGGAGATTGTGCGTATTGTAGGTATTGATAATATTACATCAAAGCCATTTGTTTTTGCTGAAAAACTCAAAATTAACCAACCCTATATTGATTTTAAAAAGAGGATGATGTACCGCCACCGCTGTGTGGCAGCAGGATTTTTTGAAACCCTGCATTTTGTGTTTGACAACAGCGAAAATGCCAAAAAATTTAATTTGCCATTACTAGACGATGCGCTTGAAGTGGCAAATCCTATTACGAGTGAGCTGAATACCTTGCGAAGCTCTTTACTTCCAAATATTCTCAATGCTGTTTCTAATAATCTTAAGTTTGGGAAAAAACGTGTGGCTTTGTTTGAAGTGGGCAGTGTATTTGATACAAAACGTCATGAGTACAAAAAAATGGCATTTGTGTTTAGTGGCGAGAATGGAATTGCTGAAATTGCAAACCATGGAAAGCCTAGTGAGATTGATTTTTTCACGTTTGCCTCTAAGATTCAAACAATTTTAGGTCATTTTACCCTCTTGCCTTTGGACAAAGTCAATGGTATGTGTAGCCCGTATGAAGCAGCACGTGTGATGATTGATGGTGTAGAAGCTGGCTATATGGCACGGGTCAATGTGCAAGTTGAAAAAGCGCTTGATTTATCACGTACGTATGTGTGTGAACTTGATTTTGATGTGCTCTCCTATGGTCGTAAAATTGCCAAGGAGTATTCGAAATTACCTTCTTCATCACGTGATTTAAGTCTTCTTGTAGATGCAAAAATGCAATATGCTACGCTAGAGACTTTTATTGCTTCCATCGCACCTAAGGCATTGGTGAAGTTCTTAGTGATTGATCGTTATGTGCATGAGAGTTTGGGTGAAAAGGTTAGTTTAACCCTCAGATTTCAATTTCAATCTATGGAAAAAACGTTTGAAGAAGAAGAAATTTCAGATATGATCGAGGCTTTACAAACACAGCTCAATGAAAAATTTGGAATAACCATTCGATGAAAACCTTACATGTAAAGCCAAAAGGTCACTTTTCGTTTACAACACAAAGCATTGCGAGTGATAAGTCTATCTCACATCGCTGTGCTATTTTTTCGCTTTTAAGCGATAGAGCGTCTGTGATTGAAAACTATTTACCCGCAGAAGATACCTTGTGCACTTTAAGTATTGTGGAATCTTTAGGTGCGCACATTGAAAAAAAAGAGGATGGTACGCTAATAATCACCCCTCCAGATGAGATTGTGGAGCCACCTTTGATTTTGGATTGTGGAAATTCAGGCACAGCCATTCGCTTGCTAATGGGCTTTTTATCAACCTGCAAGGGTTTTTTTGTATTGTATGGCGATAAATACCTCTGTTCTCGTCCTATGCGCCGAGTGGCAGACCCATTAAGAAGTATTGGAGCACTCATTGATGGCAGAAGCAATGGTAATTTTGCGCCTCTTAGCATTCGAGGGGAAAAACTTAAAGCCTTTCATTATGAGAGTAAAATTGCTTCGGCACAGGTTAAAAGTGCACTCATTTTAGCCGCACTTCACGCCGATGGTGTCTCAACGTTTCGTGAGCCAGAGTTGAGTCGTGACCACAGTGAGCGCATGCTTCGAGGTATGGGTGCTCAAATTGTTTCTGAGGGTTTACATGTAAGCATTCACCCACAAACTGCACCGCTAAATCCTTTGCACATGAAAGTTCCTAATGATCCTTCAAGTGGCTTTTTCTTTGCCGTTGCAGCTGCAATTAACACAGGAAGTTCTGTGACCTTACACAATATGCTTTTAAATCCTACACGCATTGAGGCCTATAATGTGCTTCAACGCATGGGTGCTGAGGTTCAATTCATCGAAAAAGAGAACGTGTACGAGAGTGTGGGTGATATTATTATTACGGGCAAAGAGTTGCATGGTGTGGACGTGAGCGAAAATATTGCATGGCTGATTGACGAATTGCCAGCACTTTCGATTGCATTTGCCTGCGCAAAGGGTAAAAGCCTTGTGAAAAATGCACACGAGTTGCGGGTAAAAGAGAGCGATAGAATTTCAAGTGTGGTCAATAATCTTCGCTTATGCGGTATTGCGGTAGAAGAGTTTGAAGATGGCTATGAAGTCAGTGGTGGGGCACTTCACAGTGCAAGCATTAATAGTTTTGGTGATCATAGAATTGCTATGAGTTTTGCTATTGCTGGTACAAAAGTAGCCATGGAAATTGAAGACATTGAATGTATTAATACCTCCTTTCCAAATTTTATTGAGCTTTTATCTCAGATTGGAGATGTAACACCGTGCAAATTAAATTAGCAGAGAGTTATGGCTTTTGCTTTGGCGTAAAACGTGCCATTAAAATTGCTGAAAATACCCAGAATGCTTCGACCATTGGGCCTCTTATTCATAATAACGAAGAGATTAATCGTTTGCGTGAAAATTTTAATGTCAAAACCTTGCATGACATCTCTGAAGCAAAAGGTGTTGATAAAGCGATTATCCGAACGCACGGTATTCCAAAGAAAGATTTGGAAAAATTGGTTAATAGCAACGTTGAAGTGATTAATGCGACCTGCCCTTATGTCACTAAACCGCAAGAAATTTGCGAAAAAATGAGTCAAGAGGGTTATGAAATTGTTATTTTTGGTGATGCCAATCATCCTGAAGTTAAAGGGGTTGAAAGCTACGCAATCCACGGTGCTTTTGTGGTTCAAAGTATTGATGAATTAGAACAAATAGTTTTTAAAAAAGGTAAAATTGCAGTGGTTTCTCAAACCACCCGTAAGGTCAGTGAATTTTTAGAAATCACCAGCCATTTAATTACCCATTACAAAGAGGTACGTGTGTTTAATACCATTTGTAATGCCACCTTTGAAAATCAAGATGCCGCACGCAAACTAGCAAAAGAAGCCGATGTGGTCATTGTGATTGGTGGGAAGAACTCTTCTAATACGAAGCAATTGCACAGCATTTGTAAAGAGTATTGTCCTGATAGTTTTTTAGTTGAGAGCGAGAAAGATTTAGACCCATCATGGTTTAATGGAAAAATGCTTTGCGGTGTGACCGCAGGTGCTTCAACACCTGATTGGATTATTCAAAAAATTATTGAAAAAATAAGTGAAATTAAAGTATAATAGACAACTTTTGCATGTTTACATGTAACTAAATGTGTTAAAAATCAATCAAAAAAGGGTATACAATGGTAAAAGAGGCGAACAAAGCTGTTCATACTGACGCCGTGGACGAACATGAGGAGATGGATTTTGCGGCGATGTTGGAAGAGTCTTTCAAAGATTCTGAGAAAGATGCGCTCATCAATGGTGTGGTCGTTGCAATTAAAGAAGATGTTATTTTAGTAGATGTGGGTAAGAAGTCTGAGGGACGCTTAAACGCTTCAGAAGTAACAGATGAGAATGGCAACATTACATGTAAAGTTGGTGATGTAATTCCTGTAGTTATTACAGGTTTCAGAAACGAAAGACCAGCGGTTTCGCACAAAAAGGCCCTTCGTAAAGATCGTATTAAAGCCTTTATTGCAGAGTATAATGAAGAAGAAGATGTGGCATTTGATGTCAAGATTACGGGTAAAAACAAGGGTGGATTTATTGCTGAGAACAAAGATGGCATTGAATTTTTCCTTCCACGCTCACAAGCAGCAGTCAAAGATATGAACAGCTTGATGGGTAAAACCTTGAAAGTTAAAATTATTAAAATTGATGAAGCGACAGAATCGATCATTATTTCTCGTAAAAAATATTTAGACGATGATCGTAAAAAACGCAAAGAGATTGTTCAAGAACTTATTGACCGTGATGAAGTGGTAGATGGAACGATTAAAAAAATTACAACCTATGGTATGTTCGTAGATGTGGGTGGTATTGATGGTTTAGTACATTACAGTGAAATCAGTTACAAAGGCCCCGTCAATCCAGGTACTCTTTACAAAGAAGGTGAAGTGATTCCTGTTAAAGCCATTAAATATGACAAAGATAAACGTCATTTATCACTCTCTATTAAAGCGGCTATGCCAGATCCTTGGGATGAGATTAAAGATGAGTTAGAAACAGGTGATTCTATTCAAGTGACTATCAGCAACATCGAACCATACGGTGCATTTGTTGATTTGGGTAATGATATTGAAGGCTTCTTACACATTTCTGAGATTTCATGGGATAAAAACATCAAACACCCACGTGATTACATCGAAGAGGGACAAGTGGTTGATGTTGAAGTCATTGAAATTGATGCAAAAGAGAGACGTTTACGTGTTTCTTTAAAAAATGTTTTGGCGAAACCTTTTGATGAATTTAGAAAGAAATTTAAAGTAGGTGATATTGTCAAAGGTGAGATTACAACGATTACCGCTTTTGGTGCATTTGTTAAAATTGGTGGTATTGAAGGCCTTCTACACAATGAAGATGCTTCATGGGATCGTAATAATAAATGCAAAGAACTTTTTGCTGTTGGCGATGAAGTAGAAGTAAAAATTGTTAAAATTGATGAAGAAGCAGAGAAAGTCTCTTTAAGTAAAAAAGAGTTAGAAGATAGCCCTATTCAAAAATATGCCAAAACACATGAGAATGGTGATATTGTTCATGGAAAAATCAGAGACATTAAAGAATTTGGTATTTTTGTTGAGCTTGAAGAGAATGTTGATGCACTGATTCGTAAAGAAGATTTGGGTCAAGTAAATGAGGCTGATCTTAAAATTGGCGATGAAATCGAAGCGGCTATTACCTTTATTGATGATAAGAAAAATCGTATCAGACTCTCTGTGAGACGTCTTTCTAAACTCAAAGAAAGAGAAGCACTTAAAGAGATCAATAAAGAAGAAAAAATGACGCTTGGAGATATTTTAAAAGATCAATTGAAGTAATCCATGCAAAGAAAAGTACTCGGTACACTTTTTGTATTACTTTTTGTAGGAGTGGGATTGTTTTTATCCCGACTCCTGCATCAAGACATCGAAATGAGCCTTGATATTCCTGAGTACACATCTTCCAAAATACCACAGATCAATGCACCTTCAAACCCAAATGTATGGATCAAAGAGATGGCACAGAAAGATTCACGGGATTTTATTTTTCCTGTAAATGAGCTTTTTATGCAAATTGATTTGGCAAAAGAGTTGGGTGGAAATGGAAAAATGAAGTCGTTTCGCTTGGTGATTGATCGAGCGGATCGTTACTCGCTCTTTTGCATTATTCAGACATTAACATCATTGCATTTGCCTTACATGGTGATTAAAGAAGATAAAGCCCCCATTATATTTGTTGAAGAAAAAAGTATTAAAAAGTTAGAAGGCGTTGTTTTAGAGCTTGAAAAATATGATATAAAATCAAAAATTGTTGAGGTTTGGTTATGAGAACAAAAAAAATCATTGTATGCGATGCAATCCACGAAAAAGGTTTTGAAATCTTACGTGCTGAAAAAGATATTGACGTTGTTGATGCCGTCAAGCTTCCCAAAGATGAATTATTAAAAATCATAGGTGACTGTGATGTTGCCATTACACGAAGTTCTACCGATGTGGATGAGAAATTTTTAAATGCAGCCAGTAATTTAAAAGCGATTGTAAGAGCGGGTGTGGGTGTTGACAATGTTGATCAAGAGGGATGTTCAAGACGTGGTATTATTGCCATGAATGTTCCAACAGCCAATACCATTGCTGCAGTTGAACTTACGATGGCACATCTTTTAGGCTGTGCACGAAGCTTTCCCAATGCTAACAATCATCTTAAAATTGATCGTATCTGGAACCGTGAAAAATGGTACGGCGTTGAACTTGCTGAGAAGCGTTTAGGTGTGATTGGTTTTGGTAATATTGGAAGCCGTGTGGCGATTCGTGCGAAATCTTTTGGTATGGAAATTGTAGCCTATGATCCGTATATTCCTGCATCTAAAGTCACGGATCTTGGAATGAGCTACACCACCAATTTTGATGATATTCTAGCATGTGATTTTATTACGATTCATACTCCTAAAAACAAAGAAACACTCAACATGATCTCTCATGATGAGATTGCAAAGATGAAGGATGGCGTGCGTCTGATTAACTGTGCTAGGGGTGGCTTGTATAATGAAGAAGCCTTGCATGCAGGACTTAAGAGTGGAAAAATTGCTTTTGCAGGTATTGATGTATTTTCCAAAGAGCCCGCAACAAACCATCCACTTCTTGATTTAGAAAATATTTGTGTGACACCCCATTTAGGTGCAAATACCTTAGAGTCTCAAGAAAAAATTGCGATCCAAGCAGCGGAGAATGCTATTAGTGCTGCACGAGGCATTAGTTATCCTAATGCGCTTAATTTGCCAATTAAAGCGGAAGATATGCCAGCTTCATTAAAACCTTATTTAGAATTAGTCCAAAAAATGGGCTTTTTAGCTGCGCAACTTAATCGTTCCGCCATTAAATCTATTCGTCTTGAGCTTGAGGGAGATATTGCTGAATTTGGCAAATCACTCTTAACCTTTGGTGTGGTAGGAGCACTTAGTGAGACCAACGAAACGACTGTGAATTATGTTAATGCAGAGTTTGTCGCCAAAGAAAAAGGGATTGAGAGTAAATTTGAAGTTTTAGGCAGTACGAGTGGTTATAAGAACAAAGTCACACTGGTATTGGTTACCGATAAAGATGCTATTAGTATTAGCGGAACCGTTTTTGGTGAAGATGAGCAACGCATCGTGGGCATTAACGGCTTCAAGTTTGATTTTAAACCTAAAGGCAAAATGATTATCTTTAAAAATAACGATGTCCCAGGGGTTATTGCGAAAATCACCTCTATCTTGGCACAAGAGGGCATTAATATTGCTGATTTTAGATTGGGGCGTGGTGCACACCAATTTGCTATGGCGGTTATCTTAGTGGATACGGATATTGATAAAAAAATTATCACTGAACTCAATAAGCTCGAAACATGCGTTTGGGTTGAATACGCTGTTTTATAAGAAAAGGAAAAAAGTACAATGCTAAGAGAAAAATTCACTCCCATCTGTTTTTTATCGGCCCTAGGAGCTGGAGGACTCTCTGTCTCCTTTTTTATCTATTTAATGTTCATGGTGCCTCATGTTGGGGTTCCCATGACCACTTTTGAGTTTTTTTACCCAGCCCTTATGAAAGGTGATTGGCTCTCTTTTGTAAGCGGTGCTAGTGCTTTGGGTATTCTATTTTTTGCCTTTTATCACTTTAAACTTTTATGGTGGAACATTAAACAATACACACTTTATAAACAAACCGAAGCGTATCAGCGTTTAGTGACATCTAATGCTGAAGTTACATTGATGACATTACCTTTAACCTTTACCATGACTATTAATGTGTGTTTTGTTTTAGGGGCTTTGTTTGTTCCTCATTTGTGGAGTGTGGTTGAGTACCTTTTCCCTTTTGCTTTAATAGGGTTTGCGTTGTGCGGTTACTTTGCTCTCAAATTTTTTATTGCTTATTTTACCCGTTTGATTGTCAAAGGTGATTTTGATTTTGCAAGTAACAATAACCTCTCTCAAATGATTTCTATTTTTGCGTTTGCTATGGTGGCTGTTGGATTTGCAGCGCCTGGTGCTATGAGTCAGTCGTTGGTTATTAATGCCATTGGCATTTTTTGTGCTATCTTTTTTAGCGCTATTGCGCTTTTATTGCTTCTCATTAAAATGATTTTTGGGTTTCAAAATATTTTCCAACAAGGTATTGCACAAGAAGCAAGTCCTTCTTTATGGATTATGATACCTATCTTAACCCTTTTAGGCATTACGTTTATTCGCATTAGTTTTGGGCTTGACCATCATTTTGATCAAAAAATGGCAAACGCATCGATGTTTACATTTACCAGCTTTGTACTTTCCTTGCAACTTATCTTTGGTGTCATTGGTTATAAAGTAATGCGTAATATTGGCTATTTTGAGACCTTTATTCATTCAAGTACTCTTTCGCCAACCAGTTTTGCATTGATTTGTCCAGGGGTTGCGTTTATGGTTTTTGGAATGTTTTTTGTGCATATGGGCTTGGTTGCCAATAATGTATTTACCCAAAATTCATTGGTTTATTTTCTCATGTTACTGCCTTTTATTTATATTCAATTTCAAACCATTCTTTACTTTTTTAAGCTAAAGAATAAATTTTTTTCATAGATAATTATTTAATTCTAAAATAGTTATCTTAATTTTTTCTAATTAATAAAGCAATAAATAAAATGTGATACCATCTCTTTTCTTGTCTATAAAGATAATAAGACGTAGATAAAAAAGGGAGTGTATTGCATGAAAATGTTTGTTTATCTCTGTTTTGTGGTTACGGTTTCATTTGCCACTTCACCATTAAGTCTTCATGATGCTCTTGAAAAGCTCAAAAGCAATAACCACGAGATTGATATTGCAAAGCGGGATGAGCATATCAGTGCATTGGAAGCAGAAGTAGCTACTGCAAGTTCTTTAGGTTCTCTTGATTTAAGTCATAACTTGTTACGTAGCAATGATGCACTCAATATTTTTGGTTATAAACTACAATCACGTGAAGCACGTTTTACAGATTTTGGGTTTCGACAGCTTGATATGAGTAACCCAAACTATGATGCCAAACCAAGTGATTTAAACGAGCCACCAAGTCGCAACCACTTCTCCACACAACTCACCTATAGCCTACCTCTTTATAGCGGCGGAAAAATCAGTTACTATAAAAAAATTACCAAAGCCTTGCATCATTTAAGTACACTCACACGAGAAGAGACAAGTTTACAAAAACAATACGAAGTCAAAAAAACATTTTATGACATTGCCCTTGTAAAAGATTACATCACAGATTTGGCTTTCATTGAAAAAACCATGCAAAAACTTTACACAAAAGCAGCGGCACTACGAGAAGAGGGATATGCTAAAAAAGTAGACCTTTTAGAAATTGAAACTCGTCTAGCAGAAGTTGGGCGTCATTATGAGAGTGCTAAAGCAAACGAAGCAATGCTTTATCATTATCTCTCGTTTTTGTTGGATGAAACGGTCAGTGAAATTATCACACCCACGATTGAAACATTGTCTTTTGAGATTCATGAAGAGGCGATTTTAAACGATAATATTCGTGTGAAACAAGCAGCCCAAAATCTTGAAATATCAAAAATGAACATTGCTTTAGAAGAGAGTGCTTATTATCCGCAAATTGGTGCGTTTGTACAGTATGGCAGTGCGGACAATCATTGGATGAATGATTTTTCAAAAAACGATGCGTATACGGTCGGCGTACAGATAAAATGGAATCTTTTTAATGGCGGTGCGGATAAAGCCAATGTTGAAAAAGCGCGTGTTCACAATTTAAAAGCGCAACAAGCTTTTATTTTGTCACAAAAAAGCCTGCTTTTACATGTAAAACAACTGCAAACAAAACTTCACACCTATGTATATGAAATTAAGAGTTTAAAAAAAGAGGTTGAATTAGCACAGATGATTTATGAAAATTATGCAGGACGTTATGAGCAAAAGCTTCTTTCGATTCATGAAGTGATGCTCAAACAAACCGAAGCCTTGCAAGCGGTTTTAAAACTCAAAGAGGCACAAAATGCACATAACGATACGATCTTTGAACTTGAAAAAATAGCTAGGAGTACAGATTGATGAACGGTTTACATGTAAAGATTTTTTTCCTCTTTCTTTTGAGTGTTTCGCTGAGTGCTGGTGAATTACTCTTAAGTGGTCGTGTGATTTCAGAGAATGAGAAAAGTATTAGCAGTCGCTATATGGGCTATGTTCAAGAAGTTCGAGTGAATGAGGGTGATGTCGTCAAAAAAGGTGATTTGCTTTATAAAATTGATGCTAAAGAGATTGATAGTGCAATTGAACAGAGCAATCTAGCCATTGCACAAGCAGAACTCTCTTATGAAATGTATCAGATGCAATATTCCAATGCAAAACTTAATTTAGAACGTCACCAGCGTTTGTTAGAAAAAGATATGGTCTCACAATTTGAAGTTGAAAATTTACAACTTAATACCAACAATCTAAAAACCATGATGCAGATTGCTCAAAAACAGATTGCAACAGCCAAACAAAAACGCCTAGAAGTAAAAAATCAATACCACTATTTGGAGGTGAGAGCGCCCAATGACAGTGTGATTATTCAAAAAAATATTCACGCTGGAGAAATGGCATTGGCGGGTGTTCCTGCATTCATTCTTTCTGATATTTCCACACTTAAAATTAGTGCAGAGATTCCAGAAAGCTACCTTGGAAGTGTGAAAGTTGGGGATAAAGCTTCTGTTTGGATTGCATCCATTGGGTGTAAAAGTGAGGGTGTGGTTGAAGCGATTATTCCTACTTCAAACCCCATGACCCATGCATTTAGACTGAAAAGTAGTTTTACATGTAACGAGGCAACGGCATATCCTGGGATGTATGCAACCGTTACTTTAGGTGGATTGTGATGTCACGTTATAAAGAAAAATATTTGGCAGGGTATTTGGCACGTCTTTTTTTACGCAATCCTCTTACGATGATTTTAGGGGTGAGTTTAATTGCATTGGGGGTGATAGCCCTTGTGATGATGCCTCGCGAAGAAGACCCCCAAATTTCAATTAGTGGTGGTGTGGTTATGGTAAGTCTACCAGGTGCGAGTGCCGCTGAAATTGAACAGGTGATCGTGAAGCCATTGGAGCGTCGTATTAAAGAGATTAAAGGCGTGGAGCACGTGTATGGCATTGCCAGCGATAATGTAGGGATTGTCAATGTAATGTATTATATTGGAGAGAATCGTGAGGCATCTAATTTAAAGCTTTACGACAAGGTGATGCAAAATATGAATCATTTACCAAAAGGGGCATCAACACCCTTAGTGCGTCCATTGGATATTGATATAGATATTCCTATTTTATCTATAGCCTTTTATGCCAAAGATGCCAATGCGACAGATTCTGTAGCATTGTATAAACGCATAGAAGCTTTTCGTAATAGCTTAGGTACGATGCCAAATTTGGCGAAAACAGAACTAAAAGGGGAGCATAAGGAGCAGTTTACTATTGAGGTTGACCTCTTAAAGCTCTCAGGGTACCATTTGGGTTTAGATCAGATAAGCACAGCTTTAAATGCACTTACTACCCAACTTCCTGATATAACAAATCATAGCAAAGAGGGAAAATTGCTTGTTTTTGGCATCAAAAATGCCTTAGAAGATGTAAAAGATATTGAAAATGTCATTGTAGCGCACGTAGGTGGTTCGGCGATTTACTTAAAAGATGTGGCACATGTCTCTTTAGGGTATGATGTTCAAAACCTAAAACAAGCTTATATTAGTTATAAAAATGCCGATGGCTCGTTTACGCCTTTACAAGAACAAGTCACCTTATGTATCTCAAAGCTAAAAGGCTCCAATGCCGTGGTGATTGCGGAGGATGTTTTGGCTCGGTTGGATGCGTACAAAAGTGAACTCTCTAAAGAAGGCATTGCTTATAGTGTAACACGAAACTATGGACAAAGAGCCAATGAAGCGGTCAATGAATTGGTCTTTCACTTGCTGATTTCTATTGTGATTATTGCGCTTTTGTTGATTTTTATTTTGGGATGGAGAGAAGGGCTTATTGTTACGTTAACCGTACCTGCTATTTTAGCGATTACTATTTTTATTGCGTATATGAGCGGTCAAACGATTAATCGTATTACGCTTTTTGCATTTTTATTAAGCCTTGGGCTTTTGGTCGATGATGTGATTGTTGTTATTGAAAATATTCACCGTCACTTACACAGTAAATTTGCGAAAGATACATCTATGGGTGAGTTACTCATTGAAGCCACCGATGAGATTGGAGCTCCTACCAATTTGGCTACCATAGCCATTATTTTAACCATGGTTCCTATGGCATTTGTAGGGCAAATGATGGGAGAATTTATGAAACCTATCCCTTTAAATGTTCCTGTTGCCATGACCGCTTCACTTTTAATTGCCTATATTTTTACTCCATACCTTGCTTTAAAACTACTTAAAAAGCCAAAAAAACATTCAGGAGCGCACCATGATGAAACGCTTTGAGCAGTTTATTCATGACATTTTACTGGATGTACGCAAAAAACGATTGGTTTTGTTACTAACAGTGTTGGCATTTAGTGCATCTTTGATGATGTTTCCTACCCATGCGGTTCTTGCTAAAATGCTTCCCTCTAAAAGCACCAATACTTTCTCCATCTATGTGGATTTACCCAAAGGTAGTTCTGTTTTTCAAACACAGCAGGTCAATCAATGCGTGGTTGCTTTCTTGCAAAAGGAACAAGAGGTGCAAAACATTGAAGTCTTTAATGGGATGGGCTCTCCATTGGATTACGCAGGGTTGGTGAAAGGCTCTGGTTTTAAAAGCGGTGAGCATGTAAGTGAAATTGTAGTCAACCTAAGTGATGCCCACGAAAGAGATGAACGCTCCTATGCTATGGTGCACCGTTTGCGTCCTATTATTCAAAAAAGCTGTGAGCCATTGGTGGAAAAAACATCTATCAAAATGGTAGAACAACCAGCCGGCCCTCCGACACAAGCAGCTCTTGTAATTGAGCTTTACGGTGAAAAAAGTACATCGCTCACTCCTTTGGCTGAAAAAATTAAAGAGATTCTCTCACAACATCGTGATTTAGCGGATGTGGACGTTTTGTTTGATGAAATTTATCCCAAACTCTCTTTGCGCATTGATCATGAAAAAGCTCTGAGGGCAGGATTGAGTATAGAATACATTCATAAAATGCTCTATTTGGCGTTTGAGGGTATGGAGGTCAGTTATAAAAACAGTGAAAATTCGCCTTCTCAAATCCCCATTTTTGTAGTTTTAAGTGAAAATTCCAAGCGCTTAGCACAGCTTAGCAAAGAGGCATTGTATGCAAAACTCACATCGTTTCGTTTACGAAATACACAAGGTATGTTGGTGCCACTAAGTGAAGTGGTGCACATTGATGAGGTTTTTTCAACCCCTACCATTATGTCAAAGAACCTTCAAACCATGGTAAGCATTGTCGCTGAGGCAGATTTGGTGTCTCAGGTCTACCCACTCTTAGATGTTCGAAGCACCATTAAAGAGCGCCTCAGTGAGTTCTACGAGATTCAAAACACACATTTGTTTGATTTAAAGCTAAAAGATAAACGCAGTGGGGAAGTCTTTGAATTGGTTTTTGATGGTGAGATGAAAGTGAGCATGGATACGTTTAGGGATTTAGGTGGTGCTTTTATTGCGGCGTTGGTGCTGATTTTCTTATTGATGGTTGTGTATTATAAAAGTTTTGCGATTGCGGGAATTGTTCTTTTAGGAAGTTTTCTCTCTATTATTGGGGTTATTTTTGGGCATTGGTTGATGGATCTCTTCTCCAAAGAGACTTTCTTTTTAACAGCAACGTCTCTGATTGGATTTATTGCTTTAATGGGCATTAGTTCACGTAATTCTTTATTGTTGATTGATTTTACAGAGGCAATGATGAAAGTGGGAATTGAGAAAAAACGTGCCATAGCGCTTGCGAGTGCAACACGCTCAAAGCCTATTTTTCTTACCGCAGCAGCGATTATTTTAGCCAGTACATTGTTAGCGACAGACCCTATTTTTGGAGGGTTGGGGGTAGCCCTTATTTTTGGAACCATTGCAGCGGTGATTGTCTCATTGATAGTCGTGCCTGTACTGATGGATAATACAAAAGCAATTTAAAATACCTTTACATGTAAAACGCTAGCCTTTATCGTTTTACATGTAAAAACTTTCGACGTGCGAACATTAAAAGTCGCATAATACGATGAGAAAATAGTTTCTTACTCAACCCCATTTTTCGGCAATTTCCTTCTTTTAAACACTCAAAAACCTCTTCAAGTGCTAGCTTTTCACTCACGGATAGATTTGTCATACCGCCCCTTTTTGCCCATCATTAATTTTACGCACTAACCTTACAATATCTGCATCATTAAGCATGCCTAACATATTAAAAACCACGGGAATTGCCATAGGAGCACTGCTACCAAGACGCCACTCTTGATAGGTTCGCATGGAAATACCACAGGTCTCTGCCATCTTTTTTTGAGAAATTTTTTTCCCCATATTTTCAGCTTCAATGGCATTGTGCAAAAGATTAATAATATCGTTGGTTTTCATTCGTAAGATTGTAGTTAAAAATGTATTAAACATAAATTAAAAAGTATAAATTACACTGTTTATATTATATTATAAACAAAATAAAAGATTTAATACTAATTAATTAAGTATTTTACAACATTAAATTGTTCTAAATACACAATATATTGTATAAAAATATGCTGTTTTGTTGTCGCTCTTTTTTTCGCTATAATGGCGAAAACTAAAACGTAGGAGAATGTATGGCCTCTATTTCAATGGGCGACTTAAAAAAAGGGTTAAAAATCGAATTTAACGGTATTCCGTATAAAATCACCGAGTACCAACACGTTAAACCTGGCAAAGGTGCGGCGTTTGTGCGTTGTAAAATTAAGTCATTTATCGATGGCAGAGTCATTGAAAAAACCTTTCATGCAGGGGATAAATGTGAAACACCTCAGCTTGAAGATAAAATCATGCAATTTTTATACGATGATGGCGAATTCTTACAATTTATGGACAGTGCAACGTATGAACAAATTGCACTCACCCATGACCAAGTCGGAGAAGCAGCAGATTGGATTATTGATGGTATGAATGTCGATATGCTTTACCATAACGGTAAACCCATCAGCGTTGAAGCCCCACAATTTGTTCAACTTAAAATTGTTGAAACCCCACCTAACTTTAAAGGGGATACCCAAGGTGGTAAAAAACCAGCAACTCTTGAGAGTGGTGCGGTGGTTCAAGTGCCTTTTCACGTGGTTGAGGGCGATGTGATTAAAGTTGATACTGTTCGTGGCGAATACTTAGAAAAAGTTAAATAGTCTTACATGTAAAGATCGTGGTGTAACATGGCCATGGTCTTTCTTCTCTTCTCTGCAACCATTTATCTACCTATAAGGAGTTATCAATGAGCAAAAAAGTGTTGGTTCCTTTTGCTGAG
This sequence comes from Sulfurospirillum barnesii SES-3, assembly GCF_000265295.1. Taxonomy (NCBI): domain Bacteria; kingdom Pseudomonadati; phylum Campylobacterota; class Epsilonproteobacteria; order Campylobacterales; family Sulfurospirillaceae; genus Sulfurospirillum; species Sulfurospirillum barnesii. Next base: position 643,387 of record NC_018002.1, read on the forward strand.
GGCTTTGAAGAAATTGAAGCATTGAGTATTGTGGATATTTTACGACGTGCGAAGATTGAGGTGACCATGGCAGCCTTAACGTCTTTACATGTAAAAGGTGCGCACGGTGTTGTGGTTGTAGCGGACGCACTTATTTCTGAACTGGACGCCACTACCTATGACATGATAGCCTTACCTGGTGGACTTCCTGGTGCGACCAATTTAGCAAAAGATGCAACCCTCCAAGCCATACTTAAAGCGTTTGATGCCAAAGGGAAGGGTATTGCTGCTATTTGTGCAGCGCCTTATGCGCTTTACACAGCGGGTGTTTTGAAAAAGCGTTATACGTGCTATCCTGGATTTCATTCAAACATTGCACAAGATGGCTACACAGATGCGGATAAGGTGGTGCGGGATGAAAATATTACCACTTCACAAGGACCAAGTACGGCCATGCTTTTTGCTTTAGCATTGGTAGAGCAGTTATGTGGCAAAGAGCTGAGTGAACAATTAGCCAAAGAGTTGCTATTGAAGTAAATCGTTTACATGTAAAGAGTGTGCTCACCCTTTATTTCTCTTCGTAATGGAGTTTTAAACCCTCACTGCTCATTACAAAACCACTGATCGTGATTTTACCTTCATGCACCATTTTATGGTGTTTAGCGCACAGAGGAATCAGATTATAACGGTGGTTTTGGTGAAAATGCTCAATATTCCCATGTGCATCTGCTCTTTCTTGTGCATGAATGTGATGCACTTCATCAACATACTCATCACACAAGGCGCATTTGCAGAGGTAGAGATTTTTATTATATTTACTGCGTTTTTTTTGTTTTAATAGCTCTACATCGCCTAGCTCTCCTGCTAGATTTTTACGAATGTCATACGCCATCTTGATAAATTCACTGTCCATATGCAAGGATTTTGCAAATTCGAGTCCATACAGTGAGCTTCCACTTCCCGATTCAAGTTTACGGTTATAGAGAAGTTTATCGTTTTCTTCATCGTAACTCACCCCTAAATGAAGCGCAATGACCTCTTTTAGTTCTGTAATCAGAGGCAGTTGAATCAGTTGATGCAAATGGGTTGCAAAAACAAACAAAGAGCCAAGGCTATTCATTTTTTTGATACTGCTAGCAACGATAGCAAGGGCAGACTCCGTTTCGGTTCCATGGCTAATCTCATCACCAAGCACCAAAGAATAGGGCGTGGTGCGGTTAAAAATATTTTTAAGTTCTAACATTTCTACGGTAAAAGTAGAGAGCCCTTTGTAGAGGTTATCTGAACTCATAATACGGGTAAAAATTTTATCGAAAAGGTGAAAACGAAGGCTTGCGCAGGGTACAAAAAAGCCTGATTGCGCCATAATAATAGCAATGCCTAGACTCTTCATTAAAGAAGATTTACCGCTAGAGTTAATGCCATAGAGTAAAATGCCTTGCACCGTATTGATACGTGACGCCTCTAGTGTGACATGGTCATGGGGCATCTCTTTGGGACATGTTCCTAAAAAAAGATCATTAGGAATATAAATGCCATTTTCCTCTCGAGATTCAATCAAGGGGTGTCGCAGTCCAATGGCTTCCATAAAGCGCTCTTTTTCTTCCATGGGTAAAAGCTCAGGGCGTGAGTAGTTAAAATGCACCGCACATTTTGCGTTGCTGAGTGCCACATCAAGGGTTCCTACAAAGGAGATAAGGTGCTCTAGTGTCAGCGCAAAGTGGGTCTCAATTTTCTCCAACATCTCATCGTAACGCTGTTTAACAAGGGCTACCATTTGGACGTTACTAAGGGTGATGTCGTGCGAAATTTCTTCAATCAGCGATGCAGAAATTTTAACGCTGTTTTTAAGATGCCTAAAAGTAAAGTCTTTAAAGAAGTAGTGTTTTTCTCCAATGGTCATAAAACTTTGCATTAACTTCTCTTCAATAAGGGCAAAACGATTTTTGCTCATTAAAATGTAGTGCCCCTCACTCTCGAGCCATTCAATGCTAATCATCGAGCGGTTATTTTCTTCAAACAGTGCTTCTATGTGGGTAACAATGCTTTGAAGTGCGCTAAAGCGTTCACACTTGCTTTGTTCAATTTTATCAATCTGAGGATAGATACCTGCTAGAAAGAGGTTTTCATTAATTTGGTCTTTTCGAAATTTTGCACAAATATCAAGGACAAAGGTATTTTGAAGCATTAAAAACAAGGCTTCGCTCTCATCAAAAAGGCTTTTTGGAATTGCCATTTTTTTAAGTTCTGCCTCTTTTAAAATACCCAAAATCGCCTCTAGGGAGTTACTCAGATAAGCAAGTTCCAAAGGGTGCAATTTTTTAAGAGCAATACGCCTTAAAATGCGCTCTAGGTCATAGACCTGTTTTAAAGCAATGTCAAATTTTTTATAATCACTCATCAATTTACTGCTTAAATCAAAGCGTTCATTGAGTGTTTTTAAATCACAAATAGGGTTAAGCAGACGCTCTTTTAAAAGTCGTTTTCCCATAGCCGTAGACGTTTGGTCAATTAAATTTAAAAGGGTCATCTCCATTGGGTTACGAGAGATAATTCCTAATTGTTCGAGGGCGTTATTGCCCATGTAAAGATAGCGATTGTTTCCAAGCAAGATGGGACGGCTCATCTTCTCAATAATATTGGCATCGTGTTCAATGATAAAATTACATAAAATGGCGAGTGACTCACTGGCATAAGGAAAACGCTCAATGTCTAAGTATTCAATGGGTGAGAGTAAGGAGCGAATCGCATAAATGCGTCCAAAAAGTTCGTTTTGATAGGTGACTTTGTGGCGTTCTTTGTTAAGACTAAACGAAGTGTTTTGCGTGATTTCAAGGTAGTTTTGCACCCACTCTTTGTCGATGGATTCAGCGTTGTAGGTGAGGACGATTTCACTGGTTTTATAGGTTTGTAAGAGGTTGAAAATTTCATCTAAGGCGTAGGTTTTATCTTCTCTGGTACCATGGACTTCATTGATGATGGTCTTACCCGTGCTCACATCGATGGCAGCGTACCCTAGGGAGTAAATTTGATGGTTGCAATCAATTAAAAGTGAAACCAAATAGTTCTCACTCGATTCCATGACATAATCAAAATTGGTTCCTGGGCTGATGATATTGGCGATATAACGCTTGACATGGGGCGGCTCACCCTTTTGGCGCACCAATACAATGGTGTATTTTTTACTTTGGACTAAGCGGCTAAGGTATCTATCTAAGGAGACGGATGGGATACCAGCAAGGAGCGGATTTTGCAGAGAGTTTTCTAAAATTGTTTTATTTTTACGGGTAAGCTGAATGTTCAAAAGTTCGGAAACCTCTTTGGCTTTACCGATTTGATGCGTTTCATTGTTGACTTCATAGGTTTCAAAGAATGAGCCAATTTCCATAAAGACAATGGTATTTTTGCCATATTTTTCTTCAAAAAAGAGTTGTAAATCAAAATAAATTTCGGTGAGGAGTTTCTCTTTCGAGTTTAACAATTTGGCGATATTTTCGAGCATTCTAACCTTTACACAGCATGGTTTAAGGTTTTATTATACACAAAGGAAGCATAAAAAAAGGGGTTGTTGGGTACAATAAAGGCATATTTTTTGAAGGATTGTTATGGAAATTGAAATTTCAACACCTGCACTTTTATTCCCTGCGGTTTCACTCCTTTTGCTTGCATACACCAATCGTTTTTTAGCCGTAGCGCAACTCATTCGTATGTTGCACCGTCAATCCAATGAGCGTGAAAATTGCGAAGAGTACAAACAAATTGGTAATTTAAGACACCGTTTGGAACTGACCAAATGGATGCAATTTTTTGGAGTGCTCTCGTTGTTACTCTGTACCCTTTCGATGGCAGAGCTTTTTATGGGCTATTTAGAGATAGGAAAAAAGATTTTTGGGCTGAGTCTTATTGCGATGTGTCTTTCTTTGCTTATCTCGCTTTGGGAACTGATGATTTCAACCAAAGCCCTTAATATGGAACTTAGTGATATGCATAATAAATGTAAAACAGGAAAAAAATGAATCAGTACCTACTCATCGGTGAAAAAAACCGTTTACGCATTAACCGTTATACCGACAATGGAGTCTATCTTATTTGTGAAGATAACGATGAAGTGCTCATGCCAAATCAATACGTTACGTTTGCTATGAAAGAGGGTGACGAGATAGATGTTTTTGTCTATTTTGATTCAGAAGATCGCATTGTCGCAAGTACGGTGTTTCCTAAAGCGATGCTGGAGGAATTTGGCTGTTTTGAGGTGGTGGATGTGACTCCTTTTGGAGCATTTTTAGATTGGGGCTTGCCTAAAGATTTATTGGTACCCCGTGCCTTGCAAAAATTTCCTTTTTACGTGGGGATGAAGGTGGTGGTGCGTGTCTGTTTGGATGATGAGACAGGGCGTATTATTGGCTCACAAAAATACAATGACCTGTTAAGCAAAGATTTAAAATCACTTAAAATAAATCAAGAAGTAAAACTTTTGGTACGTGAGAGAACACCTTTGGGGTTTAAAGTGATTGTCAATCATCTCTATGATGGGATGATTTTTCATAATGAAATTTTTGAGACTATTGATGTTGGGGATGAAAAAAAAGGGTTTATTAAAACCCTTCGTGATGATGGAAAGCTTGATATAAAACTACAGCCCATGGGCGAGAAGAGTGATGCGTGGAATGTTCAAAAGGTGTTGGAATTTTTACAGGCAAAAGGTGGTGCAAGTGAATTGCATTACAAAAGTGAGCCTGAAGAGATTCAAGCGCAGTTAGGGCTGAGTAGAAAAGCATTTAAAAGGGCTCTTAGCACGCTGATTGAGGCGAAAAAGATTACGGTGAGTGAAGAGGGTATGAAGCTTATATGAAGCGTGTGGGGATTGTAGGAGCGGGTGCTTCAGGACTTGTGTGTGCCATCGAAGCAGCACGCAAAGGGCATAAGGTCTCTTTGTTTGAGAAAAACAGCAAAGTGGGACGCAAAATTTTAGCCACAGGCAATGGTAAGTGCAATATCTCCAATCTTAATATCTCTCTTTCTCGTTATCATGGTGAGTCTGTTGCCACTATCAAAGAGGTGCTAAAACGGTTTGACACCGTTACATGTAAATCTTTTTTTGCTAAATTGGGACTTGAGATGAGAGAGGGTGAAGCAGGGAAATTGTATCCTATGAGCCATCAAGCTTCCAGTGTAGTGGATTTACTTTTGCATGAAGCCAGAAGCTTAGGGGTAGACATTTTTTTAGAGAGCGAAGTGAAAAGCATTGCACACCAGCAAGGAGCGTTTTGTTTACATGTAAAAGAACAAAGCTACCTTTTTGATGCGTGCGTGATTGGAACAGGCAGTCTTGCGATGCCCAATCTTGGAAGTTCAGGAAGTGGGTATGGTTTTGCGCAAAGTTTTGGGCATCGTCTGGTTGAGCCGTATCCTTCTTTGGTGCAATGTGTGTGCGATGAAGCCTCTATAGAGCGTGCAAGCGGTGTCAAAATGGAAGCACGTGTGGAGCTTTACATTGAAAATCAAAAAGTACAAAGTGTACAAGGTGACCTTCTTTTCACCGCATATGGGCTTTCAGGCTCTGCTATTTTAGAGATCAGTCGCAATGTCTCCTATGCGTGTTTAAAGCAAGAGAGGGTGCATGTCATACTCGATTTAATGCCCACACTCAGTAAAGAAGCCTTGCAAAGTTTACTGCAAAAAAGGCTCAGTCTTGCTAAAGGTAAGTCCCTTTCTTTGTGGCTAGAGGGCATCATTCCTAAAAAATTAGCCCTTATGATTCTTGAAAAAGAGAAGCTTTTACATGTAAAAGATGCGTCGCAATTAAGCATGAAAGAGTTAAAAAAGATTGTATTTGCGCTGAAGGCTTTGTCTTTACATGTAAAAGAAACCAAAGGCTTTGAGAGTGCTGAGGTGTGCGCAGGTGGCGTGGATATGAGCGAAATAGAGCCTAAAAATTTAATGTCACGGAAGATAAAAGAGCTCTATTTTTGTGGTGAAGTGCTGGATGTGGATGGGGATTGTGGAGGTTTTAACCTCCACTTTGCTTGGGCTTCAGGCTTTTGTGTGGGGCAGAGTCTTTAGTTTTTTTTCTCTTTTTGTTGCATAATTATATAGACAATAAACGCAAAAACACCTAAGGTAATCGAGGTGAAAAGCAAGGAAAATGTTTTGACAACCACGTATCCTACAATGAGAATAGAGAGCATCGTGGGTACTTCATTGTACGCTCTAAAAAATTTTCCACTGCGTTCACATTCATCTTTTTCAAGTTGAACTCGAAAATATTCCAGTGAAAAAGAGTACGCCGTTAAAAGAGCTACAACGGCAATTTTAGCATGAAGCCATGTTCCTGTCTCTAATAAAACAGGGTTGATAATCAGCATGGCAGCCCCACTAAGCAGAGTCGCCCAAAATGCAGGTAAACCAATGTATTTGTAAATTTTATACTCTTGAATTTTGACCACTTCAACAAACTCACTTTTATGCGAATGTTCTACGTGGTAGACAAAAAGCCGTGGTAAATAAAAAAGCATTGCCATCCACGACATAAACGACATCACATGAAAGGTTAATATCCAGCTGTAATATTCCATTGTTCTTCCTTAAAATCATAACAAGTTACGGCGCATATTATAACAATTCTATGAGTCATTTTAGAGACTTTATTGAATATTTTTTTAATTTGGTCAAGTTTTTTTTATCAAAAAAGAGGGTGTGTTTACATGTAAAAAGCCAAGGGGTAAAAGAGGCTGTAAAAGCCTCTTTTTTAGGTTCTAAATTCGAAAAGTTTGAGGTTAAGGTTCTCTGTCATTTTACTAAGATGCTCTGCTGCACCTGCTATTTCTTCAACACTGCGGGCATTTTGGCGAGAGAGCTCATTGACTTTTGAGACATCATTAATCATGGCTTCAATATCTTTAGCCGTTTTAAGATAATTTTCAATGGTTAAATCCGAATCTTGCGTCGCTCTATCCATAATGGTAAACATATCTTTAATTTTGATTTCAACATTGCCAGCGGTACTAGCAAGCGCTTCAATACGCTTAGAGTTTTTACTCATTTGATCAGAGCTATCAACAATGGATTGAACAATGACATTAATGGTAGCATTAATTTGTGCCAAGCTGCTTTGGGTGCGTTCAGCGAGTTTTCGTACTTCATCGGCAACAACAGCAAATCCCCTACCATGTTCGCCCGCACGTGCCGCTTCAATCGCAGCATTGAGTGCTAAAAGATTGGTTTGGTCTGCAATTTCACTGATCACGGTTAAGACACTTTGCACTTGCTCCGCATCGTTGGAGAGTTGCTGAATTTTAGCAGCTAACTCTATTTCAAGTGCGGCGCTATTTTGAATTTCAGTGGTGAGTGTTAAAATGGTCGTGTTGGCTTCTTGGAGGTAATGGTTCGCCTCAACTAAGCCCTCTTTGCTCTTTTGCGCTTCACGCATACTTTCGTGCATATCGGTTTTTAGTTTTTCCCCTTGCTCGGTTGCTTGGGTGACAATACGAACGGAAGTTTCAACGGCTTGGCCAACACCCAAAGACGTGCTTGAAAGCTCATGAGAGATAGAAGAGTTCTCTGTAGAAATAGATTTGGCATCAACAATGACAAGGCGTACTTTTTCAATAAAATGATTAATCTGTTGACTGGCTTGTGCAATTTCATCATTGCCTACACTGATCAGTTTTCGTGTGAGATCCCCATCCCCACTGGAGAGTTCTCGTGCTTTTTCAATGAGATTATTTAATGGGGCAGTGATGATTTTATGAATGGCGATCCAAATGACTAAAAGCATAAAAAGGGTCATAAAAATTGCCACTAAAATCAGGCGGTTGCGAAGGGTGTCATTGGCTTCTTTAAAATCATCAGGATAAGCTTTAGCGACCAAAACCCAATTCCATTTATCAAAGGAATGAAAACTCGCAATGATCTCTTTTGAACCCTCATAGACATGAAATAAACCATTTTTTTGCTCTAACATTTTTTGATCCAAATCCGCACTGATCTTTTTGCCATCTAGGGTAGGGTGGATATCGTAATTTTGGCTTTTGGTATTCATGGCATAAAAATAACCGTGTTCTCCAATTTTCATGGCATGAATCTCTTTTTCAAGCGTTTTTAAACCCTCGGTAAAGTCATAGCCCAAAAACAAAATACCAACTACTGCCCCTTTTTCAATCAGAGGCTCATAAACCGTCACATAATCTCTTCCAAATAAGCGGGCATTTCCCACGTATTGTTTTTGGCTCATAATTGGCTCGTAAGCAGGACTTGCTTTTCCCAAAAACGTTCCTATCGCACGGCTACCGTCTTCTTTTTTCAAAGAGGTTGAAACCCGAATAAAATCATCACCTTTTTTCACAAAAATAGTTGCAACAGCACCTGTTAGTTTTGTAAAGGCATCCAGTTCCGTAAAATGATTGTTAAGAATTGTTCCTTGTGAAAGAATCAAAGGGGTATCAATGCCGCTCACACTGGCACTTTGTGTGCTATCTAGGTGCATGGATGGAAAGTGTGATTTTAAAACCGCAAAGAGCTTGAGACTGGACTCTTCGAGTGAAGTATTGTAAATGTGTGCTGTTTTTTCAAGTGCTTCAAGTCGAGCGGTGACTTTTGCCTCTGTTTCGTTTGAAATATAGCCACTAAGGTAACTGCTAATGTAAAAAATAAACAATGCCATTGATACAAAGATAATAAATAGTTGTATCCCTGAGAGTTTTTTTGCCAATGAATTCATACGCTTCTCTCCTTTGAAGATTCTAAATACTTAGAGTTTGCTATTCTACATTAATTTATCTTATAAATTTATGCTATGCTTATTTTACATGTAAAGAGTTCTTTACCTTTCTCATTCAGCTCTCAAAGCCTATTAAGTCCATTTTTGTTACAATAAAACAAAAACAATATCGAGAAATGATGAGCGAATTACACTACACCCATTTACATTTACATACCGAATACTCCTTACTTGATGGCGCAAATAAGATTGGAAAATTAGCTAAAAAACTCAAATCCCAAGGCGTGAAATCCGTGGCGATTACTGACCATGGGAATATGTTTGGAGCCCTTGATTTTTACAAGACGATGCGAAAAGAAGGCATTAAACCCATTATTGGCATAGAAGCCTATTTGCACAATCAAGACGATATTAGCGATAAAACAACCAAACAGCGCTTCCACGTTTGCTTGTTCGCCAAAAATGAGATTGGCTATAAAAACTTAATGTATCTCTCATCCATGAGTTACATTAAGGGGTTTTACTACTACCCACGTATCAGTAAGCAACTTTTAAGGGAGCATTCTGAGGGGCTTATTTGTTCGAGTGCATGTTTACAAGGTGAGGTCAATTGGCATCTCAATCTTAATAACAAACGAAATGTTCAATTTGGAGCCAAAGGGTATGAGAGGGCTAAAGAGGTTGCTTTAGAGTACAAGGCAATTTTTGGGGATGATTTTTATTTGGAAATTATGCGCCATGGTATTAATGATCAGATGTTTATTGATGATGACATTTTACGTATTGCCAAAGAGACAGGCATTAAAGTGATTGCAACCAACGATACGCACTACTTAGAGCCTGATGATGCAGAAGCGCACGAGGCGTTTATGTGTATTGCAATGAACAAAGAGTTTGATGACCCTAATCGTCTGCGCCACTCCGTGCATGAGTTTTTTGTCAAATCCCCAGAGCAGATGGCAGCGCTTTTTGCAGATATTCCCGAAGTGCTTGAACATACCCAAGAAATTGTAGAGAAGTGTCATTTGGAGATTAAATTAGGCGATCCAACGCCTCCAAAATTTAAATTTACCACAGAGTATGCTGCTCGTGAGGGACTTACCTTTGAAAGCGATGATGACTTTTTTGCACACAAATGCCGTGAGGGTTTAAAAGAGCGTTTAAAGTACGTTGATGAGAGTAAGCATGAAGAGTACAAAGCAAGGCTTGAGCGGGAGATTAGCGTTATTTGTAATATGAAATTTCCTGGTTATATGCTTATCGTTTGGGACTTTATTCGTGAGGCAAAAAGCAGAGGTGTGCCCGTAGGTCCAGGAAGAGGCTCAGCTGCTGGAAGTTTGGTGGCGTATTCGCTTTTTATTACCGACTTAGACCCAATGCCGTATAACTTACTTTTTGAGCGGTTTTTGAATCCTGAACGTATTAGTATGCCCGATATTGACGTGGACTTTTGTCAAAGTAGGCGTGGTGAGATTATTGATTATGTGGTGGAAAAATATGGGCGTTATAACGTGGCACAAGTCATTACCTTTGGTAAGCTTTTGGCTAAAGGTGTTATTCGAGATGTCGCCCGTGTTTTAGCCATTCCTTATGCAGAAGCCGATGCTATGGCAAAACTCATTCCTGATGAACTGGGCATTACTTTAAATGGTGTGGGTGTTGAGGGCGAAGAGGGGTACAAAGCAGGGGCGTATCAAAAAGAGCCAAAGCTTCGAGAACTTATTGAGCGAGATCCTAGAATGCAGCGGGTGTGGAAATTTGCGCTTGCACTTGAAGGACTCAATCGCAATTCGGGTATGCATGCGGCGGGTGTGGTAATCAGTGATGAGGAGTTGTGGCATAAAACCCCTTTGTATCAACCCTCAGGTGAAGAGCATCTGGTGACGCAGTATTCGCTTAACTATCTTGAAGATGTGGATTTGATTAAGTTCGACTTTTTGGGACTTAAGACACTTACGGTGATTGATAATGCACTTAAACTTATTAAAGCACGCTACAACCAAATCATTGATTTTAACGCACTCGATTTGAACGATCCTAAAGTGTATGAACTCATCCAAAGTGGTGATACCATTGGACTCTTTCAGATAGAATCCAGCGGTATGCAATCGCTTAATGAGCGTTTAAAACCCAATACCTTTGAAGACTTGATTGCGGTTTTAGCACTGTATCGTCCAGGTCCGATGGAATCAGGCATGTTGGATGATTTTATTGATAGAAAGCACGGGCGTAAAGAGGTTACCTACTTTTTTGATGAGTTTACCAAACCCTTGCAACCCATTTTAGAGCCAACCTATGGGGTTATTGTTTACCAAGAACAGGTTATGCAAATTGTTCAAAGCATTGGTGGATTTAGTTTGGGTGAATCAGACTTGATTCGTCGTGCGATGGGTAAGAAAAAGATTGACTATATGAAACAAAAAGCCGAAGAGTTTGCTGATGGTGCGGTCAAACAAGGCTTAGATAGAGCGCATGCGATTGAGCTTTTTGGTTTAATTGAGAAGTTTGCGGGCTATGGTTTTAATAAATCACACTCTGCCGCTTACGCACTCATTACCTTTCAAACGGCGTACTTGAAATGCTACTATCCGCAAGAGTTTATGGCAGCGCTTTTGACCTCAGAGCAAGATAACACTGATAAAATTGTTAAATACATTGATGAGGTGAAGCGTTTAGGCATTAAACTTTTACCTCCTTCCATTCAACACTCTCTTATTGAATTTCGTGCTATTACAGACGCTCATGGGGACGAGGCCATTTTATTTGGTATGGGGGCGATTAAAGGTGTTGGCAATGCAGCCATTAGCAAAATTTTAGAAGCCAGAGCGGAAGCGCCATTTGCCGATATGAGCGATTTTATCTCACGCATTGATGGCTCAAAAGTCAATAAAAAAGTCTTAGAATCGCTCATTAAATCGGGCAGTTTTGATGATTTTGGTTACACGAGGCGTTCTTTGTTAGAGAGTATAGATAATATTATTGAAGCCAGTGGAGAGTGCTCTCGGGCTAAAAAAATGGCCGAGTATTCTCTTTTTGGCGATAGTGCGGAGATGACGACTGTTAATATTTCAATTGATAGCATTGCAGAATTTGATGGTAAAAGAATTTTAGAACTTGAAAAAGAGACCATTGGTTTTTATATTTCAGGTCACCCCTTAGATGCGTTTAGAGCCCAAATTGATGAGATGAGTTATACACTTTCCAGTGAAAAAGACCAAATTGAAGATGGTTCAAAAGCGCTGTTTATTGGAAAAGTAGAGAGTATTACGGAGAAAATAAGCAAAAAAGGGAATAAATTTGGCATTATCTCCTTAATGGATTTTCATGGTTCTATGGAACTTACCGTATTTGAAAAACAGCTAGAAGCCCTTTCTAAAATGGATTTAGAAAAACCGCTTTGTTTTAAGGTAGATGTCTCCAATGATGGTCAAAATACCAAGATGCGTGTTATGAAGATTATGGAATTAGACGATGCTAAAAAAGAGAAGATTGAAACCAAAGTTATTGAAGTGCCACTTGAGCCTAAAGTGCTTAAAATTGCCATTGGAGAAGATTCAACACCTTTAGAACTGCTCTATCAGTTGGTTAAAGAGCACAGAGGGCGAAGAGCCTTGCATTTGATTATTACCTCAAAATTACAAAATGTTCTCATCGAAACGCATTTAGGGGTAGATGACAGTTTGGATGAGAAATTAGCAGAGCTAGATTGGGTTGAGGTTATTGCCTAAAAGCACTAACGGGGAAGTTTAATTTCAAATCCTTTAGGATTTTCCAGTAAAGAAATTTCTCCGCCATGGGCTTGGATAATCTGTAAAGAAAGCGCAAGCCCTAAGCCATTTCCCTTAGTTTTGGTGGTTTTAAAGGGTTCAAAAAGAATATTTTTATTTTCAATCGCTTTACCATCGTCTTTTACATGTAAAAGAATACTGTGGGGATGTTCGACGTAGGCAATGCTAACATTCCCTTCTTCATTATCGCTCTCTTCAATCGCATCAATCGCATTAAAAATGAAATTTTGCAATACCAAATTTAAAAGCTCAAAATCACCTTTCATCTCGATATGAGGAACGTTATAGGTAAAATGAATCTCTTTGGTGTATGAGTAGTGTAAAATAGCCTCTTCACACTCTTTAATGAAACGATCCATGTAAAATATCGAGGGGTTGATTTGTACATTTTTGGTAAAAAGAAGCGTTGCTTTAATAATACGCTCCACCCGCCAAATCGCTTTTTTTATTTCGGTGACAATAGGTTTAATGGAAGGGTCAACCTTTTTTAAAAGCGTGGAAGCTAAAAGCGAGACAGAGCCTATAGGATTTCTGATTTCATGAGAGAGATGCGCCGCAACTTGTCCCATAGAAACAAGGCGTTCTTGGCGTTTTCCCTCAGTAATATCTGTGGCAGTAATAATGCGTTTATCGCCTTGTTTAACACTTTTTAGCAGGTAAAAACATCCTTCGAACTCTACTTCTTTTGCCATTTCTTGATGGGGCAATGCCAGCAAAATAGCACCTAACTTTTTTGCTTCTGTATTTTGTAAAAAAATAGCACCTTGCTCATCTAAAACCCACAGGGCATTAGGTTGTACTTCAATAATCTGACGAATAAAATCTTGCAAGGCGGTGTAGGATTCGTTCAGCTTTTTGTACTCATCTTCAATGACATAGGTTTGGTTGATAAGATCTTCAAGTCCTTGTTTAAAAAGCTCTTTTTCTTTGGCACTAAGGCTATTGAGTAAATTTTCATCAATCATTTTTGATTCCCATCATCTTTTTTGAGGTTTATGAAGAGTATAATAGCCAAAAAAGTTTTGGATAGTGCCGTGCAAGAGATACGTAAACATATTATCAAAGAGAAGGGGATTCTCTATTTTGATTATACTGCTTCAGGACAAGCGTATAAACCCATTGAAAAAAAGATGCAAGAGATTTTAAAAACCTATGCCAATACACACTCTGAAGTCTCCTCCAGTGCTGTAAAAACCAGTGCATACTATGCTAAGGCTAGGGAAGATTTAAAAAAAGCGCTAGGCATTGATGAGCGATTTTATCTTTTTCCTTGTGGAACAGGTGCCACAGGGGCGATTAAAAAATTTCAAGAATTGATGGGTATTTATATTCCTCCTCAAAGCCTCAAGCGTTTTACATGTAAACCTAAAAATTTACCTGTGGTTTTTGTGGGACCCTATGAGCATCACTCCAATGAGCTGAGTTTTCGAGAAGGATTGTGTGAGTTGATACGGGTTCCTTTGGATGAAGAGGAAAAGATTGATTTGACGTTTTTACAAACACAACTTGAGGTGCATAAAAACAGAGAAATTATTGCCTCTTTTTCAGTGGCTTCGAATGTAACGGGAATCATGAGTGATTATAAGGCATTGTATACCTTGGTTAAACTATGGAGGCATTGTTTCATTAGACTGTGCAGCGGCTTCTCCGTATGTAAACATTGATTGTAATTATTATGATGCACTTTTTTTATCGCCCCATAAACTCTTAGGTGGTGTAGGTTCATGTGGGCTGTTGGTAATGAGCAAAGCGTTATGCACACAGAGTCAACCAACCTTTGCAGGGGGAGGTACCGTTGCGTATGTCTCACGGGTATCGCATAATTTTTTAGAAGATATTGAACTGATTGAAGATGCGGGAACACCAGGTATTTTACAGTTTATTAAAGCTTCTTTAGCGTACAACCTTCGCAATGAAATTGGACTTGAGAAGATTCATGAGCGTGAAGAGATGCTTAAAAAATATTTTGGTTCACGTATTCGAGCCATAAAAGGTGTAAAGCTTTATTGTAAATATTCTCAGGATAAACTGCCTATTTTTTCACTCAACTTCGATGGTATCAACCCTTATGTTATTTCGCAGTATCTCTCTGATCATTTTGGGATTCAGACCAGAGCAGGGTGTAGTTGTGCAGGACCGTATGGACATGATTTGTTAGAACTTGAAGATGGACAGAGTTTTAGTGAAAAACCAGGTTGGCTTCGCATTTCTATTCATTACACCCATACAACTAAAGAGATTGATACCTTATTAAAAGGTATCGAACAAGCCCTTAAAGCCCTTTACAAACAGCCTTTGTGATCTTTACATGTAAAGAGTATTTGGAAGGGTTTAAAACTTCTTCCAAAAGCTTCTTCCTAGCATAATAAAGACGGTGTAACACTCGAGTCTTCCAATAATCATGGCAAAGGATAGAATGATTTTATCGTACCATGAAAAGAATGCGTAATTTTGAGAAGGGCCCGTTAGATTGAGTCCTGGACCAATATTTCCCACCATCGCAAGGGCTGTACTAAAAGAGGTTAAAAAGTCGAATCCTCTAGCATACAAATAGAGCATCAGCAAGAATGTGGTGAGAATAAACAGTGCAAAAAAACCAAAAATAGAGTTAATAATAGAACTTTTAATTTGCTTTCCATCGACAAAAATAGAGGTAATGACATCAGGTTGAATGGTACGCTTAATCTCTAGGGCAATGTTTTTAAAGAAGAGAATGTAGCGAATCATTTTAATACCACCTGACGTTGAGCCTGTATTGGCACTCATCATCATCGCAAGTAT
Source organism: Sulfurospirillum barnesii SES-3 (assembly GCF_000265295.1). NCBI lineage: Bacteria > Pseudomonadati > Campylobacterota > Epsilonproteobacteria > Campylobacterales > Sulfurospirillaceae > Sulfurospirillum > Sulfurospirillum barnesii. The sequence continues at coordinate 658,654 of NC_018002.1, forward strand.
GGCAATGACTAAGGCAAATTGTCCCCATTTTTCATAATCAAGTGAAGCAAATCCAGTCGTTGTGGCTAAGGTGGTCACTGTAAAAAAAGCGTGTTTAAGGGAATCATAAAAGGAGTCATCACTGCTTTGGGTATGAATTAGCGTTAAAATAAGCGACAAAAGAATAATCAAACCCACATACCATTTTGTTTCTTCCGTATTGTAACACTGACGATCCCCTTTAAAAAAACGAATATGTGCTAAGAAGTTGATACCTGAAATAATCATAAAAAAAGTCGTTGTCCAAATGACACCATCACTAAAAGCACCAATGGAGCTGTTCTTTGTAGAAAATCCTCCTGTAGAAATGGTTGAAAATGCATGATTAAGCGCATCAAACCAATTCATACCAAAGAGCATTAAGAGCGCAAAATCAAGCAATGTAAATAAAATATACACAGCCCAAATACGATTGGCGGTATCTTTGATTTTGGGTGTAATCTTATCCATGGAAATTCCTGTGGACTCTGCTTTAAAGAGGCTAAGCGAGCCACTTGGATTAATCAAAGGTAAAAGCCCAACACCTAAAACGATAATCCCAATTCCCCCAATCCAATGCATAAGGCTTCTGTGAAAAAGAATGGACTTTGGTAAGATCTCAACATCCCTATACGCACTGGCCCCTGTGGTGGTAAATCCACTAATGGCCTCAAAAAATGCACCTGCAGGATCAATGCTTGTGTACAGTACCATAGGAATAGCCCCACCAATTCCCAGTAAAATCCAAATCACATTGACAGAGATAATGCTCTCTTTAATCCCTAAATGCATCTCATCGTTTTTGAGAATCAGATAAATGGCAAGGTTGACGATGAAGAGAGAAAACATAGCAAGTAAATAGACAAAAACATCCTCATTGTAAAAAAAACCTACAATTGGGGGTAAAAGAAGAATGAAAAAAACAACCAACCCAACGGCCGAAACAAATTTTAAAATACTTTTAAGACTCATGGCGCTCTTTTAGTTTAGGAATTTTGTTGTAACCATTTTGAAACAGGTTCAAAATCGGACTCTTTAATAAAGGCAACAATGACATCATCTTTTTCATAAGAGGGGAGCAATCGGTATTCATAAATGTCATTACCCCGTAAAATTACAAAATGACCTTTGTCATCAATTTTTTCAGGTAAAACAAGCTTTTTATCAAGAAGCGGCGATGTTTCATCAATTTTTCGCATTAAGATAGAGCCTTCGCCTCCGCAAAACTTTTTTTGCATAAAAAGACTGTTCGAATGAATACGCTCTAAAATCGAATAGTAAGCATTGATTTTTTCGCCACGCACCACTTCAATGTTAAGATTTCGCATTAAAGAAGAGTAGGCAATATCATTATTAATACCTATGATTTTTTTAATCCCTTTTTGTTTGGCTTCAATGCATTTGGTAATGTTGTATTCATCGTTTTTGGTTGCGGCAATAAACATATCGGTGTCAAAACGATTTTTTGTGATAATATGATCAGCATCATAGGTGGTTTTTAAAACGGTTGCTTTGTTTTTAAGTTCAATATTGGCTTTACGACACAGTTCAATATTCTTATCCATAATTTGAACTTCAATGCCTTTTTTAAGGAGTACTTTTGCAATTTCAACGCCAAGAGAATCGGCTCCAAAAATGACACAGTTTTTAATGGGTGTCATAGGCTCAGTCATCTCACAGACGAGGCTACGCAATGAGACAATGGCATTAGGAAAGGCTAGAAAGTAGACTAAATCATTGGGGAGCATGGTTTCAACAGGTTTTGGAACAAAAAACTCTTTTTTACGTTCCATCCCTGCTACTGCAACTTCACCATTAAGCTCACCAATAAAGGTTGAAATCATACGAGGTTGAAAATCTTCCCTTAATCGAACAGAAACCAAAAGCGCTTTGGTATAGGCAAAGGCTTTAGCATTATAGGCATGTGAAAAATCAACAAGATACTTAAAAGGCTGTGCTGCCTCCACAGAGGGGACAATGGTCTCATGAATGTTGAGTTTCGCCTTGACTTGATCACTCGCAAAAAAGGTATTTTTGAGGCGAATAATTTTACGTTTGACGTTTGCAATATTGTCAATAATGAGGGAAGAGAGAAGATTGACTTCATCCGAATCAGTGACAGCAATAAAAAGATCAATCTCTGGGTCAATGCCAAAGTAAGTATGTGGATTTTCAATATTGCCACAAATACCTAAAACATCGAGATTTTCTTGAATATTTGAAATAGCATATTCATTTTGATCAATAACGGTAACACTGTTATTATGCATTAAATGTTTAGCAACGTTGTAACCCACTTTTCCAGCACCTGCGATAATCACTTGCATCGTATATTCTCTTATTAATTTATGTTATTTATGAACGAAGAAGAGGTATTGTATCACATTCTTTTAAAAAAGAGGTATGCACTAAAAGGAAGAAAAAAAGCTTAAAAACCATATAAAAAAGGTAGCCAAAATTAGCGTAGGCTACCTGATTCGTTATACTGTTTTATGCTTTCTGTATACACATCCCTAAGGGTGTTGACGTACGTAGCTGCACGTTTACTATCTGTAATGGTGATTAAGGCTTCATCACCAAATTTATCACTGATTTTTGAGAGTTCATGTGTGAATTTTGTTTTTTCATTCAGTTTACTGATGGCTTTAAAAAAAGCCTCATCCATCTCTTTGTTCTTTAATTTATCATTTTGATAAAGGTAGATGGCAATTTTATAAACTTCGTCTTTATCCGTGCTGTAAACTTCAACAAAATCAATTGCATTGTCTAAAGATTTAATATTAAAATAATTATGATCTTTGGTAACACAGGAAAACTCTGTGCACTTAAAACCATTTTCTTCTAAATAAACACGGTCTTTTCCAATGAGGTGATCAAGGAAACCTGCAAAAAGTGTAACGTGAGCAAGAAGGCCTAACCCCAAAAGTGCTTTTTTCATTTTTATACCTCTATGTTCCATAAAATCATAACTCTGAAGAAAGGTGGTGGGTCCTGAGTGGCTCGAACACTCGACCACCCCGTTATGAGCGGGGTGCTCTAACCAACTGAGCTAAGGACCCATTTTAAAGAGTGGAATTTTACCCTTTTAATTGTTAAAATAATATAAAAAAAGACTGAAAAATAGGGACTTAGAGTGAATATTTAATGCAACGATAGGTTGGGTCAAAGCGAAAGGCTAATAAATTCTCTAAAATACCAAAAAGAGCAAAAAAAGTGATAAAACTACTCCCGCCATAACTGTAAAAGGGCAGAGGAACGCCTACCACTGGTGCAAGCCCAATGGTCATGGAAATATTAACACCCATATAGAAAAAAATCATTAAAGAGATACCCGTAGTAATCACTTGTGTAAAATAATCATGTTTGAGCTTATAGGTCAATGTTATAAGATGCACAATAAGAAGTGCATAACAGCTAATCAATCCTAAAGCACCCCAAAAGCCTAAGCGTTCAACGGTGTAAGCAAAGATAAAATCGCTGGTTGAAATGGGTAGGAATTTGTAGTGTGTTTGTGTCGCTTCGTTACGGTCTTTTCCTGTAAGTCCCCCTGAACCAATCGCAATAATAGATTGTCTTACATGGTAACTAGGTGTTTCAGAGAGAAAATCAGAAATCCGCTTTTTTTGGTACTCATGGAGGTTATTGTAAAGTAAGGGACTGCTAATGCCTATAATAAGAGCAAGGGTCAACCAAATTTTTTTATTCACCCCAATGACAAAAAGAATCCCATAGCCTAAGAGGAGCAAAATAAGGGCTGTTCCTAAATCGGGCTCTTTTGCAATCAAAAGAAAGGGCAAAAGAATGTAAAAGCTCAGTTTAAAAAAGGACTTCCATCCATAACCATTGTGTTCAGGAGGATTGTGTTTAATAAGGTAGGCTAGCATGAGAATGAAAGCAGGTTTGAAAATTTCAGAGGGTTGAATCGTAAAATGGACAAACGGGATTTCAAGCCATCGTTTAGCCCCTAATTTGGAGATACCAAAAATGTCAACGCTGATTAAGAGGATAATGGTAAACCAATAAAAAAGCGGAATCAGCCATTCAATTTTTTTAATGGGAATGATAAAAAAAAAGACAAAAGCACAAAAACCAACAGCAAAATAAACAATTTGCTTATTCGCTAAGGTTGTGTTTGCCTCTGAAATCAAATAATAAGAGAGTGCGATGATAGGAATGACCAGTATAGGAATTAAAAAATCAAAATGTGTTAAGATTCGTCTATCAATTTGAAACACAACACTCCCTTACGTGATTTAGTTAGAAAATTCCTCGTTTTTACGAGCAATATATTTTAAAAGAAGAATGGAATTTAAAAGGGCAGTATATCAAAAAATAGAGAAAGTGGGTTGTATGGAGTTTACATGTAAAGTCTCAAAGCGCTTAGATGCCGCCATGAGTGAAGCCCTTGAATTGCCACGCAATCAAGTGGAAAAATTAATTAAAAATGTAGGCGTTTATGTGGATGGTGTTTTGACCCATAAATGTAGCCTAAAACTTGAAGAATCACAAGTGGTACGGTATGAATTTGTCCAAGCAGATGAATCAAAAAGTGCCTACGATGTCACTTTTGACGTACCTATTTTGTATGAAGATGAGGATTTACTCATTATCAATAAACCTCCTTTTTTAACGGTGCATGGCGCTCCTAGCGTGAAAGAAGCTACCTTGGTCGATTGGCTTAAAAAACGGGGTATTTCACTTTCTACCATTAGTGGTGAAGAGCGCCATGGGATTGTGCATCGTATTGATAAAGAGACCAGTGGTGCATTAGTGATTGCTAAAACCAATGAGGCACATGTCGCTTTAGCCTCCCAGTTAGAAGATAAAAGTATGGGACGGTATTATCTCGCATTAATTGATGTTCCCTTAAAAGAAAATGTGGTAGTAGATTTGCCTATTGGACGGAACCTAAACCACCGTTTAAAAATGGCAATTCAAAAAGAAGGTAGGAGCGCTAAGAGTGCTTTTTGTAAATTGGCTCTTTCTCATGATGGGAAGAAAGAGTTGATTTCTGCTAAACTTTTCACAGGAAGAACCCATCAAATACGGGTACATTTGGGTGCGCTTTCACGCCACATTCTTTATGATAGTTTATACGGCTTTAAGAGCCATCATGATAAAATCTCCCGTATTATGTTACATGCTTACATTTTGTATCTCAAACATCCACGTAGCGGAGAAATGTTACACATACGTGCTCCTTTATGGGACGATTTTGATACCTATTTAACACATCATTTCAATAAGGAAACAATTCATGAAACGATTACTTCAGATAGGATTATTGATGGCTTTAGCGCTCATGATAAGTGGGTGCACAAAAACACTTGAAACACCAAAAGAGCCTGTTATTGATGCCTCATTACCTTTGGTGGAAAACATACGAACACTTGCGAGTGGTAACGAAATTGGATTTGAATGGACACCCATTTATGGCAATACGATTGAGGGGTACTACTTATACCGTTTAGAGGGTGGGCGAATGAAAAAAATCGCTACGATTAAAGACAAATATGTTTCACATTATGTCGATACAAAGCTAGCACCCAATACAACGTACAGTTACCAAATGAGCACGTATGCTTCGGATAAGCATGAATCTGCTCCTAGCCTAAGCATCAGTGCAACAACAACGATGCCTGTTGCAAAAACACCAACCGTGGGAGTAGTGGAACCTGTTTCCTTTTTTACAGCTATTTCAGGGCTTCCTGCGCAAGCTAAAGTGATTTGGAGGCCTCATGCTTTGGAGAATGTAACAACGTATATTATTGAGCGTAATGAGTATAAATCGACCTCATGGGATGAGGTAGGCAAGGTTGAGGGGCGTTTAAACGCTGAATTTATTGATAAAGAGCTTTTGAACGATTATGTGTACCGTTACCGTGTAAAAGTCAAAACACACGATGGAGTTCTCTCTGCACCCTCTCAGGTGGTTGAAGCACGTACTAAGGCTGCGCCTAGGGGTATCGTCGGGGTTCAGGCTACGTCTGATTTACCTAAAAAAATTCTTCTCACATGGGAAGCATTTAGTGAGGCTGATTTCGCCTATTATAAAATTTATCGATCGCCTACTTCAAGCCTTTTTTACAGTTTTTATGGCAAAACCAACAGTACTGCGTTTGAGGATTTAATCAACGACAATGGCAAAATGTATTATTACAAAGTTGTGGCTGTCGATAAAGATGGATTAGAGTCTAAACAGCCTGAGAATCCTGTGGTGGGCATGACCCGTCCTATTTTGAGTGCGCCTTTGGTCCATGCTGCCAAATACGATGGTCGTTCCGTTTTTATGGCGTGGAATAGCAATGAAAACGCGATTAAATACACGATTACAAAAGAGTTTAAGAGTGCGGGTGAAACCAAAACACAGAGTTTTACAGGTATCTTTGAAAACAATTTCCAAGACACGGATATACTTTTGGGCGTCACGTATAAGTATAATATTATCGCAATTGATAAATTTGGGATCGCCTCTAAGCCCTCTGATAGTGTTATGATTACCATACCAAAGGAATAACAGCCATTTATGCCAAATTTTCATACCGAGCATTTTGATACTTTAGCTTACCCTTCTACGTTTGGGGAGACGACGTTTTTATATGAGGCACGCTCTCAAAGAGGCAATATTCTTATTATGGCTTCTATGGGAGGCGAGCCTATTTTGATTCGTATTCATCCGAAAAAAGAGGGTGGTTTTTTAGTCAAAGGCGATAAAGCAACACGCCCCACACAAGCCTCTTTTCTACAGAAAGTTTTGATTGATTTTAGGGATGCCAGTAACGCCAAAGAGATTTTTTCCAATATTGAGCCTAAAAAGTTTTTACATGTAAAGCCCTCAGCGTATCTTAAAGAGATTGGTTTTTTTGCGCATTCGTTTCAGCCAGAGCGTGAAATATGGATTGAAATTGGCTTTGGTAGTGGGAGGCATTTACTGCATCAAGCCAAAAAAAACCCGCATATTCAATTTATTGGGCTTGAGATTCATAAGCCCTCCATTGAGCAGGTACTCAAGCAGTGTGAACTTCAGTGCATCGAAAATATTTTAGTGGTGGATTATGATGCGAGACTCTTTATGGAGTTTTTATCGTCTAACCGTGTGGGTCGCATTTTTGTACATTTTCCCGTCCCTTGGGATAAAAAACCGCACCGTCGTGTTTTTTCAGCCTCGTTTATTGAAGAGGCTTTGAGGGTTTTACATGTAAAGGGTACATTGGAGTTACGAACAGACAGTCCTCTTTATTTTGAGTTCACCTTCTCTCAGATGATGCAACTCTCAAAAGCAGAGGTACATGTAAAGAAAAATGCCGAACTTGAAATTACCAGTAAGTATGAAGATCGATGGTTAAAAATGGAAAAAGACATCTACGATGTTGTTTTAACCAATGAGATACATTCAGAAGAGATTGAGCGTTTAGGTACACTGAATTTTGAACAAAATGTTGATTTTTCCAAAATCGCTCACGCTTTTAAAGAAGAACTTTTACGGGGGGATGGTTTTTTTGTACACTTCGAAGAGTTGTTTGAAATCAATGCAAAGAGTGGGTTAATTCGTCTCTCTTTTGGTGCAAATGAGCGCAATGAAAAGTGTTATATTTGTATTGAAGAAGGAAAAGTTTCTTATTTACCCAATGCCATTTTAGCAACCAAAAGCAACCTAGCAGCACATACCTTAATTAAAGAGTGGTTTGATGGAATATGTCATTAGAGCCCAAGGCTTAAATTTAAGTTACGATCGAGATGAGCCTATTATTACGGATGCGAGTATGCAAATAAAAGCACAAGAATTTGTCTTTATTACAGGCAAAAGTGGTAGCGGTAAATCGACTATTATTAAATCATTGTATGGAGAGCTTTTCCCTAAAATGGGAGAACTTAATGTGTGCGGTGTTGATTTTAAAACGATTAATAGCTCAAAACTCAATGTGTTAAGACGTTATTTAGGGGTTGTTTTTCAAGATTATAAACTGATTGATGAATGGACGGTTGAACAAAATGTGATGTTGCCTCTTATTATTGGCGGTTTTTCTAAGAGTGTTTGTATCAAGCAGGCGCATAAGTTATTGAAACATGTTAAATTGCTCCATAAAGTCAATAAATACCCCTATGAACTCAGCGGGGGAGAGCAACAACGTGTGGCAATGGCACGAGCGCTTGCACACAATCCTATTTTGATTTTAGCCGATGAACCTACAGGAAATCTTGATAGTTACTCCAGTGAAGTGATTTGGAATTTACTCAAAGGTGCTAAAGAGCATTTAGGTACAACCGTATTGGTGGTGACCCATAATATCCCCTCAACCCTAGGTATTGATTATAAGCACTATTTTTTAGAGGGTGGGGTATTGCATGAAGTCAATTAATAGTCATTTTTCAATTATTATCTCTGTTTTTATTTTACTTTTTTCGTTTCAGTTTACGAAAATGGTGAACAGTATTGTTTATGAGTATGAGGTTAAAATTGTCAATGACTATGCTATTGTCTTGGTTTCTTCTTCTGAATTGAATGAAGAAGCATTAAAAAAAGAGATTCCTGAGTTGCATTCACTCAGTGAAATTAGTAGCAAAAAAATCTTAGATCGTCTTAAAAATGATATGTCTTCTAAGAATTTAAGCCTTTTGCAAATAGCCCTTCCTAAATTTTATTCATTAAAACTTGATACGATGCCAAGCCAAAAACGTCTTGAGGGAATAAAGCAAAAATTGACCAGTATTAGCTCTATTACTCGTGTTGAGACTTTTGCAAAAACACATGAGAAAGTCTTTAAAATGTTTTTATTGTTACAATCCATGGTATATGTGTTTGCAGGTTTTATTGCACTTGTTGCCGTTTTGCTGATTTTTAAACAAATTCGTATTTGGACATACGAGCATAATCGAAGGATGTCCATTATGACACTTTTTGGTGCCTCTTTTTTTATGAAAAGTGCCATGCTGTATCGTATGACATTGGTCGATACATTAATAAGCGCTCTTGCTGTATGCGCTGTGTATGTTATTGCTCCAAAATTAGCGCTTGTTCAAGCGTTTGCAGCAGAATTAGATATTGATATTCCTACTTTTGATCTCTTCCGTGAGGGAGGTACGCTTTTGGGTGCTTCACTTCTTTTCTCCTTTATTGCGGTGACGATTGTTTCTCGAAAGATAGGCCGTGTATGAAACGATGGTTTTGGATGACATGTCTTTGTATGCTCACACAGAGTATAAGTGCAAATACTGATTTAAAAATTACTGAAAAATCAAAAACACTCAAATCAACGCTTGAAGCTGAAAAACAACTGCATGGCAAATTGCAAGACATTGCTAGTGATATTATTGAAGAAGAAAAAAATATTGAAAAAGTCAAAGAAAAAATAGAATCTCTGAGCAAAAATATTGATGCATCACAAGAGAGTGTAACACGTAAGCAGGAGTACCTTGAGCGCTTGGTGAAAGATACACAAGTCCTCTCTTTAAAAAAGAAAGATTTGGAGCATAAACTTATTAAAATTATTGCTGAAGATTTTTCATTTTATTTGATTTCCGATGGAGAATACTCAGATAATGAAGAGGGTGTTTTGGTGGATGAGGTTTTGCAGAAGATGGATATTATTATGCGTAAAGAACTTGGACAGCTTGGAAATGAGTACAAACAGATTAACGATCAAATTCTTTCACAAAGCACTGAAATTAAAACCATTCATACAGATATTCAAAGTGCAAAAAATAAAAAAGATGAACTGATTGTTTTAGAAAAAAAGAAAGAGAGCTCTATTGTTGCATTGAATCGTAAAAAAGAAGAGTATAAAAGACAGCTCGATACTATTGCAAAAGAGCGTGAAGAGATTAGGGCAACACTTGAAAAGTTACAGATTATTAAAGTGCAAGAAGAGTCAAAACGCTTAGCCGAACAAAATGCGAAAAAACAAAAAACACCCGAAGCAGGTGTTGCAGGAAAATCAAATATTCGACAAATTGGTTCATCGTATCAAAACAGTAATGTAAAAAAATATGTAGGGGAAAAAACCATTGCTCCTTTAGAGGCTTACAGTGTGAAGCGTCGATTTGGTGATTATATTGATCCGATTTATAACATTAAAATTTTTAATGAATCTGTGGTTTTATCGTCTCGAACTCCTGATGCTGTTGTTAAAAGTGTCTTAAGTGGAAAAGTGGTGTTTGCCAAAGATACGGCTTCGATGCAAAAAGTCGTCATTATTGAAAACAGTGATGAAATTCATACGATTTATGCCCATCTCTCAAAAATTGCCCCGACCATTGAAGTGGGACAAAAAATTAAAAAAGGGTATGTTATTGGTCGTGTTGACAATGACCTTACCTTTGAAGTCACCCAGAAGAACTTCCACATTGATCCATTAGAGATGATTGCAAAGTAAGTTTTTAGGTCTTTTTGTGTAAAATATAGAAGTTTTCTATGCCTAAAATGAAAGGTTTATATACAATGCAGAAGAGAAAAAGAGTTTTAGTTAAGTTCTCTGGTGAAGCACTCTCTGGTAATAATGGATTTGGAATTGATACGTCTATTTTAAAATTTATTGCTGATGAAATTAAGTCCTTAGTGGTTCAAGGAATCGAAGTAGGGATTGTGATTGGTGGAGGAAATATCATTCGAGGGGTGAGTGCTGCGAAAGATGGTATTATTAAGCGTACCAGCGGTGATTATATGGGAATGCTCTCAACCGTTATTAACAGTATTGCGATGCAAGAAGCGTTGGAACATGTAGGAATGGAAGTGCGTGTTCAAAGTGCAATTAAAATGGAAGCTATTTGTGAAACATTTATCGTAAGACGTGCGCAGCGCCATTTAGAAAAGAGCAGGATTGTTATATTTGCAGCAGGCACAGGTAATCCTTTCTTTACAACCGATACAGCGGCTACACTTCGTGCCATTGAAATTGGCGCTGATATGATTATCAAAGCGACAAAAGTAGATGGTGTGTATGATAGAGACCCTAATAAGTTTTTAGATGCACAAAAGTTACATGAGTTAACTTATGAAAGAGCCATGGATGATAATATTAAAGTGATGGATGATACCTCAATCGCACTTGCAAAAGATAATAATTTGCCTATTGTTGTCTGTAACATGTTTGAAAAAGGTAACTTACTCAAAATTATTGAGGGTAATTTAGAAAATTGCTCTATTGTTAGAAATAAATAAGGATAAAAAATGCAAAGAACAGAAGAAATTACAGCAAGAGCTTTAGAACTTGTGGGACAAGATCGTTACAGATTGGTGATGATGGTTTCTAAAAGAGCAGACCAACTCTCTAATGGGGCTGAGCCACTTATAAAAGCGGATAAAAATAAGCAAAAATTTACTGATATTGCATTGTTGGAAATTGCAGAAGGTAAAATTAGATTAGATTCTATTACTGATAATTAAGTCGTCACTTTGGAAGAGTTAGTTGAAATTGTAAAAGAGTGTAAACGCTCTGATGATGCGGTTGAACTCTTATACAAATATATTAAACCAACCCCCAATATTGAAAAAGCTGTTGCTTTTACGATCACAAAACATCAAGGTCAATACCGTAAAAGTGGTGAAGAATATGTCGTTCATCTCCTCTTGGTATGTGTTTTTGTGGCTTATTTAGGGGGTGATGAATCGATGATTGTTGCTGGATTACTGCATGATGTTGTCGAAGATACCTCTTGTTCTGCTGAAGAAGTAAGGGCTCTTTTTGGTGAAGAAGTAGGGCATTTGGTGGATGGATTAACCAAAATTGTTGAAATCAGAGATGTTGAACTAATCCCCTCCTATTCGAATGACAAATTGGTTGCTTCGGCATTAACTTTTCGAAAAATGCTTATTGCATCTATTCGGGATGTTCGTGTTTTGGTGGTCAAATTATGTGATAGACTGCATAATATGTTAACCCTTGCTGCTCTTGATACCGTAAAACAAAAGCGTATTGCAGAAGAAACATTGGTGGTGTATGCACCCATTGCCCATCGTTTAGGTATTTCATCGATTAAAAATCTTCTGGAAGACTTGAGTTTTCGCTATGTGATGCCCAACGAATATCATAAAATTGATACGTATATCACAGAGCATGGTCGGCAATTACAACTCCGCCTCAATCACTTTATTTCTAAAATTAAAAATTACATGCTTAAAGAGGGCTTTATTGAAACGGATTTTACCATCCAGAAGCGTGTAAAACATTACTATTCTATTTATCTGAAAATGCAACGCAAAGGGGTAAGTATTGAAGAAGTACTGGATCTTTTAGCGATTCGTATTATTGTTCGAACACCTATTGATTGTTACCGAGCTTTGGGTATTGTGCATCAACATTTTAGACCTCTTATTTCACGTTTTAAAGATTATATTGCGATTCCTAAAGAAAATGGGTATCAGACGATTCACACAACAGTTTTTGATGACAAATCGATTATTGAGTCACAAATTAGAAGCAATGATATGAATAAAACGGCAGAATATGGTGTTGCTGCACACTGGAAATATAAATCAGGGGGTTTAAATCCTAAATTAGATTGGCTTAATGATTTAAATACACAAAATGAAGAAATTGACAATATTGAAGATTTTTATGCCATTGCCAAAGACAATCTCTACAGTGAAGATATTGCAGTGTTCTCTCCTAAAGGTGATATTTTTACACTTCCTCGTGGTGCAACGGTTCTGGATTTTGCGTATGAAGTACATACAGAGGTTGGAAATTATGCTGATGAGGCGTATATTAACAAACAAAAAGTTCCCCTTTTAACGGAGCTAAAAAATGGTGATATTGTGCGTATTGTTACTTCAAAAGAGCCAAAATATCGCTGTACGTGGGTAAATAGTGTTAAAACAGGCAAAGCAAAAACAACAATTCAATTTCATTGTCGTCAAAAGATTAAAGAGATTAACCATAAAGTAGCACTTAAAATTTTAGCCCATGTGTTTAGCGTGGCAGAAACGAAAATTGTTTCATGGGTAGAACAAGAACATGCAATTAAAAAAATCTTTAAAGTAGCGACGGACTCTATTTATTTACAAGATATTGCCAATACTTTAAAACTATATGCACTTCAAGATACTTTGCTTTTTCCTTTGTTAAAAAAGGATCGTTATCGCATTAAAAAACAAAAATTTGAAAATATCGTTATCTATTCCAATCACACGATAGCAAATGTCTATTTTGACTACTGTTGTCATCCAAAAAGAGGCGATGATATTGTAGGATTTAAAAAGGGAAATGATATTTTTGTGCATCACAAATTGTGTGAACGTGCCGCATCACTTATGGAAGCTGATGAACCAATGGTCTTTGTTAAATGGACACGAGAAGCTCCTGATCGCTATAAACTCATTATAAGCCTTGATAATAAAAAGGGCTCTTTAGCCTCATTTTTAGCTTATTTGGCTAAAATGCAGATTAACCTTGTGACGATAGAACTTGGAAAATCTGAAGATGAGGGACATGCGGATTATTTTGAAATGATCCTTGAATTACCCGATAAAAATATCAGTGCTGTAAGAGATAATCTAAAAGGAAAGTATCGTGTGATTGAGTTCGTCTCAGTTAATGATGCGTATAAATAATTGTAGAAGGAAATGGAACGACCCATGGAGATAAAACTTAAAAATGCGTTGAGTGAAATTAAACGAGGCATAAGTGAGATTATTGATGAAGAACGCATTGAGGCATTGGTTAAAAATTATTTGGAAAAAGGTCAAACATTTTTAGTTAAAGCAGGTTTTGATCCAACCGCACCTGATTTACATTTAGGACATACCGTCTTGCTTCAAAAAATGGCATTGCTTCAAAAATACGGTGCCATTGTTCAGTTTTTAATTGGTGATTTTACAGGCATGATAGGTGATCCTACGGGGAAGAATGAAACCCGTAAAAAATTGACACGAGAGGTTGTTTTAGCGAATGCTGAAACCTATAAAGAACAAGTATTTAAAATACTAGACCCAGAAAAAACAGTGGTTATGTTTAATTCAACATGGATTGAAGCGTTGGGCGCGGCAGGGCTGGTTGAACTAACCACCACCTTTAATGTTGCACGTATGTTAGAGAGAGAAGATTTTGAAAAACGCTACAAATCACAGATGCCTATTTCCATTAGTGAATTTTTGTATCCCTTACTTCAAGGTTATGATAGTGTTGCGATGAAATGTGACATTGAAATGGGTGGAACGGATCAAAAATTTAACCTTTTAATGGGGCGTCATTTACAACGTGCCTATAGCATTGGTAAAGAGCAAGCCGTGATAATGATGCCTTTACTAGAAGGCTTAGATGGCGTCAATAAAATGAGCAAATCTTTGGGAAACTACATTGGGGTAACAGATGAACCATCGGATATGTTCGGTAAAATGCTGAGCATTTCAGATAGTTTAATGTGGCGTTATTATGAACTTTTAAGTGCCAAAAGTTTAGAAGAAATTACGATGCTTAAAAAAGATGTTGAAGAGGGAAGGGTTCATCCTAAACATGCTAAAGAGATGATAGCTATGGAAATGGTTGCGCGTTATCATGGAAAAGAAGCAGCCCTTCATGCGCAAGCAGAGTTTAACCGCGTGCATGCACACAATGAGATTCCTAACGAGCTAGAAAGCTTTACATGTAAAGCACCTGTTTGGATTGCGAAGGCATTGGTGGATTGTGGATTAGAAGAGTCTACATCCCAAGCAAGACGTGATATTAAGCAAGGTGGCGTAAAACTCAATCAAGAAAAAGTGGACGATGAACAGCTACAACTTAATGGTGGTGAGTATATTCTTCAAGTAGGCAAACGTAAATTTGCTAAGTTAAAGGTGCAATAATGTCATTACACGCTCTTAAAATCGGAAAATATACTATTGAGCACCCTATTGTTCAAGGTGGTATGGGACTAGGAATTAGTTGGGACAGACTTGCTGGAACGGTCAGTCTGGAAGGTGGACTTGGTGTCATCAGCTCTGTTGGAACGGGCTATTATGATGAGCGCCACTACAGTAAAAAAAATATTAATACACGTCCTTTTGAGACAGAGAATTTTTATTCAAAAGAGGGTTTGAATGCTATTGTAAGAAATGCACGTAAAATTTGTGGCTCAAAGCCTTTGGGTATGAATATTTTATACGCTATTAACGATTATGAAAGAGTGATTAAAGATTCATGTGAAGCGGGTGTGGATGTTATTATTACAGGGGCTGGTTTGCCAACCAATATGCCTGAATTTACAGCCAATTATCCAGATGTTGCTCTTGTACCCATTGTCTCGTCTGCTAAGGCTTTAAAAATTATCTGTAAGCGTTGGACTCAACGCTATAATCGCTTACCTGATGCCATTGTTGTAGAAGGTCCTTTAAGTGGAGGACATCAAGGTTTTACGTATGAACAGTGCTCTCAAGAAGAATATCAGTTAGAAAACCTGATTGAACCTATCTTAGAAGAGATGAAAGCGTGGGGTGATTTTCCTTTGATTGCAGCAGGGGGCGTTTGGGATCATAATGATATTTTAAAAATGTTTGCCTTAGGTGCTAGGGGTGTTCAAATGGGGACACGTTTTATTGGTACGCATGAATGCGATGCAGATAAAAATTTTAAAGAAGTACTGCTTAAAGCGCAAAAAGAAGACATTCAACTCTTTAAATCTCCTGTGGGCTATCCTGCCCGAGGTGTAAAAACGAATTTAATAGATATGGTTGAAAAAAGAGAAGGGCCTGCCATTCGCTGTATTAGCAATTGTGTAAGCCCTTGTCATCGTGGACAAGAAGCGAAAGCGGTTGGGTATTGTATTGCAGATCGCTTGAGTGATGCATATATGGGAAAGGTTGAAACAGGACTTTTCTTTACAGGGGCTAATGGCTATAAGCTAAATGAAATTATAAGTGTTAAAGAACTTATGGCAAAGTTGGTTCATGGGGAAACGCATTAGACTCTTTTTTCTTTTTTTGCTGACAACGATGGTGCTCTTTGGAGCGCCAAATCCCATGCAGCAATTAGAGCAATACACTGTACAGTTAAAACAAGCAAATCGTGATGATGCGTTGCGCATTTTTCATGGATTAAAAGCTTTGTATATCCAATCGGTTATGAATGGAGATGATGCTCTTAAAAAAGAGACACTCTCGCTTCTTATTGAAGCTTCAAAACGATTAAATTATGATAGCTCTAAATATGCGTCTGAATTAGCAACGTTAGAGAAACAAAATGCCTCATCATCTCGAAGTCAAACCTATACAGATACAAACAAACGTGATGGTGTATCTGAAAAATCAGCCTTCCCAACACCATCAAACAAGGGGAAAGCACTCTCTTCTTCACCAAATAATGCATCAACTCAAAACCTTCCTAAAAGTTATAAAGGTAAAAATGTTTTACAAAGCATTGAGAGTAATGATGAAGAAATTGTTTTGCATTTTGGCTCCCCTATTTCTGAGCAAAGTATTAAAATTTTTGTGCTTAAAAGTTCAGATAGTTATAAAAAAGTGATTGATATTCCTGCGGTGATTTTAAATGCCCCCCTAAATATACAAACGCCTCAAAAATTAAAACATATACGCATCAGTCAGTACAATAATGATCTCCTTCGTATTGTCTTAGATGCACCAAAATCCTTTGAAACCTATGTGAGTACACTAGAGTCAAAGGTAGTTATCTCTTTAGAAAAAGAGCCAAATATAAGTAAAAATAAACCTCAAATAGAAAGTACATCACAAAAAAGTCATGTTCTACCTCCAGAAAAAGAGAGTATGCCTGTCGTTTCGAAAACAGTGCAGAGTTCTTCTTCGCTAAATCGTAATAAAACCATTGTCATAGATGCGGGGCATGGTGGAAAAGATCCAGGGGCAATTGGCTATAAAAAGAAGATGGAAAAGCATTTAATGTTAGAGATAGCATTAGCATTGGGAAAAGAGTTGAAAAGTCGTGGTTATAAGGTTTTTTATACCCGCCAAAAAGATGTTTTTATTAACCTTCGTGATAGAACAAAAGTTGCCAATGATAAAAATGCCGATTTGTTTATCTCACTCCATGCCAATGCTGCGCCCACGGAAGCTAAACAGCTTTCAATGAAAGGATTAGAGACATTTTTTCTCTCTCCAGATCGTTCTGAACGCTCAAAAAATGTGGCTGCACTGGAAAATAAATCGGATATTGAAGAGATGAATTATTACTCAAAAGAGACTTTTTTAAATGTCTTTAATCGAGAAAAAATTATTCTCTCTAATAAAGCAGCCATTGATATACAATCGCACATGCTCAACAGTGTCAAAAAGCGTTATGCTGTGGAAGATGGAGGGGTGAGAGAAGCTCCTTTTTGGGTGCTTGTGGGTGCGACCATGCCTTCTGTTCTTATTGAAGTTGGCTATATCACCAATCCTGAAGAATCCACCAATATGCACAACCCTCAATATCAAAAGATGCTTGTTGATGGGATTAGCAATGGTTTAGATCAATATTTTAGCAACAATCCTTAATGATTTTACCTTTTGCGAGGGCTTCTTTTTTGAAAAAGGAAGACCATTGATTAAGTATAGCTTTATTAGGATGCGCTAAATAAATTTCAACGAGACGTTTTTCCCCCACAAAACGAGGTAAAGATGAAAAATGAAGCTCTGGGGGAAGGGCCTGCATAATCTCTATTAAATCATTTTCTGGGGATTCTACAATAAAAGAATCACTGAGAAGTTTTTCTTGAGAAGGAAAGTGTTTGGTAAGTGCGTCTTGTACCATTGGCCATGCCATAGAGGGAAATCCTGGGGTAAAAAAGAAGCGATTAAAAAGGCTAAAACCAGGAACATTGTTAATAACATTGGTTAAGAGATCTGCCTCTGGTGGGAGCATCGCCATAGTAATACGATGAGGATATGCCTCTTTCCCAAATTGAGATTCAATGAGCTCTTTTGCTTTTACATGTAAAGATAATTCCTGCCCCGTAAAGACTTCACTGGCAATTGCTCGTGTCAAATCATCAGGTGTTGCGCCGATGCCTCCAAAACAGAACATCACGCTTTTAGGGTCTTGTAAAATCATATTAAAACAGTTTTGAATTAAGAAAGGGGAATCTTCGATGATGAAGTTTCCTACATGTAAAAGTCCACGCTCACGTAGTTCTTGGTTAATGAAAGTAAAATGTTTATCTACTCTGCGACCATTGAGCAGTTCCGTGCCAATGATAACAGAGTAGAAGTTGTGCATCTAAATATGACCTTTAACGAAAGCTTCCATCTCAGAGACAATCTCTTCAATGCTACGCTCGCCATTAATTTTATGAAGAAGATTTTTTGCTCCATAAAAAGCTTGAATGTCTGCTAAAGGCTCTGTGTAGACTTTCATGCGGTTGTTGAAGACTTGAACATTATCGTCCGCTCCACGTGCCCGTCCTAAAACGCGATCACATGCCACTTGTTCACTGACTTCAACTTCAATAACAGAAACGAGTTGAACGGTTGTTTCATGTGCAAGAATAGCATCTAAAGCCTTCATCTGCTCGTCTGAGCGAGGAAAACCATCAATGAGAATAACATCTTTAGGACTGTTTTTAATAGCACCTACAATGGTGTTGATAACAATATCCAAAGGTACAAGATTGCCAGCACTGACAAACGAATCAATCGTTTTACCGAGCTCACTACCACTTGCCACTTCATCACGAAGCAATTCACCTGTTGAGTAATGCGCAATACTATCGCTATTTTTTTCAGCAATTAAACTTGCATCGGTTGTTTTACCACTTCCTGGTGCACCAATAATTAAAAACAGTTTTTTCATAGAGTTTCTCCCTTATTTTGATTTTTCTCGAAGTCTAATACCTAAATCTCGAAGCTGGTCATTCTCCACTTCGCTTGGGGCACGGGTGAGTAAGCATTGTGCTTTTTGCGTTTTAGGGAAAGCAATAACATCACGAATGCTTTCACTTTTGGTAATAAGCATCATAAGCCTATCTAAACCAATTGCCAAACCGCCGTGTGGTGGTGCACCGTATTTAAGAGCATCGAGTAAAAACTCGAATTTCTCGTGCGCCTCTTCGTCCTCAATGCCTAAGAGTTTAAAGACTTTTTGTTGAATCTCTTTTTTATGAATCCTAATACTTCCACCACCCAGTTCCACACCGTTTAAGACGATGTCATAGGCAATAGATTCCATCTCATCAATGGGGGTGTTGTCGATGTCGCGCGGCATGGTAAAGGGATGGTGAAGGGCTTTGACTTTGCCATTTTCAACTTCAAACATCTCAAAATCAACCACCCAAACAAATTCAAATACATCCTTAGGAATAATGTTCATCTGTTCTGCTAAAAAGATACGGAAGCGTCCCATATAGTCTAAAACAACCTTTTTCTCTCCTGCACCAAAGAAAATAGCATCGCCTACATGTAAATCTGCTGCATCCACAATTTTTTGCAAATCAGCTTCATCAAAGAACTTGGTTAAAGGACCTTTGAGACCATCTTCTTTCATTTGAAAATAGCCTAAGCCTTGTGCGCCAAATTTACGAACATACTCTTCAAAACTTTGCATTTGACGTTTTGAGAAGATGTTATCGCCATTAGGGACTTTAAGCGCTTTAATGCGGTTTTTCTTGGTATCTTTAGCAATGTTGCTAAAAATTTCATTTTTACAGTTCGCAAAAATGTCCATCACATCAATCATAGAAAGGTCATAACGAAGGTCTGGTTTATCTGAGCCATATTTTTCCATCGCTTCTTTAAAACGAATACGATTAAAAGGAATGCTTATCTCATGACCACATGCTTTAAAAACATCACGCAAAAGATTTTCGGTGACTTTCATGACATCTTCTTGATCACAAAAGCTCATCTCAATATCAATTTGTGTAAATTCAGGTTGGCGATCAGCCCGTAAGTCTTCATCACGAAAACATTTTGCTACTTGAAAATAACGATCAAAACCCGCACACATTAAAAGTTGTTTGAAAAGCTGAGGGGATTGGGGAAGGGCATAAAACTCACCATTATGCACACGGCTAGGAACAAGATAATCACGAGCACCCTCTGGGGTTGATTTGGTCAAAATGGGTGTTTCAACCTCTAAAAAGCCTTGTGCATCCAAAGAGTTTCTTACCGCAACAGTAGCTTTACTTCTAAGTTTAAAGATTTCATAGGCTTTGGCGTTACGAAGGTCTAGGTAGCGGTATTTTAGACGGACATCTTCACCCACATTGTTATCGCCAATAACAAAAGGAACCGTTTCGCTGGCATTTTCAACAATCAGCTCATCGACTACAATTTCAATTTTACCTGTTTTAAGGCGTGGGTTTTCAAGCCCTTCACCACGAGCTCGCACACGACCTTTGGCTTTTAATACAAACTCATCTCTTACCGATGAAGCAACCTCATGCGCTTTGGTACTATCCGCTGGGTCGCACACCAGTTGTACAAGGCCTGATTTGTCACGAAGGTCAATAAAAATAACCCCACCATGATCCCTGTGGCTGTTTGCCCACCCACACACTTCTACACTTTCGCCAATGTTAGCGACATCTAAATCTGTACAATAATGACTTCTCAATGCTTATTCCTAAGTAAGGGCTAAATGAACCCTTTGGTTGTCGTTTTTTAAAGAATGAGTATAGCTAAACGTAGCTTTTCTTTAGTTTATTTATAAAACCAATGTTAAAAAGAGTGGGGATAGAGGTATCTTAGGGTTTTAAGAGGCAAAGATGCCTCTTAAATAGATTACATACGTGTTAATCGTGTGACAATTTGGTCAATACTGTCTGAAAAAAGTGAGTATAAAAACGGTTCTAAATCTTTAGAACTGTAAGAAGGTGCTATCCATTTACTTCCTTTTTGACGGAAGTTTTGGGTAATGACTTCATCGCCTTTGCGTGCAACAACTTCAATTTCAATTTCACCTTTAAGATTTGCATCGAAATTTTTATCGTTATAGACTAATTCAATATCTCTAATGGAAATTTCAACCACTAAAGAGGCTTCTGTTTTACTCGCATCCGTGTTAAATCCCGCTAGATTAAGCGCATAACCTAAACCTTCTGTGTACTTGTCTGCAAAATTTTCATTGCTGAAGAAGTAAATAGCATCGCCGCCTTTTTGATCAACATAACCAATAACATTTTTTTTGACACGTAAATCTTTGACAAAACGCACATAGATGGTCTTATTGTTGCGCAATGAAGGCCCTTTGTATTCGGATTGGTAGGATTTAAGCATTAACGGTTCATTTTTATAGGCACACCCACTAAAAAGTATCAGTGAAAGTGTTATAAGAAAGAGGTATTTCATGGTGGTTCTCCCTTGTGATAAAAGCACGAAAGGTGCTTATAATGAGCGTGAATTATAGCATAATCGTTGATTAATAAAAGACACGATAGAATCAAATCATGAAAATAACGAACCATACTCATCTTTTAACACAGATTAAAACCGTAGGATTGGTGTGCAAGCCAAATGATACAACACTGATGCCTTATGTAGAGGAAATAAAGTCAGCATTGCAGTTGCAAGGTGTTGCTTTATTGATAGAGCAAACGAGTGCTCAGATGTTAGGTTACAAGGGTGTTTCTTTTGAGCAAATGTGCGAAGAGAGTGATTTTCTTATCTCGCTTGGAGGGGATGGAAGCCTCATCGCTTTGTGTCGAAAAAGCTTTGCATACCATAAGCCAGTCCTTGGTATTTATGCGGGACAATTAGGATTTTTAACCGATATTCAAACCGATGAAATTAGACAGTTTATAGAGGAACTTTTTTTAGGTCATTACCGTATTGATATACGAATGATGCTCGAAATTTCTTTACATGTAAAAGGTAAAATAGAAAAGATAGTTGCCTTTAATGACATTGTTTTATCGCGTTCTAAAATATCCCATATGAGCACGATTAAAGCGTATGTTGATGGTAAATTGTTTAATTCGTATTATGGCGATGGGCTGATTGTCTCAACACCAACAGGCTCAACGGCCTACAATCTCTCAGCAGGTGGCCCTGTGGTTTATCCACTCACAGAAGCTTTAATTTTAACACCCATTTGTCCGCATTCTCTTTCTCAAAGACCCCTTGTTTTGCCTGTCGATTTTGAGATTTCTTTTGAAAGCGATGGAGATACCGTGATTGTTATCGATGGTCAAGATACGTATAATATGAATGAGATTGAACGAGTGTGTGTGCGCAGTGCTAAAGAGGGCGCACGGTTAATTCACAGTTTGGATAGAGACTATTTTGATGTATTAAAAAAGAAATTGCATTGGGGGCATGTGTGATAGAGCGTTTGTTAATCAAAAATCACCTTTCGTTTGCAGCGTGTCAGATGGAATTTGACAAGGGTTTGGTCGTCTTTACAGGACCTAGTGGGGCTGGAAAATCGGTTTTAATGCAGGCACTTTTGTCTTTGTTTGGGCATGGTGACGTACATGCAGATATACTCGAAGCGACGATTGATAAAACATTAGGCTTAGAAGCGTTTGGTATCGAAGAAGAGAGCCCCAATATTTTTAAAGCGCTCAAAGCAAAAAATGCTCGCTATTTTATCAATGCACAAACGGTTTCAAAAAAAACGATGTTAGAACTTTCTCGCACATGTGTCAATTATTTATCCGTAAAAGACAATAATGAGTTTGAAAACAGCCGTCTTTTGACGCTTCTTGATGGGGTATGTGCGAGTAAAAACCCACACCATAGGGAGGCAGTGTATGCCTTTAGCGCACTTTTTTCAGAGTATACAACGTTTAAAGAGGCATTAGAAAGCATTGAAGAAGAAGAGAAAAAACTAGAAGACTTAAAAGAGTTTGCACGTTTTGAAATTGCCAAAATTGATGAAATTGCTCCAAAAATTGGCGAAGATGAAGCGTTGGTGCGTTTTAAAAAATCACTCTCAAAAAAAGAGAAAATAGAACAGGCTATGCAAAAAGCGGGTGAAATTTTCAAGAGTGAGAGCAGTGTGAATGAAGTTCTGACCTTAATGGAAGTAGATGGAAGCTTTTTTGATGCGTGCATGAATGAACTAAGGCTTATTTTTGAAAAACAAAATGAAACATTTGAAGCTTTGGATGAGATTGATGTGGAATCACTGCTTGATCGCATTGAAAAAATTGCCCAACTTAAAAAGCGTTACGGTTCCATAGAAGAAGCATTGGCACAAAGACAAAAAAAAGTAGAAGAACTTGCACGCTATGAAAACAGTGCCTTTGAAAAAGAGCAATTGGCGAAAAAAGTCGCTACTCTTAGCACAGAGGTGCAGAAACAGAGTGAGGCTATTTCAAAGGTACGTCATGCTTACTTAGGTTTGTTAGAAGAGCATTTAAATCACTACCTTTCACAACTGTATATGCCTCCACTTACGCTTGAACTGGCAAAGAGTGGCGTACAAGAGCTTGGGTATGATGTCTTACATGTAAATCTAGGAAAAGTGGATTTAAAAAAAATAAGTTCGGGTGAATATAACCGTGTACGTTTGGCTTTTTTAGCAACGCACAATGCTTTTTTACTGGCAGATGGTGGTGTTTTAATTTTGGATGAAATTGATGCCAATTTAAGCGGTAAAGAGTCAATGAGTGTTGCTAATGTTTTAAAAACACTCTCGCAAACATACCAAATTTTTGCTATTTCGCATCAACCCCAACTCTCTTCATGTGCAGACCAGCACTTTTTAGTGAGTAAAGATGCTTTACATGTAAGCCATGTTCATCCATTAAAAGCGGAGGAGCGAATTCGTGAATTAGCACGCATGGTCAGCGGTGAAAGTGTAAGCGAAGAAGCCCTCTCTTTTGCTAAATCATTGCTAGTTAGTAACAATATGTAACATATCAAAGGGAAGAATTTTGTTTCTTCTCTTTTGATGTAACAGATATACACATTTTTTATTTATTTTAGGTTTTATCGTCCTTTCTTCGTATAAATCTCATAGACTCTTATTAGAATAAATGTATACTCATTTAGTCAAATCTTTAAAAGGAGTTTTGTATGGGTTTAGGAATGCAAGCATTGTTTGCAGCACTGCCAATTATTGCCTCAGGTATTCTTCTCGTAGGGTTACGTATGAAAGCAAAAACAGCGATGCCAATTGTTTATGTTATGACCGCACTGATTGCTTTATTCGTGTGGGAGGTTTCTTTTAACAGAGTTCTTGCTTCAACATTGCAAGGCGTGGTGATTACGATTGCGGTATTGTGGATTATTTTTGGAGCAATTTTGCTTTTAAATACATTGAAGCATTCAGGTGCCGTAGCCGTTATTCGTAACGGTTTTAACGGTGTTAGTGCCGATAGACGAATCCAACTCATTATTGTCTGTTGGTTGTTTGGTGCTTTTATCGAAGGTGCGTCTGGTTTTGGAACGCCTGCTGCGATTGCTGCTCCTTTGATGGTAGCCCTAGGTTTTCCTGCAGCAGCAGCGGTAATGCTTGGTATGATGGTTCAAAGCACACCTGTTACTTTTGGTGCTGTTGGAACGCCAATTCTTATTGGTGTCAATAGTGGGCTTGATAAAGCAGGCATTACAACTCGTTTAGGTGAAGTAGGTTCTAGTTGGGATGTGTATTTGCAAACAGTAGTGACAAATGTTGCGATAACACATGCGATTGTAGGTGTCTTAATCCCCTCTTTTATGGTCATGATGCTTACGCGTTTTTTTGGAAAAAACGCTTCATGGTCTGAAGGCTTGGCTGCCGTTCCCTTCGCTATTTTTGGTGGTTTGGCTTTTGTAATCCCTTATGCGATGACAGGTATTATACTTGGACCTGAATTTCCTTCTATTATTGGTGCACTTGTAGGGCTTCCTATTGTTGTTATGGGTGCAAAAAGTGGATTCTTAGTGCCTAAGCAATCTTGGGATTTTCCACCAGCAAGTGAATGGCCAGCCCATTGGATTGGTCAAATCGAAATTAGGTTAGATACATTAACTGAAAAAACAAAAAAAATGTCACTTTTGGTAGCATGGTTACCGTATGTTATGGTTGCGGGTATTTTAGTATTGACCCGTGTGAGCCCTGAACTCAAAAAATTCTTACTCTCTTTTAAAGTTGCGTTTGTAAATATTTTAGGTGAAAAAGGAATTAGTGGTTCTATTGAGCCTCTTTATTTGCCTGGCGGTATTATTGTTTTTGTTGTTTTATTGACCTATTTTCTACATGGCATGAAAGCCAAAGAGATGAGTGCAGCAATTGGTGAGTCAACCAAAGTGCTTTTGGGTGCTGGTTTCGTGCTTATTTTTACCGTTCCATTGGTTCGTATTTTAATTAACTCTGGTGTAAATGGTGCAGGTTTTGCTTCTATGCCCATTGTTATGGCGCAATACGTTTCAACAACCGTTGGTAGCATCTATCCTGTTTTTGCTCCATTTGTAGGTGCGATTGGTGCGTTTATCGCAGGAAGTAATACGGTTTCTAATATGATGTTGGCTCAATACCAATTTGGTGTGGCTGAGGGTATTGGTGTTTCTACTGCGTTGATGGTTGCGCTTCAAGCCGTAGGTGCAGCTGCGGGTAATATGGTGGCTATCCACAACGTTGTTGCAGCATCTGCAACCGTTGGACTTTTGGGACAAGAGGGTGAGACCTTACGTAAAACGGCTATTCCAACAGCATATTACTGCCTTTTTGCTGGTATTTTAGGACTCATTGGTATGTATGTTTTAGGTGCAACAGATCCTCTTTTTATCGCAAAATAAATTTTAAAGTGTGGTTGTGATACGTTCACAGCCACCTTTCCTCTTTTTATAAATCCTAATCTTTCTTATGCTACAATCTACGCCTATTAATATAACTTTCAGCAGGGTAGGGTGTAATGGCAAAAGAGAAAATTTTAATTGTTGAAGACAATAAAGCGCTTTCAAAACTTATCGTTAAAAAGATGGAATCAAGCCTTGCTTTTGATGTGGATGCTGCATACACTTATGCTGAAGCAGAGGCATTGATTGAAAAAAGCAATGATTATTTTTTAGCTCTTTTGGATTTAAATTTACCCGATGCCCCTAATGGTGAAGTTGTCGATATGGTCTTATCACATAAGATTCCCTCCATTGTTCTTACAGGCTCTATTGATAAAGAGGTGCGTGAGGCAATTTTGAAAAAAGAAGTGATTGATTATGTCTATAAAGGCAATATTGATGATGTCAATTACATTTTTACTCTTATTGAGAGATTGCATAAAAACCGTGATATAAAAGTTATGGTAGTTGATGATTCAATGGCAACACGTTCTCAGATAAAATCACTTTTGCACCATCAAATGTTTAAAGTAATTGTAGCAGCACATGGAGAAGAAGCGTTGGTTTTTTTAGAAGATAACCCTGATATTAAATTGATTTTAACAGATTTCCAAATGCCTGTGATTAATGGTGTTGAACTAACCAAAGAAGTACGAAAGAAGTACAGTAAAAATGAGATTTCTATTATCGCAATGACAGGAACAAATACAGAGCTTATTTCTGCAAAGTTTTTAAAAATTGGGGCTAATGATTTTATTAACAAACCTTTTACCAGAGAAGAGATTGCGTGTCGCATTAACAACTCTTTGGATTCATTGGAATATATTGCCAAAATTCAAGATATGGCACAAAATGACTTTTTAAGTGGACTGGCAAATCGTCGTTATTTTTTTGATGCGATGCATGAGTATTTTAATGAGGCAAAAAAACGCAATGAGCCTTTTGCGTTAGGGCTTATTGATGTGGATAATTTTAAACACATTAATGACACATTAGGGCATCGTGTTGGGGATACGGTGATTGTTGAACTTGCTAAAAAATTCAAAGAGTATCTTGTGCATGACCACTTCCTTGCCCGTATTGGTGGGGATGAATTTTGTTTGGTTCTCAAAAATATGGAGCAAAAGAAAGCCTTGGAATTTTTTCTTAAACTCAAAAGTGTGATTTCCACCATTCAAATTAAAACAAAAGAGGGTGATACGTTGGGTGTGAGTGTCTCTATTGGGGTTACGTTTGGTGATTTAGAAAGTGTGGAAGAGATGATTAATCAAGCGGATAGAGGGCTTTATTTAGCGAAAAAGAATGGAAAAAATAGGATAGAGGTTGCGTAATGATGGTGATTGATACGCACTGCCATTTAGATGATGAATGTTTTAACAATGATGTAGACGAGGTTATTGGAACAGCTTACAAAGAAGGGGTTCGTGGTATTGTTATTCCAGGGGCGAGCATTCATGATTTAGAAAAAGCACAAGCATTAGCCCATCGGTATGAACACATTTTTTTTGCAGCAGGCATACATCCGTATCATCATCACGAATATAACGAAGAGCGGTTAAAAGATTTTTTAAAAGATGAAAAATGTATTGCCGTAGGTGAGTGTGGATTGGATTATTATCGCTTACCAGAAGACACTGTAGAAAAAGCATTGGAGAAAAAAGAACAACACGAAATTTTTGCCAAACATATCAGGCTTGCAAAAATGTTCAAAAAGCCTCTTATTGTACATATTAGAGATGCAAATGAAGACAGCAAACGTATATTATTAGAAGAAGAGGCATCGGTTGTGGGAGGAGTTCTTCATTGTTATAATGCCTCTAAACACCTACTTGACTTGGCCAATAAAGGGTTTTATTTTGGTATTGGTGGTGTATTGACATTTAAAAATGCAAAGCAGTTGGTTGAGGTTTTGCCTTTGATTCCTATGGATAAAATAGTCTTAGAAACGGATGCTCCTTATTTGACACCTATGCCTTATCGAGGGCAACGTAATGTTCCTGAATATACTTTATTGGTTGCGCAAAAGATGGCGGAACTTTTAGGTATGAGTGTCACAGAAGTTCACACAATGACCACAAAAAATGCCTTGAAACTCTTTAAAGCTTTAGAAAAGATAAAATTAGATACAATCTAAGCTAAATCCAATGATAAAGGAGAGGCATGTTTAAGGTTATTCTAACCCTTTTTTTCTTATTTCAGAGTCTCCATGCGTTTTTAAATACGGACAATAACTACGAAAAACAACTCATCGCTCTTAAAAATTTTGACCTTCCCAACACCTTTTTAAAAGATTCCATTTTTATTTCTATGAAAGAAGATGTTGAAATTTATAAAACAAAACACTTTTTAAAAACCTTAGAAAATGGTGATAAATTTATTCCTGTTTTGCAAAAAATGATGCAAGAAGCTGATGTTCCAGCAGAATTTTTATACCTTGCTATGACTGAATCTAGTTTTGATCCTTACTCCTCTTCTTCTGCTAAGGCATCAGGTATTTGGCAGTTTATTCCAGCAACGGCTAAGCGGTATGGTTTGGTTGAAAATACATACATTGATGAACGAAGAGATCCTATTAAATCAACAGAAGCCGCCATTGCCTATCTAAAACGATTGCATTCAATGTTTGGCAAGTGGTACTTAGCGGCACTGGCATATAATTGTGGAGAAGGAACCGTCAGTAAGGCGATTGCCAAAGCTGGAAGTGATGATATTAGTGTGCTTTTGGATGAAAATCAAAAATATTTACCTAAAGAGAGCAGGCTTTATATTCGTAAAATCTTGATGATGAGCGTTATCTCAAATAGCACAGGCTTTATGCTTGATAATGACTCGGAGTATTTACTCAATCGTGCCAATAATACGACTTTTATTAAAGTGAATGTTAAAAATGGAACGTCACTCAAAGATGTTTCTGAAAGCATTGGTATTGGTTCAAAAGAACTAAAAGCATACAATTCCCATTTAAAATATACCTTCACTCCTCCCATGGGTTCACAGTCGTACATCTACATTCCACAGGACCGCCAAGTTGCTTTTAGCCAAAATTTCGACCATACTAAAGAGCCTGAAAAATATGCCATTTATACAACGAAAAAAGGCGATGCTTTACATAAAATTGCGCAACATTATGGCATGAGTGCTAATGCTTTAATGGAGTTAAATCATTTAAAACAAGCAGCACTTAAACCCAATACGACACTGGTGGTTCCCTTTGGAAAAGCAGCCCCTGTTTCAGCCTCAGAAAATGTAAGCCGTGAAAGGGTCTATGTTGTTAAAATGGGCGATACACTACAAACGGTTGCAAAAAAATACGATATGTCTGTTGCAACGTTGTTAAAAGCAAATAAAAAGCAAAATGCATTGGTGAAAGCGGGGGAGCGCCTTGTTATTCCAAAGAATTAGTAGCGTTTGTTGCTTCTGTGTAGCACTCTTTTTTTTTGTTGGATGTTCTTCTAAATCTTCGTATTTTCCCTCCTCGAATAATAAAACTTCAGGATACGGTGAGTCTGGGAAAATTATTGATTCACCCAATATGCATCGAGCGACGATGCGTCCTTATACGATTAATGGGAAAACCTATACGCCTACGATGGTCAGTGTAGGGGATTATTTTAGTGGTGTTGCCAGTTGGTATGGAAAAGATTTTCATGGGAAAAAAACGTCTAATGGTGAAATTTATAATATGCACGATATGACAGCTGCACACAAAACGCTTCCAATGAATACCATGCTTAAAGTTACCAATCTTAAAAGCAATCAAAGCGTTGTGGTACGTGTGAATGATAGAGGTCCTTTTGTGGGAACACGCATTATTGACCTCTCTTACATGGCAGCGACACGGTTGGATTTAGTGGCACAAGGAACAGGTCCTGTTGGTTTAGAAGTCATTGGCTTCTCAGGCGTTGTTTCGCCTGTAGGTGCACCAAAACAAAGCGTTGTTGAATCAGACTATTTGATTCAAATTGGAGCCTTTAGAAATAAAGCGGGAGCAACCCGTTTTGCGCAAAGCAATATGAATGTTAATAATCGCTACAATGCTATTATTAAAGAGGGTGTTTTTGAAAATGAACCAATATACCGTGTATGGCTTAAAGGTTTTGAGAGTGAAGATGAAGCCTCTGATTTTATAGCAAAAGGGCTCTTTAAAGGCTCGTTTATTGTAAGGGAATAGGAAAAAATGGTACACAGCATAGAAAGAGTTACTAAAGAGA
This sequence comes from Sulfurospirillum barnesii SES-3, assembly GCF_000265295.1. Taxonomy (NCBI): domain Bacteria; kingdom Pseudomonadati; phylum Campylobacterota; class Epsilonproteobacteria; order Campylobacterales; family Sulfurospirillaceae; genus Sulfurospirillum; species Sulfurospirillum barnesii. The sequence goes on from NC_018002.1 coordinate 688,510, forward strand.
CAAGCATTTGCGTTAGTTTAAATCTTGAAGGAACGGGTCAATCGTCTATTGCGACAGGGATAGGGTTTTTTGACCATATGCTAGAAGCTTTTGCGAAGCATGCATGGATTGATTTGAGTCTTACATGTAAAGGCGATACACATATTGATTTTCACCATAGCGTCGAAGATGTGGGCATTGTCTTAGGGCAAGCGTTGCGTGAGGCTATTTATCCCATTCTAAGTGTTGAGCGTTATGGCAATGCTGTGGTGGTGATGGATGAAGCCGCTGTGGAATGCGCTTTGGATTTGAGTAACCGTCCGTACCTTGTTTATGAAGTTGAGATGGATGGCAAAGTAGGTGAGTTTGACGTGGAATTGGCTGAAGAATTTTTTAGAGCTTTAATGCATAATGCTGGAATTACTGCCCATATTGTAGCCCTTCGTGGGAGAAATAAACACCATGTGTTGGAAGCAACATTTAAAGCATTTGCAGTCGCATTAAGACGTTCTTTAATTAAAAATGAACGCGCAGGCATCCCTAGCACAAAGGGTGTGTTGTGATAGAACTTTTAGTGTTTGATGTGGATGGGTGTTTAACCGATGGTGGTATCACCTATGGTAATAGTGACAGTGAAGAGTTTAAGACATTTAACGTCAAAGATGGTTTTGGTATTGTATCGTGGCATAAATTAGGTCGTAAAAGTGCAATTATCACGGGGCGAAGTTCACGTGTGGTGGAGCGTCGTGCGAAAGAGTTGGGTATTACCTATTTGTATCAAGATGTCAAAGATAAAAAAGCAGTTTTAGAATCTATTTTAGAAAAAGAAGGGCTTGGTTTTGATAATGTAGCTGCGATTGGGGATGATTTGAATGACCTTGCTCTTTTGCGAGCAGTGGAATTCTCTTTTGCTCCAGCGGATGCACTTCCTCACATTCAAAATGAGGTTGATGTGGTGCTTACTCGTACAGGCGGAAAAGGTGCTGTGCGTGAAATGATTGATTGTGTGGTTGAAAAAGAGAAATTAAGTGAGGCATTCGTAAACCTTTGGCTGTAAGAATTTTACTTTACACAACATTCCTTTTTGGGGCATTGATGCTCTTTTTAATTTTCAAAGAGCCTTATACGATTCGTACGATTGCGCAAGATGGCACACTCATCCCTGAAATAGAGCTTTTTAATGCGCAAAATTATCAAATTAAAGAAGGAAGTATTGAGAGCGTTGTTCAATCACAACGTGTTGCCCGCTATAAAGATTTTGATAAGCTGTATACCATCCATGCAGGGCATAAAACAAAAGAGGGATTAAGAGGTCTTTTACGCAGTGATGAGGGTATTTTAAAAGAGAGTGTGATGCATTTTAAGACCAATTCGCACTATATCAGGGATGATGGAGTCTCTTTAGAGGGTGAGGATATTTTTTATAACCTGAAGAGTGAAACATTAAGCAGTCAGAAACCCTTTGTATTTATACAAAAACAGAGCAAAACATTAGGAGATTCATTTGTTTATCAGATGAAAGAGGGCACAATAAGCGCCACAAATATACACTCTTTTATTCAAAATGTAGGGAAAAAATAGATGAAACAAAGCGTTGTGATATGGCTGATGTGTGCAAGTTTTCTTTGTGCTGCGCAAGTAGAAATTGTTGCCGATAAATTTTTTGCAGACGAAAAGAAAAAAGTAAGTATTTTTGAGGGGCATGTTAAGGTAACCAAAGAGAGTGATAAGATTACAGCAAATCATATCACTGTTGAGTTTGACGATAAGAAACAACCCATTCGTTATATCGCTATAGGCAATGCAAAAGCAAATTTAATCATGAATCAGAAAAAGTATTATGGTGAGGCAGAGAAGATGACCTATGAACCTCAAAAAAGCCTCTATATTTTAGAGAAAAAAGCCTTTTTACATGAGATAGATACCGATAAAAAAGTGTATGGTGATTATGTCCGTGTGGATCAAAACAGTGGGCATTATAGTGTTGATGGTAAGGGCGGGGAGCCTGTTAAATTTATCTTCAAAGTTGAGGATAAAAAAGAGTGATTAAGGTTAAAGATGCCTTCTTTGTAAAATCAGCTTCTTCTTTAGAAGAGACAACGCCTGAGGGCATTAGTGAAGTTGCTTTCATTGGGCGTAGCAATGTGGGGAAAAGCTCTATCATTAATGCGTTTACCAATAAAAAAGGTTTAGCAAAGAGCTCTTCTACTCCTGGTAAAACGAGACTCATTAACTTTTTTAATGTTTTATTTACACAAGAAGATAAAACATTTAACGTGCAATTTGTCGATCTTCCAGGATTTGGATATGCGAGAGTTTCACGCAGTATGAAAGAGGAGTGGCAGAGGAATTTGACACGCTATATTGAAAAACGTGTCTCGATTCGTGTTTTTGTCCATTTGATTGATTCACGCCATCCTTTTTTGGAAAGTGACCATGATGTGCATGCTTACTTGGAAAAACTGATACGTCCTGATCAGAAAATTTTGCGTATTTTTACCAAATCCGATAAACTCAAGCAAAGTGATGTGAGTGTGATTAAAAAACATTATCCTGATGCGTTATTGGTCTCTAGCAGTAATAAAAAAGGGATAGATAAGGCATTACATGCCATTTTTGAAATGCTCTTTGGAGTGGAAAATGATTGAATATACCAAAGCAAAACTCAGTGATATTATTGCGATGCAAGAGGTGGTAAGACCTGAAGTGGAAAAGGGTATTATTCTCTTTCGAAGTTCCGATGAAATGGCAACAAATATTCGCTCTTATATTCTTGCGAAAGAAGGAGAGGCTATTGTTGGATTTGGAGCTTTACATTTCCATGCAGACGATTTAGCAGAGATTCGAAGCCTTGTTGTCAAAGAGGGATTCCGTGGTCAAGGCATTGGCAAAGGAATCATTCACGCACTTTTAAAAGAGGGTGAATCCTTGGGGGTAAAAACTGCTTTTACACTGACCTATCAAAGAGCTTTCTTTGAATCCTTAGGCTTTTGTGAAATTCCAAAAGAAAAACTGCCTCCTCATAAAATATGGGCTGATTGTATTAAATGTAAACATTTTCCAGTATGCGACGAAATAGCACTTATCAAAACCATTTAACACTCTTTTGGCTCTCATTATGGTTATTATTGGGGCATAGTCTCTCTGCGTTATACCCGCTTATCCCCTCATTTGTGGGGGTTGTTTTTTGTTATTTGCTGCTTCATGCGCACGATCGTGAAAAAAATGCGATTCCTTTACTTTTAGGATTTACCTATTTGTTTTTGTATGACGTAAACAAAGGGTTTTATCTTTTTTCTTATGTCATTTTATTTGTGTTTGTGTATCAGTTTGTTGTGCATAAAGTGCAAGTAACCTTTACATGTAATAATTGTATTTTAGCTGTCTACGTAAGTATTGCCTATTTAGGACATTATCTTCTGAATATGTTTTTAGCGTATTTGGATAATGAAACCTTTCCGTATTTTTCAAGCTATTATTTCTACTATATAGCGGTTGATTCAATTCTTTCGTTTATGCTTTTTAGGATTGTTCGGTGAGAATCAAAATTGTCTTAAGCATTGTTTTTTTTGTGTGTATCGCCTTGTTGATTAGGGTTTATTACATTAGCATTAAATCAAATGCCTATTATGAAGAGATAGCCAAGCAAAATGCTATTAAGGTGGACGAATTGGCGCCACTTCGTGGTGTTATTTTGGATCGGAATTTAAATCCACTTTCTATTAATCGTCTGGGTTTTGCCATTGGTATTACGCCTCGCATGAGCGTAAAATCAAAGCGTGAATTGCTTGAGAATGAAATTGCTTTTCTCTCCTCTTTAATGCCTGAATACAGTGTAGAGAGTCTAACAAAGACCTATTTAAAAGCGGATTCATCGTACAACCATGATTATGTGAATGTTATTGATTTTGTACCGTATGACAAGATGATTCCTCATTTTGCCAAAATTGCGCAAAGAGAGTATACCAGTATTAAAATTACCTCCAAACGGCACTATCCGCATGGTGCGTTAGCCTCACATATCATTGGTTATGTTGGTAAATCAAATACGCAAGATGTCGCCGAAGATGAGATTGCAAAGTTGGTTGGATTTTCAGGAAAAACAGGTATTGAGAAGTATTACAATGCTGTTTTACAAGGGGTTAAAGGAGAAAAAAAGACAAAGGTTACTGCTCTGAATCAAGAGATTGAAGAGGTGAGTAAAACCTTACCCCAAAGTAATGATTTAGTCTTAAGCTTAGATCTTGAACTACAACGCTATCTTGAGACGGTTTTTGATGAACCCAGCGGGGCAGTCATTGTCATGAATGCAAAGAACGGTGAAATTTTAGCAGCAGCTAGTTTTCCTGAGTATGACCTCAATACCTTTGTGGGAGGCATTTCTCAAGAGGAGTGGTCACGCCTTGCTAATGATTTAAAACATCCCTTTACAAATAAGCTGGTCAACGGTTTGTACCCTCCTGGTTCTGTCATTAAAATGGGTGTTGGTATGGCAATTTTAAATACTGGTATTATTACGCCGCAGACAATCATTGAAAGTACAGGTGTTATGGAGCTTGGTGGTCGGTTATTTCGTGATTGGAAAAAAGATGGGCATGGTATGGTGAGTTACATTAAAGCCATTCAGCGAAGCTGTGATGATTATTTTTATAAAACCAGTTTGAAAGTGGGCATTGATAATATTGCGCCTTTTTTAAAAAAAGTGGGTTTTGGGCAAAAAACGGGGGTGGATTTACCACGTGAGTTTGTCGGTATTGTGCCCAGTCGTGAATGGAAAAAAGAGCGTTTTGGCAAAGGGTGGTCACAAGGTGAAACCTTAATCAGCTCAATAGGGCAGGGGTATTTTTTGGTTACCCCTATGCAAATTGCTAAATACACCGCTTTTTTAGCCACAGGAAATGGAGTGACACCGCATTTTTTACACAAAGTCAATGATGTTAAAATTGACTTTCCTGCTGATCCCAACATTGTGACACCAGAGGAAAAACGTTTTTTAAAAGTTACACGTGATGGTATGTATGAAGTTGCAAATGTTCCTGGTGGAACGGCACTCAATCACCTTAAACATAACGCACCATTTAAGATTGCCGCTAAAACGGGAACCGCACAGGTGGTTGGAATTTCTCAAACGGATAAAAAACGAATGCGTGAAGAAGATATGGAGTACTATCATCGCTCGCACGCATGGCTTACGACCTATGCCCCGCATGATAACCCTCAATATGTTGTTACGGTCTTAGTCGAACACGGAGGGCATGGAGGAAGCGAAGGTGGACCAATTGCTGCTAAAATCTATGATAAGTTGTATGAGATGGGCTACATTACAATTCCTGAAGCTAAAGAGGGTAAAAAATAAGCTTTACATGTAAAGCGTTTACACCCCTTCGGTACGGACAATGAGGCTTTGAGGCAGGTGATAGTGTGCAATCAAAAAAGCTTCTTTTTCTCGCATCTCTCCTGTGTCTTTTTCGTGGTCATAGCCTAAAAGATGTAAAAAACCATGAATAAACAAAAGGGTAATTTCTTCTTCGCTCAAATGTCCCAATTCTTTAGCTTTTTGTGCCGCCAACTCATAATTAATGACAATGGAACCAAGTGGTGCATGGGGGAAATCATCCACAGGAAAGCTTAACACATCGGTGGTTTTATCCACGCTTCTATGTTCACGATTAAGTGCATGCATGCTGTGACTATCAATCAGTATCAGTTCAACCTCTTTTTGTGTGAAGTCTTCTACAATACGTTGTAAAAGCGTTACATGTAACGATATATTGGATTCATTTTCAATGACTAGCATCTCTTCTCCTTTTAAAATAGACTGAGCTGGGTCGTGGTGTTTTTAAATAAAAGAGAATCAAAAAGTTCTCTCTCACCAATAATCAATGCATAGGTAAAGCGTCTTGTTTTTAATTCATTTAAAAGAAGTGAGGGCTCTTTATACCAGAGTCTGTCTCCCTCAAAAGGAAAATTATAGTGCAAGGATTCAGGTAAACAAAGCGCTACAGAAGGGTTGTGATGGGCTTTTTGAATCGCATTTAAGAGGGAGGGAAGGAGTTCAAATGTCGGTTCAAAAATTAAAACCTTTTCACTTGTGCCAAACTCTTTTTTAGAAAAATTTTGGCTAATGTATTGGGGATAAAAGTGTTCGCAAAAATTGAGGTGTTCAAGCGTATAAGCAATGGCATTTTCATCACAAAAGTCGAGCAAGCACAAAAAGGCTTCCACAAATATAGAGGGAATTTTTTGTTCCGTATAAAAGCGCTCTTTGTAGGTAAAAGAGCTCAAAAAAAGACCTTTTGATACGAGGGTAGGCTTTACATGTAAATGGGTCTCAAGGCGTTGTGCAACAGGTGCTATTTTATCTACTAATAATGCATTGCTAAGAAAAAAAGACTCCTCTTCTTTTGCTAACAAGATGGTTTTTGTAATGTGTACAAGGTCCCCTTTGAGGCGTTTCACTGCTTTGGGTGTCGTTTGAATCATCTCCAGTAAAGATTCTTGAACGGGAGAGAGGAGTAGCAAATTGAGCGATTTTTGGGTAATGGTATAACGCAGTAATTTAATAAGTGTCTGTTCAATAGTAGAGACTTCTATCCATGCACACTCCTCATCTTCGTTCATAAAAGGCAAAATACTCACTACAGCATAAGCCCCTTTTTCAAGGGCTTGATGAATCATCTTTCGTGAAGCAGTGGTGTCAATAAAGAGATCACCATGCAAAACACGAGAGGGTTCAAAGCAGATACTCCCAAACGCATCAATGGGAGGCGTGGTGCTTAGCTTCCCATCAATGATGCGTACAAAGTTCTCTATTTTCATCCAATAGAAGCGCCATTTTTACGTGGACTCTCAGGACGAATAAGGCAGAGCCCCTCTTTATCTTTTGCCGCCAATAACATGCCCTCGGAGAGGAGTCCTTTAATGGTGGCAGGTTTAAGGTTGGCTACGACACATACTTGTGTATTCATTAGTGTTTCAGGGCTATAATATTCACGAATTCCTGCGACAATCTGACGAAGTTTTCCTTCCCCTAAATCAACACTGAGTTTTAAAAGCCTATCACTTCCTTCTAAAATACTAGCTTCTACAATGGTTCCAATTTTAAGTGAGGTTTCAAAAAATTGCTCAATGGTAATGATGGACTCGATTTTTGCCTCTTTTTTGGAGTTCTTTACAGGGGCTACTTCTGTGGGTGCAGGTTCAGAGTGTGCCATAAGCTCTTCTTCAATACGAGGAAAAAGAGGAGGCACTTTTTCAATGGTAAATTCCTCTAAAAAGCTTTTTCGCACAACCAATTTATCATAGTTTGCTGTCGTGATTTCAAATCCAAGGGCTTTGGCAATGGTCGAAGTTGTTTTAGGCATAATAGGGTGTAAGAGAATGCTCACACGTGCTAAAATATTAGACACCAATGCCACAAGGGCTAAGGCTTGCTCCGTTTTTCCCTCTTTGATTTTGACCCATGGCTCATGCACCGTAATGGCTTGATTGGCGATGCTAAGCGCTTTCCAAAGCTCTTCAAGGTAGCGGTTGGTTTGAAGCTCTAAGAGGTTATTTTCGACATTTTTTAAAATCTCATCCACTGCGTTTAATTCACTCTCATGAAAGGTAGTGACATCTTTAGAGTTAATGACACCATTGCTGTATTTACCACTCATACCAATGATACGGTTTAAAAGATTACCCAGCTCATTGCCAAGATCAGAGTTAATACGATCCATCAGCGCTTTTTGGCTAAAGTCACCGTCTTGTCCAAAAGGAACTTCTCTAAGCATAAAGTATCTAAAGTTTTCTAGCCCATACGCATCAGCAACCTCTTTTGGATTGACCACATTGCCCTTGCTTTTACTCATTTTCTCACCATTTCTCGTCCACCAACCATGAGCCGCAACGTGTTTAGGAAGTGCTAAGCCAAGGCTCATCAAAAAGGCTGGCCAGTAGATGGCATGAAAGCGTAAAATATCTTTACCCACAAGGTGCATGGTTGCGGGCCAAAATTCCATATGTTTCTCATCCCCTCCATAGCCTAAAGCGGTAGTGTAGTTTAAAAGAGCATCGAGCCAGACGTACATGACGTGTTTATCATCGTTCATGGAAGAGGGGAGTTTCACACCCCAATCAAAACTGGTACGAGTAATGGAGAGGTCACGAAGCCCTTGTTTCACAAAGCTAATCACTTCGTTTTTTTTGCCTTTAGGAAGGACACATTTTTCATCGCTGTTGTACCATTTAATGAGGTCTTCTTGATATTTTGAGAGTTTGAAAAAGTAGCTCTCTTCTTTCACAAGGCGTGTTAATTTTCCACAATCAGGGCATTTGTCTTCATCAACCAGTTGAGTGTCCGTAAAAAATGTCTCGCAACTGACACAGTAGTGCCCCTCGTACTCACCTTTGTAGATGTCGCCTTTGTCAAACATGACTTGAAACGCTTTTTGCACGCCTGTTTTATGTTCAGCGTCTGTGGTACGAATAAACTTATCGTAGCTAATCTCAAACTCATCCCAAAGGGCACGAAACTTTCCGCTGATTTCATCGGCGTAAGCTTGTGGGCTTTTGCCTCGCATTTTTGCAGCTTCTTCGATTTTTTGACCGTGTTCATCGGTTCCTGTTAAGAAAAATGTTTCATAGCCTTTAAGGCGGTAGTAACGTGCCATCGTGTCAGCGATAATCGTCGTATACGCATGTCCGATATGCGGAACATCGTTAACATAGTAAATTGGGGTAGTAATATAGGCTTTTTGGGACATTGTTTTTCCTAATTCTTGTTGATTAATTCTATTAATTGATGGTGTCAAAACTCAAAACCGCCACCTTCACCTTTTGCCATGCTTTCATACACAGCTTTGACGTAAGCTTTGCGGGTTTCACACTCAAACATTTTCTCACACTCACTGCACGAGGTTAACTCTTTTTCAGTTTGACATGCTTGCAAGAGTCTTTTTTTTTCTTGCAGATTTTGTTCAAAAACATCGCTTGCGTTATTATTCATAGCACTTCTTAACACGTTCTATCTCTGCTTTGGAGCCAAAAAAGCAGGGTGTGGTATCGTGAGGGTGTGAGGGGCTAAGCTCTAAAATTCTTCTTTGCCCATCAATGGCTTCTCCCCCTGCTTTTTCGTAGACAAAAGCAAAAGGGAAGACTTCAAAAATCATGCGAAGCTTTCCTTTGGGCACATCTGAAGTTGCAGGATAAGAGAAGAGTCCACCACCTTTTAAAAGAATCTGATGCAAATCAGGTACCATGCCTCCCGAGTAGCGCAAACGATAGCCATCGGCAAAAATCGCATCCATTAAGGCTTTATGTTTAGGCTCCCAACACATTTGCGTTGAACCAGGCGCATTGAGTTTGCCTTTTTCTTTGAGTTCAATGGTTTTAATAAACACAAACTCACCGCTTTTATTCATGCGGTACATTTTCACATCTTGCTCTGCAATCACCAATTCTACACGAGGGCCATAGACCACGTAAACAGCCGCCTTAAGGTTAGCACCTGCGTAGCCACCTTCGTAAATACCAAAGATTGAGCCAACACTAAGATTAACATCAATCAGGCTTGAGCCATCGAGTGGGTCGTATCCGACACCGTAAATCCCCTCTACATGTAAAGGTGTTTTCTCTTCCTTTTCTTCGCTAATAATCTCTTTAATAGAGGCAACTTTGGCAAACTCTTCTTCAATGATTTGATCACTTTTAATATCCAGTTTCAGTTGGGTATCGCCTGTGGCGTTAATATTTTCAGAATAGCCTGTATCATCAAACTCAATTGCCTCTTTAATCCGTTTGGCAGAACGCTTTATCGCTTCATAAATTTCGGTCATTTTATTTCACTTTCTTAGCATTTTTTTCTATCCAAGCCACCACGTGCTCAGGGTTATTAAGGTCTAAAATAGCAATGTGTTCAGGAATAACATAATCACTTAAACACACACTCTCATCCACTGCAATTGCATCAGAACACTCAAAATAATCTTCATTGAGTTTATTGCGAAAAATAGCAATACGAGGCAGAGGAAGATTTTTAAGTCCCTCGACCAATAAAAAGTCAAAATCACCGAGCATGTCAATAATCTCATCCAAACTTTTTTGGCGTTTTGAAAAGAGCGTGGTACGTGTGGGCGATGTTACGACCACTTCAGCACCTGTTTGTGAAAATCTCCAACTGTCTTTACCCTCTACATCAAAGTGTGCTTTATCGCTAGGGTCATTTTTGATGATAGCAAGGGAATAATGCTCTTTTAAAAGGCTAGCAACTTTAAGAATAAGGGTCGTTTTTCCGCTATCTGAGGGTCCAGTAAAGGCAACGGCTAAGGATTTCATTTTTTCCTGCTTTTTATGTTATTATCATAGAAATACAAAAGATTATAACAAAAAAAGATTTAGCTTTTGATGAGTTTAAAAGAGTTGATGTTAAAAAATAGGGGAGTTTTTATGCGGTATATTATGGGCGTGTGTTTGATGTTTTTAATCAGTGGATGTGCTTCAAAATTGGCAGATAATGCAAGTGAAAAAGTGCTTGATTATGGTATGACACACAGCAAAAAAGTTGAAATTATACACTCTAAAACTTCTCGAACATTTGTAACCATTACTTATTTGAACCCTTTAAATCATCCGCTTGTTACCCAAAATCATGAGCAATTTATCGTAGGAACGTATCGAGCAACAGGGGAAGAGAGTTTTGTAAAAACAACGCTCCGTGCTTTTGAGGTCAATGGTAAAACAGAAGAGGTGCGTGTAACACCTCTGGAAAAAGACAATCCCTTACTCACACTTGTTTCTTCTTCAAACGCATGGACGGATTACGTGTTGGTTGAAGCACCTTACACCTCAACCATCAAGATGGAACTTAGTTTCGAAACCGATCACTCAAAGAGGGTTTCAGTAGGATTTCGAAAAGATTATTAATCGAAACATCATCGCCTAATAAATGGCGATACACGACATAATTTGCCAGCACTTTTTTACCGTATTCACGGCTCTCTTCGTTAATCATCGTCTCCATACTCCAAAAAGGCTCATACGCTCCTTGTGAAAAAGCGCCTGCTTGCAGGTGGCGTTTGGTAAAACCAAGTCCTCCATTGTAAGCGTAAGCGACAAAAAGGGGATGCATGAGGTTTCGTTCTAAAAAATTAAGATGAATATTCCCAAAAAGATAGGCAATATGCGGGTGAAACATAGCTCGAATATCAAAAGAGGCAAGTTTCTCTTTTTGTGCAATATCTCGTGCGACAAAAGGCATAAATTGCATCATCCCCAGCGCATAAGAGGTTGAGACGACAGAGGGTAAAAAACGACTCTCTTGACGAGCAATCGCTAGCATAAGTGCTTGTCGATGAATGGAATAATCTGCGATTTCTTCAGGATAAGGAATAGGGTAATAGTGTTTGCTGTAGCGTGTCGCTCGCTCCATTAAGTAACAATAGTGCGGTAAGGTATTGGCGTATTTAAAGCTTTGTGCAAACGCTTCCACCTCGTCGTGATTCATCCGTGAGGCTTTATTCATCTCTTTGACCCATGCAAAAGGGTCACTTACATCAAAGCTAGGATGGGTTCCCTCAAGTTTAGGAGAAAGAATATTTTTTAAAGGCACACCCAGTGTTTCAAAAGCAAATAAAGAGTAGAGGTTAATATCACTGCTTTTTGCAAGTTTTTGTAGGTATTGGGCATTATAGCTTGTAAGGTATTGCCAAAAGAGGGCTTTGTCTTTTTCTTCTTGCTTCTTTGCTCTTTCGATGGCGTGTTCAAAAAAGGCAAGTGCTTTATTTTTCTCATGGTATTTGAGGGCATTGAGTCCCAAATAAAAAAGGGATTTAGCGTTTACATGTAACGAGGGATTTACATGTAAGAGTGATTGTTGGACTTTGTCTAGTTTATCGTTTTGAACGGTATTGTAAACCAATTGGTTAAAGCGTGGGTGATTTGAAAGTCTGTCCAAATGCTCTTTTGGAAGGATGTGCTGATTGAAATTGGCAAGTTTATAGGCTGTAATACTACCGTTGTAGAGGTTTAAAAATGTCTCTATGTCACTGTTGAGCGCACTTTCATAGACGTTCTCACTCTCCATGATAGGAATGAGTTTTTGAAGTTCTTTGTTGTGTGTTAAACGGGGTTTAATGAGTTTGAGCTGTGTTTTGGGTAAAGAGGTCAGTTTTGCAGCGTTAATACCAATATTCAAACACGCATCATCTTCTTTCATGAGGCTGGTAATATCAAGGTCAATACACTGTGAGATTTTTTTAAATTCAGGGTTATCCATTTTTTTAGCAAAAAGATGGAAAAAACGAAGATTCATGGTGTGAACCATGCCAAACAGCGCTTTGGCTTCCTCAGGTGTCGTGCTCTCTTTTTGGAGGTATTCGTACATGTAAAAATCTTTTGCTAAGGATTGGGGTTTGTCTTTAAAAAATGAAAAATCCACCCCTTCGTTGGCAAACAATGGGCTAAAGGCTAAAAGGCAAAAAAGCGTGCCAATGAGAAATTTACAGCGCATTGGCAAGGGCAAATAAGAGTTTAACCGCAAATAAGTCAACAAATTGAAGGACTAAAATGACAATTAACGGGGCTAAATCGACTCCACCAATCAGCGTTGGAACGAATTTACGAATAAAAGCATAAACAGGGTTGGTTAAACGAAAGAGAATCTGCACAATGGGATTGTACGGATCAGGTCGTACAAAGGTAATCAGTGCTGCAATAATCACCACCCAAATATATATATTAATTAACGTATGTAAGATAGTGGCAAATGCCTCAATCAGGGTTGCTAAAACAATCATCGAACAATCTCCTTAAGATAATTTTTAAGAAAAGGGTAGGTTTGAGCAAGGGCTAAACCACTCTTTTCTCCCATAAATAAAACGTAAAGCGGTGTGAAAAATGCTTCAGCTTTTAAAGCACTTTTTTCTGCCAAATAGGCTTCAAAAGCATCATAACTTTCAAAATAAGGCGCTTCTAAAATGAGTTTTTGAAGCGTTTTACTCTCCGTTTCAAACCCACATAAAGGCTCTTTTTTCGAAAAAATAGCGTCTATTTTGACCTTTATCTCCGCAGTGGTATTTAGCGTGTTGGTGTACAGTTTTGCCAGTTTTCCAATGTTCTCACAGGCATAGCCTAGGCGTTTTGAAAGCTCCATATCACTGAGATTTTGAATGCACGCTCTGTTCATTTGGCGCAGTGCTTCTTTCTCAAACGCCACAGGCGTGTTGGTTTGCTCTTCGCAACGTTGCCATTCTGTACCAAGTGCTAAAAGATACCGAGCAATCGCCTCTGGCATAAATCCTTCATCCAAAAGTGCTTTCACGCTCCATCTCTCAGCGTTTTCAAGGTTTGGAACGTAAAGATAGTTTAAAGCTTCTTCGTAGCCCAATGCTTCTCTTACCAGACTCTCTTTGGAGGCATCTTCCTTGTGTGACTCTTCACGAATGAGGGTACTGACACCTTGAAGCATATCATCACACGCCCTAGCAAAAATGGCAGTTGGGTATTTGTCTCTTTGCATGATGGTAAAGCTATCGCTCGTTGTGGAAGAGGGTTTCATGCGAATCACAAAAGGGCTAGGATTGTTTAAAATCTCTTCATTACTTAAAGGCTCACAGGCTCCATCATAGGGTGAAGCTTTATCTTCAGCGCAAAAACAGATAAAGGCTTTTTTTCTATCCAACAGCGTGGAGGCAAATTGGAGATGGTACTTAAAATTATTGCTTTGGTAGTAGAGTTGGCTATATGAGATACCAAAAAGCGATAAAATTTCTAAAAGTTCATCCTCTCTTCTCTCCATCTCCTCGCTTCGTTTGCCATCTTCCATGCGTACAATCAACGGTAGGTTTTTTTGCTGGGCATAAAGAGCACTCAAAAGAGCGATGCGAAGCTCACTCACCAAAATATCATGGGTAGGCGCAACTGAAAATCTAACCATGGTTAAGCTTCTTTGAAATGAGTTCATTCACGATGCTCGGATTGGCTTTGCCACCACTTAGCTTTAAAACTTGTCCTACAAAAAAGCCAAAAAGATTGGTATTGCCCGCTTTGTATTTGGCGACATTTTCAGGGTTCTTTGCCATGATGTCATCAATAAGAGGCTCAATCACAGCAGGGTCGCTGATTTGTTTAAGTCCTTTGCTCTCAACGATGCTAAGAGGTTTTTCGCCTGTTTGAACCATCACTTCAAAAACTTCTTTGGCGATTTTAGAAGAGATGACGCCTTCATCAAGCATCTTTACCAGTTCCGCCACATCTTGAGCGGTAAATCTAAGCGGTAGCTCTTTTTTAAGCTCTCTGGCAACTTCGTTAGCAACGATATTGGCACTGCTTACAGGACTGTTTACATGTAAAAGGGTCGCGTCATAAAATGCAGAGAGTTTTTCATCACGAGCTAAGGTATTGGCGATTTCAGCGTTAAGTCCACTTTTGGTGTAGCGCTCAAAACGAGCTAACTCATCTTCATTCATCGGAGCGACATCACCCTCAATATGTGCTTTTTTAGCTTCTATTTTAGGAGTGTGCTTTGGTGCTTCTGCTTTTTTAGCCCATGAATCTTTAAGCCCTACAATTTTATTAAAGACAGGTTTGGCATCGGTGTAGTCGATAGGGTCAGCATAAAAATACCCTTGCCTTTCAAATTGGAATCTAACATCAATTTTTTCGCTAATCACCGCAGGCTCAATCAAGGCATGGGTGTTTACATGTAAAGAATCTGGGTTTAAATCTTCAAGCCCATCGGGTGCATCAACTCTGTATAAACGCTCATAGAGTCTGACTTCTACTTCTTTAGCATGTTTGGCACTCACCCAATGAATCGCACTTTTGGTTTTAATACCACTGGTGTCAGCCCCACTTTTAGAATCGGGGTGGTAGGTCGCTTTGAGCTCGATAACAGCGCCTTTTTCATCTTTGATAATCTCTTTACATGTAAGAATGTAAGCATGTTTGAGGCGCACGGCTTGTGTGGGCGTAAAGCGATTGTAACCTTCCATTGGATGTTCCATAAAATCGTCTCGTTCAATGTAAAGCTCTTTGGTAAAAGGGAGTGTACGAGAACCCTCTTTGGGAACATCGTGTGGGTAATAAGAGGCTTCTATCTCCTCTTCCCCCTCGTAATTTTCAATGGTGACTTTAAGCGGGTCTAACACACACATCACACGAGGCACTTTTTGGTTTAAATCATCTCGGATGCAAAATTCCAGTTGTGCGACATCGACCATCGAGTTGGCTTTGGCGATGCCAATTTGATCACAAAAGTTGATGATAGACTCAGGCGTGTAGCCTCTGCGTTTGTAGCCAGCAATCGTTGGAAGTCGTGGGTCATCCCAACCGTTTACGTAATTGTCCTTAACAAGTTCTAGCAGTTTGCGCTTGCTCATCACCGTGTAGTTGATGCCAAGGCGTGCAAATTCGTGTTGATACGGACGAGGAGGAGTGAGCTCCAGTGCATCTAAAACCCAGTCGTAAATATCACGGTTATTTTCAAATTCAAGCGTACAGATGGAGTGGGTAATGCCCTCAATGTAGTCGGACAAACAGTGCGCAAAGTCGTACATTGGGTAGATGCACCATGTATCGCCCGTTCTAAAATGGTGGGCATGGCGAATGCGGTACAAAAGTGGGTCACGCATCTTCATATTTGCCGCACTCATATCAATTTTAGCACGTAAGACATGCTCACCGTCTTTAAATTCGCCTTGTCTCATGCGCTCCAAAAGCTCTAGGTTCTCTTCAATGCTGCGACTCGCATAAACGCTTCTACGTCCCGCTTCTGTGACACTGCCTCTGTACTCACGTATCTCTTCTTCGTTTAGGCTATCGACGTAAGCTTTGCCCATTTTAACCAGTTGTACGGCGTAGTCGTAAATCTTAGGAAAATAATCAGACGCATAACGAACCTCACCATCCCACTTAAACCCAAGCCATGTCACCGCATCTTTAAGCGCTTCAACGTATTTGGTATCTTCGGTGGTAGGGTTGGTATCGTCCATGCGGAGGTTACAATGCCCCTCATAATCACGTGCAATGCCAAAATTGATACAAATAGACTTAGCATGTCCAATGTGTGGAAAGCCATTAGGCTCGGGAGGAAATCTCGTTACAATGGTTTGATATTTGCCTGATTTTAAGTCCTCTTCAACTTTTACACGTAAAAAATCTTTACTCTCGCTCATGTTCTTAAAACCTTTGATGTAAAACTCTGATAGTTTGTATTTTATCATGTGGTACATTAAGAGATAATGTAATGAACATAAAGTCTAAGGCTTAGAGACTTTTTGCCATGGATAAAAATTCATTTGCAATGCGTGAGAGACGTTTATCTTTTCGATAGGCCAAGACGGCTGTTCTTTGAAGTAGTGGCTCATCAATGTTAAAGAGCATGAGTTTATCGGCTTTATCTTCTTTGATAAATTGAGGCAAGGTAAAACACGCACCAATGCCTGAAACGACAATGGAATTGGCAATATCAAACGTCTCTGTTTCACACATAATGTGTGGCTCAAAACCTGCTTTTTTAAAGATTTTATCGTAAATAGGTCTGCTTCGCTGGCTCTCTTTAGGCAAAATAAATTTCTCATTTTTGAGGTCACTCAGAGCAATCAGTGGGTAACCTTTGGCTCTTTTTTTGGCTTTTTGCGCCAGAGGATGCGTGATAGGCAATGCCAAAAGTGCTTGCTCTTCCTTCAAGATTTTATAATTTAACTCCGTGGAACTCAGAGGCAAAATAAGGGTTGCAATGTCAATGTCTCCATCAAGGAGCATTTTTTCAAGTTTGAGTGTGGAAAAGACTTGAGAGACTTTAATGTCCGCATTGGGAAATTTTTTATAAAACAAAGAGAGAGCATTGGGAATAAAATGATACCCTGTCTGTGAAAATCCCAGCCGTAATTTTCCATTTTCAAAGCCTGTGACATCCCGCATTTGTATGTTTAAATCATTGTAAAGTTCTATGATGGCATTGGCTTTTGTCAGGTAAACTTCTCCAGCATGGGTTAAACTGATGGGTGTTGTGGTGCGATCAAAGAGGGGAACACCCAACTGCTTTTCTACGGTATTAATGCTTTGGCTTAGAGAAGGTTGTGCCATTTTAAGTTTATGTGCCGCCTTGGTAAAGCTTTTTAATTTTGCAACCATGACCACACATTCTATCTGCTTTAAACTCATTTAAAACCCCTTTATTAGCATATTTTTAGAAGATATTTTATTATAGGAAAAACCTATGAGAAGATATCAAAAATCTACTTTGACTTATGAATAAAAGTGTATTAGTATTTTGCTGTCATTAAATTTAAAATGTATCTTGAAAATATAATTTTAGATTTATAAAACCATTGAGAGGAAATCTTATGAGTGAGCAGTTTACCAGAAGGGAATTTCTGCAGTCAGCCTGTATTACCATGGGTGCTTTGGCTGCAAGTACAACGGGCGTTGAAAAAGCATTTGCGGCTTCTTCACCTTCAACCAATACATCAGGTATTCCAACCTGTGATGTATTAATTATTGGCTCAGGGGCTGCGGGTCTTCGAGCTGCGGTTGCCGCACGAAAGAAAAATCCAAAGCTAAGTGTTGTGGTCGTGAGCAAGGTGATGCCTACACGAAGTGCAACCAGTATGGCAGAGGGTGGTATTAACGGGGTCATTGATTTTAGTGAGGGTGATTCATTTGAATTGCACGCTAAAGATACGGTTAAAGGAGGAGATTATCTAGTTGATCAAGATAGCGCTCTTAAATTTGCAACGTATGCCAGTGAAGCAATTCATGAACTGGATTATATAGGTATGCCATTTTCTCGAAATGCAAAAGGTCAAGTGGATAGACGTTATGCAGGCGGTGCTTCTAAAATTCGCTGTAATTTCGCCAAAGATAAAACAGGACAGATTTTAACACACACCTGTTTGGACGATGCACTTAAAAACGGGGTTAAGTTTTTGATGGAACATCAGATGCTCGAGTTAAGTATCGAGAATGGAAATTGTGAGGGTGTGGTGCTTCGCAATATTAGAACAGGTGATATTGCTCCTGTGCGTGCCAAATCGGTCGTTTTAGCCACAGGCGGGTATACCCGTGTGTTTTGGAATCGTACCTCAACACCGTATATCGCAACAGGCGATGGTGCAGCAGCAGTCTTGCGTGCAGGTTTAGCGTTTAAAGACCCTGAGATGCTTCAATTCCACCCAACAGGTGTTTGCCATGGTGGAGCACTTATTACCGAAGCCGCACGTGGCGAGGGTGGCATCTTGCTCAACAATCAAGGTGAGCGTTTGATGAAACGTTATGTGCCTAACAAAATGGAACTAGCTCCTCGTGACATTGTCTCCCGCTCCATTGAAACAGAGATTCGTGAAGGACGTGGTTTTGGGCATGACATGGAAGCGTATGTTCTTCTTGATGTAACGCATCTTGGCGAAGAAAAAATCATGAGAAACTTACCACAAATTCGCCATGTCGGGCTCTTGTTTGAAAATATAGACCTTGTGAAACAGCCTATTCCTATCCGTCCAACGGCACACTACTCTATGGGTGGTATTCACGTTACCAGCATTGATACGATGGCAACAACAGCGCCTGGTCTTTTTGCCGCAGGTGAAGCCTCATGTGTTTCTATTCATGGTGCAAATCGTTTGGGTGGTAACTCACTGTGCGATACCAATGTCACAGGAAAAATTGCAGGTATTAATGCCGCAGAGTACGCAAGTAAAGCAGATTTTGGGTCTGGAAAACGCCTCAAAGATTTAACATTAAAATGGATTAGCCATTTTAAAGAGATTACAGGTTCAGGCAAAGGCAATGTGAACGACATGTATGCGCTTCGTGAAGAGATGGGCGCTGCCAACTGGTATAACATGGGTATCTTTAGAACCGAGTCTAAATTGCTTGCACTTGCGGATAAACATGCTGAATTTCAAGCACGTTATGAAGCGCTTCGTATCCCCAATGCCAACCCAATTTTCAACACAGCCTATACAGAGTATATCGAGCTTGGTAACTTGTTGCTTGCCTCTCGTGCTGCACTGATGGGTGCGACAGCGCGCAAGGAATCACGTGGGTCTCATTACCGTGAGGATTACTTAAAACGTGATGATGCCAATTTCTTAAAACACACGATGGTCACAATGGATGAGAGCGGTAAAATGCACTTAGCTTGGAAAGATGTTGTGGTGGGTCAGTTTAAAATTGAAGAGAGGAAATACTAATGAAATTTATCATTGATCGCTTTGATGGCAAAAGAAATTATCAACAAACCTATACCGTAGAGAAAAAAGATATTGAGGCCTTAACACTTTTAGGTGTCTTGCTTTTAATTAAACAAACGCAAGACATTACCCTTAATTTTACAGCATCGTGTCGTATGGCGATTTGTGGGGCGTGTTCTGTGCGTGTCAATGGACACTCTTATCTTGCGTGTGATACCAAAATGACAGAGTTGTTTGAAGAGTATAAAGATATGGAGACTTTTAGAATCTCTCCTTTGGCAAATTTTACGGTCATTTCAGATTTAGCGGTGGATTGGGAGCCAGCCATTGAGAATCTTCGTAAAGTTAAACCAGGTTTGGTCGCAAAATCGGAATTTTCAGAAAAAGAGGGATGTCGTCAAAATCAAGAAGAGTATGACCGCATCGAGAAGCAGTGGGATTGTATCTTGTGTGGAAGCTGTGCTTCTGAGTGTAACAAACTCTCTGCGGATAGAAGTGACTACATGGAGCCTTTCGTCTACACTAGAGCATGGAAAGTTGCCAATGATTCACGCTCTAAAGATCCGATGATTCATGTAAAGCCTGCGGTTGCCAATGGTTTATGGAATTGTGTGCATTGTCAAGAGTGTATTAGCCGTTGCCCCAAACACATCAGCTCAGCCGATGATATTGCAGGTTTAACCGTTCTTGCCATCAAAAAAGGACTCACCAGTGGTTTAGGACCAGCACACGCTAAAGCGTTTCATACCGACCTCGTTGAAGGCTCTGGTCGCTTAAATGAAATCTATTTGGCACTCAGAACCGAGGGTGTGAGCACGGTTGCAAGAACAGGGATGGCTATTACGTTGATGCGTGCTGGAAAAATGAACCCGCTGGAAATCTTTGGTGGACATACCATCGAAGGACATAAAGATTTAGTAAAAATGATTAAAGCAGCCAAAGCTGCAACAAAGGAGTAAGGTATGCAAAAAGAATTTGCTTTTTTCCCTGGATGCGTGCTTTCACAAGCTGCGATTGAATCAAAAATGTCGATTGAAGCGATAGCCCCAGCGCTGGGCATTACGCTTAAAGAAATTAATGGATGGAGTTGTTGTGGTGCTTCACAAGCACAAAAAGTTGACCCTCTAGCAACTTTAGTAGCGAATGCGAGAAACCTAGCGTTGGCAGAAAAGATGAATTTGCCTGTGCTCACCACATGCAGTACCTGTTTATTGATGTTGCGTCGTGCCAAAGCGGAGTTAGATGGTGGTCAAAAAGAGCGTATCAATACCTTTTTGGCACAGGGCAATATGCAATACAAAGGAACAAGCGAAGTAACAAGCCTTTTATGGCTCTTAGCGCAAAATGTGGAAGAGTTAAAAAGCAAAGTGAAAAAGCCACTCTCAAACCTAAAAGTCGCAGTATTTTATGGTTGCCATAGCATTAGACCTGCAAAAGATTTGGGATTTGAGAGTTCGACCACTCCAACTAGTTTTGAGACAGTGGTCAAAGCCTTAGGCGCACAGGTTGTTCCTTTTGAAAAGCGTTTAAATTGTTGTGGTTTTCATGCGGTTTATCCTGCGGAGAAGTCTGCGATGAAAATGACCAGTGGCATCGTCAACAGTGCGGCTAAAAGTGAAGCACACTGTGTGGTAACACCGTGCCCATTGTGTCAAATGCAACTTGATATTTATCAAGAAGATGCGCAAGATATCGCCAAATCCAATGTGCGTTTACCTGTATTGCACCTCTCTCAATTAGTGGGACTTGCACTAGGCATTCCTGCTAAAAAATTGGGTCTTGATCATAACGTGATTGATGCGAGTAAATTAGGATAATGCTTGATAAGAGGTAACCGTGTGTTACCTCTTTCTCCTTTGATATTTATGGTGAAAGGACACCCATGACTCTCTCAAGACAACTGCTTGTAATGCTCATCTCTGCAATTTTAGGCGCTTCCATTATCTTTGGTATCAGTCTTATGAAAATGGATCAGATTTATACAACCACAACATCGTGTCAACAGACAACACTGCCCAGTGTATTACTGCTTGATGATATGCAACGAGGGTTTTATCGTATCAGACTTTTATTGTGGGAACATATAGGAACGGAAGTCAGTAATAAAGAAGAGATAAAAGTATTGGATGAGCGATACGCTACCTACCGAAGAGAGTTTGAAACCAATTTAAAAAACTACGCACTCTTTGCAAGCGATGATAAAGATAAAGAGATTTATGAAAAAGAGAAACAACTTTATGCCATTTACATCGCAATGGCAGATAAAGTCTTGCAACTCTCACGAGAAGATAAAAAAGCAGAAGCCAAAAACTTTATGCTTAAAAATAGAAAGATGTCACGTAATTTAACCGATACCATTGATGAGCAGATGACGTATAATAAAACAGCTTCGGAAAATAATGCTCTTTTAGCGCAAGAGACCAAATACCATGCACGTTTGCAGATGATAGGCATTATTCTTTTGGTTGTCATTTTAACTACGATGCTCAGTTATCTTATTTATAAAAATATTATGCAAGGCGTTTATCTTATTCACAATAGTATTAGCCATTTTGTCAAGGATAAAAACCTAAAATTTAGAATTGACTATGCAAAAAACAATGAAATCAAAGAGATTGTTGAGAGTTTTAATGATTTGATTATCACCTTAGAACATACGATTACAGATGCTAAACATGCATCCAATGAAAATGCCTCTGTCTCCCATGAACTCAGTACCACAAGTATGGAAATCGGCAAAAATGCAGAGCAGAGTTCACGAATTGTTGAGGAGGCTATTTCTGAGATAGAAACTGTTAAACGGTTTGTCCAGCAGACAGCTAAACTCTCTGAATCGATGAAAGAGGAGATTGGGGATGCTGGCTATAAGCTCAATTGTGCCAAAGAGGAGATGATGGCTTTGCGTCACGAAGTGGATAGGGCAACGCTCGCAGAAACTACTTTAGCAGGACAATTGGAGCAGATGAGTCAGGATGCTGAACAAGTGAAACAAATTTTAACCGTTATCTCTGAGATTGCAGACCAAACCAATCTTTTAGCACTCAATGCTGCCATTGAAGCAGCACGTGCGGGTGAGCATGGCAGAGGCTTTGCTGTGGTTGCTGATGAGGTGCGAAAATTGGCGGAGCGTACCCAAACATCACTCACAGAGATTAATGCGACGATTAATGTTATCGTTCAGTCCATCGTGAATGCCTCTTCGCAAATGAGTCAAAATGCCAAAAATATTCAGCACCTTTTAGTGGTCTCTAATGCCGTGGAAAGTACCATCGTAGATACGTCTGAGGTCATGCAAAAGAGTATTGTAGCGGTGAGTGAGAGTACGCAACATTCTCAAAAAATAGCAACCGATACGGATAAAATTGTTGATAGGGTTGCCAACATTAATACCCTGACTTCGCATAATGCAAGAAGTGTTGAGGAGATAGCCTCTGCTGCTGACCACCTGTCCCGTTTGGCGGAGACATTAAACAGTAAGCTTTTACAATTTCAATAAAAAAAGTGCGCTCTAAAGGAATAAAGAATGGAAGTGATGTGGTTTGGACTGATTAGTTTTTGCACGTCACTCATTACTGGGGTGATTGGCGTGGGTGGAGGTTTGCTGTTAATCGCCATTTTGCCACATTTCTTGCCTACCAATGCACTCATTCCTGTGCATGGCTTGACGCAAATCGCCAGTAATGTCTCACGAACTTACTTTGGATGGAAGGATGTTCAACTAGAAGTTGTTCCTAAATTTTTTATAGGCTCTCTTCTTGGCGTGAGTGTTTTTACGTTGTTACTAAACCAAATAACCCTCTCTTCTATTCCTTTATTGATAGGTGTTTATATTTTAGTATCGTTATGGTCTCCATGGTTTAATGCAAAGATAATGAAGTATGAAAACTATTATTTGATTGGCTTTTTGCAAACAGGGCTCTCGGTTGTCGTTGGAACAACAGGGCAACTGGCAATTGCAAAATTACTCAAAGACTTTAACGATGCCAATAAAGTGGTTGCCACATCCGCACTGTTGATGAGCATAACACATCTCTTAAAATCCGTGGTATTTATCTACTTTGGGTTTGTTTTTTTTGATTATGCGGGGCTGATTTTTGTGATGATGATTGGCTCTGTTTTAGGCTCTTATGCGGGAACAAAACTGAGGCATAAACTAGAGAGTAAAACGTTGATGTTTCTCTTAAAATTATTGCTCTCTGCGTTAGCGCTCAAAAGTATTGTAAAGACGATATTCGCAGGATAATGGTTTTACATGTAACGTGTTTTGTAGTTTTTTAGAGATGTTAAATGGTACACACGATGGTAAAACACGCTCCAAAATATTCCTCTTGTTCAAAGTGAAAATATCGATTTTCGACGGTTAGTTTCCCTCCAATATGTTCATGAATAATCTGCTTTGCAATGTAAAGCCCAATGCCAGCTCCCTCTTTTTTGGTGCTAAAATGTGGGTTGAAAATACGATGGATAATTTTCTCAGGCACCCCACCACCGTTATCTTGAATGGTGATGCTAAACGCTTTATCGCTTTGATGGGTTTTAATAAGAATGATTTTTTCGCCATTTTTTTGATCGTTTAGAACATCTTTGGCGTTCATCAAGATATTAAGAATAACATGTTCAAACTCTCCTTGATAACTCTCTAGTGTGTGGGTGCTTTGCATCTGATGGATCATTACAATATCATCGAGTTTGAGGGTTTTTTCCATCAAGCGAATCATATGTTCAATGGATGTTACGACATCAAACGTGTGTGTATTGTTTTTTAGACTAAAAAAGTTTTTAAAAATATCAATCGTATCCGCCATTTTTGCGATTAACGTACGAGCAGCCTTCGTCTCTTTTTCAAGCAATTCGTGTGTCAGAAGATTTTTATGGTAAGCAAACTCAAATTTTTGCAAAACAAGCCCTAATTCATTCAAAGGTTGCTTCCACTGGTGCGCAATGGTGGCTATCATTTCTCCCATAACGGCATATTTGGAAACATTGATGGCAGGGGTGAGAAGATTTTTAAAAACAAAAAAACTATACAGACCAAAAAAGCCTAAAAGCGCTAATGCCAAAAGCGATGTCACATACTTAATCTCTTTAGAAGCGGTATCAAATTCTTCAAGATACGCAGACGAGACAACGTACCAGCCAAGTTCAGGGATTTGTTCTATCCATGCAATTTTATCGTAACTATAATGCTCAAGGTCATCAGGTTTGTTCCACTGATAAATCAGTTCTTTTGTCGTGGTGGCTTTTTCTATTAACTCATCAAAGATTAATTTTCCCGTAGCAGGATTTTTGATGGTTTTAAACGTGTGCCCTTCAATCTCTTTGTTAGGATTAATCAGCATCGTACCGTTTGCGTCAAAAAGAAAAAGATAGCCTGTTTTGCCGATGCGTGTTTTTTGGACAATTTCGCTGAGTTGAAGCATCAGCGTTGCTTTTCGTTTATCAATCTCTGCTTGAATATCATCGATATACGCACCTGACATCACCACCATTTCCCACGGAGAAAAATCTTTAATAAAAACCAACTTTTCATGCCCAATGCTATCTTCGGGATTTTTTTTCCAAAAATACCTGTAAAAGCCCTCTCCATATTCATCAATAATCGCGTGAATGTCTGGAATGATTGCCTTACCTCTCATATCACCCATGTTACTCATGTCCATACTGTTCATGTAAGGATGAGAGACCAAGACATTGTTATACGTGCTAATGTAAAAATAGCCATCCCCACTATGGCGTAGTTTTGAAATGAGTTGCAAGACTTCTTTTTGATTGTTTTGGATGGCTTCTTGTGAGAGATTTTGCGTGGAAGATGCTTCATGTTTTGCTTGCAAAAGAGAGATGACCATATTGACCGCATTGGTTAGTTTGTCTTTGTGCTGTTGGAGTGCTAACGCCTCATACATCGTCACATCTCTATGGGTATTTTGCGCAAGGAGCACGACTTTTGAGAGCACTTCGTGCGCATTTTTTTCTTCTAGTTTTCGTGTGACATGGTGCATTTTTGGAAGAATAAACACATAAATCGCCAAAGTGTAGAGAATAATAATGCCCAAAACAGCAAGCATGGCTTTTAAAAAGAGTCTGGATTTAAACATGCATACCAATCTTATAACCAACACCTGAGAGGTTAATGATAATACCTTTGGTTGTTTTTTTTCGGATGGATTTGACGATGGTGCGCACAAGCTCCAAGGAGGGGTTTTGGGTGGAGAGATGGTGCATGAGCGTTGCATAAGGGACAATCTCATTTTTGTGGGTGATGAGATATTCAAGCAGTTCGATTTCTTGATTGCTTAATGTAATGGAGTGCTCTTCTGCTAAAATCTTTTTGGTGTTAAAATCATAATGAAATAGATTGCAAAGGGTGACTTTTTTATCTTTGGATGCTAACTCATCTAAAGCCGCATCCAAGGCTTTGGAAAAATGAACCATGTCAAGCGATGTGATAGCACTCATTTTTGCAGATAAAAAAGAGAGCTGTTTTTGCTCATAAAGTCTCTCACATGCAAGGCGTAGTTTTTCAAACAAAAGTGTCACATCAACAGGTTTAAGCACATAACTAAACACACCCAATTCAATCGCTTCAAGCAAATATTCTTGATCATTATAGGCAGTGGTGAGCAAGCAGGCAACGTTTGGGTTGATCTGTTTGATTTTTCGAATCATCTCAAGCCCATCCATCTTTGGCATATGAATATCACTCATAACCACATCAATTGTAGGTTCATTTTGGAAGAGCATGAGTCCTTCTTCCCCTGTGGTCGCAACGAAAACTTTTTTGAAACTATTTTCCAAATAGTAACGAAGGTTGTTTCTCGTTCCTTCTTCATCTTCTACGTATAAAATGGAGAGATTTTCAAGATTTTTCATGGGGGAATGGTAACATAAAACTCTTTTCATTTTATGCCATTAATTATTTATTTTAAGTGCTCTTCATTTTTTCTTCATTTTTTTCCATTATGATTTTTGAAAATAAAATAGTATAGTTTCTTCAGAAGATGTTTTTATGGGAAACTGGACGGATTTGGGTTAGTATGTTTGCATTGTAATGAAATGCTTAATATATGAAATATTCCTAGAAGGATGGTTTTTGTGGACAGAGAAGAACATGCTTTAAAAATTGTTAAGAACTACATGTGGTGGTCGATGGGTGCAGGGCTTATTCCTGTTCCGTTTGTTGATCTAGCAGCTGTTACTGGTATTCAGCTTAAAATGCTCTCTGATATATCAAAGTGCTATGATATGGAATTTTCAGAACATAAGGGCAAGTCTATTATTGCTGCACTTTTAGGCTCCGTTGTCCCAAACCAGCTTTCAAAAGGTTCTTTAGGCAGCCTTTTAAAAATGGTTCCTGTTGTAGGTCCTGTGTTGAGTGGTTTGTCAATGTCTATATTTTCTGGAGCTAGCGGATATGCTTTAGGAAAAGTATTTATTCAGCACTATGAATCGGGTGGAACTTTCCTTACCTTTGATCCTGAAAAAGTAAGAAACTATTATAAAGAGTCCTTTGAACGAGGTATGGAAGTAGCTGAAAAGTTCGAACAGGGACAAAGTGCCCAATCCGAACAAGCAAAGATATAATATTTTGAAAAATTATTTCAACAATAGTTCGATTCAATTTCTTCAAAAAGAATCAAGAGGTGTTAATCAAAAACTGATTGTTATAATAGTGCTCTCAGGCATTTCAAATGCGCTTCTTCTTGCTATTGTAAATGCGTCAATAACGCCCGAGTTTTTAAAAAACCCTGAAACAAAATACTTTTTTATTTTTGCTTTGTGTATAGGCCTTTTTATATACTCTCTACGTTATTTGATGTATAACTCAAGCGAGATTATAGAAGAAGCAGTCGATAAAGTACGAACCCGTCTGGTTGACAAAATTTTGATGTGCGATCTAAGAACCCTTGAGGAAATTGGGGATTCTGATGTATACACACGAATAAGCAGAGAAACCGCTTCCATTTCACAGAATATGCGTTCTATCTTCATGGCAGCACAGTCTGCATTTATGGTCGTTTTTACCGTACTTTATATTTCATTTATCTCTTTTCAGGCATTTTTGATAAGTGCGGCTATGATTCTTTTTGCCACTTTTATCTATCTTCGAAACAGAAAAGTGCTAGAACAGCATCTGCATGAATCTTCACAAGAAGAAGACGAGCTTTTTAGCACTATTACCGATGTTCTCAATGGCTTTAAAGAGCTGAAGATGAACCGCAAAAAAAGCAAAGATGTCAGAGACTATTTTTATCAAAAATCTGGGGGTGTAAGGCGGACACGAACGAATGTCATGCTTGAATATGCCAACAATTATGTTTTCTCTGAAACATTTTTTTATATTTTGATTGGAACAATTGTTTTTATTTTGCCTGTACTTGCTTCCAACTTTGAAGAGAACATTGTCAAGGTTGTAACGGCCATTTTATTTCTTATTGGTCCCCTCACAAATACAGTGATGCAGATTCCTATTTTGTCACAAGTTGGTCTTTCGGTCAATAATATCTATACGCTAGAAGAGCGCATCGATACACTTGTTCAAGGAAGCGACATTTGTGCGGATGAAGAGATTAAAGATGCGGCTGCATTTGGGAGTATTCAGTTTGAAAATGTTGAATTTTCTTACAATACACCTGATGGAGCACACTCTTTCTCTGCAGGTCCTTTTAGTTTTAGCATTAATAAAGGAGAAGTACTTTTTATTGTTGGTGGCAATGGTAGTGGTAAAACAACGCTGATGAAGCTAATGACAGCACTCTATTTCCCCAACAAGGGGCGTATTTTGTTGGATAATATAGTTGTTACTAAAGAAAATTCTCAAAGCTATAGGGAACTCTTTTCGGTCATTTTCTCCGAATTTCATTTGTTCAAAAAACTTTATGGACTCAGCAAAACTGACCCAGAACAGGTTACCAAACTGCTTAAACTCATGGAAATAGACCACAAAACCGACTATAAAAATGGAGCCTTCACAAATATAAATCTTTCTACGGGCCAACGAAAAAGGCTCGCTCTTATTGTTACGTACCTCGAAGATAAAGAAATTTATATGTTTGATGAATGGGCGGCAGATCAGGACCCCCATTTTAGAAAATATTTTTACCATACTTTGGTACCTGAGCTTAAAAAGAGAGGCAAAACAGTCATTGCTGTTTCTCATGATGATAGGTATTTTGGTGAGGCTGACAGGGTGCTTGGAATGGATTATGGAAAAATCACAGAGATAAGATCAAATCGGAGTGAAATATGAACGAAGAGACACACGTGCTGCAACCAAAAAAAATAGGTGGCAGAATAAAAAAATATTTAAAAGAACAAAAGCCTTATTTTGTGATACTGCTATTTATCATAGCATCTCTTTTCGTTTTTTATTTTGAGATGATGTTCATTTCTATAAAACCAGGTGAACAAGGTGTTTTGTGGCGACGATTTGGTGGTGGTACCGTAGTAGAAAAAACCTACGATGAAGGACTACACATCATCTGGCCTTTTGATAAAATGTATATTTATAGCATTAGAAAGCAAAAGATTAGCGATACCATTCGCGTACTGACCGTCAATGGTCTTACGATAGAAATTGAATATGCTGTTATCTATTTTCCTAATTATTCGCTGCTTCCTATGTTGCACCAAAGAGTGGGACCAGATTACCCCTCAACCATTATTTTTCCTGAGGTACGTTCTGTCATTAGAACAGTTATTGGACAAAATCGACCAGAAGATATTTATACGGCGCAAAAACTGATTCAGGCAAGGATTTCAGCCCTTTCCAAAACAAGGCTCGAATCTCGTTTTATTGATCTAGATTATGTTCCAATAGAACGAATAAGTCTTCCCGTAAAAATATCAGATGCTATTGAATCCAAATTAGCACAACAACAACTCTCTGAGGAGTATGAATTTAGGCTTGATGTGGCTGGAAAAGAGGCAGAACGTAAAAAAGTAGAGGCTGTGGGAATCTCTAGTTACAATACCATTATTGAAAAAAGTATAGACCAAAAAATTCTTGACTGGCAGGGGATTGTTGCAACAAGGGAGCTTGCTACGTCCAATAATGCTAAGGTTGTTGTTATTGGGGCTGGTGAAAAAGGGCTCCCTCTTATTTTGGGTCAATAGGTTTCATATGATGAAATTTTTTCTCAGTGTGATTACCGTGTTCGGTGTTGTGATATACCTTAGTATTCCCAAAACCTCCTATCATTTTGGCGAATTACGAACAAAAACCTTAAAAGATGGATTAGTAACAGATTTGAAGGTTGGTGTCGTATGGCCTTTTTCTACAACGAACAATCTTTTCAAAGAGGGGATTGAGCTGGCGGTTGAGGAAATTAATGAAAAAGGCATTCACGGCAGAAAGTTCAATATCGTATACAAAGACACCGCATCAGATCAGAAAAAAGCGATAAAAATTGCTAAAGAGTTCGTAGAAACACCTGATATGTTCGCCGTGATGGGACATTATGACAGCAATACCGTTGCCAAAACATCCATTAGTTACGAGCGAGCAAAACTGTTTTATATCAATACGGGAGCCCTTGGTTCTTTTCTTTCAGAACATAACTTTAATTATTTTGTGAGAACAAGCATGAATACAGACATGCTTGCTAAGAAAATGGTTTTGGCTCTGAGTAAAGAGGGTTATAAAATGGTTTATCATATCACGCAAGAAGACTCCTACGGGCAAGACATTGCGTTTAATTTTAAAAATTATTTGGATTTTATGGATATGAGAATATGCCGCTCAGATTCGTATTTTAGATGGGATAAAAAGTTTCATAAGATCATCTATGACTTAAGAGGTGAAAATTGTGATGTTGTGTTTGTTGCTGGTTATGAACCATGGGCGTGGAAATTCCTTAGTGATATGAGAGATATGGGTGTAACACTCCCTTTTGTTGCAGCCGCAACATCTATAGATTCACTGATGGAAATTGCTCCCAAAGCTGCGGAAGGAGCAATGTTCTACACATACTATGATCCACACTCTAATGACTCTAATAATGTTAAATTTTATAACACCTTTAAAAAGAAGTACGGTATGGAACCTGATGTGTATGCCGCAACGGGATACGATTCAATCAAAATGTTGGCAGAAGCAATAGAACGTACCAAGTCCATAGATCCCCTGAATTTGGTTTATTACTTCAAATACATCATGCACCATGTTGGTGTCAATGGGACGTATAGCTTTACATCCAAAGGAGAGGTTCGTGAAAGACCGTTTTACCTTATGAAAGTTGAAAATGGCAAAGGTGTAATGGTACGTTCTCTTGAGCCCGATTACAATGTAGATGATTGATAATGAGGGGAACAGATGCTTAATATATACGCACTTTCATCACCACAAGAGGCTATATATATTGACTCCCTTTTGTATAGTGAAACCACAAAATATACTATGGGTGGCTTTGCTCTCTTAAGTGGTCGGATTGATGTTGAGATATTTAAAAAAGCCCATGCCATTACACTGACCCTTCACGATGTATTTCTTTCCAAAATAGAGACAAGGCATGGGAAAATTGTACAAAGCTCTCCACATGAACCATATGGGGTATATTTTAAGGATTTTTCCACTTCCGTTGATTCATACAGGGCAGGTGTTGAGTTCATTCTTGAAGATTTTTCTCATCCCATACCCATCAATGCATACCCCCTTGCAGCAGATATGCTACTCAAAGTGAATGAAGAGCTTTATATTTGGTACACCAAACTGCATCATATTATGAACGACGCATTTGGTCATGCTCTTTTTGCAGAAACTTTATCTGAAATTTATACAGCTTTGTTTTATAAGCAAGAGTTGCCAGTAAAAGAAAGGCACAGATACGTTGATTTTGTTGAAGATGACAACGCATATCTCCATTCCGAAACCTTTTTAAAAGATGCAGCATTTTGGATGGAGAAGTTTAAGACTCTACCTGAACCTATTTCTTTTTCAGGTTCAAAAGATGGACTTTGTGAGCAAGAAGCATTAAAAACGGAAAGAATGACATTAACACTTAGCAGATTGTGTTACAACGATATGCTCAGGATTTGTAGCGAAAATAGTTTTACCTCCTTTCATTTTCTTCTTGCCGTTCTTTATACGTATTTGTATAGAACAAAAAACCGCAACGATATTGTTATTGGCATGCCCATTCTTAATCGCAATAATAAAAAATTTAGAAACACTTCGGGTATGTTTATGGGTATGATACCCCTTCGTAT
Organism: Sulfurospirillum barnesii SES-3; assembly: GCF_000265295.1. NCBI lineage: Bacteria > Pseudomonadati > Campylobacterota > Epsilonproteobacteria > Campylobacterales > Sulfurospirillaceae > Sulfurospirillum > Sulfurospirillum barnesii. The sequence continues at coordinate 719,868 of NC_018002.1, forward strand.
TAAAATGGAAGAGGGTATGAGTTTTATGGATCTAGCGCTTGGTATAAGCCGTGAACTTAGGGAGTGTTATCGGCATCAGCGTTACCCTCTTGGTCAGATAATAAAGGATTGCCGTAGCAAAGAGGGGTTTTATGGTAACATTTTTGATATAACATTTGTGTACCGTAAACTTTCCTATGATAAGAAGTTTGGAAAAACTCTTATGCGCATGCAAATACTTGATACAAAAGCGAGGGAAGAATCCTTTTCCGTTGAAGTAGATGAGTTTGACGATGGCGATGTGAATCTTTTTTTTAATTACAATCCGTATGTTATTCCTCCAGAAGAGGCAGAACAGATGGTTAGAGGGTTTGAAACCCTTTTTTTAGATGTTGCAATGATGGAAGATAAGCCTCTTAAAGAGCTTAGAATTATGCCTGAAAGAGTGAGGTGTGGGGTTTTTGGAGAAAAAATTAACTTTCCTAAAAAGCGATTTGAAGAAATCTTTGCACAGACATGTATGCAGTATGGCGCTAAAGAAGCCGTAAAATACAAAGACACTACTCTTACATACGTTGAATTAGATGGCTTCTCTTCAGGCATCGCCAAAAAACTAAGAGACGATTTTGGGCTACAAAAAGGTGACAGGGTTGTTTGTGTTCTTGAGCGTACTCACATTGTGCCAGTGGTGATACTTGCCCTTTTTAAAATGGGGTGTGTGTATGTTCCAGCCGATACGTCCCTTCCTAAAGATCGTATCAATTACATGGTAAATGATTGTGCAGCAAAGCTAATTATCAGTTCAGCTCCTCTTGAAGCAGAGGTTTGCGTCTATATACCCGATACTCTAGTTTCAGGCTTTTTTGCACCCATAGAGAGTTTAAATGCTGAAGATGATGCTTATATCATATACACTTCTGGAACAACAGGTCGTCCTAAAGGGGTTGTTGTACCGCATCAAGGAATAGTCAATACGGTGTTGTCACAAGCAAGTCAATGGGAGGGTGGTAAGCATGCCAATGTTCTCCAATTTGCTTCTTTAGGATTTGATGCCTCCTTGTCAGAGATTGGGATGGCGCTCCTTAGTGGCGCATCCTTAAAGATCGTGCCAAAGCAGACAATTCTAAGTCCTGCTGAGTTTATAGATTTTATGAACAAAGAAAAGGTTACAGTAGCAACATTGCCTCCTTCTTATCTGAGTTCATTAGGGTTCCCTGAATTTTTTTATCTTAAAAGCTTAATAACCGCAGGTGAATCACCCATAGAAAAAGATGTTCTTTTTTACAAAAACCTCTGTCGTGTCATCAACGCATACGGACCCACAGAAATATCAGTGTGCGCAAGTTGGTACGAAATCCCCAAAGACTATTGTGGGGGCGCTGTTCCCATAGGAAAAGCAATTGATAATGCACATATTTATATTTTGGATGATAACCTCAACCCCCTTCCGCTTGGTTCTGTGGGGCAGATATGTGTAGGAGGAGCAGGTGTTACTAGGGGATACCTTAATAATCCAGAACTAACGCAGCAAACATTTCAAAAAGACCTCTTTTTTGAGGGGCAGAAAATGTATCTAACGGGGGATATGGGGAAAATTAATGCTGATGGTAACCTTGTGTTTTTAGGAAGAAAAGATGCACAGATTAAGCTTAGGGGTTATCGCATTGAGCCAGAAGAGGTAGCACGTGTGATGGAGGGGCTTTCTTTTATAGATGCCACATCCATTGATGTTCACGACGAAGGTGAAAGCAAAAGCCTTGTAGCGTATTACACTGCAAAAAATGTAGTTGATGTTGCGTATATTAAAAAGGCACTTTTGGAAAAATTACCTCCTTATATGATTCCCTCATTTTTTATACATGTAAAAGAATTTCCTCTTAATGTTAGTGGGAAAATAGACAAAAAAGCACTCAAAGGGGCATTTAAAAAAATACCTTCTTCTACAAAAGAGCTCCAACTTCCGCTAAGTGAAACAGAGCAGAATGTTTCTCGTGTGTGGTCAGAAATTCTTGAGATAGATCACTTTGAAACGGATACAAACTTTTTTGATTTAGGTGGGCATTCTTTGCATGCGATTAAGGTCATGAGCAAACTGTTCACTCTCTTTGGTGTGCGCATTGGGTTAAGGGAGTTTTTTGCAGACCCAACGCTTAAGGGTATTGCTTCTATTCTGGACAAAAGGAGCGGCAATAAAGAGAAAAAAATCGCAAATCTTGCATTGCCACATACCAGAGCGTTAAGTCCATCGGAAAGACGTATTTGGGTGTTTTGCGCAATGCAAGGTAGCTCTTCTGCTTATAATATGCCTCTTCTCATGGACATTGAAGGAGAGGTGGATGTAGGTGCGCTAAACAGTGCTCTTAAGCTTATTCTCTCACGGCATGATATTTTAAGAACCTATTATGAAGAAGAAAGGGCTGTGTGCCACATCAAAAGTGAGTGCATGTTTGAAGTTCAAGAAATCGTCACCAAAAACCTCACTGAGGCACTCTTGCATGAGATTGATGAACCTTTCAATTTATACGATGCGCCCCTTTTCAGGTTGAAGATATTGACTGATGGAACCAAAAAAACATTGAGCTTCGTGATTCATCACATCATTTCAGACGGTTGGTCGCTTCAAGTGTTGATGAACGAATTGCTTCAAGCCTACGAAGCGGTGAAAAAAAGAGAAGTGCCCGAGCTTTCACCAACAAATGTTTCTTACGCCTCTTATGCCACATGGTTAGAGAGTGAAGAGTATCAAGAGCTTGCGAGGTCGGATAGAGCTTATTGGCTTGAGCGCTTTAAGCATATGCCTCCTGAGTTGGAATTGCCGATAGATTTTTCACGAGGTTCGATGCTTAGTTTCAAAGGTGCATCCATTCACAGAGATTTTGAATTGCGTTGGGATGCTATTTCGCATAAGGCAGCGACCCTTGATACAACACCTTTTACACTCTTTCTTGCAGCACTTTATGGGGTGTTGCATACCTATTCAAGCTCAACAGATATTGTAATTGGTTCTCCTGTCTCAGGGCGGATTCATCCTGATATTCAAAAAACATGTGGCATTTTCATAAACACGCTCCCACTTAGGGTAACCTTTAGTCCTACAGAAAACTTTTTAACCCTAGTAGCCAGAACAAAAACAGCCATCACCGAAGGGCATGATCATCAACTATACCCCTTTGATAGGCTTGTTAATGAACTTGAACTTGCTAGAAGAACAGACCATCAGCCTCTTTTTGATGTTATGCTCTTGCTTCAAGATACGGTTGAAGAGACAATGCAAGCACACGATTTTACGCTTAAAGCAAGAGGGCTTGAGAGCTCTAATTCACATTTTGATATGACATTTTTTATCAGTCAAATGGGTGGTAATATTCGTCTTGACATTGAGTACAACACCTCTTTATTTACGAAAGAAAGTGCCCTACGTTTTGCTCGGCACTATGAAAATTATCTTAAAAATGCGCTGCGTCAACCCAGCACTATGCTCTTGGATATACGTTGTATAACCCCTGAAGAAACGAACTTCTTAGCGCAGGTTTCAAAAGGGTTGCGCAGAAATCTTCCTCAAAAAAGCTTTATCCACTGTTTTCTTGAACAAGCCCAGAAGTTTCCTTACAAAGAGGCAGTGGTAACGCCTTTGGGTCGGTTTAGCTATGCAGATATTGCGCAAAAAGCCATTGCCATCGCTGCTGATATTCAAAGCGCTGGTATCGAAAAAGGTGATTTTGTAGGTCTTACATGTAAAAGGGATGAAAACTTAGTAGCAGGAATGCTTGGGATTATGATGAGTGGTGCAAGTTATGTTTTTATGTCTGCTGAACTGCCTGAAAAAAGGTTTGCTAAAATTGTAAAAACTGCCCATATTAAAAGGGTATATGCATCCACGGAAGTTCCCTTTGTTATTCAAAATATCACACGTAGGATCGATGATGTAGCGCCTGTGGCGTTTGTGCCAGATTCTTTTTCTACGATGGCATATTGCATTTTTACTTCTGGCACAACAGGGGAGCCAAAGGGAGTGCTCATCACAAGGGAAAACCTAGAAAACCTTGTTTTTGCAACCGATATAGAAATCTACAAACAAAGCGATAAAACTTTACGTGAATTGTGTGCTGTCTCAGGTGCTTTTGACGTTTCGATTAAGCAAGTTTGTGCGGCCCTTTCTTGCGGACACACCCTTTGTATGCCAGACGATACAACGCTGTATGACCCTTTTTTACTTCTTGAGTTCATTAAAAAAGAGCAGATTCATCTGCTGGATATATCGCCCTCTCTTTTACTGATGCTTATGGAAGTAGGGCTTTGTGAAACGCCATTACCCTATGTTAAAAAACTGCTCATAGGCTCTGAAGCTGTTCAGTTTTCTGTGATAAAACGATTTATGCATGCCCATCCAAACGTAGAGGTTTTCAATTGTTATGGTCCTAGTGAATGCACCGTTGAGTCTGTGAGACTAAAGATAGAGGCAACACGAGAATACCCTCATATTCTCCCCATAGGTCACCCCTGCCTTAACAGCAATGCTTATGTGCTTGATACGCATATGAACCTTTGTTGCGAAGGTGTTTATGGGGAAATCCATCTTGGTGGGGCATGTGTGGGGGCAGGATACAGTAACGAGACAAAAAATCGGTTTACATATTTTGAGAATGAACGTGTCTATGCAACAGGCGATATAGGTCGCTATAACCGTTTTGGCGAGATAGAAATTGCGGGGAGAAAAGATACTCAGCTTAAAATAAGAGGGTATCGTATTGAGCCAGAGGAGATAGAACATTGCATTCTTTTAGCACCAGGTGTTGCCTTGGCTAGTATTGCAGTTTTCAAACAAGGCACTTTGGATGAGATGGCAGCCTTTTACACAGGAACAGCAGACCCAGAAGAGGTTAAAAAACATGTCGCTTACTTTGTGCCTTCTTATGCCTTGCCTGCAGTCTTTAAGAAAATAGATAAAATGCCACTCAGTGCAGGTGGCAAAATAGATAAAAAGGCACTCTTAGCAGAGCTTGTCTTTAACGAAAAACAACCAGTTCAACCCGAAGGACTTCATCTCGAAATTGCATCCTTATGGCACGACCTTCTGGGTCATTCTGGTTTTGGCATGGAAGATACATTCTTTGATGCTGGAGGAAATTCTGTTTTGCTGGTTCAACTTTACAGTAGGCTGAATAAGGCCTATCCAGATGTTTTTACCCTAGCAGGTCTTTTTTCCAAAAGCAGTATTGAAGCTCAAGCCGAAGCCATTAAAGTATATTCTATGACAGATACTTTGATAGAGGGAATCACACTCCCCTCTCATGCCCTTAGTCGTGAGGCAAAAGGCAATACAAGGCTTTCATCGGCATTACATGTAACGTTGAGTATTCCTCAGGCATCGGCTTATGCGATGTACCTTATGTTCGAGCTTTATGGCATAGAAGACGGGGTGAGTGCTGTTATTAAAAAAGGTATTTGCTATCTTTGCCGTGTCAATCTTCGTGGGGTTGAAGATATAGATGCGCTTATAAAAAGATGTGCGGACAATTTAGAGGATTCAAAAAGCATACGACCACGAGAAGGATGTATCCCCTTAGTGTTATGTGATAGTGAAATTTTAGCAGAGGAGTACGTCGCTCAAAATGGTATTGTTTTTGTGATGCAAAACGGTTTTGTTGAGGGGTATTTTTCTGAAAAAATAGACAGCAATGAAGCTGTTAAGATAATGGAGACGTTTATCATGATTATACAGGCAGCCTCATGAAAAAAAAACTTGACCTTAAAAATGCCATAAAGCCAGATATTGAAATCAAAAGCGAAGCTTTAAAAGGAGATGTGGCTGTTGTGGGTATTGGTATACGTGTAGGAGACATCGTGGGGCCAGAAGATTTTTTTGATGCGCTGCTGCGTCAAAGAGAATTTGTTAAAAAACCTTCATGGCAGAGGATGAAAGACACAGAAGTGTTTGCTGAGACATCTTCTCAAGAATTTGCAGAGCTTGCTTACATTGAAGAACACGATAGGTTTGACAACAGATTTTTCAAAATTCCACCGCACAAAGCTGAGCTTATGGATCCACAAGAGAAGATTCTGCTTCAGTGTGCTGTTGAAGCGGCAGAAGATGCTGGCTTAGGGGGTGATGCTCTTAGTGGAACAAAAACCGTTGTGTTTGCTGGTGGCATGGGAAGCTTTTTTGTGTATGAGAATGCTCTTAAAGACATGAGCGATGTCAACACACTTCTTGAACTCTTAACCCCTTCCATGAGTGCCGCTAGAATTGCTCATTTTATGAATCTTAAAGGTGGCGCAACGGTTGTTGACACGGCTTGTTCCTCTTCCCTTGCCGCTATTTTTTATGCTTATCGTGCTGTTGCTTCGGGTGAATATTCGGCTGCTTTTGCTGTTGCTTCAAAGCTCATTCTTAAACCCTTTGCGTATTCAGGCGTAGAGATAGCCTCTAAAGATGGACGTACAAGAGCATTCGATAAAGAGGCTAGCGGAACGGGAGGCGGAGAAGCTGCGGCGGCTGTTGTCCTTAAATCTTTGGAGCGAGCACTGAGCGATGGGGATGACATTTATGCCGTTATCAAAGCAGGATCATTGAATCATAATGGTTTTTCTGTAAACATTACAGCCCCTGATGCAAAGGCGCAAACAGAACTCATCACGTCAGCATGGCGCAATGCGCAGATAAAGCCTGAGGAAATTAATTTTATAGAAGCCCATGGAACAGCAACAAAAATAGGCGACGCCATAGAGATAGAAGCATTGAATGCAGCCTTTAGAAGATACACTGACAAAAAAGCATTTTGTACGGTTGGCTCTGTCAAATCAAACGTTGGTCATACGGATAATGCCGCAGGAATCGTGGGGTTTATTAAAGCCGTTCTTTCTGTTAAAAATAGAATCTATCCTGCGACTGTTCACTTTAATGAGCCTCATCCAGCAGTTGATTTTAATGGCTCACCCGTCTACGCTACAGGGGTAAATGTTCCACTCCAAAGTCCCATCATTACAGCAGGCGTTAGTGCATTTGGGCTTAGTGGAACCAATGTGCATATGGTGCTTCAGAATGCACCACAAAAAAAACAATTACCCAGACCGCTTCCCCCTTATATTTTTGCGCTTTCGGCAAAAACAGAAATATCCCTTGATATGCTTATCCAAAAATGGGCAAAATCAAAGCTTAATGCTTATCATCCTGCTGATATTTCAGCAACGCTTCTTCATGGAAGAGGGCACTATGAAGTGCGTGTGGCTTTTGTTTTTAATACATCTGAAGAACTCTTAGAAAAACTTCAAAAGCTTACTACTAAAGAGCCGTGCGATGTTTTTCAAGGGGTACACAGTATTGTCAAGGATGTGCGCAATCTTAAAGAAGGTGCGCTGAGCGTTGAAAAAGCCAAAGAAATAGGGCATGCAATGAAAAACGCCTTGAAGCAAGGTGATTTTGAGTCCGCACTCGCACTGTATGTAAAAGGGGCAGAACCATCGTTTGATGGTGTTTTTAAAGATGCTTATACATCAAAGTTACACTTGCCTGTCTATGCTTTTGAAGCTACTCGTAGATGGTTTTCTCATCAAAAGGAGGTACGTTTTAGTCTTTCAGGTACGGATAGGGTTACAACAGGTGTTTTTACGGTTTTTAGATCGTTTATCTCTTTTACATCAGATTCACTGGTGGGTGAACATAGCGTTGGTGATAAATGCGTTATGCCTGCTAGTGGGATTATAGATCAAATTTTTGATGCTGCAGAAAAGCACTATGGTCATTTGGAGTATCGCATTGAAGCATTAAAGCTTCTTACTTTTTTGGAGATACCCAAAGAGGGTAGCTCCGAGGTGGTTATTCATGTCTCAACGACCCAAGACGCTGAAGAGTGTTCGCTTATGCAGAACATAGGGGGTAGCTGGAAAGTGTGTGCTCAGTGGAGGATGCATAAGGGAAAATCTTTGCCTTTAAAATCCAAAGAAACAGATATTGAAAACAGATACCCTGAAAAATATTTCTCAAAAGAGAGATTTGCAAACCAAATGGGTGGTGTTGTTGTAAGCGATAAATGGAACTGCATTGAGTATGCAGGCAAAAGGGGTGAGTCAGCAGCTTCTATTTTACAAGTTCCTAGGGATGATAGGAGCTTTTCAGGAGCCTTTTTATTTTACCCGCCTATGGCAGATGCCGCACTGAATTTTCATCCTGAGGCTAAAAATGGTATCCCCGCATCGTTTGGTCGAATAGAGTTTTTTAAGCCTTTGGGTACAGCATGTCTCTCTTTTGCCAAACTTAAAGAAAAGAGCGATAAGTATGTGGTCTTGAGCATTGTTATTACGGATAACAATGGTGAACCATGCGTTGTGATTGATGATTATACGCTAAGACTTTCTACGAGTGAGGGGTATCTGCACAAAAAAGTATGGAATTCTTTAGGGAAGATTGCTCCAAAAGTGTTCGAAGATGTTTTTGTATTTGAGGAAAGTGATGCTGAAAAGCCCCTCTTTCAAGAAAGACTCAAGCAAATTTATTCAGTAGCATCTGTACGCATTGTATACAAAGTAAATACTCTCAACAAGCCTGAAAAAACATTGCGTACTCTTTTTGACTTTTTGTGCTCTCTTTCAAAAATGGAAGGTAAGATAGAGCTTATTATCTCAGCAGATGAGAGGACACACTTGCTTCATGGTGCTATGGCGGCGATGGGTCGAACCTTTGAATTTGAACATCCTTGTGCAAGATTCCGATTTGTTGAAACGTATGAAGAGAGCATTAATCTTTTTGATGTGTTTCATTTTCAAGGATTTAGATTTAGGGTTTCTAATGGGACTCTCCAGAGGTTGGAGATTGAAGAGTGTGGTATAGGGCAAGGGTTGGAGTTAAAAAACGGTGGTCAATATCTTATTACAGGGGGACTTGGTGGATTAGGTCTTTTTACTGCAGAATATGTGTCTAAAAAAGTTGATTGTGCATTCGTTTTGATGTCCCGTAGTGGATTTGCACCACAAGATGAGTGGAATTATCTCTCTGAGTTAAAAGGCATATCTGCGGATATTATAGAAAAGATACAAAAAGTAAAAAACAACCATTGTTCAGTGACAATTTTTAAAGGAGATGTCTCTTTGGAGCGTGATCTTGCACGCCTTAAAGAACAATTTGGTCATTTTGATGGGATTTTTCATGCCGCAGGTTCTGCTACAGAGAGGTTTTTTATCAAAAATGATTTAAACGCTTTTTTAAGAACAGTGTTACCAAAGGTCAGAGGAACACTTAACGTGCTTGAGATGTTTCAAGATACTGGTTTTTTTCTGCTCTTCTCATCGCTTTCTGGCTTGACATCGGCACCTGGTCAAGCAGGCTATTGTGCTGCAAATGCTTTTATGGATTCTTTGGCAGAAGATATGCCTGAAAAAATTCTTTCCGTGGGTTGGCCACGATGGAGTGAAGTTGGCATGGCAATTGGACTTACTAGCAAGGGGGATGATTATGAAGCTATAAACTTAAAAGAAGCATCTAGGATACTGGATATTCTTCCTGCGGGGGGATATGTTGCTGTTGGCAAAAGTCATGCGCCACTGAGACCTTTACTAGAAGAAGCCTCAGTGTTAAAAAGCTCACTCGTTGCTTCTGCAAAAACGAAGATGAGTAAGAGCGTTGAACTAACAGGTGCAGAATCATTTACGCACATGCAAATAGATATTGGTACTATCTGGGCGGGTGAACTTGGATATGAAACAATTGATATTTATGAGGATTACGAAGATTTAGGTGGAGATTCGATTGCATCTCTTTCCATTCATGAAAAATTAGAAAAGAGCTTAGGCATAAGTCTTTCTTTTTCGGAGTTGTTTGAAAATAAAACAATTGCCACTATGGCTCAATACCTTGAGCAAAAAATTCACCAAAAGAATAAGCCAACAAAGGAGGATAATATCCTTGTTTTGAGGCAAAAAGGTGAACGAAAGATTATCTGTTTTCCACCAGGGACAGTTATGGGAAATGTTTACGCTGGGGTAGCAACGGCTTTGAGTGGTTATGCGGTTTATGCTTTGAATTATATTCAGTCGAAGAATCCCCCAGAGTTGTTTGCAGATATGACAGAGTCCGTTCAGCCAGAAGGTGAACTGATTTTACTAGGGTATTCTGTGGGGGGCAATTTAGCCTATGAAACAGCGAAGGTTCTTGAAAAAAGAGGCAGAAGGATTAGAGCACTTATCTTTTTGGACAACTTTCGACGACTTGAGCTTTTTGAACAAAGTGATGAAGCATACCAAAGGGGAGCAAGGGAGTATTTGAGCATTCTTGAAAAAACACAAGGAAGCGACTTAGATAAAGAGGAGATTCTAGCAAGAATTGAACACTACGACAGATTCATTGATTCAAGACGTGAACAAGATCTTATTAGTGCTCCAATTTATCTTATAAAGGCTGAAAAAAGTGCTGCCAATGCCCCAATGAAAATCTCACAAGATGCATGGGGTGAGCTTACAACGCATTTTGAAATCTTTCAAGGAGATGGAAAACACATGGAGATGCTTTTTGGTGAATACTTCGAAAAAAATATTGAGATTATAAGAAGTATTTTAAACACATTAAAGTAATTGCTATTTATCTTACTATAAATAGCAATTACACTCTTAAAGGAGACGAAGATGGCAACAGAAGTAAAAGAAGAAAAAGTGGTAGAAGGATCCGTTTTTGAAACGGTAAGTTTCGATGAGAGAAAACAAAAAACTGACGAGATTGTCAAGCGTCATGTGTACGGTGCTATGGGTGTAGGGCTTGTACCTATTCCTCTCATAGATTTTATTGGTGTGACAAGTGTTCAAGTGGATATGCTCTCAACATTGGCGCAATATTATGGTGTGACATTCAAAAAAGAGATGGCAAAAAATCTGATAGGATCTCTTGTCGGTGGAGCTGTTCCTGCTGGATTGGGAATGCCCATTGCTAGTATTCTTAAGGGCATACCACTTGTAGGTCAAACGGTGGGCGCTCTTGGAATGTCTATGGTTGCTGGTGCTTCAACGTATGCCGTAGGTAGAGTGTTTGTCCAACATTTTGAATCAGGTGGAACATTTTTAAGTTTTGATCCTGGTGCGGTAAGAGAGTATTTTAAAGAAGAGTTTAATATAGGCAAAACAGTCGCAAAAGAAGCCTCTGCAAAGAAATAACGATGAGCTTATTTCTTTATATTTTTCTTTGCCTTGCAATAGGGGTATTTGGTCTGAACAAGAAGTTGGGATTTTGGGGCTATTTTTTTGCATCACTTTTGCTGACACCTCTTCTTGGGATTATCTTGCTCCTTGCATCAGGAGAGAAGAAAAGCAGAACCGATTAAGTCATGCACCTTGAAACTGTCTTACTACGGTATTGCCTTTTTGATGCGTATGGCGAAGCTAACCCGTGGGTGTCTCTTATGCCTGAATGCAACAGGAAAAGATGCACCCACTTTAGGAAGGACGAATCAAAAATAAATCATGCAGCTGTTAGGCTCTTACTTGCATGTGCATTGGGCAAAAAAAGAGACATTATTGCTAAGATTAGAAAAACGGATGCAGGAAAGCCTTTTATAGATAAAATGCCTTTTTTTAGCTTGAGTCATACAACAAAAGCTGTAGCGGTAAGTACATGTAAAAATCAGCCCACAGGTGTTGATGCAGAGTTATTAAGGCACATTGATGTTAATGATTTTAGCCACTATTTATCAAGGGAAGAGAAGGATAAGATTAAGGGTTCATCTGAGGAGTTTTTAAGGCTGTGGTGTACGAAAGAAGCTGTTTTTAAAGCAGCTGGAACTGGACTGCGTGAACCTTTTACGGATGTGGTTGTTATGCCAGATTTTGCTCTTTTTGATCATAACACATGGTACTATAAAACCTTGATTGTGGAGAGTGTGGTAATGAGTGTTTGTTGTGCAAGACCTTTTAAGATTGATATACAAGAGCTTAAACCGTGCGAATTACGGGCTTTAGATTAAATGCAAAAGAGTAAGACGCTTATTTTAGCTTAGTGTGTTAGAGTAGTTTTTTATTTACATGTTAAAAGGGTATTATGAATGAGGTTTTTTTTAATTTTTCTGTTTCTTGTTACAACGATGTTTGCCAAAGCGCCCAGAGGATTACATGAGATTATCAAAAGTGGTTACATAGAAGTTGGAGTGTATTATCAAGATATTTATCCCTTTTTTATGAAAAACAAAGAAGGGCAACTGACGGGTTATGATATTGATATGGCGCTAGAGATAGGAAAAGAGCTTGGGGTAAAGGTCATTTTCAATAGAGAAGCAACCACCTTTAGTGGCTTAGTTAATATGGTTGTGGAGGGGACGGTTGATGTGGCAATATCCGAATTGAGTGCTACTTTACAGCGTGCAACAAACGTGATGTTTAGCACACCTTATGTGGTTCTAAATCACGGCATTTTTTTCAACCGTATGTCCATGGCAAAATTAAAAAATCAACATAAAAACCAGTGGAAAGAAAAGCTAGCCAGCTCTGAAATTATTATAGCAACCAGACGAGACACGGCTTATGAAACTTACGTTAAAAATACCTTTTCACATGCACAAATAGTCACTTTTGTAGAATGGGAAGAGGTGATTGATGCTGTTATCCGTGGTGAAGCTGATTGTGCTTATTATGATGAGGTTGAGATAAAAAAACTTATTCAACAACAGCCAAATTTAGCATTAAAAGGCAAAGCTATTATTGTTAAAGATAAGGCAGACCCCATTGCCATGGCGGTCAATCAACAAAACATGCACCTTCTCCAATGGCTCAATTTGTATCTTGCAGGAAAAGAGAAAGTGACACCAGACAGTTTGTTAGAAAAATACAGAAAAGAGCTTCCATGAAAAACGGTGTTTCTTTAGGAAAAAAAATATTCCTTTTTTTGAGGACTCCTTATGCTATTGTCATTGGCACGCTATTTGGTATTTGGATAGGCATTGCAAGTAAAGATATTTCTTTGTTGATTGCTCCTGTTGGTGAAATTTACCTTACTATTTTGCAACTGTGTGTTTTTCCTATTTTAATATCTGCAATTACAGTTTGTGTTTTTAAACTCTTGTCCACCGATGATTTTTCAAAGTATTTATCAAAAATGCTTGTGGTATTTGGCTTTGGTTTTTTGATGATAACTACAAGTGGTGTTTTGGTGACACTTCTTTTCACCCCTGGCGAAATAAAAAATACCACTGAAGATGGTCTTGGTGAGCTTATGATACACAGCTCAAACACAAGCGTGATACTTCAAAACAGTACCTATGAAGAGATTTCTCTTTATGGCACAGGTGTTGCTGATACTTCACAGGATATGGTGAATTTTTTTATTCAACTCGTCCCAAAGAATATTTTCGAAGCACTGGTCGAGGGAAATAGTATTCAAGTGCTTATATTTTCCATCATCCTAGGGTTGTCACTGGGAGTTATTGGTGTTCAAAAAGCCAAAACTGCTGTGGATTTTTTTGATTCTATATTTGAAGCATTTTCAAAAGTTGTTATGGGCTTGATGTACCTTTTGCCTTTTGCTCTTTGCTCATTATTGGCAAAAAGTATTAGTTCGACAGGAAGTGATTTTTTATTTGCAGTAGCAGGGCTTTTGGTGATGATTCTGGGTATTTGCCTTGTAGGGATTATTATGGGCTTTATGGTTATTAATTTTCGGACTTCGCATTTAACAACGCTTCAAACCTTAAAAGCTTTAAGGGAACCCTTACTTGTGGCACTGGTTACGGCAAATGGTTTAGCTACGATACCATCCATTCTTCATTCACTGACAAAAGAGATGCGTTATGATGAAGAAAAGGTAGCGTTGATTGTGCCTATTGGTATTATCCTTGGGCGATTTGGAACTATGACGGTTTTTTCGATTATGGGCATATACTTAGCACAAGTATATGCATTGGAACTGAGCTTTGCACAAATTGCATTTGTTATTTTCAGCTCGATTTTAGCAGGCATAGCAACAGCTGGGACACCAGCAGCAATTACGGTTATCTCTATTGCCATTGTCCTTACTCCTTTGGGATTACCTGTAGAAACAGCTATTGCGATAATGCTTTTAATGAATCCTATTATTGACCCCTTGCTTACGGTTTTAAATGTGATGAGCAATATGCTTGCCACCACGCTTATAGCAAAGAATAAGGAGTTTCAACCGTATGGAGAATGAGGTTTTTGAATGTACGGAAGAGAGCCTTTTTTATCAAAAGTGTTTAGAAGAGTTGGTGTTCAAAAACGCTTACAATTTCAAGACCATCGTGGAGTTTGGATCAGGTGATGGGATGCCCGTTATTGAGGCTATGACCCGTTGCCATTTTGATGGTTTTGTGTATGGGTTTGAATACAGCGCAAAGGCTTACGAGATGCTCCTAGAAAATATAACAAAAATACATTTTTGTGAAAAATATAGAGTCAAAAATCAATCTTTTTTTGATGCCAAACTTCCTAAAGCCGAGGTTGTTATTGCAAATCCCCCTTATATTCCTTATCTCTCAAGCGATATGTTACTCCCTCATTTGTGGGGTGGTGAAAAGGGGTGTACGATAAGCAAAGAGATTTTACATGTAGACATACCAAATGTGATGATGCTTATAGCATCGTATTCAAATCCGATTGAGCTTATAAACTATGCCCATTCTTTAGGGTACCGTGTCGCTGATTTTTTGATGATAAATATGTCTTATGGTGTCTACTCAAGTGAGCCTAAAATAAAGGAGTACAGAGAGAGATTGGCGACTGAGCATTGCGCTTTTTTTCACAAGGACTATTACAAAGTTGCGGGTGTTCTCTTTCAAAAAAAGAGCCCTTTTAACGATAAAAAAGAAGCACTTATAGCTCAGTTAATACATTTTTAAAAAATTAAAACCTTGGTAGAGCGGACTATGTATCGAGTGTGACCCAACCAATGATGCATCATTTAATGGCAATTTTTTAATTTTACCCATTCTTCATTTTTTCTTCATTTTTTTTTATTATGATTTTTTATAAAAAATTATAAGAAAGAATACCCCATGCGCAACACGTACCTACAAAGGTGTGATGTGTCAACACTTAATGATACACAGAAATAAATGCCACCATGCAAAACGAAAATGGCACATAAGAGAGCAGACAACTTAGTGAGAAAGGGATGGGTGTATTAGGCTTTACATGTAAAGCCTTTCTTAAAAACAATACGCTACCATGCAGAACTCTTTTTGAAGGATTTTGGTATGGAGCGTCTTAAAAATATTGCGATTTTTTCAAAATTAAACGATGCGCAGTTTGAAAAGCTTAAGAAGATTTCAGTCATCAAAAAGTACAACGCCAAAGAGATTCTCTTTTACGAGGGCGATGCACCTGTGTATCTTTATGTGTTGCTTCAAGGTACGCTTAAAGTCTATAAGACCAATCATAAAGGACAGCAGATTTTCCTTCATGAGTTTTACCCTGGAGGATTGGTCGCAGAACTTGCCAATTTTGAGAACATTCCCTATCCTGCTACAGCAGAGTTTATGAGCCAGAGTGAAGTGTTACGTATTGATTATAAAGCCTTAGAAAAAGATTTTTTTAAAAATCCTGACATCTCTTTTGAGATTATTAAAAGCCTTATTGCAAAGCATAAAATCCTCATTGATGTGATTCAAAAAGAGGTGATTTTAACGGCAGATGCAAAAGTGGCAAAGTTTATTTTAGAAAATTCTGAACTGTTTGATACGCTTAAAAACACGCAGATTGCATCCTTGCTCAACCTTACACCCGAGACACTCTCCCGTACACTCTCCAAATTTAAAGCATCGGGTTTGATTGAAATGGATGAGAAACATGCCTTGCATATCGTGAATAAGGGTGCTTTAGAAATTATGCTATAATTGCCACCTTCATTTTTATTACTTCATTTGCGGGTGTAGCTCAGTGGTAGAGTGTTAGCTTCCCAAGCTGAAAGTCGCGGGTTCGAGCCCCGTCACCCGCTCCATTTATTTAAAAAATTATAAAAAATAAGGATATGCATTTGTTACTAACATTAAAAAAAGAGTGGTTTGGCAATATCAAAGGCGATATGCTCTCAGGAGTCGTCGTAGCCTTAGCACTGATTCCCGAGGCGATTGCCTTTTCGATTATCGCAGGGGTTGATCCTAAAGTGGGGCTGTATGCCTCGTTTTGTATTGCCGTGGTGATTGCCTTTGTGGGCGGTCGCTCTGGCATGATTTCAGCTGCCACGGGTGCTATGGCGCTTTTGATGGTCACACTGGTAAAGCAACACGGGCTAGAGTATCTGCTTGCCGCTACGGTTTTAACAGGCGTTTTGCAAATAAGCGCTGGGTATTTGAAATTGGGTTCTCTCATGAGTTTTGTCTCTCGCTCGGTCGTGGTAGGTTTTGTGAATGCGTTGGCGATTTTGATTTTTATGGCGCAATTGCCTGAACTGAGTAATGTTTCATGGCACACCTATGCCTTTGTGGTCGCAGGGCTTGGCATTATCTACGGATTTCCACTCTTGCCTTTGGTGGGTAAGCTTATTCCTTCACCTTTAGTTACCATTGTTGTCATTACCCTTGCAAGTTTGATGCTAGGGTGGGATGTGCGCACCATCGGCGATATGGGAACCCTTCCTGATACGCTTCCGCTGTTTTTAATCCCCAATATTCCACTTAGTTTTGAAACCTTACAGATTATCTTCCCATACGCTGCCGCCCTTGCTGTGGTCGGGCTTTTGGAATCTTTGATGACGGCTACCATTGTTGATGAGCTCACCGATACCAAAAGCGATAAAAACCGTGAGTGTAAAGGGCAGGGTGTGGCGAACATCGTGGCTGGATTTTTTGGAGGGATGGCAGGCTGTGCGATGATAGGGCAGTCGGTCATCAACATCAAATCAGGCGGACGAGGCAGACTCTCCACCCTCTTTGCGGGCGTGATGTTGCTCATCATGGTGGTCTTTTTAAGCCAGTGGCTCAGCCTCATCCCTATGGCAGCCTTAGTGGCGATTATGATTATGGTCTCGATAGGAACGTTTGATTGGGGTTCGATTAAACGCTTAAAAACGCTTCCACTCTCCACCAACATCGTCATGCTTTCCACCGTTGTCGTGGTGGTGTGGACGCACAATTTAGCCTATGGCGTTTTAACAGGCGTGCTTCTAGCCTCGCTCTTCTTTGCCAACAAAATCAGCCACTTTATGTATGTCGATCGTTTGAGCGATGAGCGCAGTAGTGCGGTCTCCTATAAAGTGGTGGGGCAAGTTTTCTTTAACTCCGCCGAACGCTTTATTAATTCCTTTGATTTTAAAGAGGTGGTCGATAAGGTCGTGATTGATTTAAGTAGGGCGCATTTTTGGGATATTACAGGGGTGAGTGCTCTGGATAAAGTGGTCATCAAGTTTCGACGTGAGGGTGCAGAGGTGGAAGTGATAGGCTTAAACGAGGCAAACCAGACGATTATTGACCGTTTTGGCATACACGACAAACCTGAAGAGATAGAAAAAATGATGGGAGGGCACTAAGATGTCAGGAGCTAAAAAAATTATGGCATGTGTGGATGGTTCGGCTTTAAGTGAAGCTGTGTGTGATTTTGGGGCATTTTTTTCCAAAACATTGCATCTTCCGCTGGAACTCTTAAACGTGGTGGAACATTTACATGTAAGCGCTCAAACCGACCTTTCAGGCAACATAGGACTGGGTGCCAGAGATGATTTGCTGGAGAGCTTAATTGATGAAGAGCAAGGTGAGAGTAAAAAAGCTATCATTAAGGGTAAAACAATGCTCTTAAATCTTAAAGAGCGTGCTTTAACACAAGAAGCACATGAGGTTAAAATCGTGCAAAAACACGGGGAACTCTACGAAACGATAGAGCCACACAAAGAGGAGATTCGCCTGTTGATTTTAGGGCTTCGTGGCAGGGACCATGAAGGCAATGTGCACTCCATTGGTTCGCAAGTGGAAGAGTTGATTCGCACGTTAAATGTGCCTATTTTATTGGTGAACGAAGCGTTCCATGAACCTAAAAAGATTTTAATCGCCTATGATGGCTCACCCTCATCAAAAAAAGCCTTAGAGATAGTCACGCAAGAGCCTTTATTGGGTGAAGTGGAGCGTCATCTGATTCATGTGGGTAAAAACAGAGAAGCCTCTTTAGCACTGCTTCGTGAAGCGTGTGCTTTGTTTAGCAAACCTCACATCCATACGGTTCAATCCATCTCTTTGCAAGGCGGCGAGGCGGTAGAGAGTTTACTCTCCTATCAAGATAAAAATGAAATAGACTTAATCGCCATGGGTGCTTTTAGTCACAGTCGTATTCGTGATGCTTTGTTTGGAAGTTTTACTTCCAAGATGATTTTTAAAACCACCAAACCTTTGTTATTATTGCGTTAAACGATAGCTTTTAGTCGCACAAGGGTACGTCAAAGGTTTAGAGCTTATTCTCTACCAAAAGATGGCGTACCATTGGATTCCATAGGGTCTCTCCACGTATGGCAAAGGTGTAGACCTCATCAAAATAGTAATCAGAAGTATCATAGATGTGAAATTCATAAGGGCTAAAACCGTATCCCATGGGTGTTATTTCTACACGAGAATACCATGCGCTTTGTGCGCTCACATAACGCTCTGTATCGGTAGCATAAACCCACAGTGTTAACGCTTTTTTATCGTTTTGTTTTTCAACCCATAAAAAAAAGCTTCCAATGTCATTAAAAAAGTAAGTGTCCCCATTGGGCTTAATAGCTTGTGCGGTATTGAACAGCTCTAAAATGGGCACTTTGTCTTGAGAGCAGTAATATCTTTCGAGGACAATTTCAAGGGGCTCTTTTTTGGTATTGTTCGGCACGACAAAGATGCGTGATTCTTCAACATCACTAAAGAGAATCATACATAAACCAATTCCGCCTAAAAATAAAGTAGCAAGGAACGTTTTTATCATAAGAGTACTCCTGTAAGAGCGTAATAACGCACAAAATAGAAGCTACAAAGAAGAGCAGAGAGCAACAAAAAGAAACTAGAGTACTTTAACAGTTTGTCTGCGTTGCAGTGGGTAATCCGTTCAATCAATGCGGGCATCATGCCAAAGAAAATGCCTAAAAAAAGAAATCCCCAAATAAAATAACCCACATAGTAATACTCTTTTTGGAGCATGCAATAAGGGCATTTGTGATTTGGCATTTCGTAAATATAGAGCCCAAAAAAGTAGGTAATCGCATAATATCCAACAAAGAGAAATAAAAAATTGCACAAGAGTGTTGCTGTTTTTTGTTTTAACCCATTGAGTGTAAGAATGACCCCAAGAAGCACATAGTATAAAACCACCAAAAACTCTTGCGTGTATCCAAAGGGAAGTTTGGGGGATTGAAACACCACGGAGCAACAAAAAACAGGAACATCTAGGGGAATAGTGCTAAAGTAGACAATCTCTAAAATAAATTCACCGCAAAGCATGGCAAATAAAAAGCTAAAAAGCCAATATTTGGACTTTAAGTAGGGAAAATTGGGTGCTTTTAAATCAAGCGTATTGACAAGAACCCAAAGCCCTAGCCCAAAAATAAGCATCAGTTTTAAAAACAATAAACGATTGCCATAGGCATTTGCTCCTACCACTCCTGCGGAACACATCGCACCTGGAACAACGCCTGCAAGAGAGTTTAGGGATAAAATGAAAAACAGAAAAAGGATGATTTTGACCACAACACTAAAGTATAAGATGGTGTTAATCAGATAATTTTTCTTCTCTAGGTGGTATTGCAAAGCGCTACTGCTCTCAAAGTCCCAGTGACGTAAAATAAGGACAATATTGCTTTGTGCAAGAATCATTAAAAGAAGTACCACAACCTCTACGAGCAAGAAAACAAGAATTTCATTGGATAAAAAGATACTCATGCAATTATTTCTCCATCTTTCATGTGAATGTATCTATCAATGGAGTGTGCCTCTTCAAATAAAATATCGTGTGTCGCAATCACAACGGTTTTCCCCATTGCTTTAAAGGTGTCTAAAATCTCTATAAACATACGACTGTTTTGTGTGTCTAAATTAGCGGTTGGTTCATCGGCTAAAATAATAGGAGGATTCATCACCATGGCACGGGCAATGGCACAGCGTTGTTTTTCTCCACCGCTTAAATTGGCAACGCATTGGCTTTTTTTATGGGATATATTGGCGATTTCAAGGGCATAGTTTACTTTTTCATTCATCTGTGTAGGGCTAAGCTTCTTAAGCATCAAAGGGGCGATCACATTTTGCTCAACCGTTAAACCGTTTAAGAGATTAAAGGATTGAAAAATAAACCCAACCTTTTCATGGCGATAGTGTGAACTTAAAATATCAGGCAATTTGGCAATATTCTCCTCCTCCACAACAATATCGCCAGAACTTGGCTTGCTAAGCCCTCCCATAAGGGATAAAAGGGTACTTTTTCCGCTTCCGCTCACCCCTTTTAAAATCACAATTTCACCTTTTTCAATTTCCATATCTATTTGTTTAAGCGCATAAAAGGCATTTTCTTTGGAGGCATTATAGATTTTGTTGACATTTTTGAGAATCATCTGTTTCATCGTACCGCCTCACTCATATCGGCAATGGCAATTTTCCATGAGGGAAGAATAACACACGCCAAAAAGGGAATGACACTAAAGAGAAAGAGTAAAAAGAGCATGTGCATATCAATAACAGGGGTAAATTCTACGTTATGTTCAAGCTCTGTTCCTAAGAAAATAGAGCGAAGTAGGGGTGCTTGAAAGACAAAGACATAGGCATAAGCAATGAACACACCCGATAAAAAAGCACCTAGGGATACCACACTGTTTTGGATGAATTTAATCGCAATAATATCTTTAATACCATAACCAATACTACGCAAAATAGCTATCTCTTTTTTCTTTTCACCATACACGAGGCTAATTTGGTTTTTGAGCAAAATAAGAAAAGAGACCAGACACACAAGATACAAAATCATAAACAATCCTCCTTTATAATAAAAAAGGTGTTGGTAATGTGCCATCATCTCCTCTTTTGATGTGGCTTTAACACTGGGCAGGGTTTCAACAATTTTGAGTGCCAATTCACCGACTTCATTGGGGTTTGGAACCGTTACATAGAGTTTGGAATATTCATGAAGATTTAAATCTAAAACGGCTCTGGCATTTGCAGGGTGCATGTACATAACATCGTTACAGAGAATATCGCTTGCTTTGGATTCAATCTGTTCAATTTTGAGGGTGATTTTACCTTTGAGGGTAAAGAAATTAAACACATCATCGTAATGCCATGCGTGAATGGCTTTTTGTACACCTGAGCCCACACGCATCTGTCCTAAAGAGAGGCTAGAATCTCCGATAATATGAAACCAAACACGCCCTTGTGCAAAATAGTAATACCCATCAACCACACCATCTACTGCGGTGACACCTGTGAGCGATTCGATGGCTTCTTTGTCTTCTTCCATTAGTTTATAGGCTCTGCCTGCTAGGGTGTTTTCTACGACAATATCAGGTTGAAACAGTGAGGCCTCTTTTAAATCACTCTGTATAGCATCACTGATAAAAAGAACACCACTAAGTAAGGTAACAATAAACGTGAAAATAATAAAGCTAAAGAGATGATCTGCCTTGTCTTTAAAAAGTAAGATAACGGCGTATTGGATGAGGTTTTTATGGAACATAGACAAATCCTTTGTAAGCGGGCTCTTTGAAGCTGAGTGAAAGTTCAACATGACGCATACGTGAAGCAAGGGCTTCAAGCTCTTTGGTTTTGGTGTGTGTATCAAAACTCACATAATGCACGAACAATGCGCTGTAGAGTAGCCCAAAGATAAGGGCTACTAGACGTAAGGTTTTCATAGGCTTTTGAGTGTTTTTTCACTAATGTCTTGAAAGCGCAAGATACGTTTTCCACTATGATCTTTCATAAATGCAGTGGCATCACTTTCGCTTACAAAAGGAATCAGCTCTGTTCCCATTGGTCCATAGACGTTTGAGCCAATGACATAAAAGGCTTTGGCTGCACTGATTTTCTTCAACGTGTAATAATCACTGACATAGATATTTTCGAAGTTCTTTTTTTGTGAAAAAATGTATTTCATCATATCTTTAACCCCATCAAAATAGATATTTTTCTCAGGGGTCTCAATCAGCGCTACCCATTGGGGATATTTGGCAACAAACATGCCACATACGGGGCATTTGGCATCTTTTGGAACGATGATTTTTTCATCCTCAACCTTAGTTGTTACTTCTTTATGATCCCAAAGATACAGCGCAACCATTTGGTATTGGGCTTCTGATTCGAGTCGGCAGACTTTTTTGAGTCCTACTTTAAGATTGGCAACGGTTGAAAAAGCAGACGCATCAACCTTTTCACAGCCGTTGGTATAGAGTTTTTCACCCATGCCATAAACGGTTTGTTCTCGTTTGTTTTTCAGCATGGCAAGATCTTTTGCAAAATCTTCTTTAGCGATGGCATAGGCTTCTTCAAAGCGCATGATTTGTCCGCCATTTTCTGCTTGAAAAGCTTTCGCATCGGCTTCATGTGCAAAGGCGTATTGGCTGTTCATGGTCATGGTGCCTGGTTTGGAACTTCCTACGACATAAAAGGCGCTATTTGCCTCAATAAAGCCTAGATTTTGCGTATCAATCACTTTGGCATCTTTGGGAAACACCCCTTTGGTATCTTCCACCAAGCAGTGAATGGAGCAGTATTGGTGGTCTTTGTGTGCATGGCTTGTTTTTTGAAACTTGACCAAATCCATACCACAGTTGGGGCAGTAGCGTTTGGCATCGCCGCTTTGAATGAGTACGGCTTTATCCTCAGGAACAGTTTGGAACATCTCTGCGGCAAAACTTAGATTGATGCACAGAGCAAAGAGCATAATAATTTTTTTGAACATCGTTTATCCTTTACATGTAAATTAATGAGTATGAGGAGATTTTAAGATACGCACATTGTCGCATCCTACTTGAAGCCCTTGTTTGCAACTTTGCTCAAAAAGTTCGTAGGCTTTTTGCTCATCCTTGCTAACGCCCTTACCCTCAGCGTATAAAATGGCTAAATCATTGCATCCTTGCGTATAACCAGCAGAACATGCTTTTTGATACAACTCGCTGGCTTTGTTAAAGTCTAAAAGCACTCCCTTTCCTGTGGCATACAATAATCCTAGGTTATTGCACGCAACGCCAATCGTGCCATCACACGCTTTTTGATACAACTCGCTGGCTTTTTTATCGTCTTGCATGACGCCTCTACCGTTGGTATACAAAAAGCCTAAATTGTTACATGCGTACAGGTTTTCACTTTGGCACGCTTTTTGATAGAGCTCGCTGGCTTTTTGATAATCCTGCTTAACACCTGCGCCATTGGCATACAAAAGCCCTAAACTGTTGCACGCAACATCATCATTGTCATTGCAGGCTTTTTCATACAAATTCTTCGCTTTGGCTAAATCGCTTTGAACCCCTTGCCCCTCAACGTACATTAAGCCTAGGTTGTAGCATGCAGAACTAAAGTTTTGCTCACACGCTTTTTCGTAGAGTTCACGTGCTTTGTTGAGATCTTTAGCCACATTGCCAGTACCTTCTTGATAGACAACGCCTAGGTTGTAACACCCTGTAGCCTTTCCCTCTTTGCACGCTTTATCGTAAATCTCGACCAACTTTTGATGGTCACCCTTTTCTTTGGCTTCAAGCCCTTCTTTAATAAAGCCTGCATGCGCCGATAAAAGACTCAGACTCAAGCAGAGAGCAAGATGGTATATTTTCATAGAAACTCCTTTATTTTTTTACATGTAATGCATTAAATCGCTCGTACACGGCGACCTCTATACGCAATAAGGCTGAGTGCGACAAGAACGCCAATGGCATAATAAACCCCCATAGGAATACTCGGACTCTCTCCTGTTGCGGCGTATGAGTGCATGCCTGTGAGGTAAAAATTAACACCAAAATAGGTCATAATAATGGAACTAAATCCAAAAACAGAGGCAAGGGAAAACGAAAATACGGAGTAAATTTTGGGAACAAAGCGCATATGCAAAATAAAGGCATAGACAATAATAGAAACATACGACCATGTCTCTTTTGGATCCCATCCCCAATACCTTCCCCATGACTCATTCGCCCAAATACCACCAAAAAAGTTTCCAATAGCAAGCATGGAAAGTCCGATGATAAGGCTGATTTCATTGATGGCATAGAGGGTTCGAATCTGCTCATTTAAAACATTTTCATTGCTTTTTGTTTTACATGCCATCAGCATAAGGCTTAAAAGACCAAGCAGTGCTCCTAAGCCTAAAAAACCATAACTCGCTGTAATCACAGAGACGTGAATACTCAGCCAATACGATTTTAAGACAGGGACTAAATTGGTCATTTGAGGGTTGACAAAGCTCATGTGAGAGACCAGCATCATAATGCCCGCAAAAATGGAAGCAGCACACAGTGAGAGCATGGAACGCCTAAAAACAACAAGCCCCGCAAAGGCAGCAGACCAGCCAATATAAACCATAGATTCATACGAATCACTCCAGGGTGCATGCCCTGAAACATACCAGCGAAGCCCTAAAGCAAAGGTATGCATAAGCAGTCCTAGGCTAAAAGCAGCGATGAGAATGGTCTCTACGTGCTTAAACTGTTTTTGGGTAAACAAAGAAAACAAGGCAAGAAAAAAGGCGGCAAAACCAAGCGTAAAATAGACCCCAATGAGTTTTTGAAAGAGGGCTAAGCGGTTGTATAAGAGCTCTGCTTGAATGCGTGCTTGAGAGGGAATAACCTCTTGCGCATAGAGTTTTTGGTGGCTTTTAAGTGTGTAAAGTGCCTGTGAGGCTTTTGTCCATTCATTGCGATTAATGCCCTCTTGCAATCCTGAGAAATAGGTGCTAATTGCATTTTTTATCTCTACAGAGATGAGCGGATGTTGCAAGGCATCATTGGGAGTGAGCCATGTATGATTTTTATCGTTAGGTAGTGGAATAAATTTAAACAATACCCCCTTAAAGGTAAGGTAGGCAATATTGAGTTTTTCATCAAATTTGATGAGGTCATTTTCAAACGTTCCTCGCTTTGATTGTGGTTTTTGATTGGCTTCATTGATGGCATGCGCTAATTTATACGCTCCATTGGCATCAAAAACCTGAGAAAACGAGACAAAAGTTTGCGTAGGAGGAAGATTAAGCAGTTCTTTAATGTGTGCGTTATTGAGTTTTACCAAAGGAATCTCTTGCCACATTTGAGGCTGTGCGCTCATCCCTAAAATTATTTGTTCTGCACTTAGATGGTATAAAGAGCTTTCAGAGGTAAGCTTATGCACAATATCCAGCGCTTCGGTGCTAAACGGTTTGATGCGCCCTTGCATATCTTGTATCAAGAGGCTACTGAGGTCTTCTTTAGCATGCACCGCACTGTTGTGTGCTAAGTGCTCTAAATACAGGGTCGTATTGGCTTTGGCATCTATGCCACATAACGAAAAACAGAGTAAAAGCCACAGAAGTTGAACATTTTTGAGATAGGCTCTTAATTTTAAAAAGCGGCTTCCTTGTGTGAAAAAATTGCTAAGAAAGCCTAGGGTTAATAGAAAATAGCCTGCATAGGTTGGCCATTTTCCAGGGTCTTTGTTGATTTCTAGCACCGTTCCTTGCTCATCCAAATCATAGGAAGATTGAAAAAAGGTATAGCCTGCATAGTGCAAAGGGTGATTCATAAAAATTTGGTACGCAAAAAGTGTGTTGTGGTTTGCGTCTAAGACCTCAATGTCACTGCTGTAGGAAGAGGGACTCATGGAGCCTGCATAGCGTTTTAGTTCAAAGTCACGAAGTGCAAGTGAAAAGGGCAAATCCATGACTTTTGAGCCCCATGTTAAAGCAAGCTCTAAGCCTTCAAAGGAGGCAATAACGGGCTCTTCAACCCATCCCGCACCTCCTTTAAGAAGCAGGGTGCGCATTTGGCTTCCATATGTCACATACACTTCTAGGTTTGCACGTTCTCCCTTCCCTTTGTAGTGGTAGTCTTTATAGGTGATATTCAAGGGTTTTCCATGGATTACATGTAAAAAAGAAAAATCATTTTTTCCTAATTGCCCTAAAACCAGTGGGTGTTCAAACGATGTTTCGTGGGTTTGAATGTGTAGATAAGGTACGACGGTTATCATCTCCTTTTCATGTTGCCCCTCTCGAATATGAATAATCCCCTCATAGCCAAAATAACGGGTAAGCCCAGCACCTATAAGAATGACAATAAACGAGAGATGGATTAAAAAAGAGCCCATGCGTTTCCACATACGTGTTTTATAGATTAATCCTATTAGGCTTAGGGTTGAAAGCACCATGACCGCTTCATACCACCTTGCATCGTAGATGAGTATTTTAGCGGTTTGCGTATCGTATGCGCTCTCAATAAAGGTGGCAATTGCCCCACCTATACCCAAAATAGCCAGTAAAATTAGCACCATTGTGTACGAACAAAAACGACGTACCATCTCTCTTAAACCCTGCATCAAAACCCCTTAAGCGCTAAACGTCTGTCCAGCATATAAAATAAATAGGCGTAACGATAAAACACCTAAAACACTTGCTATACCACTGAGATAAAAGCTTATACGGCTATGTGCCACCGTTTTTCCGAGTAAAAAATTGAGTACCAAAGGCACGCCAAATCCAACACCTACAACACCGATCCAAAACAAAGGAGGATATGCGCCCTCAAAAAAAGCAGCCGCTGCGTGTTTATCGACGTTTGTGCCCACGATCAATGAAACAAAAAGCATAAACAGCAACAACATTTCTATCGCCATAACGGGCCATTCTACGGTGTGAAGGGTTTTCATATCACCGTGGTGTGGCTCTGCTTGAAAGTAATACGACGCAATGATGCTTGAAAATGCTGTTCCTGCAGAGAGTCCTGAGATCACAAACAACGCAGGTAAAATGGCGGTATTTAAGAGAGGAAAGCGCACCAAAACCGAGATAAGAAAGCCTGTATACGCACACACCACCAACGCAAAAATAAACGCCAAAAGATGAATCAATGGGCGCAAAGGTCTCAAGAGTGCAAAGAGAAAAAAGAGCTTTGAAAGGGGTGTGTGTCCTAAATGCTCTTTTATCCATGCCTCAAACACCAACACAACAATTAAAAAGGTGAGAGGTATGTACAGACACAATGCCAACACACCAATAGACATCACCGATGTAAAATTGTAGTTGATGAGAATTTTCCAAAAGTAAAGCGGTTTTTCCAAATCACCCACTAGAAAAATCATTCCCAGTGCAATGGTGACAAAGGAGACAAGTGAGGCAGCTTTTAACAAAGGCGTCTCTTGCGTTTGATTTTTATAATATCGAAGCGCTAAAGCGATCATCAGCGCACCTCCTGAAATACCAGCCAGTAGCAAATACACACCAATAGGCCAGCCCCATTCTACACCGTGTGAAAAGCCTACATTAAATTCTATGGATTCATTCATCATTAAACTCCTGTCTTAACAATAGGAATGTAGCGAAGGCTCGGTTGTGTCCCAAACGAGGGCTTCATACGCACCGCATCTTTTACATGTAAAAGCTGGTTGATATACGATGCCTCATCGTTTAAATCACCAAAGACCAAGGCTTTATATTTACACGCTTGTACACATGCGGGTTCTTCATTTTTGGCAAAATTGGTATTAAAGCAAAAATTGCAATTTTCTGCGGATTTGGTTTCGTGGTTGATAAAACGCACATCATACGGACAGGCAACAATGCAATATTTGCATGCAATACAATCCTTTGTATTCATGGTGACAATGCCCGTTTTTTCATCCTTGTAACAGGCATTTGTGGGACAGACGTTGACACAAGGTGCGTCCACACATTGTTGACATGAAACACGGGTGTAGCGTTTTTCCATGGGTGTAGCAGGGTTTGTCTTATTTTGAACATAGAGTCTTGCTTGCGTTTTAGGAACCGCATTGGTGGTACGACACGCCACCTCACATTCTGTACATCCCACACATTTGTTTTGATCAAATATCATGCCATAGTGTGGTTTTTTAGGAGAACTTTCTTCCTCTTGCGTTTGACTACCGTGCCCAACAGTACCCAAAACAAGAGAACTTGCTCCTAAATATTTTAAAAAATTCCTTCGTGTATTGGTTTGTTCCATTCTCGTCTCCCCTTTTTGTGTGACTATGAACTTCTACAGTTTTTTAAGCGGTTGTTTGGTCTCTGACATCTCTTTTTTTGTCTCTTCACTGAGTGCTTTTGCACTGTTATTTAATTCACCAGGTTTTAACACTTTGATGAGTTCTACTTCAAAAATAACCGTGGAACCTGCTGGAATGGCTTGCACATCTGCGTTGCCATAGGCCAGTTCACTGGGAATGACTATTTTTGCTTTTTCGCCCTCACTCATCAGCATTAACCCCTCTTGCAAGCCATCAATCACATTAATCATGGAAAGATGGGCAGGTTGTTTACGCTCATAGGTGTTATCAAAGAGTGTTCCATCGAGTAAGCTTCCTTTGTAATGAATCAACACAATGCTCTCTGGTTTGGGTTTAACCCCTTTACCTTCGGCAATTTTTTCGTATTGAAGACCCGATTTGGTGGTGATGACTTTCTTATTTTTAGCGTTGTTCGCAAGGTATTTTTTGCCCGCATCTAAATTGGCATTGAGTTGTTGGCTAAATCTCTCTTGGCTGATTTTATTTAAACCCTCTGCTCGATTGTTAAGATGGGTGATAATCTCTTCATCACTGAGTTTTTGCTTTTTCTTTAAGGCATCCACAAAGCCATCAATCAGTGCATCAATATCTGCTTTGATACCAAATTCATTTTGCTCAAAAAGTTGATTAGAAATATAAGCACCTGTAGATGCACCTATACTGTAAGACTCTTTTTGTACATTTGTTTTGAGTTCGACTGCAAATCCCTGTGCTACAAAACAAAGAGATACAAATAACCCAATAGAGATTTTTTTACCACACATTATCATGCCTTTACCATAAAAATCATGGGCTAAACTAAGTGCTTAGCCCAATCTGTTCATCGCCTATGCGACACCTTGTTTTTAGAGATTTTTCTTCATAATGCGTTGGGCTTCGTTAATATATTCAACCGCAGCATCTAAGCGTTGTTTGGTGTATTTGAAACCATGCACACCCCATGAACCGTCTTTCTCCACTAAATCAACAGTTACTTGGGCTTTTTCAATCAACTCATACACCCGTGCTTTATCCGAAGGCGCTAATTTTTTCACTTCGAGTAAAGAATAAAGCCCTTGAATGCCCACTTTCACCTGAGTAAATTGATCTTTTACAGGTGTTTGCCATCCCATGACTTCGTTATAGACTTGTTTTTGGTCTTTGAAATGAAGGGTCTCTTTGAGTTCAGAGTTAACAGGACTGTGGCACCCTTTGGCATCGGCTTGGTCTTTATCTGCCCAGGTGGTACGTGCACATGCCCACATCAAGTCAACATAATTTCGTCCCTCTTTGTTGCGCTCAAAATGCCAATCTTTTGTATCACGAGGACCTGTTGCTGCAGCGCTAGCTACCATTGTTTTCATTTTTGGATCGACTTCGATTTTCCAAATGTGAGAACGGCGTTGGGTATCAAAACCTGCTTGATCTTGAAATTGGATAGCATAGAAGTTTTCACAACTCATCAAGAATGGCATATGGCAGGTTGCACAACTGTTTTTGCTGTGTGTGTCTGATTTTGCATGAATATAGGCTTGTTCTTTATGACAATCCGCACACTGTTTTTTCAGTTTAGGTTTGCTGTAAAATGAACTTAAATAGCCTTGATTAGGATTGTAATTCATCCCTTTCACATCTTTTTCGCCTGTTAAATCACCCGTAACATCGTGTGGATCATGGCAGGTTGCACAGCGCATTCCTTTATCATAGTGTGCTGAAAAATAAGTTTGTGCACCCTCAGTACCACATCCAGGTCCCATTGATTTGAATTTTGAACTAAATGCCAAATCAGGTTTACCGACATTGAGTGGGTTACTTCTGGCTAAATCAGGACTGTAGGAGAAGCGTTGATGACAGCGTTCACAATTGGAGATTAAAAGACCAGAACCTCCTTCTAAGTGACCACCTGCACCATGACACTCTTCGCATGAAATACCTTTGGAAATGGTGTGTTTTTGAAGCTCTTTGGCATTGCCTAAGGCTGCAAAAAATTCGCCTTGATTTTTAAAATCAAACTTCCACGGATGGCAGACTTCACAATACGATGTTGAGGCTTGAAACGACATCGATTTTTTGTACTTAGCCGCATAGGAAGCAAGACCTCTTACATAGCCACCATTGTCACCATACTCTTCAAGCGTGACAGGAAAGTCAGGTACCCATTTTTTGATTTTCTTCGCCACTTCAGGAGATAAATTATACGCCCATGTGCGTTGCCATTGATTACCACCTGCTACGATTTGACCTGTGCCATTTTTAAGCATACCTCCTTCAACATGGTACGTTCCACGTAGTAACCACGCATCAAAGAAGCCAAATTTAGTTCTAATGTGACCTATAGTACAATAGATGACATCAGGTGTAATACCTTGAGGTAAAATAGATGCGGTGTCTTTGTCAAAGACAGGCTCATTTAATTTATTATTCACCTCAGGGTGTTCGCCTGGAAAACGGATTGTGGATGAGTGTCGTGACCTGCTCCAAGTCTCATATTGCGCAGGGTGACACTCGCCACACTTCTCAGGCCCTATAAATTTATTCGGATATTGCAAGGTTGAAGCCCGTGCAACCCGATACATCATAGAGCTAAAGCCCTCACCATCACTTCGTTTAGAGGCTTTGGACATCTCATAGCCATGTCCCTCTTCAAGCCACTCTTTACCACGATCGTTGACAACCAGTTTGCCCACTGTTTTGCCACCGTATTTGGTAAAAATAGGATGGTTTTTGAAGAGCCAGTCATACATCGCCTTCTCTTCAACAATATAGTCTTGCAAGGAGATAACGCCTCTGCTTTCCTTTGTCCCCTTAGGATGCGCAATGACTTCTCTGGCCTCTTGACTCATCTGCATGCCTTCCATAGCCCCAGCGCTCGTCGCACCGATGGCACAAAAGCTTGTGCACATGAATAAACCAAGTAACACTTTGTCCCATTTTCTCATGTTCCCTCCTTTGAAACATTCAACCTAAATTGCGTTTGTAACCTCTAAGCGTGGAGTTCTTGAAGTGTTATAACGCAACTAAAGCACACGCATGCGCTTGCTTCGAAGGAAATGGTAACACTAAAAAAGGGGGGAAAAGGGGGAAGTATTAAATTTATGTTAAATTATTGGATTAAAAATAATTGTAAAGATAACGCCATCTTGCAGATTGTTTACATGTAAACGTGCGCCATTTTTTTGAACAATCATTTGACTCATGTACAATCCTAACCCACTGCTAGACTCTTTGGTACTCACATAAGGGTCAAAAATGGTCTCTATAAGAGCATTATCAATACATCCAGCATTATTGGCAATGGTGATTTTTGGGGTAGATTCTTCAACAAAGGCGACAATTTTGATAAGACGTAAAGCCGTATTGTTCGCTATAAATGCCTCTTTTGCGTTGTTCATAATATTTAAGAGCACTTGGACAATTTCATTGGCGTAGCCTAGGATGGTAAAGTTTTCTTGAATGTGAATGTGCACTTCTATGGCATCTTTTTCAAAAGAAGCACTGAGCAAGCGTTTTGCTTGATGGATAATCTCGTGTGCACTAAACGCTTGTTTTGCTTTTTGAGGGGCAAAAAAGTTTTTGAAATCATCAATGGTATGGGACATGAAACGAAGTTGTTCATTGGCTTCTTCTATTTTTTGTGAAAGCTTTTCTTTGGTGAGTTTGTCTTTTTCACTGTGCAGTTCAAGATTGATTAAGATGGCACTTACTTGTGCTAAGGGTTGTCGCCATTGGTGAGAAATATTGCCAATCATCTCTCCCATGGAAGCAAGTCTGTTTTGGCTCATCATGAGCATTTTGGTCTTCTCTTGAAGCTTTAATTCCCCTTGATAAATTTTGTACAAAAAGAGAATAAACAGGACAAAAACAATAAACATCACCGCACCACCCACAATAAACTCTTTGACATGGTAGGTTAAGATGCTTAAAACAGGTATTTTAAAGGTAATCATCGCAATCACATCACCCACCTTAGAATCAAAATCAGGAATGACATGGTACTGCTCTACCATCCGTTTGGGTGCGCTGTTTGCGACATGACACTCTAGGCATGAGGGATGAGAGTTGCGAATAGGAAGTCCTACAAAAAAATAGGGTGTTTTGTTTTCTGTAATAATATGCGCATACTCATCGTAAAGCCCCTCTTTAAAATCATCTAAAATCTCATGTTCAAAATCATTGCCCTCATGAGCAGGATTAAGCGGATTATAGGCAATGAGTTTGTAGTCATAGTTGATGTTCTTTTTCATCCGCTGAATCTCATAAATGGAGCGAGCAATGTAGGTCGATGAAAGCAAGCGTGGGTCAAAAAAATCGTGCACCAACATCTTTTTTTCTTTGAGCTCTTCTATCAGAGGACGTTGTACAATGGAGACATAATCTCGAATGGCATTCATGGTATCTAGCACAATTATAGCTTCTTGTTTCGCATCTTTAAGGGCAAGCTCTCGATAGAAATTGAAAAACAAAAGGGTGATAATCGTATAGAGTAAAACAAACAGTGCTACAACGATTTTAAATTTGAATTTCACACAAATACCCTACGCCGTACAGATTTTTAATAAAATCGCTGTGGATTTTTTTACGTAACTCTTTCACAATAGATTTTAAAGCCTCTTTGCTTGGTTGTTCAAACTCCCACATGTACTCAAAAAGTTGCTCGTATGTAATGGTCTGATTGGGACGTTTGAGAAAATATTCCAGCAAACGGCTCTCACTTTTTGAAAGATGCAGTATCTGCTCATTGGCGGTAATGGTTTTACGGCAATAATCATACACACAAGAGGGCATAATCTGCACACAGGGTTGATGCTCTACCAGTTCTAGGGCAACATCTTCAAGGGCTTTTATGAGGCTATTTTTATCGTAAGGTTTGCAAAGGTAGCGTGTAATCTTAAGCTCCACCGCACGCCAAAGGTACTCTTGTTCGCTGTGTGCAGAGAGGATGATAATAGGAATTTTTTTATTAACCTGACGAATTTTTTTAACCACATCCAATCCATCGATGTAGGGAATGGAAATATCAAGCATCAAAACATCGTAGAGATTGCCCAATGCTTCATCCAGTGCCTCACGTCCATCTTTGACGCCTACGACTTTTCCAAAAAAAAGCTCTAAAGACTCCATAATATTACTCAAAATAATCGCTTCATCTTCAACGCATAAGACTTTTTTATTGGACAAAATATCTAAAGGATTGCAAGTTACCATCATGTGTGCCTTTGAATGCATCTTCGCTTTGATACAAAGTAAGAGAAAAATGGTATCTGATTTTTTCTTAAGAAGCTTGATATAAGTCAAGGCTTTTTTCTTCTATTCTTTATACAATCACTCTATTCTTAGTCTTATATTTTAATTTAATTTAAAATTAATGTTGAGGAGGTTTGTTGGTCTTACAAGAGGATGAGCTAAAGGATAATGGGTTGGGCGTTGTTGCTTTTACATGTAAAGATGAAAAGTTAACGAAAAGAATAAAGGAGGAAATGTGAAAAAGAGTAATTTCCTAAAATACGCAGCATTGTGTGCGTTTGTGGTCGCCATTGGTTTTTTTGCCTACATGGTGAACGCATCCAAAGCGCTGTCGTATCTCTCCAGTGATCCAAAAGCGTGTATCAACTGTCACGTCATGAACACGCAGTATGCGACATGGCAACACAGTTCGCATGCTGAGCGGGCCACCTGTATTGATTGTCACTTACCACGGGATAACATGGTAAACAAGTACATCGCAAAAGCCATTGATGGGTACAACCACAGTGTGGCATTTACCTTTAATACGTACAAAAATGCGATTCAAATCAGTGACAATGGTGCACAAAGAGTTCAGGACAATTGTATTGCGTGTCATGCAAGTTTAAGCTCTCAAATGGTGAGCAACGCCGATGTCAATCATCACTATGATGACCCAAGTGTTGCAACGGGCAGACGATGTTGGGAGTGTCATAAGGGTGTACCGCATGGAAAAGTAAGAGGTCTTACCACAACACCTAATGCCTTAGGCGTTAAAGAAGTGAAGTAACTCTGCCTCAACGAGGCAAGCTTTAGCGCCTCAGCGGCTAGCGTCGTTTCAAGAGCTTTGCTTTTGAAACGTGTAAGAATATAGAAAAGGAGAGAAAATGAATAAATTTAAAGTGTTATTGGTTGGCTCATTGGTAGCCATTGGTGCGATGGCGCTTTTAGCGAGTAACATCAATGAAAGAGAAAAACAGCGTGTGGAGCTTGCAAAAGCACCCAGTGAAGCGGGCATTGCCAATAAAGCCAAAAGTGAAGAGTGGGCAAAATATTACCCCCGTCAGTTTGACTCATGGAAAAAAACAAAAGAGTACGATAGTTTCACAGATATGCTTGAAAAAGATCCAGCCTTAGTCATTGCGTGGGGTGGGTATGCGTTTTCAAAAGATTATAACTCTCCACGTGGGCACTATTATGCGGTGCAGGACAATGTCAATAGTCTTCGAACGGGTGCTCCTGTGGATGAAAAAACAGGGCCTTTGCCAACGGCGTGTTGGACATGTAAATCGCCTGATGTGCCTCGTCTGATTGAAGAAGACGGTGAGTTGGAGTATTTTACAGGTAAGTGGGCAAAGTATGGCTCTCAAGTGGTCAATTCCATTGGTTGTGCGAACTGCCATGATGATAAAACAGCAGAGCTTAAAGCAACCGTACCACAACTCAATCGTGCCTTAGTTGCAGCAGGACTTAAACCTTTTGAAGAATCAACCCATCAAGAAAAACGCTCTTTGGTCTGTGCGCAATGCCACGTAGAGTATTATTTCAAAAAAACCGAATGGAAAGATGCCAAAGGTGTGGATAAAACAGCAATGGTGGTAACGTATCCGTGGGCAAATGGCATTGGTAAAGAGGGAAATTCAGGTACCGAGGGCATGATTAAGTATTACGATGAAATTGGTTTTTCTGATTGGACGCATAACATTTCAAAAACACCCATGCTAAAGGCGCAACATCCTGATTATGAGTTTTGGAAAACAGGTATTCATGGTCAAAAAGGTGTCTCGTGTGCGGATTGTCATATGCCGTATACACAAGAGGGTTCAGTGAAGTATTCTGATCATCAAGTGCTTGAAAACCCACTCAATGAGATGGACAGAACATGTATGAACTGCCACAGAGAGAGTGAGTCAAAGTTAAGAGGCATCGTGCATCAAAAATACGAGCGCAAAGAGTTCTTAAACAAAATTGCCTTTGACAACATCGCAAAAGCCCACCTTGAGACAGGAAAAGCAATGGAAGTGGGTGCGAGTGATGAGGAGCTAAAAGAAGTGCGTAGACTCATTCGTCATGGACAGTTTAAAGGTGACATGGCAATTGCAGCGCACGGTAACTACTTCCATGCACCTGAAGAGACCCTTCGTTTATTATCCGCTGCCAATGAAGACGCACAAAGTGCACGTCTTTTGTTGGTGAGGATTTTAGCAAAACACGGT
Source organism: Sulfurospirillum barnesii SES-3 (assembly GCF_000265295.1). Lineage (NCBI taxonomy): Bacteria > Pseudomonadati > Campylobacterota > Epsilonproteobacteria > Campylobacterales > Sulfurospirillaceae > Sulfurospirillum > Sulfurospirillum barnesii. Next base: position 755,383 of record NC_018002.1, read on the forward strand.
GTGATGGATTACAGTGCACCTGATTTTGATACCAAAGCAAAGGCTCAAAAATTAGTCAAAGTCGATATGGCTGCCTTATCTGCTGAAAAAATGAAATTTAAACAAACGCTAGAACAAGCGTGGAAACAAGAGGCGGTTGCAAAAGGTAGGTTGCACCCAAGTATGTACAAAGATGCTGATACCATTAACGATGGCAAATCGTCATGGAATAAAAAGTAAGACTTTCAGGAAGGGGATGCATTTCCCCTTCGTCTTTATGTTATACTAAAGTGACGTAGACCATAGGTTGTTTTCGTATTATATAAAGGATTTTATGGTGTTGCTTAACATGTTGCATTCGTATAAAACCATGCTGTTTTTGCTCATCGCTTTAGCCCTAGGTGCAGCGGTTGCGACCTTTTTAGAAAACGATTTTGGCACAGCGTTTGCAAGGTCTTATGTCTATGATGCGCTGTGGTATGAAGCACTGTTGTGTTTGGCCGCACTTCATTTGGCATGGGTGATGTATGCGAGTAAAATGGTGTTACATGTAAGCCGTTTTCTCTTTCATGGGGCGTTTATTTTTATTTTGATTGGCTCAGGATTGAGCCGTTATTTTGGGGTAGAGGGTGTCATGAAAATTCGTGAAAACACGAGTGTTAACACCTTTTTTTCGAGTGATAAAAATAGAGAAATTACCTTACCTTTTTTTGTGCATTTAAAAGATTTTGAAGTAGAGCGTTATTATGGAAGCAAAGCTCCCTCTTCGTATACCAGCGATGTGCGTATTATAGATGGCAATGTAAGTTTTGATGCGAAAATTTACATGAACCATACGCTAAGCTACAAAGGGTACAAATTTTTTCAAACTTTTTATGACCCTGATGAAAAAGGAACCATTCTCTCTCTTAGCAAAGACCCTGGGGTGGAAGTCACGTATGTGGGTTACGCACTGCTTTTTTTAGGGCTTATTCTCAACCTTTTTGATAAAAAATCACGCTTTAGAAAACGCATAGAACAGCTCAAAAACAGCTCTTTTATCTTGCTTTTTTTGCTCATGTCACACACGCCGCTTTTTTCTCATAGCGAGTATGTTCAGACCTATTTGGATGAGCATCGCACTAAGAGTGTCGAAGTGGCAGCGGATTTTGGAAAACTGGTTGTGCAATCACGTATGGGACGTATGAAACCTTTTGATACGCTCAGCCAAGAAGTGCTCTATAAACTCAGCGGTAAAAGTACGTTGTATGACATGAACCCGACGCAAATTGCCTTAGGGATGCTCTCGCATCCTAGTTTGTGGAAAACCTTGCCGATGATTCAAACAAAAACACCAAAACTTAGGGAGTTTGTTGGTGTTTCACCCACACAAAAATTGCTTCGTTTTGAGGACTTTTTTGAGGGGCATCGCTACAAACTTGAAGAGGCGTTGCACAAAGCCTTAGCGCTAAAACCCAGCCAAAGAGGCACTTTTGAAAATGATGTCATTAAAGTCGATGAGAGGCTTAGCATTGCGTTTATGATGTATCAAGGGGTGTTGTTTAAACTCTTCCCTGTGATAGGTGATGAGAACCATACGTGGGTGGCGTTTGAACAGCTCATTATGAAAGAAAAGGGTGAAGAACTCAAAGAGGTGCAAGAGGCTTCGGTACGTTTTGCCAATGCTTTGTTTGAGCGAAACTATGAAAAAGCCTCTTTACATGTAAAAACATTTGAGGCGTTTCAAGAGAAGCATGGTGCTTTGATTATGCCCTCAAAAACGCATGTAAAGGTAGAGATTTTCTACAATCAGATGAAGATTTTTGAGCGTTTAACCTTAGCCTATGTTGTGGTGAGTAGTCTCTTATTGCTTGTTGCATTTGGGCAGGTTTTTGCGCCACAGATTGTTACATGTAAACGAACAAAACCTCTGTTTTATGGAGTGTTTTTACTCTTTATCCTCCACACGTTGGGATTGGTTTTGCGGTGGTATGTAAGCTCTCATGCTCCCATGAGCGATACCTATGAGTCGATGATTTACATTGCATGGTCGTGTTTGTTGTTTTGTATGCTCTTTATGCGCCACTCTCTTTTTGCCCTTGCTGGCTCTGTGCTGATGGCAGGCATTTTTATGTTTGTGGCACATTTGGGAAACATTGACCCTGAGATTACCAATCTTGTGCCTGTTTTAAAATCTTTTTGGCTCAGCCTTCATGTCTCAATTATTACGGCGAGTTATGGTTTTTTTGCGCTTGCGTGTGCACTGGGCGTTTTTACCTTGATTTTGTTTACATGTAAAACCTCAGAGCGCATTAAAATGGCGATTTCTAACATCACCGCAATCAATGAAATCTGCCTGATTTTAGGGCTTTCTCTTTTAGTTATCGGTAATTTTTTAGGCGCTATTTGGGCGAATGAGTCGTGGGGGCGTTATTGGGGATGGGATCCTAAGGAGACATGGGCGTATATTAGCATTTTGGTGTATACGATCATTTTACATGTAAGGCTTATGGGCAAGCTCTACTCAGAGTATCTGTTTGCCATTTTGAGTGTTGTGGGATTTAGTGCTATTTTGATGACCTATTTTGGGGTTAATTTTTATCTAGCAGGGATGCACTCGTACGCCACAGGTGATCCTCTGCCTATTCCCACTTGGGTCTATGTGTGTGGTGGTGTAATGTTAGGATTGATGATACTTTCTTATAAAAACAAACAACAAAAGGAACAACCATGAGACGATTTAAACTGCTGTGTGCAAGCCTTGCCTGTAGCGTTGCCTTGCATGCAGGCATCATTCACGAGGGTGTGATTAAAGAGGGGATTCAAGGCGGAGGGTATACGTACCTTGAGATTGAAGAAGCAGGAAAAACGTATTGGATTGCGGTGGAGGGAATAGAGATTGTCAAAGGGATGGAAGTGCGTTTTGAAGAGGAAATGCGTGCAAAAAACTTCAAAAGTAAAGCACTCAATCGCAGCTTTGATGAACTGGTCTTTGCCTCAAATCTGCAACACCGCACCGATGTTTCAAACAAGGGTAATGTAGAGCTAATTCAAAACAAGGTTGAGCAATCTCCCTATCAGCAAAAAGGAACACTGAGCATTCAAGAGGCCTTGCAAAAACGCCCAACACTAGCGGGCAAAGAGATTGCTATTCGTGGCAAGGTGGTCAAAGCTTCACAAAATATTATAGGGCGAAATTGGATTCACATTCAAGATGGAACAGGTGAGGGGAGTGAGGTTGGGCGCATTGTGTTTACCTCAAAAGAGCTTCCAAAGGTAGGCGATATTGTCACGGCAAAAGGTGTTGTCGCTATTGATAAAGATTTTGGCTCAGGCTATTTTTATAAGATGATTGTTGAAAACGCTACGTTTAGCCATTAGTGGATAAGGCGTAACAATGTCACGTGAGCACTTAGATCTTATTGCTTCATTGCCACTGTTTCAATCGTTGCAAAAAGAGGATATTGCAACCATAGCCTCTTTTTGTACGGTGCATTCCCATAAAGGTGGTGATGTGCTCTTTTATGAGAAAGACAGCAAAGATGCTATTTTTTATATTATTTCAGGATCGGTCAAATTTTATAAGGTAGACCGCTTCGATAATGAGATTTTTCTTTATAAACTTTACTCACACTCACTGATTTTTAATGTCTCTAAACTCATTGATAGCTTTTTTATCAGTTGTTATGCCAATGCAGAATTTTTGGAAGACAGTCTTGTTTTGCACATTAAAAGTACTCCTTTTCGGGAGATGATTTATTCTAATCAGCGTTTGATGCAAAAGATTTTAGAAGAGTCTTTTTTGATGATTCAGCAGATGCAGTGTATTATCAGTCGGGATGTGGTGTTTGATGGTACGGCTAAAGTAGCGCATATGTTGGTCAATGAGCTTGAGACGTTTAACAAACTCAAAAAACATGAAATCGCCTATATGCTACACATTCAACCCGAAACGCTTTCTCGCATTCTTAATAAACTCACCCGTAATGGTACAATAGCGATTGAAAAAAACAGTGTTGAGGTTTTGAATATTCAAGAACTCAAAGACATTTATGAATAGGCATAAGCGATGATAAAACCAACCACGATTAGCATGAAAATGCGTTTAGCAGGGAGTCTGCTCTCTTTTATTATCATTTTTATTATTTCTCTAACGGTGATGATGAATCAGATGAGCAAAAAAGATTCGTATATTATTAACATTGCGGGTAAACAGCGCATGCTTTCTCAAAAGATGAGCAAAGAGGCGTTTTTTATTGCGCATCGTCATTCCAATGACTTTCGAGAGCTCAATACTGCGGTCAATTTGTTTGAAAATAGCTTGAATGATTTACTTTATGGCAATGAAGCCACAGGGATTTATGCGCCTCAAAATGAGAAAATAAAAACAAAACTTGAAGAAGTCATGGAGTATTGGAAGCCGTTTCGTCTTCATGTTGAGGGGTTTAAAAGTGACATTGAAGCGGTACGTCCTGATATGGATGTGTTAGCAGGACGCATTGAGAAATTGCTGGTTCTTTCCGATACTGTGGTACAACGCATGGTGCATGCCAACTTAAGCAATATTCACATTGACCTCTCAGGTCGCCAACGCATGCTCTCTCAGCGTATGGGACTCTATGTGAGTCGTTACTTAAGTACTGCCAATGGGCAAGATTTGCTTGTGTATGCCGATGCTAAAGCACTGTATGAAAAAACCATTCAAAGCTTTTTAGATGACCCTGCGGTGAAAAATGCCCCTGAGGTGTATAGCATTGTCAAAGAGAATTATGCTTATTGGGAAGCGTACACTGTTTTTCTTGAACAGTTGTTAGCCAAAGAGGCACAGATTAACAAACATTTGGCATTTATTTATGAAAAAAATATTCAGCTTCTCAATGCCATGGATGAAGCGGTTTGGCTCTATACAGACCACAGCGAACATAAAAATGACACCTTCTTAAAATTTCAGTACATTGCACTTTTGGTGGGAATGATTATTATGCTGTATGCGTTTGTGATGAGCAGGGAAATTATCGAGCATTTAGAGCATTTTGTTCAAAAAGCCAAAGAGTTAGCGCAAAGCGATTTAAGTGTTCTTACCAAACAAAGTGTCAATCTCTCCTCCCACAGCGAAGATGAGCTCAAAGAGGCATCCTCGCACATTTCTCAGTTTGTTTACAAGGTGAATCAAGCCATGCAAGAGAGCGAAGAAGCCCTTAAAAAAGCAGAGAGTGCGGTTTCTCAGCTTCAGCAAATTGCTTTGGATGTGGAAGATGCCATTGATGAGATGGGCATTGATGAGCAAGAGAAAAAAACCTTCGATAAAAATGTAAACGCAACCGAAGATATTGCCATTCAATCGGCTGAAAATCTCATTCATGTCAACAAAATGCTTCAAAAACTCAAAAAAAGCCTCAATGCAATGGTGGAAAACAGTCAAACGCAACACGAGAAAAAAAAGATTTAATGTTACATGTAAAGCCTACACACGAATAAAAGAAGCTAAAATACCCCTTTTTTATGTGAGAAGGGGGTTTTTATGGATATGTATCATGCCATTGGTACTGTGGGAATGGCGATGGTTGTGTATGCTTACTTTTTACTGCAATCAGACCGTGTGAAAAATGATTCACTCAAATTTCAATATTTAAATCTAATAGGTGCAATTTTACTGATTATTTCGCTCTTTTTTCATTTTAATTTAGGCTCATTTTTAATTGAAGTATTTTGGATTATGATTACGGTGTATGGTCTTTTGAAGCATCAATGGAAAAAAAAGCGTCAAAAGAAGCTTTGATAAAAGGGGTAAAGAGAGGCTCAGCTCTCTTTACATGTAAAGGCTTTTTTAGGTTCTAAACTCGGAGAGTTTGAGGTTGAGGGTCTCAGTCATACGGCTGAGGTGTTCTGCCGCACTGGCTATCTCTTGAACACTTCTGGCATTTTGGGAAGAGATCTCATTTATTTGCGAAACATCGCTAATCATATGCTCAATATCATCACTGGTTTTAAGGTAGTTTTCTGCCGTTTTATCAGAGACATTGGCGGCATTGCTCATGACGTGAAACATATTGTTTATTTTTGACTCAACTTCGCTAGCCGTACTAGCAAGGGATTCGACTTTTTTAGAGTTAGCGGTCATCTGATCACTGCTATTTGCAATGGCTTGCACAATCACATTAATTGTGGCATTAATCTCTTGTAAACTTTTTTGGGTTCGCTCGGCTAACTTTCGTACTTCATCTGCAACCACGGCAAATCCACGACCATGTTCTCCCGCCCGTGCGGCTTCAATGGCAGCATTGAGGGCTAAAAGATTGGTTTGATCCGCAATGTCCCCAATGACGATTAAGATGTCTTTCACCTGAGAAGCATCGGAGCTTAGTTGTTGGATAGCATGTGCGAGTTCAATTTCAGTTGCCACACTGGTTTGAATATCTTTTGTAAGGTTCAAAATAGCGCTGTTTGCTTCTTTTAAGAAGTGGTTGGCTTTGGTGAGTTCTTCTTTGCCTTCTTTTGCCTCTTTCGTACCTGATTTCATGACTTCTTTAAGGGTATTGGCTTTGTCTGTGGTCGTGCTCACAATTTTCATGGAGGTTTCCACCGCACGCCCAACGCCTAGAGAGGTTGAAGAGAGCTCATGGGAGACAGAAGAGTTTTCATGGGAGAGGTTTTTGGCCTCACTGATGAGGATGCGCACCTTCTCAATAAAACGGTTGATACTTTTACTCGCTTGCGCAATCTCATCGTTGCCAACAATCGCAAGGCTACGGGTCAAATCGCCATCACCACTGGAGAGGTCATCTGCTTTAAGCACAAGTTCATTTAAAGGATTCGAGATGTTTTTACGAATAATAAAGGTAGTACCTAGGATGCTAAGAAGCACTAAAAGTGCAGAAATCAAGAAAAATGAGCGCATTTCTGAAGCCAATTCATCGGCAATTTGAATCTCTAGTTTTTTAACCTCTTCTTCTACATTGTCTACAAACACACCCACGGTGATAACCCAATTGTAGGGTTTAAATTCTAAAGAATAGGCAAACTTTCTAAGAGCTGGGCCATCTTTGACTTTGGGGAAGTCATAGGCAACAATACCACCACCTTTTTTAGCAGAGACAATCATGTTTTGTAAAAATAAGTTGCCATTTTTATCTTTAATATCAATAATATTTTTTCCATGCAACGATTTATTGGCAGGTTGCAAAATGGCAATGCCCTCAACACTGTTGACAATCACATAGCCTGAGGGGTCATCAAACTTGAGGGCATCAAGTTTTTCAACCAGACGTTTTTGTATTTCATCGTCCCCAAACCCTTGCGCTTTAAGCTCTTTGTAAAAAGCCTGAGCGGAACTGTTGACCACTTCAACAAGATGTTTGAGCTCTTTTTCGTAAAACATATAAGAATTTTTTCGGTATTCCTCGATGAACATAGAAGCATTCTTTTTGGTATTGGCATAAGCAATGCCTATAATAGAACCTCCTAAAAGTAAGAGCGATAGCACAAGCGCTATCAAGATACGGGTTGATATTTTCATTGCTAACTCCTTAATGGCAACCTTCCCGCTTTGGTATGACGGATATAGGCATTATGTATTATTTTACCCTAGTATCTTATCCATAAAACAGAAGGAAAGAAAGAGGAAAAAATCGTATTTATATGCAATATATCGGAATTAGCTTTATGAGGAGAAAAAAAGAGAACTATAAGTTTATAAAATAGTACTCGCATGAATTTTAGCGTTGTAAAAATAGAAGCTTCTTAGTATTTATTTAAAAGCGTGCGTTATATTCTTGAGTGTTTTATAGCAGATGTAACGTTTAGTTTTTCGCATTTTATCCGATATAACTACGGGGCAATTTTTGTAAGGAGATGGAGATGAATACCATTGGTTCAGTATCCTATGAAACACAGGTTTCTTTAGGACAAACAGTGCAAGGCAATGTGTCTGCTGGGGTTGATTCTAAAGAAGATGAGACTACGCAGGTATCATCATCAAGTATGCCTGTTGATCGTGTTGAAATTTCAGAAGAAGCGCAAGCCTTAGCATTAAGTAGTGCTGCAAGTGCAACAACTTCAGAAGAGAGTACGACACAAAGTAGCCAAAGTGGGGGCACGGGCGCTACATCTGCTACTGCAAGCAGTAGCAATACATTAGAAGCACAAATTGAAGTGTTAGAGAAAAAAATAGCCGCACTTCAAAAAGAGATTGCAGCGTCACAATCCAGTAGTGATGAAGAAAGTATGAAAGATGTACAGGGTAAGCAAACACTTCTTGCATCGTATCAAGCACAGCTTATAACACTAGAGGCGCAAGCTTCCGAAACAACATCATAAACTCTCCTGATTTGGCTTGGGAACCCTTACCGAGGTAGGAAGTGTGGTAAGGGTCTTCTTTCATTGATGCTCTCAATATACACGTACATGTAACATTCTTAGAGAAAATGCACAGCAAGTGGGAGTAAAATAGCCATTAAAACCCCACTAAATCCCATTGCAAGCGCACCAAAAGCAGCCGCTTTCTCACTGATTTCTACCGCACTAGACGTTCCTAATGCGTGAGCAATAAGTCCTAAAGCAAATCCTTTTGCTGCATCACTTTTAATACGAAAGAGTTTAAAAGCACTATTGCGAAACAAAACACTGAGCAATCCTGTAAAGGTAATAAAGGCAATAGAGAGGGAAACCACCGCTCCAATATCTTGTGCAATAATAATACCAATAGGTGCAGTAATGGATTTGGTGCTCATGGAAAGCATGGTCGTATGCGAAGCGCCCAATACCCATAAAATAAACACAGCACTGATAATCGCAAAAACGCCTCCTGCCACAAGCGTGATGAGTATCGGCACAAAATAAGCTTGAATGTGTTTGAGATTTTTATACAAAGGCAAGGCCAGTGCTACGGTTGCAGGTCCTAGAAAAAAGTGTAAAAAATTCAAGGAAGAAAAGTACGTTTGATAGGGAATATCGCTGTGTACCAAAACAGGTAAAATTAATAATAAGGCAATGATGATGGGCTGAAAAAGGGGACGTTTGCCTGTTTTTTCATAGATAAACATGCCTATCTTATAAGCGCCAATGGTTACAATCAGCCACGTTAACGGGGTAGATGAAACATAAAGAAAGAGGGCTTCAGTGTTCATGGCGTTGCTCGTGTTTAGTAATGAGTATATCCATGAGTTTTGCACTCAACCCCAATGCAATAAATGTTGAGACAATCAACGAACAGGTAATAGCAAATGCTTCATCTCGTAGGGTATCAAATTGGGTCATAATGCCCACCGCTGAGGGAAAAATAAACAGAGGCAAATAACGCAGTAACCAAAAAACAGAGTTATCAAGCGCATGAAAACTGCTCTTTTTAACCATTAAGAAAAGAAGCAGTAAAATCATCCCGATAATCGCCCCAGGAATCTTGAACTCAAAAAGCTTCACCAAACACTCACCGATAAACTGAAACACTAACAGTGTCAATATACCTTTTAACATGAAAATCCTCACTCAAAATAAAAGGAGGATTATACTCCAAAGTTTTAAATACAAGGGTTCTTTAGTGCCTTTACATGTAAAAAAAGTCTTTTACATGTAAAGAACTTTTTAATGAATGGTTTGTCCAAAAATGGTTTTTCCACCATCCATCTGATTAAACTCCGCATTTTCCAACCAACGCTGAGGAAAGGAGATATATTCAATCAGGTTTTCTAAAAGTACCATATGCTGTCGCTCTTCTTCTGCAATACGCATAAAAATAGCCTTTTGCTCTTCATCTTCAAGCATGGATGCTTTTTCAACGTAAAATTTATAACTGTTTTCTTCTGAGCGCAGGGCACTTTTATAAAAATCAATTTGGTCATCACTAAAGGTACAGGCTTTATTTTCTTCACGCAGTTTTTCAAAAATGGTTTTCGCACTTTTGAAAACATCAACACTGGCTTGGGTTGGCATTGCTTCTTTTTTGTTCATTTTATCAAACACAATGTAGTGCTTTACTTCTTCTTCTGCAAGCATGGTTAAGATGGATTTTAAGCCAACATCATCGGTCTTACTCGCCAAATCTCGGTAGTACTTCTCGCCATCTTTCTCAACCTTCATGGCATATTCGTAGACATTCATAGTATACCCCCTAATAATATAAATTTCTAAGTATGTTATAGGAAATCTATAATAAATAGATGATAAATATTTTATATTAATTTAAGGCAAGAGATGCTGTTTCGCTTTGGTGCAAGAAGCATTTTAGCGTTACATGTAACGCATTTGAGCGCTTTTTCTCTGTACATTAGCCATTCTTTTTAGTGAGAATTAATGAATAAATAATTACTATATACCTTATTTGGGTACTAAGGCTTCTTGTTTTCAAAAGACGTCTGTGAAAAATCACGAAAGGTTTAAAATGTTTCAGAGTAGTTTGCGTGCTAAAATCATGGCTGCCACCCTTTTTACCGTGAGTATTACGAGTTTTTTGTTTATGGTTTTTATCTATACCGCACAAAAAAATCTCTACATTTCCCATGTCAATGAAAAACTCAAAGTTGCTGCACAAGCCGCCGCACTCTATTTAGGCAATGATTTTGTGGATAGGTATGACACAACAAAGCCTCTTGAGCCTAAAGAACATGAAACGCTTGTTAAACAACTCAGTGCATATGCGCACGAAAATGGCGTAGAATATATTTATCTGATGGTCAAAGAGGGCAATAAAATCTATACGCTTGTGAGCAGTGCCAGTGTTGAAGAGCTGAAAAAAAACGCTTATGATCCTTTTTATAAAGAGTATGAAGCCAGTGAGGGCATTCAAAATGGATTTAAAGAAAACAATCGCTTTTACGAGGATACGACCGATGCCTATGGCAATTTTCGCTCTTACGTACAGATAAACCGCTCCGTGGGAGGCAAACTTTATATGGTCGGTGCTGATGTAAAAACCGATGCCATTAGGGCTGACTTAAATGCGCTCTTGCTTCAAAGTATTTTTATCTTTTTAGGGGTGTTTTTTGTGGCGGGTGTAATTGCGTGGTGGATTTCAGCACGTATATCAGAGCGCTTAAGTACGTTAACCCTGCAAGTTGTAACGCTTTCTCAAACCCTTGATTTGACAACGGCGTTTAAGCATATTGGAAACGATGAAATTGCTCGTTTATCTGAGGCGTTAAAGAACTTTCTTAGCACCATTCGCACGGTTATTTTTCAAGCGGTTGATGTTTCAAAAGAAAATGTTGCGCTCTCTTTCGAAACCGTGCAAGATGCCAATGCCGTGATGGTAAAAGTGGTGAACAGTAAAGCGTTGGTACAACAAAATCTTGCGTTTATGGGTGACATTGGCAATCAACTCAATACAATGTCTCAAAGCACGCATGAGGTTGTCACCTCATTGAAAAAAGCCGATGAAGAGCTGGAGATGACCAAAGAGAGTATTCATAGTGTTGCTGAAAATGCGAAGGAGAGTGCGGCAAATGGAGAAGCCATTTCACAAAACCTTCACGCTTTAGAAAAAGATGCAACACAAATTCGCTCTATTTTAGGCATTATTGGCGATATTGCCGACCAGACCAATCTTTTAGCCCTCAATGCCGCCATTGAAGCGGCAAGGGCGGGTGAAAATGGACGAGGCTTTGCGGTGGTCGCAGATGAGGTGCGAAAGCTAGCGGAGAAAACACAATCAAGTTTGACAGAAATTCGAGCCACCACGGAGGTTATTGTTCAATCCATCGGCGATATTGCCGATAAAACCATTGCTTCCTCAAAGGGCATTATCACCCTTGCTCAAACCTCTGAGAGTTCAGAAGTGTTGATTGAAAAGGCATCCGAAGCGATGCGTCAAGCCATTGAGGCGATGAATGAAGCACAGCTAGGTTATCGTGCGCTTCAAAAAAATGGTACCTCTGCTTCTGAGAAAATGTCCCATATGGACAAGGACGCACAGAGCAATCTTGAAACCATGCAACGCATGGAAGAAAAAATTACACGACTGAGTTCTCTTTCGAATGCCCTTGGCGAAAAACTAAGCGTGTGTAAAAGCAGTTAGGTTACGTTTTTGTGCACGATGTGCTTTACATGTAACGCCATGGAAACAATAAAAGGTGGAAAAAATGGATAAATTTTTAGAAGCAGCCATGCAAGAAGCCCAAAAAGGTTTGGATGAGGGTGGAATACCAATAGGTTCTGTTTTGGTCATAGATGGGAAAATCGTAGGGCGAGGGCACAACCAAAGGGTTCAAAAAGGCAGTGCGGTCTTGCATGCGGAGATGGACTGTTTGGAAAATGCAGGACGCTTGAGTGCTGTGGATTATCAAAGAGCAACCTTGTATTCTACCTTATCACCGTGTGATATGTGCAGTGGTGCGATTTTGCTTTATGGCATACCAAAAGTAGTGATTGGGGAAAACCAAACATTTTGCGGACCTGAAGCGTATGTACGCTCACGAGGCGTAGATGTGAGCGTACTTAACGAGCCAAAATGTCGTGAACTGATGGAAGCATTTATCCAAAAGCATCCCCAACTTTGGAATGAAGATATTGGTGTATAAAACCAAAAAAGGAACTCATCCTTATCCAAAAGCCTTAGCCTTTTAAAAGACTAAGGCTTGAGTGCATGAAAGTAACTGGGGTATGAAAAAACCTCTTCCCAATTGTTTTTCAATAAAGCCTCTTTGTAGCCACTGTTCAATTTCATGGACGTAAGGTGTGTTATCCCTGTTTTTTCAAACCATGATGGGTGTGCTCCTGCTGAAAAACCAGCCAAAATGCGAATAGAATCTTTTGGGCTTAATGCAAGGAGTGCATCAAGCGTTGAGCCAATCAGTGTTGCGCCCGTGATGATAGCAATGGGTGCGGTTTGTATCGCTTCGTACTCAAAAATATCGCTGTAAATTGCTTCGGCATAGTGTTGTTTTTGGCGACAAAAAACAATTGGCTTTCGTCCATGCTCTTTGAGTTTGGCAACCACAGGGGCTAAATTCCCCACAAACACAACTTCATCGCCCACTTTTGTGAAATCTAAAATTTTCTCGACCAATACGGAGCGTGTTCCATTTTCGCAAAATTCAAACGCCTTTTTTGACTCTATGGCGTGTTGTCCAAGAGCATTGATGAGGGCTAAAGCAAACGCTCGTTGCAGTGGATGAAATGCTTTTGAATATTCAAAAATATCTTCAATATTTGTGCCTTGCAATGCCCCAAAGTTTCCCTCTCCATGCGGAACCAATGTTACACCTAAAGCTTTTCGCTCTTCGTTGGAAACCCTTACATAAATCATCGTCGCACTAACCCCAAAATCATCAATTTTTACACTGTTTTGTACAGCATAGGCTCTTGCATGTTCTGTTAATGTTTGTAAAATAGTCATCTTATCTCTCCTTAATTCTTAGGTTATTATAGTAAATTAAATCTAACTGGAAGCACTATTTCTACCGATGCATTGCTAGGTGGAAACTCTTTTGAAGCGGTGGTGATGAGTTCAAAAATATATTCATTTAAAAGGGAATGTTTAGAAGGTTTAATAATTTTTAACTCAGATAAACCGTATGGTGACCATAAAAAAGAGACGATAATCTCACCCTCCATTCCTTCACGTTGAGCCCGTTTTGGGTAGCGCTTGTGGTGGGCAATGGCTGCTTGTATAGCGGTGTATAGCGTAACTTCCGTACTCTTTTCAGCCTTTACATGTAACGCTTCTGGTGTTGTGCTAAGAAGTTGGGTTGATACGTCCGTTTGAGCTGGTTTTGGGGCTGTTTGTGTTGTTCTAGGTTGCAAGATACGCTGAGGTTTTGTACGAGGTTTTGGAGCTACTTTAGGCTCGATGGTTGTTGGTGAGGTTTGAGGTTTTTGGGATACTGCTTGTGGCGAAGAAGGCGGTGGGGCAATGTGAATGGTTTGAATATCCAAAGCCAGTGAGTGTGGCTTGCTTTGCATGGTTTTTGTGGGTAGGTGTATCTGATGTAAAAGAGCAAAAAGGCTTACATGTAAAAAAAGTGAGAGGGCAAAAAAGGAGCAAAAACGCATCTTATTTTTTCTGTACCACAATATTTATATGCGGATGATGGATGCGTTTCAGCGCATCCACCACCTCGATGAAAACACCAAAAGTAGCTTTGGTATCGGCTTTTAAAATGAGTTCATCTTCTTTTGAAAGTGTGTTCAAGTTTTCATACAATGCTTCCAACGCTAAAGGTTTCTCATCCCAGTAAAGCAGACCCTGTGCGTCAATGACCACCTCATGCGAGCGCTTTTGTGTCAGCGCTTCGTTGGTATCGGTTTTTGGAATATCCAAAACCAAAGAGCGATGTGCCATAAAGGTTGAGACACTTAACACAATGGTGAGTAAAACCAGCATAATATCAATGAAGGGGATAATATTCATCCCCTCAGGACGCTTAAGCCGCATGTTGATGTGCTTTCCAATGCCCCATCAAGACATCGCATTTACGTAAACACGCACTATACGCCATTAAAGAGGGGATGGCGACAACAAGCCCCAAAGCGGTTGCTTTAAGTGCCAAAGAGAGTCCTATCAAAATCACATTGCTCTCTATCTCGCCTGCTTGTCCCATGTCATAAAAGGTGATCATAATGCCAACAACCGTTCCTAAAAGCCCAATATACGGAGCATTTGAGCTGATGATGGAGAGTGCTGTGAGGTTTTTGGTAAGGTCATTTTCCAGTATTTCCATCACCGTATACGTCGTGACATTGATACGGCGATAAAAAAACCATCGCTCAAGCGCATAGGTAAGCGCTAAAAGGCTCATCAGCCCCAAAATACCAAAAATAGCATAATCAACAATGAGTTTTATCTCTTCCATCTTTTTCACCCCTTAAAATTTGAGTCCAACGCTGAGCATGACAGAGCGTGGAGCGCCTTGGCTGTAAGTGGTTGTACCTGTTTCATAATCACTCGCATTAATCACAGAGATGTACTCTTTATTAAAAATATTATCCAGTTCAAGGCTAACTTTCAGGGTCGATTTTTCGTAGAAATTTTTCTGTGTGTAGATGGCTTTAAAATCCGCCAACCATGCTTCTTCGACCTTTTCGGTGTTGGTGGCATTGCCATAGCGCTCACCTAAAAAGCGAACCATGGGCACCAATTCAAAATTGCCTATTTTATAGATTATGCCACTGCGTGCCATCCATTTTGGGGTATCGACCAACTGTTTCCCTTTGGTTTTCATCCCGATAATATCTTCATCATACGTAAAATCTGTATACGTTGGGTTGATAAAAAGAGTGGTGCTGTCGTTCATAAAAAAATTAATCTCCGTCTCAATTCCATAGCTGGTCGCTTTGCCCACATTTTGTTGGTAACTGAGCGTTGCATCTAAGGGATTGATGATGGTGGTTAAAAGGTTTTTATGTTTACCATAAAAAAGTGTCGGTGCAATTTCTAGCATCTCGCCTTTAAAGCGCACACCCACATCAAAATTGTGAGACTCTTCAATACCATACCCATCAAATAGATCTTGCGCATTCATGCCAATCGCTTGAAATTTCGCACGATTGTTCTGATAATAATTCACAAGAGGCATGTAGGAATAGGGTCGAATAAAGTTTTTGCCATAATTGGCATAGGCTTGCCATGAGGCATCCACATCGTATGACACACCTAGTGTTGGAAGCCAAAGGGCATGACTCTTAGCTTCCCTGTCCAAATCAGGTGTACGAATCAAATCATACGCAGGGGCTGCTCCACTGCGATAGCCCAGTGATTTAGAATCCTCAAAACGAAAATACTTTAAGCCCGCTTGCCAATGAAAATCCCCCTCATCACCTGAAATTTTCGCATAGGGACTGTGAATATACGTATCGCCCGTGGTCGCCACAACGCCCATACCTGCATACGCCCCTGCGGTGGTGTAGTTTTTGGTAGAAATATCCATAGCAGAGCTTTCGTAGTGATACCCCAACGCCATTTTAAAGTGCTCTAATTTTGCATCGACTTCACTAATCATGCCATAACGTTCAATGTCACGAACACGCTCTTGAATCCGCCCGCCACCGCTGGTAACTCCTTGTGAAATGACGCTATCTTCAAGAGCATAGTAGGGCTTAAAAATCAGCTCAAAGGTATCATCAATCTCGTAATTGATCACAGCGAAAAGGTCATCGTTTTTATAGCTCCCTTTGTTGTTTTTGTAGTAGTAAATATCCTGAGCAGGAACACCTGTGAGATTGCTGTTGTAGTCATTTTTATAGTTACGGCTTAAATTGCCACCAGAAATTTGAGCGTAACTAAGAGGTCGGTAAAGGTACTGTTCTTGGTCGTTGTGGTTGTACCAAAGTTTTAGGGTTGCCTTATCGCCTAAGGGTTGAACTAACGAGACATTGCCATTGATTCTAGGGCCTAACTCTCCTTCCCCTCGCCATTTATCTGCTTGCGCATAGGAGAGTGCGCCTGAAAAACGTGTGCCACTTTCATTGATCGTGCCACTGTCCATCCTGAAGTAACTTTTGGTATAGTCATGACTTCCTAGACTTTGGGCTACTTCAAACCCAAACTCTTTTTGCGCCCATTTAGGATGCAAGGTAATGGCTCCTCCACGAGAACCAACCCCCGCTCCAATATCAGAGGGAACGCCACCTTTGTACACCGATACAGAGTCCATATTTTCCATATCATACAGATAATCCCGTGGGCCTATGGGGTTGCCACCATAGTTAGGAATGCCCTCAACACTCAAAGCCCCCATAGAGCTTCTCACCCCTCGCATACGCACACTGCTTTGCTCTACCGCCAGTCCACTGCTATCCACATTTTCAACATTGACCCCAGGTAAAACACTGATGGCTTCATACACACTCGTACTCGCTTTCACCCCTTGAAGCTCAATCCCTTTAGAGGTGACTTCACTGCCTGTATAAACGCTTTCATTGGCTTGTTTGGTAGGGGTGATGAGTTTTTCAGCCTCAATGCTTACCGCTTCAAGGGTTTGCGCTGAGGCAAAATTAGAGCAGAGCAGGGATGCGGCAACACAGGAGAAAAGGCATTTTTTTTGGTGAATTGAGAACATTAATTTCCTTTTAGTATTTTTAAATCATACGAAATTAAATAAAATATTATATAAATTAATGTTTATTATTTATTAAATTTAAGTAATACTTTGGCGTTCATTTTTGTTTTATGATAAAACAAGCTCTCTGCGTATCTTTGTCGATGGGAAAGAAGAGGTTAAAGTAGAAGCCAATAAGCTAGATATTCGGTGTCAGTCGTATATTGAAATGATTATTGTACAAGGGTTAAAAGGGCGAATGGCGAATGGCTAAAAGTTAAAAGTTAAAAGTTAAAAGTTAAAAGTTAAAAGTTAAAAGTTAAAAGTTAAAAGTTAAAAGTTAAAAGTTAAAAGTTAAAAGTTTAGCTCTGCCCCCCTAAATTTCTAAATTTGAGATGAATAGGTTCATAAAGCTAGATAAAAAAAGGTAGCTTGAAATGAAAAAATTCTTAAGATTTAAGGGAGGTGAAAGGTGGAAACCATCCCCATTAATTCCAAGGTTTTGTTAGGTTTTAAATATTGGCAGAACTAAACCGCTTACAATTGCCACAACGAGGGGAGCGTTAGAAATTCTGTGTCAATCAGGTAGTATTTCAAATACACAAGGATTGAACGATGGAATTTCAGATAGACACAGAGGCAATATTACAGCACATACGTGAGGGCAAAGCCCTTGGAGGGAAAGATGGAGCACTGGCTCCTCTTATTAAACAACTAACAGAAGCAGCACTTCAAGCAGAGATAGAATCGCACCTTACCCAAGATTTGCAAAAGAATCGTAAAAATGGATTTAGCTCTAAAACAATGAAGAGTGAAGTAGGTAACTTCGAACTCGATGTTCCAAGAGATCGAACTGGTAGATTCGAGCCTCAAATCGTGAAGAAAAATCAAACCCATATGTCGGATCAAATAGAGCAAAAGATACTCTCACTCTATGCCCTTGGCAACAGTTATAGCCAAATAGTTGACCTTATTGAAGAAATATACGGTGTAGGCTTCTCTAAAGCCACCATAAGCGCCGTAACCGATAAAATCCTACCCATGTTACAAGAGTGGCGCGTTCGCCCCTTGGAAGAGCTGTATCCCTTTATATTCTTAGATGCCATTCACTATAAAGTGAAAGATGAAGGCAAATATATTTCCAAAGCATTTTATACCGTGCTTGGTGTTAAAACCGATGGTAAAAAAGAGATATTAGGTCTTTATTTAGGTGAAAGTGAAGGAGCAAAGTTCTGGTTACAAGTGCTCACAGATCTGCAAAACCGTGGAGTGAAAGATATATTGATTGCCTCAGTCGATGGACTTAAAGGATTTCCTGAAGCGATTAACTCAGTATTTCCCAATACAGAAGTTCAGCTGTGTATCGTCCATCAAATACGCAATTCCCTCAGGTTTATAGGCTCAATCAATCAAAAGCAATTTGCTAGTGAACTTAAAGCAGTCTATCAAGCATTTTCCAAAGAAGAAGCTGAAAATGAACTGGATAAACTGGAAGAAAAATGGGGTAAAAAATACCCTATTGTTTTTCAATCATGGCGCAACAAATGGGATAACCTCTCACTGTATTTTCAGTACCCTGAAGATATTAGACGTGTTATTTATACCACCAATATTATTGAATCCGTTCATCGCCAGTTTAGAACATTGACAAAGACTAAAGGGGCTTTTCCAAATGATGATAGCTTACTCAAACTTCTTTTTATGGGTATTAAAAATGCAGAAAAAAAATGGACAATGCCTATACGAAATTGGAGTCTAACCCTCTCACAACTCTCAATTTATTTCGAGGGTAGACTCAACAAGGCTTTAAATTTATGATACAATTTTAGGAACTACTTGGTGCTGACACAGATTTTTGAACACTCCCACAACGAGTGCTATTACTGAAATAATAAAAGTCCATTTTTCATATGAAAATGTTCTATCATTTTTACCAGACAAACTAATCCAGACATATGGAAATATTTTTTGGAAAAAAATCAAGATTGATATAACTACAAGAGTTACAGTCATAGCAAACCAAAATATACCTTCAATACTTTTATCGGGAGTGTTCAAAAATCTGTGTCAGCACCAAGTAGCTCCTAAAATTGTATCATAAATTTAAAGCCTTGTTGAGTCTGCCCTCAAAATAAATTGAGAGTTGTGAGAGGGTTAGACTCCAATTTCGTATAGGCATTGTCCATTTTTTTTCTGCATTTTTGATTCCCATAAACAATAATTTGAGTAAGCTATCATCATTTGGAAAAGCCCCTTTAGTCTTTGTGAGGGTTCTAAATTGGCGATGAACGGATTCAATAATATTGGTGGTATAAATAACACGTCTAATATCTTCTGGATACTGAAAGTACACTGAGAGATTCTCCCATTTGTTACGCCAAGATTGAAAAACAATAGGGTATTTTTTACCCCATTTTTCTTCCAGTTTATCCAGTTCATTTTCAGCTTCTTCTTTGGAAAATGCTTGATAGACTGCTTTAAGTTCACTAGCAAATTGCTTTTGATTGATTGAGCCTATAAACCTGAGGGAATTGCGTATTTGATGGACGATACACAGCTGAACTTCTGTATTGGGAAATACTGAAGTGATGGCTTCAGGAAATCCTTTAAGTCCATCGACTGAGGCAATCAATATATCTTTCACTCCACGGTTTTGCAGATCTGTGAGCACTTGTAACCAGAACTTTGCTCCTTCACTTTCACCTAAATAAAGACCGAGTATCTCTTTTTTACCATCGGTTCTAACACCTAGTACGGTATAAAAGGCTTTAGAGATATAACGTCCTTCATCTTTGACTTTATAGTGAATGGCATCTAAAAATATAAAGGGATAGAGCTCTTCCAAGGGACGAACTCGCCATTCTTGTAGCATGGGTAGGATTTTATCGGTTACTGCACTTATCGTGGCTTTAGAGAAGCCCACTCCATAAATCTCTTCTATATGATCTGCTATTTGGCTATAACTGTTGCCAAGGGCATAGAGTGAGAGTATCTTTTGTTCTATTTGATCTGACATATGGGTCTGATTTTTCTTTACAATTTGAGGCTCGAATGTGCCTGCTCTATCTCGTGGGACATCCAGTTCAAAACTGCCTACTTCACTCTTCATTGTTTTAGAGCTACTGCCATTTTTACGGTTTTTTACTAAATCCTGTGTGAGATGGGATTCTATCTCTGCTTGAAGCGCTGCTTCTGTCAGTTGTTTAATCAATGGAGCCAGTGCTCCATCTTTCCCACCAAGGGCTTTACCCTCACGAATCTGTTGTAATATTGCCTCTGTGTCTATCTGAAATTCCATCGTTCAATCCTTGTGTCTTTGAAATACTACCTGATTGACACAGAATTTCTAACGCTCCCCTTTTATCACTTTTTATCAAGTCTATTGAATGTTGAAAGCTAGTAATTACTGCAATAGGAGATAAAAAAAGTGAAAACCTTTGAATTGGTGAATACCAAGGTCTTTTGGCTTTAAAGAATTTTCTTAACTTTGAGTTGGTTCCTAAGAACCATGTCTCATTTTTTGAGTGTAATTGGTAACTTATATTATTGTGGTTAAAGCTTACTGATAAACCTGATACAATATTCCGTTCCTTCCATACGAGAATTTTAAGGCTCATATAGTCTGTAGGAGGAATATCCGAAATCAAATTTAATGATTCAATATCAGTTATTTTTATACTTTCTTCATTGTTTTTATATTCGATTTCTATATTTTTTTCTTCGTTGGACTGAATTTCAATTAGTGCACACAATTCTAATATATCCTCTCGATACATTAGAACAGGTTTTACTGACACATTATTTCTATATTCTTTTTCCATGTTTCCTCTTAAGATAAAACTTAACTATTTATTCAACGAACATTATATATCAATCAGTCTGTTATTCTTAGATAAACGAACATAAAAAATGTTCGTTTATTGAATTAAAATGCTTTAAAATGCGATTTTTTTCACCGTTTTATAGTCAAAAGCACTAAAATTTTTCTAATATCAATGTACATTTAAAAATATATTTGGCGTTATTTGAACATAGTGTCGTTTAATCGGAAGAAAAAAGTGTTAAATGGTCATTGTGTCGTTTAATGTTTAGGCGTTTATAATGAAAATATAGAAAGTGAAAGGCTACTTTTTTATCTGCCACAACCCCATAGAATTCTTGCACATAACGTTACATCTCTCTTTTACATGTAACCTAAAAATCCTTAAAAAATTAAAATTTCTAAACTAAATTATTGACTTAAGTCATAGATTGGATTTTTGCTAAGTGATAGAATCTCCTCGTAACTCAAATCAGGAGGTATCGATATGTCGCTTTCAAGAAGAGACTTTCTAAAAACAACTGCCGCTGCTAGTGCTGCGGCTGCGGTGGGTATTGGTGTACCCGCTGAGCTTAAGGCTGCTGGTGAGCAAGCGGAAGCTAATTGGCGATGGGACAAATCTGTGTGCCGTTTCTGTGGTACCGGTTGTGGTATTATGGTGGCGACCAAAGAGGGTAAAATTGTCGCTGTCAAAGGTGATCCAGCCGCTCCCGTCAATCGTGGACTTAACTGTATCAAAGGCTATTTTAACGCCAAAATTATGTACGGTGCGGACAGATTAAAACAACCCCTTCTTCGTATGAACGATAAAGGTGAGTTTGACAAAAAAGGTCAGTTTAAACCTGTTTCATGGAAGCGTGCGTTTGATGAGATGGAAAAACACATCAAAGCAGCACTTAAAGTGGGTGGGCCAGAGGCGATTGGTGTGTTTGGTTCAGGTCAGTACACCATTCAAGAAGGGTATGCGGCTGCTAAGATGATGAAGGCTGGTTTTCGTGCCAACGGAATTGATCCTAATGCACGTCACTGTATGGCTTCAGCGGTTGCAGGCTTTATGCAAACCTTTGGTATTGATGAGCCAGCAGGGTGTTATGATGATATTGAAATTACCGATACTATCATTACATGGGGCGCTAATATGGCAGAGATGCACCCGATTTTATGGTCACGTGTGAGTGATAGAAAACTTACCTCACCTGATCGTGTCAAAATCGTTAACCTCTCAACCTATACCCACCGCTGTTCTGACCTTGCGGACCTTGAAATCATCTTCTCTCCAAGTACCGATTTGGCAATTTGGAACTATATCGCTCGTGAGATTGTCTACAATCATCCAGAAGCGATTGATTGGGATTTTGTTAAGAAAAATACCATTTTTACAACAGGTTTTGCGAACATTGGTTATGGTATGCGAACCGAGGCTGAGGCTAAAAAATTAGGCTATTCTGCAAAAGAACTTGAAGTCATTAAAAAAGAAGATGCCAAAGTCATTTCTGAAAAAGAAGCTCCAGGTCTTGCACACTTAGGTGTCAAAGCAGGCGATGTTATGAAAATGGACAAAGCAGATGCAGCTGGTGCACATTGGGAAATTAGCTTTGAAGATTTCAAAAAAGCTTTAGAGCCTTATACGCTGGAGTATGTCGCAAAGATTTCTAAAGGTAATCCCGATGAAAAACTAGAAGATTTCAAAGTTAAACTTCAAGAACTTGCCAATCTTTATATTGAAAAAAATAGAAAAGTCGTTAGTTTCTGGACAATGGGCTTTAACCAGCACCAAAGAGGCACATGGGTTAATGAGCAGTCCTACATGGTTCACTTCCTTTTAGGCAAACAAGCCAAACCAGGTGATGGAGCGTTTTCTCTTACAGGACAGCCAAGTGCATGTGGAACTGCACGTGAAGTAGGTACCTTTACACACCGACTCCCCGCAGATATGGATGTTTCCATTCCCAAACATAGAGAAGTGAGTGAAAAAATTTGGAAGCTACCTGCTGGCACACTCAACCCAATGGGTTACCAACACATTATGAACATTCACCGTCAAATTGAGAGTGGAAAAATCAAATTTGCATGGGTAAACGTCTGTAATCCTTACCAAGATACTGCCAATGCCAATCACTGGATTAAAGCAGCACGAGAGCTCGATAACTTTATTGTTTGTTCCGATGCGTATCCTGGGATTTCTGCCAAAGTATCTGACCTTATTCTTCCCTCAGCAATGATTTATGAAAAATGGGGCTCTTACGGTAATGCCGAGCGAAGAACACAACACTGGAGACAGCAAGTCTTACCTGTTGGCGATGCGATGAGCGATACATGGCAGTGGGTTGAACTTTCAAAACGCTTTACGATTAAAGACGTGTGGGGTGAGCAACCGATTAAAGGTGGCAAGTTACCAAACGTCATTGAAGCGGCAAAAGCAATGGGCTACAAAGAGACTGACACCATGTATGATGTTCTTTTTGCCACACCATTTGCAAAACAATTTAAAGCAGATGATGCCATTGGTAAAGGGTTCGATAACAGTGAAGTCTTTGGTGATGCTCGAAAAGTCATGGGCAGTGATGGCAAAGAGTGGACGGGTTATGGCTTCTTTATTCAAAAATCGATTTGGGAAGAGTACCGTCAGTTTGGATTAGGACATGGACATGACCTTGCAGACTTTGATACGTATCATAAAGTAAGAGGTTTAAAATGGCCTGTTGTGGATGGTAAAGAGACCCAATGGCGTTTTAATGCAAAATACGACCCGTATGCTGCAAAAGCAGGCAATGGTGATTTTGCTTTCTATGGTGATTTTGCAAAAGCCCTTAAAAAAGGTAACTTAGTAAAACCAACCACAGAAGAGACTTATTCACTTAAAAATAAAGCAAAAATCTTCTTTAGACCGTACATGGATCCATGTGAAATGCCAGATCGTGAGTACGATACATGGCTATGTACAGGACGTGTGTTAGAGCACTGGCATAGTGGTACGATGACCATGAGGGTACCTGAACTTTACCGTGCCGTTCCTGAAGCGCTTTGCTACATGCACCCAGAAGATGCAAAAGCAAAAGGGTTTAAACAAGGCGATATGATTTGGTTAGAGAGTCGTCGAGGTTCATGTAAAGCCCGTGTTGAAACCAGAGGACGTAATAGAACGCCTCGTGGATTGGTGTTTGTTCCATGGTTTGATGAGAAGGTTATGATTAATAAAGTCTGCCTTGATGCAACGTGCCCGATTTCAAAACAGACCGATTATAAAAAATGTGCTGTTAAGCTCTATAAAGCCTAATAGATACGTTATTAATGCGTGATATAAAGGAGCGTTTGTGAGCAATCATGAAACACAACACATCACAGCCAGACGAAAGTTCTTGACACTAATGGCACAAAGCGTTGGATTTTCTGCACTGGGGGGTATGGTATGGAGTGGGTATATCGCTGAAGCAAAAGCAACCCCACTGATTCTTCGCCCACCAGCAGCTGTTGGTGAGATGGATTTTTTACGTTTATGTATTAAGTGTGGGCAATGTGTGGAAGCGTGTCCTTACGATACGCTTAGCCTTGCCAAACCTGGTGATAATAAACCTTTAGGAACGCCATTTTTTACACCCAGAAACATTCCGTGTTATATGTGTACGGATATTCCTTGTGTGCCTGTGTGTCCCACAGGAGCACTTGAAAAGAGTCGTGTTTCTCGTGTTATAGAAGGGGTGAATGAGCTTGATATTACCAAAGCTCGTATGGGGTTAGCTGTGGTGGATGTTGAATCGTGTATTGCTTTTTGGGGAATTCAATGCGATGCGTGTTATAGAGCCTGTCCTGTGATGGATAGTGCAATTGTTTTAGAGTATCGCCGTAATGAGCGTACGGGAAAACATGCGTATTTGGTTCCTATCGTCAACAGCACCATGTGTACAGGATGTGGTCTTTGTGAACATGCCTGTGTCACAGAAAAAGCGGCGATTCATGTGTTGCCTTTAGAGATTGCTAAGGGGGCTATTGGAGGGCATTACATTAAAGGTTGGGATACCTCAGATGAAAAACGCTTAGAGACACAAAGTTCAGATGTAACAACACGCACAAAGCGCAGTGAAAAAAGCGCTCAAGATTATCTCAATGCGGACGAGGAGGTGTTCAAATGAAAACATGGATTCGAACGCATCGGTTTACGCTTGCAAGACGTGTGGTGCAACTAAGCATTTTGAGCCTTTATGTGGCAGCGAATGCTTATGGCTTTATGTTCTTAAGTGGAAATCTAAGCTCTTCTTTGGTGATGGGAACACTGCCTTTGGCTGATCCGTTTGCGATTCTTCAAATGTTCGCAGCAGGTGCGCTGGTCGGCATTGATGTTCTTTTAGGCGCTTTAGTGATTTTGCTTTTTTATATGGTTGTTGGCGGACGTGCGTTTTGCTCATGGGTTTGTCCTATGAATATTATTACTGATGCTGCGAATTGGACACGAAAATTTTTCTTACTCGATAAAAGTGTTGAACGAAAAATTTGGCTCAGTCGCAATGTGCGTTACTATGTCTTAGCCTTGAGCTTGATACTCTCATTTGTGATGGGTGTGAGTGCTTTTGAGCTGGTAAGTCCCATAGGAATGCTTCATCGTGGTATTATTTTTGGTATGGGCATGGGTGGCGCAGCGTTACTTTGTATCTTTTTATTTGATCTGTTTGCCATAAAGCATGGCTGGTGCGGGCATATCTGTCCTTTGGGAGGCTTTTACTCTCTGGTTGGGCGCTTGAGTTTGGTACGTGTTAAACACGACCATACCGTATGTACTTCATGTATGAAATGTAAAGAAGTATGTCCTGAGAAGCATGTATTGGGCATTGTTTCAAAAAGCAGTGGAACGATTGTCTCAGGAGAGTGTACCAATTGTGGCAGATGTGTTGAGGTGTGTGAGAGTCATGCGCTCTTTTTTGGTGTAAGAAATTACATTAACACAAATGTAGGAGAAAAGAATGATGAGTAGAAAAACATTAATATTAGCCTCTTTATTAGGTATTTTAGTTGCCTCAGGATGTGCCGTGTCACAATCGTATAAAGAGGAAGAGTTAGGGCTTAGAAAGGTGGACCTATACAGTGAAAAAACAGTAGTAGCTGAATCAACAGCCTACTCAAGTGTCGCTGCAGGTGAGTCTAAAGTATTTGAGCGCTCTTTTGAAAATGCTCCTCCAATGATTCCTCATGATGTTGAGGGTATGTTGGATATGACAAAAGAGAGTAATGCGTGTACAGGGTGTCACCTTCCAGAAGTGGCAGAAGCAGTGAATGCTACACCGATTCCAAAATCGCATTTCTTTGATATGCGTACACAAAAAGTTTTAACAGAGATGAGTCAAGCTCGTTATAACTGTAATGCATGCCATGCACCGCAATCGAACAATCAGCCTTTGGTCAAAAATGAGTTTGAACCAGAGTATCGTTCCAAAGAGGGTGTGGCACGCTCAAACCTTCTTGATACCCTTAATGAGGGCGTGAAGTAGTCATGCAAGAGCGTGGCAGAAGAGAGGTCTTTACCTCTCTTTTTGGTAAGAAGGACGCAGAAAAACATCGTGCAACATCTTCTTTTACATGTAAGGATTCAGAGGGCTTACATGTAAAAGCTAAAATTGATATATTAGCCTGTATGGCATGGCACCATAATATGTGTCAGAGTTGTTTGGATGCATGTGATGTAAGAGCTATTTCGTTTTTAGGGCTGTTTCGTCCACACATCAATGAGGCACTGTGCAATGGATGCGATAGGTGCACAAAGCTGTGTCCTAGTAATGCAATACACTTGTATCAAAAGGAGGAGTCATGAAGTATTTTGGTGCTTTCTTTCTTTTTATAGGAGCCCTTTTTGGAGCAGAACTTGCACCCTTTTACACCATAGAAGCCAGTGGTATTGTCTACCAGATTGAGATTAAAGGGGATGAACTTTTAGCAGGGACGAGTGCAGGGAGTATTGATGTGTATCACCTTAAAAATGCTTCGCTTCAAAACAGAATTCTTTTTCCCAAAATAAAAGATTTTACAGGCGATGAGGTTGCTCCTAAGATTTTCTCAGTCGATAAATTTGAAAACCACTATTTGGCAGTAGTACAAGCGAGCAGTGGCGCAAGAGAGCTTTACGTCGTTGAAGAGGGTAAGCCTCGAGTGTTGATTGATTCTAAGGCAAATATGATGATTGCCAAAGCAAAATTTGTCGATAAAAATCGCATTTTAGTGGCACTTTTGAGTAATGAGCTCATCTTATGGGATAGTGCAAAAAATAAAGCTTTGTATCAAACGCAACTCAACCCTTCTCATTTTAGTGATTTTGCACTCAATGAGAGTCGAAGTATGGTGGCGAGTTCGGGTGAATCGGGTGAAATTACCATTAATGATGTTAATAGCGGTAAAATGATTAAGGTACTTAAAGGCGCAAATGTTGATAATGTCTATAAGGTAGACTTTAAACAAGAGAAAATTTTGTGTGCGGGACAAGATAGACGAGGGGTGATTTACACCTTAAGTGATGCTTCTCATATACGTTTTGATGCCCCCTTTTTAATTTATGCAGGAGCTATTTCTCCTTCTCTTACGTATGCAGCGTTTGCGTTTAATCAGGAAAATGACATTGTTCTTTTTAACCTTGCGACTAAAAGCAAAACGCACACTCTAAAAGGGCAGAAAAGTACGTTAAATACCATTCTTTTTGCCTCAGAAAAAGAGCTAGTCAGTTCTAGCGATGATAAATTTATTATGATTTGGAGACTCCCATGAATATATCCAGCATTGTTGTACAAGCAAAACCTTTACATGTAAAAGCCTTGATTGAACTTTTTGATGCCAGTGACTTTTGTGATTATCATTTTAGCGATGAAAATACAGGAAAAATTGTACTCACCATTGAGGGTGAAAACATCGATGAAGAGATGAAAAAACTCAAAAAAATCGAAGCCACACCGCATGTCATTAGTGCCACGATGATGATGGCATACAGTGAAGATGAACTAGACTTAGAGAGAGAAAAGCTCCAAAATGCCGATGCTGTGCCTTCTGTTTTGAATGATGAAAACGTCAAAATTGAAGATATTGTCTACCGAGGCGACCTTAAAAAGAAGATACATTAAGCGCATAAGGACTGAAATAACATTTGATTGTTTAAGATAATTTTTCCAGTAGCATTTTAGGTGCAGTGAATGCTAGATTTTGATACAGTGGTGCAGGGTTGATAAAGGCTATTTCCATTTCATAGATTTGCATCAAGTCTTTTGATGAAACAATACTTTTGAGTGCTTTTTTGAAACCATCAAGATGGTCGTATGAAAAAGCTTCGCACCTCAGAGCCTCTTCAATAAAGGAAGGGTGTTTAGAAATGCCTAGGGCTATATCAAAAATATCACGGGTATTGCCTTTTTCCCCTCTAAAACGTATCTTTTTAGCAAGAATTTCCTCTACACTTTCGATGTAAATATTTTGAAATCCCCACAACTCTGTGCAAACACAAGGTGCTTTAGTGCGTGGTGATGTTTCAAAAAATTGTATTTTTTCAGTTGAGCTTAGATGGATTTCTACATAATGCCCAGGAAATCGAATGTCATAGTTTACATGTAACGATGCAAAATAGGTACGTATGTCATTCAAAGTATTCGCATTGTTGATAAATATATCAATATCCGTTGAATAACGATGCTCCCAATAATAGGCACTCAGTGCCGTACCACCACCCAAACTAGCCTCTTTGTCAATGCCAATGGATTTTAGTGCATCAAGAGTGAGTCCTAACATATGCGCTTGTTTGGAAAAGTCATACATGTGCTATCTCGTGTGTTAATATCTCTTCAAATGAAGAAAAGGCATCAAGCTTTGCAAAGGGTGAGCCATGAAAAAGGTGCAAGAATGCTTTTTGTGTTGTAATTTTATGAGCATAAAACTCTTGGAGGAGTTCGTAGGTATCTACTTCTCGTACCACTTTCGCAAAAGCAACACGTTCCCTCATGGTAAGTTTGGCGTAACTTTTTTTAGAAAAGAGTTTAAAGATTTCATCATTTTTGAACTGTTCTTCCTCTTTGATATTGCGATTGAGCCGTGTTAAAAGAGAAGCAGGAATGCTTTGCGTTATGGCTTGAAGGGCACGTTTTGTATCTGTGTTTTTGATCAGCAGGTACAGCTTATGTTTTGCGTGTTGAGGTTTACTCCACTCCTTAAGGGTACTTCTAGGGATATTTAACAGCCTAAAGGCTTCAGTTTCTTGCATAAAAGCCTCCTGTTTTTTTGAAATTATAGCCGAATATAGGCTATATATCAAGTAGGAAAACTTAGGGATAAAGAATAAAAGAAGATACATTAAGCGCATAAGCGGTACAATACCCCTAAAAAATTAAAGGGTATTTATGGGTTTAGGTGTTGGTATTGTAGGGCTTCCAAACGTAGGAAAGTCCACCACGTTTAATGCGCTCACCAAAGCGCAAAATGCAGAATCTGCGAATTATCCGTTTTGTACGATTGAACCAAATAAAGCAGTTGTTCCTGTTCCAGATGCAAGACTTGACGAGCTTGCAAAAATTGTCAATCCTGAGCGTATTCAGCACTCCACGGTTGATTTTGTGGATATTGCAGGTTTGGTAAAGGGTGCGAGTGCAGGAGAGGGTCTTGGCAATCAGTTTCTCTCTAACATCCGTGAAGTTGAAGTCATTTTGCATATGGTGCGTTGTTTTGAAGATGAAAACATTACTCACGTTGAAAACAGCATTAATCCCCTTCGTGACATTGAAATTATCGAGAGTGAGCTTATTTTTGCAGACGTGCAACAACTCGATAAAAAACTAGACCGCCTCAAACGTCAGGCTAAACTTGAAAAGGGTGCGCAAGCCCTAGCAGAAGTTGCCACAGAACTACGTGCGCATTTAGATGAAATCAAGCCTGTGAGCACTTTTGCTAAAAAAGACGATGAAAATTTTCAAGCTTTAGATAAAGAGCTACGTTTTCTCTCCAATAAAACCATCATTTACGGTGCCAATGTCGATGAAGCAGGACTGTTAGAAGAGAATGAACACGTCAAAGCACTCAAAGCGCATGCTAAAGTGGTCGGTGCGGATGTGGTGGTTTTGTGCGCCAAAGTGGAAGAAGAGATGGTCGCCCTTGAAGAGGAAGAGGCGGAGGAGTTTTTAAAGGAGCTTGGCATTGAAGAATCTGGCTTAAAACAGATTATTCGCTTAGCGTTTGAAAAACTAGGACTGGCTT
The DNA here is from genome assembly GCF_000265295.1 of Sulfurospirillum barnesii SES-3. NCBI lineage: Bacteria > Pseudomonadati > Campylobacterota > Epsilonproteobacteria > Campylobacterales > Sulfurospirillaceae > Sulfurospirillum > Sulfurospirillum barnesii. Next base: position 785,335 of record NC_018002.1, read on the forward strand.
CTTATTTTACAGCAGGCATCAAAGAGGTGCGTGCATGGACAATTGTCAAAGGTTGGAAAGCGCCAAAAGCCGCTTCTGTGATTCACAACGACTTTGAAAAAGGCTTTATTCGAGCAGAGGTCATTGGCTATGATGATTTTATTGCTTACAAAGGTGAGGCAGGCTCAAAAGAAGCAGGTAAAATGCGCTTAGAGGGCAAAGAATACGTCGTTCAAGATGGCGATGTAATGCACTTTAGATTTAACGTTTAATGAATATTTGAAGTTTACATGTACAATGCTTACATGTAAACTTTTTTTGGAGTGCGTGTGATGAAATGGATACTCAGCCTTTTGTGTTCGGCGCTCATGCTTTATGCCTCAGAGCGGTATTACAGTGTTGAAGAGTTAGATGTTCGTGAAGATGGACTATTGCTTGAGTCAAAAACCAAAAAACCTGCCAATGGTGTGGGACAATTTTTTTACGAATCAGGACAAGTCAAAAGCCAAACCCCTTTTAAAAATGGTTTACGAGAGGGCATGGGAAAAACCTTTTACGAATCAGGACGCCTTCGTAGCGAAACCCCTTTTGTAAACGATAAAATTGAGGGTTTAAAGAGAGAATATTACGAATCGGGTGTGGTTCAAACGGAAATTTATTTTAAAAATGACGAAGCCAACGGTCTTGCAAAGTTCTACTACCCCTCAGGTACCTTGCAAGGAGAAACCCCTTTTTCAAAAAACAAAGCCAATGGCATTGCCAAGCTCTACAGCCCTAGCGGAAAGTTGATGCGTAGCATTGAATTTAAAGAGGGCGAAGTGCTCAAGGGGCTTGATTATGATGCCAAAGGCAATAAAAAAGAGCTCAGCATTGAAGCCTTGAGTGAAGCGACAAAGTAGCTTCACTCTTTTTTATTAGGGTTCTTACAGAACTCTTAACACGCCTTTAAAGCAAAGCTCTAAAGGCTACGCTAACGCTGAGTTTTCCTCGGCGGAATGCCCACGCACCTTTGGTGCTTTTCCTTCTTGCAAAATGAGTTTTGCAAGAAGTCTAGTTACTCTCCGCTTTCACACTCTCCATAAAATGCCATAATGCCATACTCAAGATTGAGGACGGTTTTAAAGCCCATGTGTTTTAAAATCCGTTGGCAATACGCACTTCGGCTTCCACTGTAGCAGTACAAAATAAGCGGTGTTTCTTCTTTGCCATTCAATTGGGAGAGGGCGTTGTGAAAGCTTGTTGTTGGAATAAGCACATCGGTTCCTTTGATACGGTTTCCTACCCACTCCATCCACTCTCTGGTATCGACCAGAAGAAAATTCACACTTCCTTGACCCCTAGCTTCCAATAACGCTTCGAGTTCATCGCCATCGAGTTGCTCTTTTTTCATTAAGAGCGCACACTCTTCTTGGCTTAAGCCTCGTGCGTGGGTGTGAGCGACTTCTTCAACATTTTCTTCTTGCGCAAGCTCTTTGGCATGTTCAGGGGTGCAAAAAATGGTACAGTGGCATTTTCCTTCGTTAGGAATCTCCTCTGTGAGTGCGGGGGTACAGGGGCAGAGACGATTTCCTGCTTTGATTTGTTCCTCTTTGGTTGCGCCAATGACCATAAAACAGGGGCAGTAGCGTTTGCCATAAATGAGTTTATTGCGGGTTAATCCTTGCTGAATAGACTCTTTAACATCATCTAAAGGCGTGTAGGCAAAGCCAAATTGTGCACACACTTTGTCGGTAAATGCTTCTGTTTTCTCTAATTCTGCCATAAATTCAGGTGAATTCATATCTATTTTAGTTATCAATGCCATTCCTTTTAATTATTTTTTTATGGCGTATTATAGGAAGTTTGCATTGCAGAGAAATTAAAAAAAGGCTTTACATGTAAAGCCTTAAGAAAAGAGAAACAAGGTTCATTGAAAGGGTTACTTTTTTTTAATTTACTTTTATGGTATTGTTTTGCCCTCATGATACTACAGTTTTATGGAGAGTTAAAATATGCGACGTTTAGAATTTAGTTGTGAAGAGAAAACGCTTCGTGATGAGATACTCCAATCGTGTGAGTATGGTATTCTCTCTTTGAGCGTAGATAATCTGCCTTATGGTGTGCCTCTTAATTTTGTCTGGCACAAGGAAGCCCTTTACTATCACGGAGCGGATGAAGGTCGAAAAGTAGAGCTCATCCATGCCAATGCTAACGCTTCCTTTAGCGTTGTTAAACCTTTGTCGCTCATCCCTTCTCACTTTAGTAACACACGTTCTGCCTGTCCTGCTACGCAATTTTTCCTTTCTCTTATTTTAGAGGGTAAAATTGAATGGGTACCCTGCATGGATGAAAAAGCAGAAGCGCTCAATGCACTGATGCAAAAGCTCCAACCTGAGGGTGGCTACGATATGATTGATGCCAAAAATGCAATGTATCAAAAAATGCTCTCAACGCTTGGTGTGTATAAACTCATGCCATCTGCCATTTCGTTCAAACTGAAAGCAGGGCAAAACCTCTCAGAAGAGCGTAAAAAAGTGTTGATAGAAAAGCTTCTTGAGCGAGGAACGAAGCTCGATGAGCTCACCATTAAGATGATAAAGCGTTACATGTAAAGATTTGTGAGCGTTGAAAAAAGCTCACGAATCTTTTAATCCGTCCAAACGATACCCCACTTCTTTAATGGTTTTAATAGCCCCCTCAGGCAGTTTGGAGCGTAAGCGTTTCACCAGTGCTCGAATATTAAAAATAGTGGTCTCTTCCCCTTGCCAAACGTATTCATCAATCTCGAAAAAAGGAACGGTTCGGGTGGTGTCTTTGATGAATAAATCTAAAAAAAGATACTCTTTTCTACCTAGAAAAATCTCCTCTTTTTGGGGATTGAAGAGGCGTTGGTTTTTAAAATCATAGATATATCCTTGCCATAATTCAATGGTTGAACTCTCAACGTGACACAGTTTTTTAATTTTATGCACCAGCTCGTAAATAAAAAAAGGTTTTTTCAAGTAGTCATTACAGCCTATCTCATAGGAGGTTTGAATCTTTTCCAAATCGTGATTGGAGCTGATGATAATGACAGGGACTTCTTTATTGAACAGACGAATGGACTCTAAAATGCTAATACCATCAAGGGAAGGGACGTTGATGTCGATGATAAAACAGTGGTATCCTTTGTTAATCTCTTCAAGTGCCCTCTCCCCATCGTTAAAGACTCTCACATCATACCCGTGTTGGGTGAGTACATCGCTAATCACATCGCACAGCGATGCATTGTCTTCAAGGAGTAAAAGTTTCATACCACGTTTCCTAAGGTAATGCTAAAGCGTGCCCCCATTGGGGTATTGTCTGCTTTGATGGTTCCATTCATTTTATTTTCCAAAATAATTTTTGACATATAAAGACCAATACCATGCCCATGCTCTTTAGTGGTGTAGTACGCATCAAAAATATAAGGCAGTTTTTCCTCAGGTATGCCTCCTGCGTTATCACTGATTTCGATAATAACAGTGTGCGCATGGTTGTAAACCACAATAGCAATTAAGCCTCGTTTGATTTTTTTGGCCTCTCTTTGATGCACAATTTGCTCTTTAGCGTTATTGACAATGTTGAGCAGGGTTTGCATAAACTCATTTTTATAGCCCAGCACGCTTAAATTGGTTGCATGGCTAATATCGATGGTAACATCAATATAGTTGTATTTAATCGTATGCGAAATAATGCCCATCATGGTCTCAATCGCCTCATTGACATCAAAAACCGTTTTGGTCGTGGAGGGCATAATAAAGGCTTGAAAACTGTTGATGGTATCGGTCATGTAGCGTACTTGTACCATAATGTCATGGATGTATTTATCGTTTTTTTCATCAAAGGCACTGCCTACACTAAAGGCGTGTTTTTGCACCAAAGCGGTGATCTCAACGAGTGGATTTTTCCACTGATGGGCAATGGAGGAAAAAATATCCCCAATTTCAGCCAGTTTAGATTGTTGGATGATGAATTGTTGATGTTTGTTCTTTTGAAGTTCACTTTCACGGTACTTTTTCTCATCTTTAATACGCATGTAAATGTTGTGAATCAGCGCTAAAATAAGCAAAATGAGTAGGGGTAAAATGAGTAAAATGGCATCCACATATTTTTTATGTTTGTCTAAAAAGCGCACAGGCGTGTTGACAAAACGCAAAGATTGTGTGAGCAAAAAAGGCTCTAGTTTGAATTTGTTGATTTTTTCATGGTTAAAAATGTATTCGTGGTTTTTATCGGTGATGATTTTATTGGAAGCGGTGGGATTGCGTAGAATGTCTCGTGCTAAATTGCCCGTGGTTTCTCCTAATTTGTAGGTTAAAATGGACTTGCCACCCACAATACCTCGGGTGATAAAAAAAGAGTCCGTGGCAAAGACAGGAATTTCAAACAGATCAATCGTATAAGCGATTTTATAATTTTTATAAAATTGGTCGTAATTGCCCCCGTAAAAAGGGATAAACAAAATGGTTTCATCGGGCGTAAAGATAGAAAACTTCTCTCTCATCTCTTGCAGGCTCAAATCCCCAATGTACTCAACCTCGCAGTTTAAACGCATGGCATCAAGGGTGTTTTTGATGGAAATATTGGTTTTATCTTCTGGATTTTTTTCGTTTAAAATATAGAGCTTTTTGAGGGAAGGGATCATGGTTAAAATAATATTAACATTATCCTCAATCGCTCTTTCTTTAATGACCCCTGAAATTTTATTGGCAAGTCCTTGTTTGAGCGCATCTTCGTAGGAAAAAAACTCCATACTGGAAAATAAAATACGCTCGTTCACAAAAAAGTCATAGTAGTGGTGCAGTAAAAAAGTATAGGCATGTTTGTCCACAGGAATAATCAAATCATAATGGGTATGTTTGAGTTTGATCTCTAAAAGATTGCGAAGCGTGGTGTAATCCTCTTTGCTTTTGGCTGCTTTCCCACTCATATAGATAACATCCGCATCCATGTCAGACTTTGCTAAAACATCTTTGATGCCTAGGATAATATCATTGCTCCATTTAAAATTTTTAGGATACGAGTCAATAATGAGCACACGTTTTTCCTCCTGCGCCATCAGAGTATGACTAAAAAATAAGAAGAGATAAAAAGCATAGAAAAAAGCGTAATGTCGCATCAAAAACCTTAAGAACATAATAAACAATATAACGCAATTTTAGTGACTCTGGGTTGAATCTTTGCATAAAAACAACCCGATCAAGCAGGTAAATTCTTTTTACATGTAAAGATATGCAGAGGAGAATGCCTCTGCATGGTTTATTTGGCGCTAAGCATGTAGGCTGAGCGTAAAAAGAGATCAACGCCTGTCACCAAACAGCTCTCATCAAAGTCAAAACATTGGTTATGGTGTCCTGCTTCAAGTTTTGCACCTATCATCATATAACCGCTTTGTCCCCCTTGATTTTGTACCGCTTGCATAAAATGTGCAAAGTCTTCGCATGCCCCAAAATCGCAGGTTTTCACGATGGCATCCTTTTCAATGAACGGTGATTCAAGAGCCACTTTTTCATAAAGTTCGGTAATAAACGCTGAACTATCGCCACCACTGGTTCCTCCGACATCTTTTACACGGTAACCCACTGAGTGAATTTTTGAGACTCCCTCTAGGATGTTCATGCATTTTTCTTTCATAAAGGCATTGAGTTCTGTGGTCACGCCTCTGGTTTCACACGCCATAAAGGCATTGGGTGCAATGACATTGCGTCCTTCACCTGCTCTTAAAACGCCCACATTCACACGGGTAATACCCTGACTGTGGCGGGTAATGCCATGCATTAAAAGGGCGGCTTCTGCGGCAGCTAAAAGCGCGTTTGCTCCCTCTTCCGGTGCGCCTGCTGCATGGGCAGATGTGCCATGAAACGTCACATCAAATTTGGAAGTGGCGAGGAAGTTATTAACTCCGCAAATAAGACCTCCGCTTTTTTTAGACTGAAAGCCTATGTGTGCGCCCAAAAGATAATCGACTCCCTTTAAAATGCCCGCTTTTTCCATAGCAACCGCACCTCTGGTTCCCTCCTCAGCCGTTTGGAAAATAAAGCGAAACACTCCTTTAAAATCCTCTTTGTGTTCGCTAATGAGTTTGGCGAGCCCTAAACCGATGGTAATGTGCCCATCATGCCCACATGTATGCGCAATCCCATCAATGTCCGCACGAAATCCCTCTTTAAACGGGCGGTGGGCTAAATCTTTGCTCTCGGTAACATCCACGGCATCAATGTCAAAGCGAAATGCCACGCAAGGGCCAGGACGCCCTGTGTCAAGCTCTGCTACCACGCCTGTGAGCCCATCTTCCATGACATTTAAGAGAGCATACTCTTCAGGACAGAGCAGTTTTTTGGCACGAAGCAGTGCTTCATCCAGTGCTTCTTTTGAGCCTACTCCTTGCCTTGCATCTGCCACCATAATGTCTCGTCCCATCTTAAGTGTGTACCCATAACTTTTGAGTTTTTCAATAATTTTGACGGTGGTAAAAAAGGTAAACCAGCCCGTTTCAGGGTGTTGGTGAAAAAATCGACGTGTCTCTATCAGTTCTTTTTCTAAACTTTTTGCTCTTTGTGCAATGCTATCCATTTTTTATCCTTCGTTTGCTAAGGTAATGAGGGTTTTAGTAATCACTTCTGTAGCGTACATAACATCATCCATATTCACTTCTTCAGCGATATTGTGGCTAATGCCCTCTTTGCACGGCACAAAGACCATCCCTGTATGCGTTGAAACATAAGGCATATGCATCGCATCGTGTCCTGCTCCGCTTGGAAGTTTTAGGGTTGGAATGTGAAGTTTTTTTGCTTCATTTTCAAGGGTTTCTATGATTTTTTTATCGAGGCTTACAGGTATGTCATGGGTGAGCACTTTGAGGGTATAAATCAGACCCCTATCGTGCGTAATTTTTTCGATACCTTTTTCAATCAATAAGGCTGCTTTTTCAAGATTTGCATGGTCAATATCTCGAATATCAATACCCAAACTCACACTGCCTGGAATGACATTCAGCACACCAGGAGTTGCATTGGCAAAGCCTACCGTTGCTACGGTGGTTTCACCCGCTTTTTCTTTGGCAACATTTTCTACATGTAAAATAATTTCCGCCGCACACGCAAGTGCGTCAGCGCGCATGTTCATGGGTGTTGCCCCTGAGTGGTCAGCTCTGCCTTGCAGGGTTAAGGCGTAGCGAATGGGGGCAGCAATGCCTGTGACAATGCCCACAGGAATATTTTTGTTCTCCAACACAGGGCCTTGTTCTATGTGCAATTCTAAGTAGGCATAAAAGGTATCTGGAGGAAGTGTGGCATTGTCCATCGTCTCAACCGCACATCCAAACTCCTTAGCTGCTTCATAAAGGCTGATTCCCTCTTTGTCTTTCAGGTTTTCAAGCGCCTCTGTGGAGAGTTTGCCTGCCATGACTTTGCTTCCCACGGTTGCCATGTTAAAACGGCTAGACTCTTCGCAGGAGAAAATAATGAGCTCAAACGGACGTTTATGAGAAATTTTCTGCTCTTTAATGGCACGAATGGCTTCAAGACCGCACATCACCCCTAGCGTGCCATCAAAACAGCCACCCAAAGGAACGCTATCTAAGTGAGAGCCAATGGCAACGGCAGGCAGGGGAAGTTCCCCCTCAATACGCCCAAAAATATTGCCAATGGCATCTTCACGAATAGTCATACCCACGGCTTGCATGAGTGTTTTGACATACTCACGTGCGTGGGCTTCCTCTTTGGAGAAAGCCAAACGGGTAATGCCTCCTTGAGGGAGGGCTCCAAAACGGCTAATGGTCTTTATCTCCTCACTGAGACGTGTTGCATTTATCATCACTACTCCTTAAAATGCGAGCATAAAATAGGCAGTTGTAAGAGCTAAAATCATACCTAAAGCGGTACGTTTAACCATATCAAGGGTAGAGACTTTCGCAAAGCCCGCACAAATAATGGCAGCGCCTGCAAGCGGTGACATCGTGCGACCAATAGCACCACTAAGGGCGGCTAAAGAGCCCATACGCTCTATCGTTGTTCCAAACTCCACCGCAAATGGCGTGACGGCTTTGTTAAACGCAAAGGCTGCAGCATCGCCTGAACCTGTCACCACAGCCAGTAAAAAAGGTCCAACGGTTGCGCCAATGGATGCCATGCTAGGATTGGAAATTAAAACGGAAATAAAAGCATCAACCGCACCTAAGGCTTGAAGTCCTGAAACAAAAACAGTAGCAGCGATGATAATACCAAAGATTTGTCCATACGCTCCACCCATACCATTAAAGAAACCTTCTGAAACTTTTGTGGGGTTGGTACGTGTGATGATGACCGCTAAAAAAGCACCAATAAGCATCGCTTCAGGCACACCCATTTTAAGCATAGGCACCCATCCTGTAAAACCAACCACCAAAATTGCCAATGGAATGATGTTCACAAGCGCAAAAAGAGGGTTAATTTTGAAGCTGGTATCAATGTGGAAGTCTTTATCTTCAGAAACATACCCTTTGTGCTCTTTAAGATAAATGGCTAAGAGTCCAATGGCAATGGATGCTACAACAATACTGCTAATCGTCGCAAATTTGTGGGTATTGATAACATCCAATACCGTCACTTTTGCCAAATCCGCCACAAAAGGGTTGTGCGAAAGCCCTGGGCTTAGCATACTACCATACGTTCCACTAAACACAGCAGCTGCAGCCATAGCAGGACGTACGCCTGAGTGAATCAATAAAGGAATAAAAATCGCACCCACTGCCGCCGCACAGCCTGCTGCTGAGGGAAGGGCGATGTTAATGGCAAAGGTCAGTAGGGTTGCTACTGGAACCAGAAAAATGCCTGCACGTTTTAAGACGTTACCAAGCAGGGCGACTAAATGTTTGTCGCATCCTGTCATTTTAAGCACAGCGGCAAAACCTAGAACCGAACAAATCGCTTGAATGAGCCCACCTGAGACCATCACTTTTGAAAAGGATTCAAACGCTTTCATCGGCGCTAGGGCAAAACATGCCATAAAAACACCTGCAACCAAAAGTACGAGTTTTGTGTCGTATTTTTTGACTAAAAAATAGACGACTGCCACTATGGTGAGTAGGGCGACTGCAATCTTTAATATCTCCATTTTGAACGCTCCTTAAAGGGTAAGTATCCTAGAAGTTTAAACTTTTAAGGAGATTTCTACATAATGTAATTTCTTAAAAAAATATTAACATATCTGAATTTTCTGAGGAACCTTTACATGTAAACTCAAGATGCTATAAGTGTTTAGGTTTTCCAAAATAATACCCTTGCGAATAATCAATTCCCATATCACGTACCATTTTGTAGATAATTTCATTTTCGACATACTCCGCAACGGTTGAGAGTTTTTGTTTTTTGGCAAATAAAATGATTGTTTCGACAATATTCTGGTTCACTTCATTGGTGTGGATGTTCTTGATTAAGCTACCATCAATTTTTAAAATATCAGGTTCAAAAAAGAGCAAGCGCTCAAAATTGGAATAGCCTGTTCCAAAGTCATCAATCGCAATTTTAACCCCTTGTGCTTTCACATCCTGGATAAAGCGTTTAATAGCGTTTATATCTTTCATATTTTCACTCTCTAAAATCTCAAAAATAAGCCGAGGAGCGTGCTTTTTGTAGATTTGCAAAAGGGAGTGAATATGCTCAAGAATGCTCTCTTGCTCAATATCTTGCATGGAAAGATTAATAGAAATGGAAGCATTAGGAACTTTATGCAGTGCTTCAAAAGAGTTGTTGAGCACAATTTTAGTGATTTTATTGGAGTAGCGTCCTTTTTTGGCAACATCTAAAAAACAAGCAGGGGAGAGAAGTTTTCCCTCTTCATTGACGAGGCGCACAAGCGATTCGTATTTTTCGATTTCTTGGGTTTGGTTGTTAATAATAGGCTGAAAATAGGAGATAATTTTTTGGTTATCAATAGCCGTTTTAATCATATAGAGCGTTTCAATATTGCGCAGAGCATTGTCGTATTCGATGTCATTGAGCCCATCGGCATAGACAATGGGCTTTTTGCTAGCCATTGCATGGTCAATACCAATCTTAGCATCTTCAAAAATCTTAAAAACCCCATAGGTGTAACTGCACACCACGGAGATGTCATATTCAATGCCATCGATTCGAACAACATACTCTTTGACATTGGCAAGAAAGCGCTCTAGGGTCTCATACAGTTCTTCTCTGGTGGCTTGACATGTGCGTCTATCTATCACAAAAGCATAGAGCCCATTTTCCAAAAAATAGACTTTTTGAAAGCCACACATGGAAGGCATAAGGTATAAGAGGGCTTTGTAAAAAGCGCTTTCTATTTTTTCCACACTGCTTTTGTTGTAAAATTTTTCCAAAATCGCATAATCTTCAATTTGTACCAGAATTAAGACGGAGAGTTTATTGGCTTCTAAAAAATCAAAGAGCTGTTTTTTATCGCTCATAATCGCAGTAACATCATGGCGCAAGGAAATATACTCTTCGATGTCACCGTGTGCATTTAAAATCGGCTGAATGGTTGTTTTCACATAATAACTTTCACCATTCTTGTTGCGATTTTTAACAATGCCCTGCCATGTTTTTTTCTCCTCTTTAATGGTATGCCACAACTCTTCAAAGGTGCTTTTAGGCACATCAGGGTGACGAATAATATTATGATTTTTGCCAAGCAATTCTTCTTCGCTGTAGCCAGAAATACGGCAAAATTGCTCATTAACATAGGTGATGCGCCCTTGCGGGTCACTTTTGGAGATAATGGCACTAAGGTTGGTGATGTTTTCATATTGTTGGAGCAAGAGGCTTTTTTTTGCGTGTTCTTTTTTTAGACTCATTTTCTCAAGGAGTTTTCCCAGAGTCGCACCAAATTGGCTAAGGCTTAAAGGTTTAAAGAGGTAGCCATCCACCCCACAATCAACCGTTTTAGGAAAATGGTGCGCTTCATGCAATTCAGATAGGACAATAATAGCTATATCTGGATTGTGCTTGCGAATCTTCTCAATAAGCTCCACACCATGCATAAACGGAAGATTTAAGGTGGTAATAATTAAGTCAATGGTGCTGTGGTGGCGTAGGTAAAGACTGAGTCCCTCCTTGCCATCTTGCGCCATTATTACATGGTCAAAAAATTTTGAAAAGAGGTGTGTGGCACTCTCTTTAGCATGTTCATCATGCTCAATGTATAAAAGACGCATCTCCTTGCTCAATTGCCTCAGTGTTGCAATGTGTGCTCTTTCCACGTAATGCTCCTAATGTTTGTCCAAATTTAACGTGCGAAACGCTTTCTAGTTCAAGGGAAATGGATTCTTTTTCAAAGAGCATGACGATGGTTGAGCCCATCTCAAACATGCCTAACTCTTCACCTTTTTTAAGCCAAAGATTGTCATAGCTATAGCACTGTTGAAGGTTTCCTTTGGCATTGGTTTGGATGGTTTTATCAAAGTTAAATGCCATTTTACCAACATTTAATGCCCCTACAAAAACCATGTAAAAAAGTTGATTTTCTTTGGTGTAGCACTCTAAAACGACACGCTCATTTTCCACAAAAAGTCCTTCAATTTTTCGAAGCCACTTAAAATTGACAGGGTAGAGTTTACCTGGAATATGCACTGCCTTAGCCACACGCATTTCAAGAGGAACGTGGTAACGATGGTAATCACGAGGCGAGAGGTAAAAGTTTACAAAATCACCACCCTCAAGGCGGTCTTTCTCTTTTTTAGCAATATAATCACCTAAAAGTTCACGAACACTGTAGGTAAAGCCTTTAATTTGAAGGGCAAGGGAATGTTCAATTTTTCCATACGCACTGATAAGGCTATCGCAAGGAGAAATCAGTGTTTGTTCATTCATACTAAAAAGGCGTTTGGTTTTAAAGGGACGTGTAAAAAGTTTGTTCAAACTTTTGTAGTGGTCTGCCTCTTCAAATTCACCCAAATCCACACGCATCATGGAAACATAACTTTTGTTAATAATGGTTTGCACAGAAGTTGGGAACTCTTTTGACGCAAAAACGCCAAAAAGGCGAGACGCAATAGAACTTTTAAATTTTGGATAACGTTGCATAGCACTCTTTCATGTATGAAGTAGATTTAAGAAATGATTATACCAAATGAATGTAAGGTTTTTATAAAAAAATGTGATATATTTTCACCATGAAAACACATACACCTCACCCATTTAATCATCTGATTCACCATCCATCCATGTTAGAAACACTAGAACGTCTAGGCTATCAGCGTATGACACCCATTCAAGAAGCCTCATTGCCTCTTGCTTTAGAGGGACGTGACGTTGTTGCACAAGCCAAAACAGGCAGTGGAAAGACCGCTGCATTTGGACTACCTTTGCTTTTGAGCTTACATGTAAACTCCATGCGCATCCAATCAGTGGTGCTGTGTCCCACACGAGAGCTTGCCGAACAAGTCAGCAATGAATTACGACGTTTGGCGCAATTTACCCATAATATTAAAATTGTCACGCTCTGTGGCGGGACTCGTTTTGTGCCTCAGTGCATCAACCTCGAGCATGGTGCGCACATCGTAGTAGGAACTCCAGGGCGCATTTTGCAACATTTGCAAGAAAAAACCATTGACTTTTCGCATATCAAAACACTCGTTCTTGATGAAGCCGATCGTATGCTTGACATGGGCTTTTACGAAGACATCGAGAAGATTATCGCCAAAATGCCAAGTAAGCGTCAAACCTTGCTCTTCTCCGCTACTTTTCCCAAAGAGATTGAGCGTATGTGCAAGGAAGTGCAAAATGACGCTTTACATGTAAGCATCGAAGAAGAAGCGCACACGTCACCCAATATCACACAAGTCTGCTATAAGGTAGAGGCAAGTGAAAAAGAAAAAGCACTCAAAGGCGTTTTACTGCAAAGCGATGCCAAGTCGGTCATCATCTTTTGCAAAACCAAAATAGGCGTGGCGGAACTTCAAGGCTATCTGTTAGATGAAGGCTTTGACGCACTCTCTTTGCATGGCGATTTAGAGCAAATCGACCGTGACGAACACCTCTTACTTTTTGCCAACGGAAGTGCGCAAATCTTAGTTGCTACAGACCTTGCCTCTCGTGGGCTGGACGTCAAAGATGTCGAGATGGTCATCAACTACGAACTCCCTCAAACGATGGAAATCTACACCCATCGCATTGGTCGAACAGGACGCATGGACAAAGAAGGCATGGCAGTAAGTTTTGTCACACCACGAGAAGAGAGCTTTTTTGAAGAGCTTACAGAGGCGAATTTTGCCTTTACATGTAAAAGCATTGGCGACTTAAATCCAACCCAAACAAAACCCAAAAAAGCCCTCTATATCACGCTTTGCATTGACGCAGGCAAAAAGCACAAAATGCGTGCTGGTGACATCTTAGGAACGCTGACCAAAGACTTAGGTTTGGAAGCAAATGTTATCGGTAAAATCGACATCTTAGAAAAATTCTCCTACGTCGCCATAGCCAGAGAATACGCTGATAAAGCGTTTGATGGGCTGTGTGCTACGACCATTAAAAATCGACGGTTTAAGATATGGAAGTTGGGGTAAAAAGCATGGAAGAGAAAGAAATAAAAGACAATAAAATCTTAAACTCAAGATCAAATCAAAATAAGCCTTCTTTGCAAACAATTTTAACGATTGTTGGGCTTGGCTTAACAATCATTGCATATATTATGGGGAAAGCTTATTATGATACCTATATGTACAGTTTTGGATTGAGTAGTGACTTCTTCCCTATATCCACGCAAGATATTTATTTTTATTCATATGGTGCTGTTTTATACGGATTTTCAGCTCTCATGGAGATTTTAAAGCGTAATCTATTGTCTATAATAATAAGTGCAACGTTTGTAATAGGGATAATGGTTTTTCTTGCATTACGCCCGAAAAATGAAAAATCTATATTGGTAAAATTTCCATTTTTAGAAAAATTTTTTTCATCTACAAAAATACAATTTTTTATACAATTATTGACGACGACATTTGCGGGAGTTTATCTTTTTACATTGTTTATATATGTTCTAACTTTGGTTTTAATGTTTGCATTATATCTGTATGTTGGACCACAGTCAGTAGGTGAAAAAATGGCAGCTAAAAAGATAAATGAATATCGAGAACACGGTTGTTACGTACCTGAAAATAGCCAAGCAAATACTTGCATCCAAATTTTGAATAAAGATAATCAAGAAGTAGCAAAAGGCGTATTAATAGCTTACGATAATAACAAAATTGCTTTTTTAAATGATAAAGGTAGCCAAATTATCACATTTCCAACGGATGGAAAAATTATAGTGGATGTAAATATAACAAAGAAATAAGATGCCACACATTCTTTTAGCCACCGACATTTTTGGTTACACAAAAGCCATAGAAACACTCAAGCACCGTTTTGAGTCTTTGGGTGAGGTGATACATATTCTTGATCCTTACGATGCAAAGCAGATGAATTTTCACGATGAAGAGCAAGCCTATAAGTCATTTAACCAATTGTGTGGACTTGAAAGCTATGCCAAAGCGTGCATGCAAGCTCTGGATGCATGTTCAAACGAAGAGGTGGTAATAATTGGTTTTAGCATGGGTGCATCGGCGTTTTGGAAAGCGCTTGATGGATGTGAAAACGCCAAAATAAAACACTTTTTTGGGTTTTACTCCTCTCAGATTCGTCATTGCTTAGATGCTAACGTGCTTGTGCCGTGCACACTGATATTTCCACAATATGAAAAACACTTTGACGTAGATGAGGTGATAACAAAGCTTGTAAAACATGCGAACATCACCTGTTTGAAAACAGCGTATTTACATGGCTTTATGAATCCGTTGTCTGCACATTATGATGCCCAAGGGTATGCTACGTATTATCAGTTTTTAGAAAATATTTTCCATACTATGCGTCAGGAAAGCTAAATGATCTATTATTGTAAAACGGCATATGCTGATTTAGAATTTATTGTTTTAAAAGAGGCGATTTTTTCATATCCCAGACACAATCATATCTCCAGTTATACCATAGGTATTGTTCAAAATGGCGCACTTTCTCTTTGTTCTAATGGTGAAAAAAAGGTGTATAAAAAAGATATGTCTTTTACCATCAATCCTTATGATGTCCATGAAATAGAAAGTTTAGAAGTGTATGATATGATAGTCTTAAGTCTAAAAAGGAATTTTTTAAAATCTTATGAACTGCTTGAAGCACAAGTGATTGTTGGTCGGTATGCACGTATTTTAGAGGAGATGGAATACTTAGAAGAGAGCCATGGTGCGCTTTTTGATGATATATTGCGTGGGGTGTATGCGCATTGTGATTCTATGCATGAAAAACACCGCACGCTTGATAGAATTAAAACCTTTTTAGAAGAGTACCCAGAAGTTCAGATTGATGGTGAACATTTATCACGGTATAGTGCTCTGAGCAAATACCATTTTATACGCAAGTTTGATGAAAATGTCGGGATGACACCGCATAAATTTCACATTCAAAATCGTGTACGAAAAGCGAAAGGTTTGATAGAAAACAGTACGTCGATGACCGATGTGGGTTTGAGTGCAGGATTTTATGACCAAAGCCACTTTATAAGGCATTTTAAAAAACTTTTTCAAATTTCTCCCTCGTCTTATAAAGCAGCGTGTCTTGATTTGGATGCGTTAGCAAAGAGCGGGAAAAAACTTCGCTAAAAGATATAAACCCTTTTCATCTGCATGGATGGAGTGTTCTGTCTTTTTAGGAAAAATGCTCATGGTTCCTGTTGCATAAGAAAATGTAGAACCCTCTTTGATACAGTACCCACTGCCACCGATGACTTCATGTGTCTCTAACTCATTTTCATGGACATGCGTTTGGATGGCTTTATGCGGAGCGATGCGTACTAGATGAAAGCTAAACGCCCCTTCGCTTTGAGCAGAAGTGACAAGATGCTTTAATGCCACACCTTCAAATTTTGGGTGATTCCACCAGTCAAGTTTTCCTAGATGAACACTTTTCCCCTCTACTAAAAGCGTACCGTGTTCAAATGCTTCAAAAAATTGTGTGTCTGTTTTCATGATGAACTCCTATTGATTTTCAAGGAGTATTATAAAAAAGAGTCTATTTTTTGGATTGTATAAAATTGCGTTTTAAGCTCTCACCACCTTCAACCAATTATAAATCGTAGCCTTTGAGACATTTAAAACCGAGCAGATATACCCTACGACATTGCGAATGGCGAAGATGCCTTCACGTTCTAAAAAAATGACCAACTCTTTTTTATCGTCGCTTGAAAGACCCGATAGGGCGATGTTTTTAGCGCTTAAGTATTTTTCTATCGTCTCATCGGTGTGTTCTCTCCAACTTTGTGAAAAAAGTACCGCAGGTTTAGGCTCAGAGTCGTTTACATGTAAAAAGCCTTTGAGCGACTCGAAGAGCGTTTCGATGGGCTCTGTGTTGTAGTTGATGCAGATCATTCCAATGGGCTTTTCCTCCACGTCTCGCACGATGATGCTCACCGCTTTGAGGCGTTTGCCCTCACTGCTGGTTTTATCATACGGTCCAACCCAGTTCTCTTTGATGCTGTTGAAATCTTTGAGCTCACTCAGCATCACATCACCGACGCGGCGTTTGGAGAAGGCATTGACAATGTGAATGAGTTTTTTCGCTTCCAAATCGTGCATGACGACTTCGACATTGGGGTAAAAGAGTTTGGCTATGGCGTCGCACAAGGCGATGTAGGGTTTGAGTACTTTTTTCATGGCAAAATTATAACACGAATTTAAAGATAATTTGTCTAATTTAGACTATAATTCTAAAAAATAATGCAAAGGAGTCAAGAATGGCAATCGGTTTTATAGGATTAGGCAATTTAGGAACAGCTATCGCAAAGCGTTTAGCAAGCATGGGTGAAGAGGTTTTGGTATGGAATCGAACAAAGGCGAAAGCGGAAGCCAAAGGGTTTGTGTGTGAAAGCTCACCCAAAGCGCTCTTGGAGAAGTGCGACACAGTGCTCATGTGTCTGTTTGACTCGGATGGCGTACGCAATGTTTTAATGATGGAGAATGGGCTTTTAAGTGCAAACCTCAAAGGTAAAACCATCATCGACCTTACGACCAACCATTTCACCGATGTCATAGAGTTTCACACCATGGTGGAAGCCAAAGGCGGTGACTACCTTGAATCACCCGTACTTGGAAGTGTTGTACCTGCGAGCAAAGGCGAACTCACCGCTGTTTGTGCAGGACGCCAGAGCGTTTTTCTTACATGTAAGCCTCTATTAGAGAAGTTTGCCTCCACGATTTTTCATTTGAAAGAAGCTGGATTTGCGGCAAAGATGAAGCTTATCAATAACCTATGCCTTGGCTCATTCATGGCGACGATTGCGGAGTGTACGGCTCTTGGTGAAGCGTGCGGGATTGATAAAAAAGAGCTTTTAGAGATTTTAGGAGCAGGGGGCGGAAAGTCACTCGTGCTTGCGGCTAAAACGCAAAAGCTCATCGATGAAGACTTTAGTCCGCATTTTAGCACGGCGGCTATCACTAAAGATTTGCATTGTCTGCAAGACTTGGCGTACAGTTTAAATCGTCCGCTTTACACCGCAAGTGTCACTAAAGAGCTTTTCTCCAAAATGAAAATGATGGGAAAGGGCGATGAGGACTTTAGTGCTATCTACCAGCTTTTCAAAGCGTAACCCTTCAAGGGCGTTTTACATGTAAAGCGCCCACCCTTTACAATTGGGAAAAACCTGTGCTATACTTTGCGTTACAAATTTTTCAAAAGGAGAACAAGATGGAAACTTTTATCACCCATCAAACCATACACCAACCTCAGAGCATTGCGCAATTTTCTAACGCATCACTCCTCGTCGTCCTCCTAAAAAAGCTCCGATAACTTTTAACCCCTTTTATTTTTCACTGTTCATTGTTTAAATTGGCTTTTTAGCCCTGAGGATACCTCTACCTAATTAGCACAATTTTTTATTAGAGTTCTTTAACACGCTTTTAAAGCAAAGCTTTAAAAACTACGTTAACACTGTGTTCTCTTCGGCAGAGTGCCCACGCACCCTTGGTGCTTTGAGCTCTTGCAAAATTTTATTGTAAAACAAGGATATTTCTATGCAAACTACACAAACATTTAAAAAATACAAACCGTACCCGTTGGTACCTTTAGCTCACCGTGAGTGGGCAAGCAACATTATCACACAAGCGCCTATTTGGGTGAGCACGGACTTGAGGGATGGCAATCAAGCCCTTGTTGAACCGATGAATGCGACCAAAAAATTGGCGTATTTTCAAAAATTGGTGGAGATGGGATTTAAAGAGATCGAGATTGCGTACCCGAGTGCTTCGCAAACGGATTTTGACTTTTGTCGTATGTTAATCGAGCAGAATTTAATCCCTGATGATGTGAGGGTTGCGGTTTTGATGCCTTCCATCGAAAAACACATCAAAAGAACCTTTCAAGCGATGAGCGGGGCTAAAAAAGTAACGATGCACCTTTACAATCCAACGGCGGATAATCAGCGCAAAATTGTGTTTGACAAAAGTAAAGTGGAGATTATTGCTTTAGCGGTTGAGGGTACACGCATCATCAAAGAAGAGGCGGCAAAATTTAAAGGCGATGTGATGTTTCAGTACTCACCCGAGAGCTTTTCACAAACGGAGTTGGCGTTCGCACGTGATGTGGTAAATGCGGTTATCAGCGAGTGGATGCCAAGTAAAAATGCGCCGATGGTGATTAATTTGCCCAACACCTTAGAAGCCTGCACGCCCAATATCTATGCCGATAGAATCGAGTGGATGAGCAAACAGATGTTAGAACGTGACGCCGTTATTTTAAGCGTTCACCCACACAATGACAGAGGCACAGCCGTAGCCAGTGCGGAGATGGCAATGTTAGCAGGGGCGCAAAGAGTTGAGGGCACTTTGATGGGGAATGGTGAGAGAGCGGGCAATGTTGACTTGATTACGATGGCGTTTAACCTCTATTCGCAAGGGATTGATCCGATGTTAGACATCTATAACATCGATACGATTTTGCAGGAGATCATCACGTTGACGCACAGCAGTATTCCTCCCCGTCACCCTTATGTGGGCTCTATGATCTACACAGCTTTTTCTGGGACGCATCAAGACGCTATAAAGAAGGGTATGGAGTACCAGAAGGTGAGCTTAGATGGCTATTGGCACGTGCCGTACCTCGTGATCGACCCAAAGGACATTAAGCGGGATTACCGTGATGTGGTGCGCATTAATTCGCAGTCGGGTAAAAGTGGCGTGGCGTATGTACTGAAGGAATTTTATGGCATTGAGACGACCAAAGAAATGCAAACGCAAATTGCTTTGGAAGTTCAAAAATTGTGCGATGAAAAGGGCATTGAGGTCAATGCGGAAGAGATTTTTAACGTCTTTCGCCAAATGTGCAAGCTTTGAGATCTTTACATGTAAAGATTTTGAGGTAAAGAAAATAGGTCTTGTGGTACACTAAACCAATCATTTTAAGCAGGAGTTACCGTTATGATAAGCATTGAATTTCTGATTACCTCTTTGATTGTGGTGCTGATTCCTGGTACGGGTGTGCTGTTTACCATCTCAACAGGATTGGCGCAAGGTCGAAAAGCCAGTGTGTATGCCGCTCTTGGATGCACCGCAGGGATTGTGCCGCATCTTTTGGCAACGGTTTTTGGGCTTGCTGCCATTATGCACACGAGTGCGCTGGCGTTTGAAGTCTTAAAAATTGTGGGTGTTTTGTACCTGTTCTATCTAGCGTACATGACATGGAAGGACAAAAGTGGTTTTGAAGCGCAGGCGATCTCTTCGCATTCGAGTGCGCTCTCTTTGGCGATTAAGGCGTTTTTGCTGAATATTCTCAATCCAAAATTGACCATTTTCTTTTTGGCATTTTTACCGCAATTTGTCTCTCCTGAAACAACATCACCACTGGGTGATATGGTGGTTTTGAGTGTCGTATTTATGCTGATGACATTTATTGTTTTTGTGATTTACGGTCTTTTGGCACATGGCTTTCGCCACAGTGTTATAGAATCACATCGTGTACAAACATGGCTACGACGTGGTTTTGCGCTGACCTTTGCAGGGCTTGGTATACAGTTAGCTTCATCATCACAGAAATAAAAAGGAGCTTTACATGTAAAGCTCCCAAAGTTGTTTAGGTGGTTTTGAATTGTGAGAGGGTAAGGCTTAAATTTTCAGAAAGCTTTGCAAGGTGTTCGGCTGCACCTGCTATCTCTTCTACGCTACGAGCATTCGAGTGTGAAATGGTGCTAATGCTTCGAATACGCTCAATCACCTTCAACGCTTGTTCACGCCCTAAATTGGCTTCATTGGCAGTTTTAATAACAATTGCTTTAGCATTACTCATGTTTGTAACGGTTTGAAGCATAAGTGTTTGGGTGTTTTGTGCACGATCACCCAAATGCTCAATATCTTTGGCACTCAGACGCATAATTTCAGAAGCGGTGCTGACCGATTGGACAATCACTGCTACGGTTGCATTACTCTCAATTAAGCTTTTTTGTGTGCGTTCTGCAAGTTTACGTACTTCATCGGCAACCACAGCAAATCCTCGTCCATGTTCCCCCGCACGTGCGGCTTCTATGGCGGCATTGAGCGCTAAAAGATTGGTCTGTTCTGCAATGTCAGCAATGACTGATAGAACTTGTTTTACTTGTTGAACATCTTGATCCAAATGCTCCAATCGTGCCGAAAGTTCTGTTTGCTGCACAACCACATTTTTAAGATCACTCGAGACTGAAAGCACTTCTGTGGAGGCATTGGTAAGCTCGTTTGAGACAGATTCGATGAGTGTACCTGAGGTAGAAGAACTTTGTGCACTGAGTTCTAAAATAGCAACCACAGATTCTGTGGCTTGTGTGGTTTCTTCAATTTCTCTTGCAGACTGTTCAGTGCTTCGTCCAATATGCAAGGAGGTGCTTGACAACTCTTCTGAAACGGCGGCATTTTCATGGGCACTTTGTTTTGCACCATGAATGGCTTGTGAGAGTTGGTCTAAGAGTGCATTGAAAATATTCATCATATGGGCGATTTCATCTTCATCATCGGTTTTGATTTTGTAGTGTAAATCTTTGTGCTGTGCTATGTAACTACATCCATCAGAGGCTTTTTGAATGGATTTTTGAATTTTATGAATAATAAAAAAGAATAATAAACTAACAATAATCGTTAAAAGAACAGAACTCACAATGCCTAGTGTTTTTGCACTTTCCAGTGCTTCAAACTCTGTTTCTTCGACTTTATTGGTTAAATCATCAATCATTTCTTGAAGTTTAAAATAGTGTGTAGCCCCTTCATCACTCAATTTTTTAAGTGTATTTCCATGGGGTGTTGAGACAAAGTCTGGCTGATGGATGGTATACGTATGCTCTTTAATAATAACAAAACGACCCTCATTGGCTTTTTTATAGTTCAAAATTTCTTGTGTAATGTTTTCCAAGAGCAAGACTTGATTTTCATCGCTAAGATAGCTTTTTAAACTCTTTATACGATTGAGCAAAAGATCATGTGTTTTAAAATAGCCATCATAACTTTTCACATCATAAAAAAGTTGATAACCCCTTGTGTAAGTACCAAGCATAGCACTGAGTGAACGTATTTCGCCTATCGTATCAATTGTCATTGCAGCTTTTTTTGCATGGGACGTATTGCTAATAAGTAAAAAGGTGAGGCTTCCTGTTGTCAGTAAAAACAAGAGAAGCAGAAAAATAAGTTTAGCCCGAATGGTTGATAACATGTATGCCCTTTTTAATAAAAATCTAATAAAGCTAAGAATTATACATGAAAGCAATTTAAACGTCAATGCCCCAGAGGACTTTGACGTTTTGCATCTATCGTTATATGCTAATAGGTTATGGTCTTATTTTTTATTATGAAAAGAGAACGGGGGTATGTTTTAATGTATATTTATGACATCGAGACGATACATGTACGCATTCGCTATAACATAAAACGCTTGCGAGAAATACAATCTAAGAGTCAGCTTGAGATGGCGTTAGCCATTGGGCATTCTTCTGCTGGTTTTTATGCAAAGGCAGAATTGGGCATTCAAAATAAGAAGTTTAATATAGAACACTTATGTAAAATAGCGGAGGTGTTAGATGTAGATATTTATGAGTTTTTTAAAGAAATTATTCATGATGAAAACGCAGTATAAAAAAAGAAGAGCTTTACATGTAAAGAGAGGTTTTCCTTCTTTACACGTAAAGATTATTTCGTTTACTGAAACTGCCCTAATTTCATATTGAGATTTTCTGCTAGCTTTGAGAGATGATCAGCGGCACTTGCGATCTCCTCTACACTTCTGGCATTCTCAGAGGTAATGGAATTGATGTTGGTGACAAGATCGACGATCTTATCGGTATCTTTTGCGATTTGATTGGAGTTATTCGCACTAGTTGTCACCGATTTTACACTCTCATCCATTACCGACGTGGTACTGATGATGGTCTCTTCTACCGTTGTTGAAACTCCAGCCAATCGTTTAATGTTTTGAGCATTTTTAGTCATCTTATCGGATGAGTTGACGATGGATTGAACAATGATATTAATGGTCGCATTAATCTCGGTTAAAGAGGTTTGCGTACGTTCTGCTAACTTTCTCACTTCATCGGCAACAACCGCAAAGCCACGTCCATGATCTCCTGCTCTGGCTGCTTCAATGGCGGCATTAAGGGCGAGTAAGTTCGTTTGATCGGCAATATCAGAGATAACAGTCAAGATTTGTTTAACCTGTTCTGCATCTTTGCTCATCTGTTCTAATTGAGAAGCTAAAGCCGTTTCAGCTTCACTCGCAAGTTCTACTTCATCTTTAAGCATGATGACCTCTTTTTTTGCCGATTCTAATTTATCACCAGCGAGTGCAATGCTCTTTTTCATCTCTTCGGAGAGAATAGCGGTCTCTTGAACAAACTTCTTAATAGTAACAATCTCTTCAATGGTGTTATTGACAATAATCGTACTGTGTTCCGCATTGCGTCCGATTTGCATACTGGTGGTAGAAAGTTCATGGGAAACCGAAGCGTTTTCATTGGAAGAGCGCTTCACATCATCAATGATGACCTCTAAGGTATCGACTAAAGCATTAAAGCTATTGACGATCTCTTGAATCTCATTGTTTTTACCATACGTGATTCTAAATTTAAGCTCTTTGTTTTGCACGAAACCACTGATGCTATCACGAATTAAGGAGACTCCTTGCATGATATTGTTGCGAATCATGATACCGATGATGATCATGGCAAAGGCAGCGAACAGAGATAAGCCAATCATTTCATAGGTTGCAGTGTTTTTTTCTTCCATTGCTTTTTGTGCTTCGTGTTCAGCTAATTGTTTATTAAAATCCATATGTTCTCGTAAGGTACCTCCTACGGTAGCTAAAAAAGGTCTTTTTGCAAATGCAAGCGTTTGTGCTTCTTCTTTTTTATTGGCTTTGGAAAGTTCCATAAATTGATCAAGGAGGGCATTGTATTGCCTTAATATCTCTTTGTCTTTATCGATGAGTTCTTTGTCTTTATCATTGGAGATATGGTTATAATAGGACGCAATTTTTTTCTCTATTGAGTCTCTTTTCTCTTTGATCATTGCGGTTGATTCATCCATTGTTTTTTGATCGCTTGCCGATAAAAACTCAAAAGCATATACTCTAAGATAATAATACTCTTCCATAATTTCGTTTATAATCAAAATACTCGGTAATGAATCGACATTGCAGGTATTTGTCTCTTCATAAACCTTATCCATTTTACTCAAACCAATGCTAAAAATGGCAAAAATACCTAAAATGGCAATGCCTAGCATTGTCATCAACTGTTTGGATAGACTCATATGAACTCCTTTGAAATTTTAAACCTATAGTCTTAAGGATTTTTAAATAAAATGGATAATGTGGAAGTTGACGTTAAAACTGCAAGCGTATTCCATTATATTTTGCTTAAATCTAGTGTTCTATGTAGTAAAATAATAAACCTAATAATTTGCTAAAATGTTATTTATCAGAACGGTTTTCCTCTGTACTTCAGTGATTTTTTAAGAACAACAATTAATAAAAAATTAATATTTTGAGCATTGTAAGTTAATAAAAAAAATACTGCAAAGTCCTATAGGACATTGAAGCGAATGTGTTATCAAAGTAAACTCACAAAAAAGTCACCTCTCTTGGGCGGTTTTTTTGAAAGAGCAGAGGATTATGTGTCAATACGATGTGGAAGAAATACATGCTCAAATACGCCATAATGTAAAGCTATTGAGGGAAAAAAGAGGAAAGAGTCAGTTAGAAATGGCGCTTGCTATTGGACATTCATCCGCAGCATTTTACGCCAAAGCAGAACTAGGCATTCAGCGTAAAAAATTCAATATTGAGCATCTGTGTAAAATTGCAAATGTTTTAGACGTAGATATTCGGGATTTTTTCGATCATTTAAAGGAGTAGGGCTTTACATGTAAAGCCCTCAAATGCATTAGGCAATGTTGGTGTAGACTGCTTGTACATCATCATCGTCTTCAATTTTTTCGATGACTTTTTCAATGTCCACCATTTGCTCTTCGCTAAAAGAGAGTGGGGTGTTGGCAATGCGCTCTAAGGTAGCTTTGGTTAGGGTAATGCCAAGGCTATCAAATGCCGCACTCAAACTTCCAAAGTTAGTGTAGTCTGCATAAACCAGCACCACACCTTCTTCTTCTTCAATCTCTTCAAGACCTGCATCAATAAGCTCTAATTCAAGCGCTTCAATGTCCATGTCAGGAGTTTTTGCAAATTCAAAGACGGCTTTGCGTGAGAACATAAAATCCAAAGAGCCATTGTTAAGCATCTCCGCACCTGATTTTTTAAACGCACTTTTGATGTTCGCAACGGTTCGGGTGTTGTTATCCGTAGCGCACTCTACAAAAAAGAGTGAGCCGTGCGGTCCTTTGCCTTCATACGTAATTTCACTAAGCGTTTGGGCATCTTTACCAAGCGCTCGTTTAATTGCCGCATCGATATTGTCTTTGGGCATATTTTCCGCTTTGGCGTTGAGAATGGCAGTACGAAGTTTTGCATTACTCTCAGGGTCTCCGCCTCCCTCTTTTGCTGCCATCATAATGGCACGACCAAGTCTAGGAAATACACGGGACATATTTCCCCAACGCTTCATTTTAGCGGCTTTTCGGTATTCAAACGCTCTTCCCATAGGGTTTTATTCCTTCTTAAGTATATGATTGATTTCTCTAATTATACCTTTTTAAAAATAAGAGTATGATTTTGCAAAAACAAAGGAGAAAGAGATGGAAGCGTTAAAAAAGGTCTACCAAGAACACGGTTTTGAGTTAATTTGTGTTCCTAATAAAGAAGAGGCGCTTCGTGTGGCAATAAGTTTTATTAAACCGCACATGCGCATTGGTTTTGGTGGTTCTACTAGCGTGAAGGAAATTGGGTTGTATGCGTATGTTACTTCACGCACAGATGTCACGCTTTTTAATCAATACGAATCAGGCATTAGCATGGAAGAAAATGTGGAACGAAGAAGGCAAGGGCTTTTGGCTGATTTATACATTTGCAGTACCAATGCCTTGACCAAAAAAGGTGAATTAGTAAATGCCGATGGCAGTGGAAATCGTGTCGCAGCACAAATTTTTGGTCCTAAAAAAGTGTTGATTATTGCAGGGAAAAATAAGCTGGTTGAGAACATTGAAGAGGGCTTTCAACGCATTCGTGAAGTGGCAAGTCCTAAAAATATTGAGCGTATGAACAATGTTGCCATCAGTATGGGAAAACCTCCTCGGTACACTATGGACAATATTGGTCAGAAGTTTAGCTATATCACAGGGGATGAAGTGGGGCGAACTACCATTATTCTTGTGGATGAAGAGTTGGGATTTTAAAATTTTTTCATAAAATTAATGCTAAATTGATTCTCTTGTTTGTCTATATTGGTTTTATCATAAGCAATGTCGATATGGGTATTTTTAGCAATTTCATTGAGTTTAAAAGAGCTGTAAATACCTGTGTAAGAGAGTGTGTTTTGGGTGTCATTGGCAAAAACATACCGAGACCCTAAGCGCACATCTTTTCGCAGAGCATAATTCATATCAAGCGCATAGGCTTGTGTGTTTGGTGCGTAATTGTTTGAGCTTAAAACAGAGGAGGTTGGTAGAAGCATATCTTTGCTATCTAAATTTCCATTAGCATCTCGTTTGCCATCTGAAACCTTCGAGTACGCCACATAACTTCCAAAATTTTCATAGTTAATTTCCGCCTTAGCTCCAAAGGCATTGACCATCGAAAATTCACTCTCTTTTTGTGTCTCTTTATACGTATCTGCATAGTAATTGGCGCTGAGTTTGTAGTTCAAAGAAGAAGCATACCCCTCATAGAGTGCTTTTGTATAATAGATGGCGTTTTCATTGTTACTAAAAGCGGTTTGTGTGTTAAACGATTGCGTAGCAAGTTCCAGTTTTAAGCCCCCCATGGGCGCACTTTGGTAGTGAAACAGTATGGTTTGGGTACGTGAGGCAGAGTAGGGATTTGCATCTTCTATGCCCTCATCATAGGTTGCATTGATTTTATGGGTTAAGTTGCCATCTAAAAGGGCATCAACCAGTGTGTTTTGAGCAAAAAGTGTGCGAACAATAAGTAAAAATAGGAGGATTTTTTTCATGGTGTGTGCAAGCGTAAAGCCACCGAAATGGCTTTACATGTAAAGCAGGAGGGAATGAATTACATCATTCCGCCCATGCCTCCCATTCCGCCCATGCCACTCATATCTGGCATTGCAGGAGCTTTGTCCTCTTTTGCGTTGCTGATAGTCGCTTCTGTTGTTAAAAGGAGACTTGCGACTGAAACCGCATTTTGAAGTGCGATACGTGAAACTTTAACAGGATCAACGATGCCCGCTTCAAACATATCCACATACTCACCTGTTGAAGCGTTAAAGCCATAGTTTGCTTTAGTGCTTGTAAGAACATTGTTTGCGACAACACCTGCATCAAAGCCTGCATTTTCGGCAATTTGTTTCAATGGAGCTTTAAGAGCACGTGTAACGATTTCCGCACCAATCGCTTCATCGCCACTAAGGTTTAGTTTGATTTTTGCGTTTGCAAGCAAGAATGCAGAACCGCCACCCACAACAATACCTTCTTCAACCGCTGCTTTGGTTGCTGAGAGTGCGTCATCTACTCTATCTTTTTTCTCTTTCATCTCAGTTTCTGTTGAAGCGCCCACTTTAATGACCGCAACACCACCGCTGAGTTTTGCTAAACGCTCTTGAAGTTTTTCTTTATCATAATCACTGCTTGTCTCAGCAATTTGCGCTTTGATTTGTCCAACACGTGCATCAATTCTTGCTTTTTCACCATTGCCATTGACGATGGTTGTGTTGTCTTTATCAATCACGATGCGAGCTGCTTGACCAAGATCAGCCAGTGTTGCGCTCTCTAGTGTACGGCCTAGCTCTTCACTGATGACTTCACCACCACTGATGATAGCAATGTCTTCAAGCATCGCTTTTCTTCTATCGCCAAAACCTGGTGCTTTTACCGCTGCGATGTTTAAAACACCTCTTAGTTTGTTGACAACAAGAGTTGCAAGCGCTTCACCGTCAATGTCTTCAGCGATAAGTAACAATGGTTTACCTGTTTTTTGAACTTGTTCAAGAACGGGGAGTAAATCTTTAAGGTTAGAGATTTTTTTATCGAATAATAAAATAAATGGGTGCTCTAAAATGGTTTGCATTTTCTCAGGGTTCGTCACAAAATAGGGAGAAAGGTAACCACGGTCAAACTGCATACCCTCAACCACGTCTAACTCATCTTGAATACCCTTAGCTTCTTCAACCGTAATAACGCCATCTTTGCCCACTTTTTCCATCGCTTCAGCAATCAACTCACCAATGACGGTGTCAGAGTTGGCAGAAATGGTGGCAACTTGTGCGATCTCTTTTTTATCTTTAACCGCTTTTGCCATGCTTTTAAGCTCAGCGATAATCGCTTCAGCCGCTTTGTCCATACCACGTTTCACTTCGATAGGATTTGCACCTGCGGTGATGTTTCTAAGACCTTCTTTAAAAATAGCATGTGCTAAAACGGTTGCAGTTGTTGTGCCATCACCTGCTTGATCGGCTGTTTTTGATGCCACTTCTTTTACAAGCTGTGCACCCATATTTTCAACGGTATCTTTAAGCTCAACTTCTTTTGCCACAGAAACACCGTCTTTAGTGATGCTAGGAGCGCCAAAGCTTTTTTGAATCAACACATTGCGACCACGTGGTCCCATGGTTACTTTTACTGCGTCGTTTAGTTTTTTAACACCCTCATAAAGGGCATTGCGTGCGTTGTCTGAAAACTGAATATCTTTTGCCATATTTTTCTCCTGATTTTGCTTAAATTAAATTATAAAACACCTAGAATGTCATCAAGGTTCATCACAAGATAGACTTTGCCATCTAGTGTTAGCTCAGTACCTGCATATTTGCCAAATACAACTTTATCGCCAAGTTTAACAAGTCCCTTTTCTTCAACTTTAGGACTGATAGCTCTAACAATACCGCTAAGAGGTTTTTCTTTGGCATTGTCAGGGATGATAATACCTGTTGCTGTTGTTGTCGCTTCTTCGATTCTTTCAAGAAGCACACGTTTACCAAGTGGTTTGAAAGTCATATGTTCGTCCTTTTGACTAAAATTTTAGCACTCGTTTGTTTCGAGTGACAGAATTTTACATGAAAATGCAAGAAAAGTCAAGAAAAAAAGCCTTAAACTTTAGTCTTATATGCTCAATGTTTTTTAGTTTTGTAACAAAAAAAAGCACAATAGCCAAAATTAACCTAAGTATAAGTTTTGTGACTATATAATGCCAACCTCTTTTAACCATGTCAAGGTAGCTCAGCTGGTTAGAGCGCTGGTCTCATAAGCCGGAGGTCGGGGGTTCGAGTCCCCCTCTTGACACCACTCAAACTTCACAAATCTCTAATCAACCCAAACACAAAATACTTTAGTCGATACGAGAACATTCATTAAACTATAATCTTCTTTCTGTAATAATCCACACAGGAATTTATTTTAATATTAGTATGTCATTTATAATTTTGTATTTGTTGAGAAGAGAGTTTAGAAAAGCCACGCTTTTTTCTTTATCTACGCAGTTATAAGGCAAAGTTGTAGGTAGTTTTTTTAAGATAATTTTCTTTGCTTTGGTAAAAGATAAGTATTCGAACTCATTGTTCGAATATTCGATGTAGACATCTTTTTCCATTATGTCAATATAAATCATTTTATGGAAAATATTCCTTTTATTTTGAAAATTATAGTAAATAATTTCCGTTATGTCAAGTATTTTGTATAGGAAATATAAAAATGACTAAAAAAGAGCTAGCAGAACGCATTAATATTGACCCAAAGACTTTAAAAAATTGGGAAACCTCCAAACCTGAACTTATTAAACTTATTTATCTTGGATTAGCTACAGAAGAGCATATCAAAGAGACTGAAAAATACATTAGTAATATTAATCAATATGTTAACCCAAAAATAAAGTGAAGTTAGAGATTATGATTATAGGATTACCCATTTTAATCATTATCAGTCTTTCGTGCTTAGTCTTTTTATGTATGATTTTTTATGAAATACACACAAAAAAAGAGCTCCCTTATAAGTTTGAAGCAATCCACTGGTTATCCTTTTTTTCCATACTATGGTTTATGATTATTCTTTTCATCGCTTCAACTAAAACAACAACAGATACTGAAATTAATGTATGGGGAGATTATTTAGCTGGTTTTTTTGCACCTGTTTTGTTTTTATGGCTAGTATATGGTGTATTTATACAAAAAAAAGAATTTGCTAATGCTTTAGAGTCTTTTCAATTACAACATAAAGAAATGAGAGGGCAAAGTGAACAAATTGAGATACAGCAACTAAATACTTGGTTTAATAGAAATGCTAAAACAATCAATATGTTAAAAACTACTATTATGCAAGATGTAAAGAAATCAATACAACAAATTTCAGTTGACTTAGAAGAAACTATAATAAACCATGATGATTTCTTTGAAGTGTATGATGAATTAAAGAATTTAATAAATATAGATATTTATGTTAAAGAGTATCTATCAGAACTAAAAAAATCTAGTGATCATAAAACATTTCAAAAATCAATTGATGAAATATTAAATGAATATGAAGTTTTATTTAAAACTGACATCCAATATGCGAAAAGAATTTTAACCTTGATATATTTTTTTATTTTTGCTAGTGTGAAACAAGATGAACAATATAAAAAATATAAAATTTATTCAAAATGGTTTAAAGATGAGGAAGACTATCAAAATATACTCATTACTTATACGAAAACAACTTTTGAAGAAACATTGAAAGAAGTAATGAAAAATTATCAAAAATTTGAAATAAATTTTAAAACAGGAAAGCTATATGGAAACATTTAAAACTGATACTTATACAATACGACAATTATTAAAAAATGAAACTGACGAAAACGATAGGGGCAAGAATTATTTTATACCACCTTATCAAAGAAAATATGATTGGGACCAAGAACAAGTTGAAAAATTAATTGACGATATTTTTGAACAAGTGAATAAAAAAACAGAACAAGGATATAAACCTTATTTTATTGGTGGAGTAGTTCTTTCTCAACAGTCTATTTTAGGTGATGAAAGAAGTAAAAAATCACTTGAAGTCATTGATGGGCAACAAAGGCTTACTACGATTGTTTTAATTTTAGCCTCAATTGTTCAACTATTGAAGTTTCAAGATAGACAATTTGAAAATAAAAAAGATGTTTCGGAACATTTAATCAATGATATATCTAAAATATTAAAAATAAAAACTTTAAATTTAAGCACTATGAATGTTGAAGAAAAATATATTTTAGAACGTTCAGATGCGTTATCAACAGATTTTCAAAAAACAATAAATTTTTTAATTGAAACAAAAATAACAGATAAGATAGACCTTAAAAAAATCATAACAAATAATGAAGATTCAGAAAAGTTAATCAATCTCGTCTTTATCATCAAGGAGAAAATAGAAATCTTTGACGACAATGAATTAACAGATTTTACATTACAACTTTTAAATAGCACTTGGTTAGTAGTAACAAAAACTATTTCCATAGAGACAGGTTTTTTTATTTTTGAAAAACTCAATGATAGCGGAATTGCTTTAGAACCTCAAGACTTATTAAAGAATTATTTTTTTAGAACGTCAACTGAAAGTGAATATAATCAACTAACTGAAAAATGGAAACTATTTCTAACAACAGTAACTAATATTAATAGTTCAAAAGCAAAAATTCTTCCAAGAGATTTTTTAGAGCAATATTTAACCATTATTGGAGATGCAAAAGATACAAAAACACATTCTAGCAATGGAAAAATTTTCAAACAATTTAAATCAATCCAGCAAAGTGATTTTACTAAATCTATTGAATTATTAGAGCATCTAATAAAAATAGCAACTGAATATGGAAAACTTAAACGAAATGATTCAATTGCTCAATATTTAAACGTAATGAATTTTAAATTGGGATATTTGATAGTTTTGTCATTTTATAAACGATTTGATGATGAATATTTAAATTATAAAAATGACATACTATTGATAGTAGTTAAATTAGGCTTAGTTTATTTGGTAACAGGACAAAGTAAAGAATTGAGTGTAGTAATTCCTAATTTATGTTATGAAATTATAAATAAAGGTAAAGATATACAAGATACTTTAGTAATCGCAAATAGTTATATTAATGGGCTTATTTCAAAGAAAAAAGATACTTTTGATGAAGTCGTTTCAAGTACCAATTTGTGGAGAAAAAAACCATTAACAAGACTCTTGTTAAGCATATTAGAATTTCATGTTGGTGGTAATAAACTACCTAATTATTTTAACTTATTTCAAATCATGCCTCAAGAGTATTCATCAGAATTTCAATATGATGAAATCGATGAGGATAATTGTAATAAATATGCCAATTATATTGGCAATATATTAATAGATAAAGATAGCAAATACGCAGATATTGATGACAATAATTTTAAAGAAAGATACAAAAATGATAGCGATGTTATCTTAAATAACTTAGACAAAAAAATAGTAATTAAGGACAAGGAAATAGATTTTTTGACTGAAACAAATAATTTATCTTGGGGTAAAAATAGGATTATAGAAAGAAGTCAAACTTTAACTGAGTTGGCAAAACATGTTATCATAAATGATAATTTTAATAAAGATTTTTTCAAAGATATTGACAAAAAGTAAAGAGGCAAAAGACTATTAAAATCTTAAAGTTTACTTTGCAACTTCAAAATGTTATCTTCAAGTTCATCAAGTTTTTCACTGCAGATGTCATAGATGGTTTCGGCATCTATGTCTATGTAATGGTGGGTGAGGATTTCTCGTGTTTTGATGATTTTGCTCCAGTAGGTTTTATCTGCCACTTGAAGTAAAAAATCTCTTTCTTTTTTGTCTATATTTTTGAGAGCTTCGCCGATGGACTGAAGCCTCATAGATATGGCGTCAAGTCTCATAAGCCCGTCATTGTTAGCCAAAAAGTCATCACTTGAGTTGATGGGTGCAAATCTTTCTTTTATAAGGTGAATACTTTGAAGTATAAAATGGATAAGTTCAGAGATATTTGCCTTATCCATAGATGACCTCTTTTTGAATGTTTGAGATGATGACAGGGTTGTTGTTTTTGTGCCTGTGGATGATGTCTATTTTTTTATGATACAGCTCTTCGAGATAGACCCATAGCCCTGCAAGATTATCAAAAGTTTTTCTTTTAAATTCTACATAAAAATCTATATCACTCTCATCCGTTTGTTTATCTTTTGCATAGCTACCAAAAAGACCAATTTTACTTACCTCAAACTCTTTTTCAAGGTAAGGTCTTTGCTTGGAAAGAGTTAAAAGAATTTCTTGTTTTGTCATTGGGAATCTCCGTTAACTTTTATAATATTATAGTGCAAAAATCAAGCATTTAAAAATCTTGCCCTAAAAACTCAAATATATTGCTATCGTGCTTGAGTGAAGTTTTAAGGATGAGATAGCCCCTAATGATGTGTTTTTGGAGATTTTCTTCTAACTGTCTTTTTGAAGTGATAGTCTTGTCATCAAATACTTCTATCATATCCCAAAAAAGTTTTGTGAAGTCTTCGCTTCCTTTCCCTTCACCCGTGATTTGTTCTAGTCGATACTCTTTCCCATCAAAACTTTCTATTTTTTCTTCTTCATAAGGTTGTTCGAGCGATAAAGATATATTGATCATAAAGCGTAAAATGACCCATTTAGGTTCATTTTCTAGATTTAGCATCTTTGATAGAGGGTAAATGTAGTTTTCTATATCTTGGGTTGTTCTTATCATGCTATTTCCTCTATCTTGGAGCCTAATGTATCTCGTTCTATTTGGTACGTTTTGTATTTAAGATTTTGTGTTTTGACAAAATCAAATTCACTGTCTGTAAGTAGCAAGATGAGAGTATCAAATGACAAATAGCATGTATGCAAAAGCAACTCTTTGTTTTTATTAGAAAGCCTTCCAAAAGGAGTATCGATCATGATGAATGATGTGAACTCTTTGAAATCCAAAATAGTTTTAATAATTAGAAAATTGAGGACTTGCTTTTGCCCAGCTGAGAGTAGTTCTGTACTAAGTATTTCTTTGCCATCGCTAATAATGATTCGATGAGAATTATCGATATATATTGCTTTGATATGCTCATATTGTTTTAAAAATTTAGTGGTATTGTCTTGTAACTTTTGATTGAAAAGTACAAGGTTTTTTTCTAATTTTTGATTATAAACTTTTGTACTTATTTGAGCGATAATCCGCAGCTCTTCATAACCTTTGATAAACGCATATTTTTCTTGATTGGCTTTAAAGCTTTGTGTAAGTGTTCGATTGATCTCTTTTGCTTCTAGCGTGTTTTGTTCAATACTTTCTTCTAACTCAGTCAAGGATTTTTCCAGATTGTTTAAGCGTTCTTCTTGCTCTTTTTGTGTTTCAACTAAAGAGCGCATGATTTCTTGCTCCATAGCAGAATCTTGTGCAAGCTTGATCTTTTCTTCAAGTTGTTTTATAGAGAGCCTTAGGTCTTTCATCTTTTCAATAAGTTTTTTAAAGTCGCGTGGAGAAAGTGTAAGGTCTATTTGATTTGACTCATTAATCATTAGTGATTTAAATAACTCTAATACTTTATTTTCATCCAGAGGAGAGTTGATCTCTTG
This sequence comes from Sulfurospirillum barnesii SES-3, assembly GCF_000265295.1. Taxonomy (NCBI): domain Bacteria; kingdom Pseudomonadati; phylum Campylobacterota; class Epsilonproteobacteria; order Campylobacterales; family Sulfurospirillaceae; genus Sulfurospirillum; species Sulfurospirillum barnesii. The sequence goes on from NC_018002.1 coordinate 819,494, forward strand.
GGTAAATTTATAAAATTTATTGACGAAAAGAGATTCATCTTCTATTTTTAAAGCACTAGAAGTTCGTTTTTGCATTTTATTAAGCAAATTTTGATTTAAGAGAAGAGGCATTTGCCAGAGGATAAGCTCTTTTAGTTTGTTTGATTTTTTATCGAGGTCTGCTTGCAAAAGTTCTAATTCATCGTGAAGGAGTTTGACCTTTTTATTTCTATTTTTTATTTGGGTATTTAACTTTTGAAGATTCATTGCTAGAGCTTTGACTTCTTTTGTTTTTTCTTTTAACTCTTCTCTTTGTACAGAAATAGTTTCTAAGAAAGTTAATCTTTGATTTTCTAAGTCAATGAGATTTGCACTTTCTTCATCATTGTTTTTTTCCAAAAGTTTTTTTGCAACTTCAAGAGAATCTTTTTGGGTATTGACTAATAAGTCTAAATCAAAAATAAAATCAAATATATTTTTTAATTTTGTATTTGAGAGTAGTAATAAATTATTGCCTACTTCTCCATCGTAAAAAAGAAAATCAACTAAAAAATCAGGGATTTTATTTTTGATGAAATGCTCTGCTTCTATATCTTCAATCTTATTACTATCTGTGAAAACAATACTCAAGGATTCTTCAAGTTTGGGCGCAAAAATCCAACTTCTTTTGATGCTAAATTCATCAAAATTCAAGGTAACTGAACATTTCTTTTCAGTTGCATTATTATTTAAAATAGATTTTACATCGATGTCTGACTGACCTAAACACAGCTTAATAGAATTTAAAATTGAAGTTTTTCCAAAACCGTTTGTTCCAATGATGCAAGTAATATTGTCGAATGAAATAGTGCTAACTCCATTGTATGAAAAGAGATTATTGATGACAATATTAGTTAGTTTCACGGAATTCACCTTTATAAAAATCAACAACTTTTTTCTCAATATCATTGACAATAGCATATCTATTAGAGATGTTTTTTCTGTAGGCTTCTATCTCATATATTCGTTCAAATAGGTCTATATTGAAATTTTCTTCTGCAAATGTTTCTAGCTCTTCTCTCAAATCAGTTGTAATGGCTTGATCATTTAGGCGAGTGAATTTTTGGGCTATTCGATACGCATTATTGGATATGTCGCCATCCTTATTCCAGTTTTTTTGAATAAGCATAATTTCATCGTCTTTAATAAGTTCTATTTTTTCATGTGGATTATAATCCATAGCGTTTTTTTTCATTGAATGATAGTTTATATTGACTTGCTTCTCTACTTGCAATAAATCTTCTAAAAGTTCTCTACGAACTACAGGCAAAAATGGTCCAGCACCAGTTGAACCGTCTCTTCTTCTTGTATCTCTTTTTTCAGGGTCATTTCTATAGTTGTACAGCTTTTCTCTATACTCCCAAAGTGGTAACATCCACTCTTCACCATTTCTCAACATACCTTCCATTGAGCGGTCTTTTTCCACTACAGTACAAACCCAACAACCAAATCGTGTTTTTCCGCAAGATGGCGAGTCTGGGTTTAGAGCAATATTGCAGTCTCCTTCTCCACTACCTTTATCATATAAACTCATCATATAGGAGTGATCACCCCATGGGAAAGGGTTTTGTCCTAGATATGTCCATACTTCTTCATTTGACCAATATTTGATAGGAGATAGCACATAAGCATTAGGTATAGAGTCATGTACAGATAGACCTCTATGATTTAACACTCTTCCTTCTATCGAAGCTGCTCTTGCTTGAGATTCATCTGCTCTAACACCAAGTAGCATAAGGATGGACTGATGCTTATTGACTAATCCTTTTAGAAATTCGGTTGCGGGGTTAATCTTCAATCTTTCAGTACACCATCGAAATGAACTTGTAGGGGCAGGGTAGCCAAGACCTAACATCAAAGTCCAAAAAGACTCTTCCATCTTTGGCTCTAATTTATGGCATGATAATTTTAAATCAGTTTCATCTGCAAATTTTTTAATTTGATTAAGTCGTGTATTTGTATAGTTCTCAATGATAGGCATTTCAACTGTTGTATCAGATGATACTACATAAACATGTTTATGGTCTTTGCCTTCATTATGAAGCATTTGGATCATACTAATTACTAGATGCAAGACGGTAGTAGAATCTTTTCCTCCTGAGTATGTAACCACCCATGGTCTGTCATCTGCAAAGTATTGTTCTTTAAGTTCTTCTATTGTTTTTTGTATTTTTTCATCTATTTTCATGGGGTGAATATTAACATTTTAAAGTTTAAACTGTGAAGTGAAGAGTACTTGTAGGTATGTCTCTTTTTATTCGAAGTCTAAATGATGGATATAGTTTAAAAAATACCTGTCCATTTTACCCCATCACCTCTTTTTAGGGGCTAAACTTTTAACTTCTTATTTAAACAATTTAGAATGCTTACCAACCTCTACCAAAACCAATTCCACTTCATCGTTATTGATTTTGTAGATGAGCAGTAAGTCGGGTTTAATGTGACACTCCCTGCATCCTTTGTAATTGCCTATTAGAAAATGATCTTTGTATTTTTCATCCAAATTTTCACCGTTAGCAAGTTTTAAAACAATCATTAAAACAAGTTCTTGCTCAGGCGAAGCGAGCTTTTTGTAGGCTTTTTTGAAAGAAGAGGTACGAAAGATAGCGTATGTCATGACTCAAGATCAGCTTTGAGTGCTTCGATGGAATCAAAGGATTTTCCTTCCCTTTTTTCTAGCTCTTTGAGTGCTTTTTTCATGCGTTCTGTTGGTACTTTTAATTCAAAGGGAATCGAATACGTCATCGCAACTTGCCTACAAAAAAGGTTGATGCCTTCACTCAGGCTCAGACCATACTGTTTTAACACTTCTGAAGCAATAATCTTTGTCTCTTCATCAATACGAACACTGGTTCCTGTTCTCATCGCATCTCCTTTTTTATAAAATTGTACCACAAATGTAGTACAATTTCAAACATATCCCCCTTCACTTCATCTCAAAATCCACTCTTTAATTTTCTCAATATGTTCTAAAAAAGTGGACTCATGGTCACTCTCTTCGCTCATTGGTGGAAGTATGTGCTCATAATAGGTGTCTTTTAAAAATTTTAGAAATTTTAGGGGGCTAAACTTTTAACTTTTTTCATTGAAAACAGTGAACCCGTAGAATTTAATAGCTGAGGGGTTCGCCAAATTCCCTACTTCACTTACTACTTGCACCCACAGCTATCTTCATGGTCGTTGACCATGCCACACGCTTGCATAAAGGCGTAGATGGTGGTTGAGCCGACAAATTTAAAGCCTCGCTTTTTCAAATCTTTAGTGATCGCATCGGAAATGTTTGAGGTGCAAGGGGCGGTTTTATAATCCGCAATAGCATTGACAATGGGTTTCCCCTCAACATAGCGCCAAAAGTAGCTATCGATGGAGCCAAACTCTTTGATGATGGTTTCAAAAAGCCTTGCATTGTAGATAATGGCTTCGATTTTGGGACGACTTTTGATCACCAAGCCTTCCTCCAAGATGCGCGCTACATCCATCTCTCCAAAACGTGCCACTTTTTCAAGCACAAAATGTGCAAAAGCGTTACGATACCCTTCACGCTTTTTTAAAACAGTGAGCCAACTAAGCCCTGCTGCTTGGGTCTCTAGGCAGAAAAGCTCGAACAAAGCACGCTCACTGTGCAAGGGTTTTCCCCACTCTTCATCATGGTATGCCACATAGATTTTATCACTGAGTTTGACCCAGCCACAACGCTTCATTGCAGACTCCTTTGTTTATGCTTATTGTACTCAAAACAAAGCCCAATCAAAATGAAATGTTTTACATGTAAAGCTTTTTTAGCGTTTAGATTATTGCCTCTTGACATTAGCGTAAAATTTGACTAAAAATACTCTTTACACCATGTGCTAATCAAAAGGGAGAACAATGATGACATTTCATAAAAACAAAGGGTTTATATGTTTGGTGGTGATGGGTTTGGCATCGTCTGTGCTGGGGGATGAAATTGGCTCTGTTGATACAGCGTTTAAACTCATTGGGGCGAACCATAAAATTGTTATTGAAGCGTTTGATGACCCAAAAATAGAAGGAGTCTCGTGCCATCTCTCACGTGCAAAAACGGGAGGACTCAAGGGAACATTTGGGGTTGCAGAAGACACATCGGATGCTTCGATTGCGTGTAGGCAAACGGGTGTTATCACCCTTCCTCCTGATGTTGCCTCGAAAAAAAGAGATGGCGAGCGTGTGTTTAAAGAGTCAACCTCACTGTTGTTTAAGCATATTCAAGTGGTACGCTTTTACGATGCAAAACGCAACACACTCATTTATTTGACCTATTCAGATAAGCTCATTGATGGCTCTCCACAAAATGCGATTTCAACGGTACAAATTACCAATGCTATTTTTGAAAAATAGTGTGTGTAGGTACCCACAACCTTAAGGTGTTCTATGGTTTATTATTAGAGTAATTACTCTAATAATGCCTTAAGTACGTCCTTGTTATAGTTTTAGTGCAATTACACTAAAAAAGGATATACCATGAAATTTACATTCGTACTTAAGGCGTTTACAGCGCTTGCACTAAGCTCTAGCATTGCCTCAGCGGCTCTTTACACGGTTGATACAGCCCATTCAACCGTAGGGTTTAAAGTCAAACACATGATGATCAGCAATGTCAGTGGAAACTTTAACACGTTTAAAGGCACTTTTGATTTTGCCAATGGCACATTTAGCGCTATTGATGGGGTGATTCAAGCAAGTTCTATTGATACAGACAATCAAGACAGAGATAAGCACTTACGTTCTGCTGATTTTTTCGATGTCACAAAACATCCTGAAATTACCTTTAAATTTACCAAACAAGAAGGCACTAAAGTCTATGGTGATTTGAGTATCAAAGGAGTGACAAAGCCCGTTGTTTTGAGCTTAGAGATGGGTGGTGAGGTGAAAGACCCCGCAGGAAAGATGCGAACAGCCTTTGTGTTAGAGGGTAAAATTAACCGTCAAGATTTTGGATTAACATGGAATAAAGCACTTGAAGCAGGGGGTGTTGTTGTTGATGAAACCGTCAAACTTATCATTGATGTGCAAGGTGTACGCCAATAATCAAGAAAGAGGTTTCTTTCTTCTTTTTAAGGAGTTGTGTGATGATGCCACGACTCCTTGCCTATGAAGTAGGGTGTCTTTTTTTTAAAATCTCTCAAAAGGAATGCTTAACACCGTTTTTAGGAGGTGGAAACCAAAGCGAGTGCATTTTTATGAAAATAACAAGCCTTTTGCTACAATGCCTGCGGAGAAATAAACATGTCAACAAAAGAACGTATTTTAGAAACAGCTTTAGCGTTGTTCAACACCTCAAACACGCAAGCTGCCACGACCAATCATATCGCTTCAGCAATGGGCATAAGCCCTGGTAATTTACACTACCACTATAAAAACCGTGAAGAGATTATTTTTGCTTTGTATGAACAGATGCATCAAAAGCTTTTCCCAGATACCTCATTTATACCCCAAACGCTGCATTCCTTAAATGAACAGCACAAGCAATTTGCGCTTATTTCGTGGGAGTATCGTTTTTTCTATAAGGAGTTTCTTTTTTTACTCTCACGTGATGAAAAACTCAAAGAGCGGTTCAAAACAGACAATCTTGCTTATAAAAAACGCATTGAAACGATGTTGCTTGATTTTCACACCAAAGGGTGGATGCATCTACCCCTAGACAATATGATACAGCATTTAAGCGATACCATTTTGCTCTTTTTACAGTTTTGGCATCCCTTTTTAGAGAGCATGGGTGCGCCTATGGACGCCTATGCCATTACTGGGGGAATTAGGCGTATTGAGGGGAGTTTACGCTCTTTTTTGACGCCTGAGGGATTGCGGATACTCGCAACCCTTGAGGGTTAGAAGGTTTACATGTAAACTTTTTGTTTAGGAATTTAGACTAATAATACGAAATGCCACCGCATTTTGGAAAATGAGCGGATAATCGTATTTGCATGAAATAACTCCCTCCGATGGCGCAAGAATGGTTTGCAATAAAGAGCCATCCAACGAATGATAAACCCGAGCAATGGGTTGTCCATGTATGACATAATCACCAATAGAGGCTAAGGCATCAAAAAGCCCTGCTGCAGTGCTTTTAATGACGTGAATGTTCTTATTGGTAATAATATTGCCTGTTGCACCCTCAAATGTTTTATAGTTGATTAACCCTTTTTGACTTAAAAAACGAATCAGCGCATCAAAGACTTTAGCAGATTCTAACTTGCGAAGGGTACCTTTTTTACCTGAAACAATGGAAAAAGCTTGCGTATTCCAAATCTGCCAATTGTAGGGTAATGAGACCGTATCACTAGGGGTTGGCTCTTTATGATAAATAAATTCAAGCCCAAAAGCACGTGCCATTTCCACCTTTTCATAACCTGTTGTGAGCACTTTAACATAGGGAATACACTCGCTTCTGTCTTTACGGGCTTCTAGGAGTATGGCTGTATCAAAATGGTTGATTTTCTCAAAGAGTTTTGCGGCAATTCTTTGTGTGGTTTCGCCTTTATCATAACCAGGAAACATCGTGTCAATATCGGTATTATCAAGTGTCCAAAATGATTTTCCCATATTAAAAGAATAGGGATTTACCGCAGGAACAATGAGAATTTCTCCTTGAATAAAAGCAGGGTTTTCAAGCTCTTTTTGACGTAAAAAACGCACCATGCGTGAAGCAACCCACAGTTGATCAATGGCCGTGCCACTTAAGGGACCTACGATGACACACGAAGGTTTTGCATGGGGTGTGCCAAAGCGAAAGCCTTTAATACGCAAAGGCTCACGGCTTAGGGAGGTTAGTTCACATAAAACCTCTTCTCTCATGCATTCTCCTCAAAATGATTTTCTAAAATACGTGCTAATAAGGAGCCCTCATACACCACAGGATACTCCCGAATCGTAAATAACAATCCATCGCACGGGCTTAATAAACGCTCTTTCACCACACCCTCCAAAGGGTCGATAATTTCACCCAATATTTCACCTTTTTTTACCAGCACATTATGCTCTAAGGTAGGAATAAAAATCCCTGCTTCTGAGGCATTAATAAAATGAACATGTGAATGATGATTGGAGATAGACGCTTGTATGGGATGCTCAGGTAGATCAATAATGTCAGCATGTGCCATTAGATTTAAAATGCCATGGCTAAGGTTTTCCCCATACGTTTTACTAATACGCATACCAACGCCCATCTCCACCACAAGGGTTTTTGTCCCTAAGGTGTTGAGGGTATGTGAAAAGGTTGATTCTAAAACGGTGACTGCATCGTGTACCCAAATAAACTCAATGCCCAACTTTTCTGCTAAGGGGACGAGGGTATCCGCATTGGAACGACTGATGCGTACTTGTGGAAGCTCTTTTAAAAAAATATTGCTGGCATGAATATCAATAGCAAAGTCACTTCCTTTGACACTTTGGGTAATGGCATTGGCAACTTGTGCAGGTAAAAAATCTGCTGTATGCCCTGGAAATGTACGGTTGAGGTCAACATCATAAAAAGGAAAATTGCGGCTAATGCTATCAATTCCCATTGGATTCATTGAGGGATAAATATCGATAATGCCCTTGATTTTATCTGGATTTTCTCTTAGCCACTTTGTGAGCAAATAACACACATACTGACCCTCAAGCTCATCGCCGTGTGTTCCTGTAATAATAGAAATACGTTTGGTTGAGGTGTTAATATCATGAGGATGAAAACGGTTACGTCTTAGTTTTAAGCTCTCATCCACAGGAAGTTTAACGCTAAAAAACTCTTCTATCATTGCTCATCCCTTCCAACGCTGACATTTACATGTAAAGATTGTTGGCTTTTCCCTATAAAGACACCACGGTTTAAACGGCAGTCCATAAAGTCTCTGCCGTGCGCAATTTTGATGTAAGATTGGTGCTCAAGCATAATGCCATGTGTGGGATCAAACCCTCTCCAATACCCATCAATAAACGCTTCAACCCACGCATGACTCTCTCCCTCTCCATCAATAAATCCCGCCACATACCGTGCAGGAATCCCCTTAAGGCGTAAGAGCGTTATTAACAAATGGCTAAAGTCTTGGCATACCCCTTTATGACGCAAAAGAAGCGCATTGGCATCACAAGAGGTCGTTGAAATACCTGCTTCATACTCAAAGTTCTGAAAAATGGTTTGATTGAGCATTTTAGCCAGACTGAGTGCGGAGAGCGGAAGCATGAGGGCATCCAAATACTCACGAGAAAAGCTTGAAAAGGGTGTGAGTGTTGTGGGGTGAAGGTACAAAGATGCGTTATCATTGTCGGTGTATTGGTAACTTCCATGAAACGCAACACTGCCACTGAGTTTTGCTTCAAACTGGCGATGCGATTTTTCAATGGTACCAAAGAGCACATCATTGCCAAAGCCATCTTTGGTGCGATAAAAAGGCACTTCATTCTCATTAATCAATAATTTCCACTGCAAAAGTGTTTGCATGGCATTGTTTAAAGGAAGCATACGCAAACAAAAGGCGTGTTTGCGTATGGCTTCTTTGAAGTGAAGGGAAAATGCATAAGAAAAATTAACTCTCTGTGACATAAGCTAGTGTTCCATAAACTGAATTTATTTTGTGTAATAGTTTTTGTTTTTGACTGGACGATAGCCCTATGGGTTTGGAATTTGGACGAATTTTATGCGCAATGCTATTGAGCTTTTCAAGGTCTAAAACCGCTGCTTCCATACTATCGTAAATACGAATATTAAGATCCATTCGCTCAATGACTTTACCCAATTGAATTAAGGGTACCTCTTTGGATTCGACTAAAGAGAGTTCCAAATTTCCCCAAATGGCATCCAATTCTTGCAAGGTGCTTTCTAACCAATAGAGTGAAACCGTACGTTCCTCTTTGGCTTTTTGGTAAGCAAGATAGAGTGCGTTAATACGGCTAAACATACGGTGCGAGAGGTTAGGGCGTGTCAAAATGGCATTCTCCCGTGCTGCGCTAATAACGGACAAAAGACTTGCGTATTCCACATCAAAAACACTTTGGCGTAAAAATGCTTGTGAGGAGTCATAGGTTAGGGTGATGCCTAAATTTGAATACACCTTTTTTGCATCATCAAAATCTTCATCTAAAATTTTGTCAAATAAGCTTATCACAAGACGTGTCATGCTCTCTGCTCGTTGAATGTAACGCCCCATCCAATAAAGATACTCCGCTCTTTGTGGGGATATTAGAATCATCTGCTCTCCTTTAAGACCCATGTGTCTTTAAAACCACCACCTTGTGAAGAATTGACAATGTAGCTTGAAGGATCCATCGCAAAACGGGTCAGCCCTCCTGGCCAAACAAAAATCTCTTCACCGTAAATGGAAAACATACGTAAATCTGCTTTGCGAGGTGAAAACGCCCCTGTATCGTCCAAACACTCAATGTCATAAAACTCAATAATCTCTTGAGCAATAAAACGCCTAGGCTCTGCACAAATTGCATCTTTAAGTTTTTCTCGCTCAGGTTTACTCAATAATGAACCAAAAAGAACGCCATAGCCTCCTGCTTCTGCAACATCTTTAATGACAAGGTTACGCATATTTTGTAAGATGTACTGGCGGTCTTTCTCAAAAAACGCCAAATAGGTTGGGGCATTTTGTAAAATGGGCTCTTCTTTGAGGTAGTAGCGAATCATCTCAGGAACAAAGTAGTAAATACCCTTATCATCAGCAATGCCATTTCCAATGCTGTTCATGAGTGCTACATTGCCCATACGGTAGATTTGTGTAATGTTAGGAACGCCAATTAACGAATCAGGATTAAACTCAATAGGATCAAGTGCTTCATCGTCCAATCTTCGATAAAGCGCTCCCACACGGGCTTTTTTACCACTGTAAGTCTTGAGGTAGAGTTTATCTTTTTCCACCACCAAATCTTCCCCATTCGCCAGAACCGCTCCGCTCTCTTTGGCAAGATACGAATGTTCATAAAAGGCCGAGTTATAGCGACCTGGGGTTAAAATGACGTTAATGCCTCCTGTGTTGACATAACTCATTGCCTTTTCAAGCATTTTAGGATAATTGTGCACACTGCGAATAGGAAGTTTTTCAAAAAATTCAGGAAAGACTTTACGGGTAAGCATACGCAAAGAGAGCGGATAACTCACCCCACTAGGCACTCGTAAATTATCCTCAAGCACCACCCAGCCATCACCCACGCTGTTTTTAACCAAATCAATACCGCTGATGTGTACACGAATATTTTTCGAAACAGGTGTGTTGGCAAAAGCGGGCAAATAAGCCTTAGAGGAGAAGACAAATTCGCTAGGAATCACACCATTTTTCAAAATCTTTTGTGCTCCGTAAATATCTTCGAGAAAAAGATTGAGAGCACAAATACGCTGTTGAATCCCTTTTTCAAGATAGGAAAACTCTTCAGGCGATACAATCCGAGGAATAATGTCAAAAGGAAACTTACGCTCAATAAAGGCGTTGTTTTTGAATAAATTGAAGTTAATCGCCTCCGTGTTCATGTAGGAGAGAAGCTCTTGAACCCGTTGGGGATCAATGGTGTTTAATATGCCTTTAAAAGCATCGTAGAGGGGACTGTGAGACTCGACCATGGCTGTGTACCTTTGCCCTTTTACTCAAATGTAATGAAAGCAGTTTAGCACAAAATTAAGCAGACAAAGAGAGCCTATAGACATTTTATTGCCTATTTTTTAATCAGCGTTACATGTAAAGCATTTAAGGCATTTAATGCTTTACATGTAACTAAAAAAAGGTGGCTACCCTCCAATGAGAACCGTTGGGTATCCTAGGGCAATTACCCCACCATGTTCGGTTACATCCCCCATGCGTGCTGCGGGTTTGCCTCCAATAAAAACAGTAGACGAACCTTGAATAATTCTATCAGGAGGTCCTACGCAAACACACTGGTCACCTACCACTGCAGCAGGCAGTTTGCCAATGAGTACCGTAGCCACACCAGGTCCAATGATAGGACCTCCGACGTGAGGTACGGGCGGAATGGCGGGTGTGACCATTGGGCAGGTGTGAAAATCCGTTATGCGTGCAGCAAGTGGCATACATGCTCCTTAATTAAGCGTGATCATCGCACCATTAAGGCGCATGAGACCTGAGGTTTTAAGGGAAAGTTCTGCAATGGCGTGAATCTCAATGCTGTCTCCTTCCAAGCAAATCCCTTTATCGTTTAACGTAAGTTTGGTGTGTGGAGAGTGCTCTAGGGTAATGCTTCCTGTGGCATCATTTAGCGCAATGCTTAAGCCTTTTGGTGTCGTAATGACCAGTGTTTGTGTCTCAGTGTCGTAACGCATCTGTAAGGTTTCATCGGTTTGTACATTCATACGCATCCTTTGTAAAAGAGTTTGTATAGTGTACTCTAAAATGAATTTTGTTTTTACATGTAAGGAAAAAACGCTCTTCAAGTTAAGAGCGTTTCAAGCATTATTTGTGGGTGAGAACCCGTGTAGCATTTAAAACAGCAATCAAAGCAACACCCACATCCCCAAAAACCGCTTCCCACATGGTAGCAACACCAAAGGCACCCATAATGAGGATTGCACCTTTAACCCCAAGTGCAAAGATGATATTTTGCCAAACAATGGCATGGGTTTTTTTGGCAATTTTAAGAGCCGTAGCCACTTTGGTGATTTCATCGGTCATAATGACCACATCAGCCGCTTCAATGGCGGCATCTGAGCCAACGCCTCCCATGGCAATGCCAATGTCTGCACGTGCTAAAACAGGGGCATCGTTAATGCCATCACCCACAAAAACGGTTTTGCCTTTGCCTGTTTTTCTCGCCATAATCTCTTCGAGTTTTTCAACTTTTTGATGCGGTAAGAGTTCCGCTTCTACGTGTGCGATACCCAGTGTGTTTGCCACAGCATGTGCCGTTTCTTTGGTATCTCCTGTGAGCATAATAATTTCTTTAATGCCAAGGGCATGAAGCGCTAAAATCGCCTCTTTACTCTCCTCTTTGGGCGCATCCTCAATAAGTAGATACCCTATGAACTGATCTTCTAAGGCAACATAAACCACACTGTTGTGCGATGTGTTTGCCTGCTCATGGGCAATACCTTGTTCTTTTAAAAGTTTATCATTTCCGACCAAGACGTTTTTACCCTCAATCACAGCTCTCACCCCATAGCCTGCGAGCTCTTCGTAGGTGTTGATGAGAGCATTAAGCGGTTGATTGTACGCACGTTTAATGGAAAGTGCGATGGGATGGTTAGAGTGCATCTCCGCAAGGGCTGCAAGTCGAAGCACCTCTTCTTCACGATGCCCTGCATACGCTTTAATCTGTGTGACACTAAAAATACCTTTGGTGAGCGTTCCTGTTTTATCAAAGACTACAGTATCAACCCCGTTGAGTGCTTCAAGAAAGTTTCCACCTTTGACCAAAATACCATTGCGTGATGCACCCCCAATGCCTCCAAAAAAGCTTAAAGGAATAGAAACCACTAATGCGCAAGGGCATGAGACAACCAAAAAGACCAAAGAGCGTCTAAACCACTCGCTAAACACAGCCCCTTCAATCAGAAGCGGTGGGACAAAAGCAAGCAATGCGGCTGAAATTACAACAAAGGGGGTGTAGTATTTCGCAAAATGGGTGATGAATTGCTCTGTTTTAGCCTTTTTACTGCTAGCATTTTGTACCAAATCAAGAATTTTGGAAACCGTAGAATCTGCAAAAAGTTTGGTCGTCTCAACTCTTAAAAGACCTGTTTTATTGATACTTCCTGAGAGCACTTCATCGTTTTTGCTCACCTCTTTGGGAAGAGACTCTCCTGTAAGGGCTGAGGTGTCGAGTGTAGAAAACCCCTCTATAATGATCCCATCCAAAGGAATTTTTTCCCCTGGTTTAATCAAAATACGACTTCCCAATGTGACCTCATTAGGCTCAACTCTTTTCTCCCCATCTTCGGTATAAAGGGTGGCAAAATCAGGGCGAATATCCATCAGTTTGGTAATGGATTTGCGTGAGCGGGCTACTGCCAAATCTTGAAAAAACTCACCAATACGGAAGAAAAGCATAACCGAAACACCCTCAGGATACTCGCCGATACTAAAAGCACCCACCGTGGCGAGTCCCATTAAAAAGTTTTCATCAAAGAGTTTTCCTCTAAAAAGATTCCGAAGTGCGGCGTAGAGAATTTCACCTCCGACTAAAAGAAAACTAGCGATGTAAGTTGCCAGCATCCATGGGTGACTCTCATCCATAAAAAGGGCAAAAACAAATAAAACAGCCCCCACACAAAAGGCATAAAATTGTGATGAGCTTAGCATCTCTTTAAGGCTTTCATCGGTGTGTTCATGGTGGTGATGATGCTCATGCTCGTGAGCACCGTGGTCATGGTGATGCTCGTGGGCATCGTGCTGATGTACCGCAACAATAGGTTGGCATCTTGAACAACAACTCTCCTGTGTTGTGGCACAACTTTGGGGTTCTTTAGAAAACTGCATGGTCAAATCCTCGTGGTTCTAATATATGTTCTAGTCCTTGATTAAAAATACTTTTAATGTGGTCATCATCGAGAGAGTAAAAAACAACTTTTCCCTCTTTGCGGTGTTTGACAAGCCGTGCTTGACGAAGCACACGCAATTGATGCGAAATGGCAGATTGACTCATGCCTAAAAGCTCGGCAATATCGCACACGCAGAGTTCTGCTTCAAAAAGAGCGGAGATAATTTTAACCCGTGTGGTATCACCAAAGACCTTAAAAAGTTCCGCCAAATCGTACAGTTTCTCTTCTTGAGGCATTTTTTTCTTCACAATTTCAATGAGGTTTTCATGCAAAATGTCACAACTGCAAAATTCATCACCCATAACAGCTCCCTTATTTAGATAAGTGTTCATATGAACAATTGCTCATATATTAGAGTAACTCAAATTAGAGAATGCTTAAGTGAGAACCATATTCAAAAATGATTACATGTAAAGAATTTTTTCTTAATCGGACGTGATTTTAACTATTATTAGGTATACTTCGCCATCTGCTTTTATCCTCTGAGCAATATGCTTAATTTGCATATTTAAGCTATATTTAAGTTTTTTTATTACTTTATAAACACATTTTTTACCTAAGCTTACCTATGGTACATTTTCCTAAATCGGTAAAAGTTTGTTTACTGAACGAGAGAAAGAAGCATAAAAAAAGGGGCAATACTTTCACGCTAAAGTCGTGCTTATCCCTTGTTTTCAAGCTTTTTGTCTTTCAGAAGGTAAATAGGACTCTTTTGGTCTACTTTTATTGACTTTAGGAAATTAAGGAATAAATCAATGATAAATAAAGAATCGGTTAATAAAGCCCGTTCACTCTACTATGGTTTTTTGAGTAAGATGTTTGTCTTCACCACCAGTCCAGAGCGTTACAAGGGGTTAGAAGAAGCCTTAAGCATCATGGCTCAAAATCCTATTGATGAGAATTCAGGCGAAGCACTGAAGGAGATTCAACTTTTTTTAGCCCAAGGTGGCGAAGAGGCATTTACTCAAGAATACGATGATCTTTTTCACAATCCTTCTTATAAAGTGGTGCGCAATACGGCTTCGTATTATGATGAGGGTGTTGAAAGTGGTAAGAAGCAATTAGAGGTTAAAAACTTTTTAGCCAAAACAAAAATCAGACGTGATGAGAAACATTTTAAAGAAAATGAAGACAGTGTGGGATTTATTTTTACGTTTATGCATGAATTAATTGAATTAATTATGCACGATCAAAAAGAGTACGAGACGCTTCAGCATTGTCTTTTTACAGAGGTTGTCAACCCGTTCATTGATGAGTTTATTGTAAAAGTGTATGAGCATCCTATGGCAAAAATGTATCAGTCTGTTGCCATTGTTCTTAATGCTTTTATTGCATTTGAGCGTATGTATTTTGAAGTAGCAAAACCACCTTTAAAAGAGGTTGAACGCACTCAAAAACCACAACCTTTAGAGATACTCTCAGGGGCAGAAGCCAGACGTAGGGCTGAAAACAAAGCTAAAAAAGAGGCAGATAAAGCCAAAAAAGCAGTAGAAGTCTAAGGCAATCCAAAGAGATTGCCCGAAAAAAAATTCTTTTTTGGGGCAATCTCTTAAGTTTTAAGGGATTAATTTATACAAGGAGCATTGTATGAATGAAAGCAGACGTGGCTTTGTTAAAAAAGCTGCTCTTGCAGGTGCTGTAACTGCCGTTGGCGTTGCAAGCTTGCAAGCGAGTTCATCCGTTACAAAGGGATCCAATGGCGTTGTTGTAGGCAAATCGAAAAAGAAAGAGATTACCTACACAAAAACACAAGCATGGGAAGATTATTACAAATCTGCTCTATAAACTAGGAGGCACACATCATGCAAAATGATACCATCCGTGCTCTAAGCACGACTGTGGGTCGTCGTTCTTTCCTTAAAATGGCAGCGGTTGCTAGCGTATTTGGCGCAACTTCTGGTTTTTCAAGTGAAAAAGTAACGAGAGCCGCAACAGAGGAAGAGGTGAAAAACCCATTTCCTGGAAGCAAAAAAGTTAAAACTATCTGTACGTCATGTTCTGTGGGATGTGGTGTAATTGCAGAAGTTCAAAACGGTGTATGGGTTCGTCAAGAAGTTGCTCAAGACCACCCAATCAGCCTTGGTGGACACTGCTGTAAGGGTGCTGATATGATCGATATGGTCAGATCAGAAGTACGCCTTAAATACCCAATGGTCAAAGAGAACGGTCAATGGAAACGTCTTTCATGGGACGATGCGCTTAACCGCATTGCAACCAAACTAGCAGACCTTAAGAAAAAAGATGGCGCAGACGCTGTTCAATTTTTAGGTTCAGCGAAAATGAGTAATGAGCAAGCCTACTACTTTAGAAAATTTGCAGCTTTTTTTGGTACTAATAACACAGACCATCAAGCAAGAATCTGACACTCTTCCACAGTCGCTGGTGTAGCGAATACATTTGGATACGGTGCTATGACGAATTCTCTTGGAGATATTCAAAAGTCTAAAGCAATTATTATTTTTGGCGCAAATCCTGCCGTAAACCACCCTGTTGGTTTTCAACACTTTTTAAAAGCAAAAGAGAGAAATAACTCTCAACTTATTGTTATTGATCCACGTTTTACTAAAACAGCAGCAAAAGCAGATATTTTTGCACAAATTCGCCCAGGAACTGATATTCCGTTTATGTATGGTATGCTCAATATTATTTTCCAAAATGGTTGGGATGACAAAGAGTATATTGATGCACGTGTTTTTGGAATGGATAAAATTCGTGAAGAGGCAAAAAAATGGACACCAGAAGTGGTTGCCGATGTCACAGGCGTTCCTGCTGAAAAATTGATTCAAATTACAACCTTATATTCAAAAAATCGCCCAGGAACTCTTATTTGGGCTATGGGTCTAACCCAACATAGCATTGGAACCAGTAATACTCGTATGGCACCAATTCTTCAACTTGCTCTTGGTAATATGGGAAAAGCAGGTGGAGGTACCAACATTCTTCGTGGACACGACAATGTTCAAGGTGCAACCGATATGGGATGTTTGGCAGACTCACTTCCAGGCTACTATGGTCTAGCAGCAGGCTCTTGGAAATACTTCGCTAAACAGTGGGGTGTAGAGTATGATTACCTCGTTTCTCAGTTTAAAGATGCTTCATGGATGGAAAAAAATGGCTTTTCACTGGCACGTTGGTGGGCTGGTGTTCAAAATGTTAAGTCTGATGAAAAAATTGAAAATGCAGGTACCCCTTTAAAAGCCCTTGTTGTTATGGGTAATGGTATTACCTCTGTGGCGCAACAGGCCAAAATCAAAGAAGGTCTTGATAATTTAGATCTCCTTGTTTTAGCCGATCCATTTGTCAACGAAGCGGCTATCTTAACCGATAAAAAAGACAACGTCTTCATTCTTCCAGCAGCAACGCAGTTTGAGACCAGTGGTTTGGTTGTTGCAACCAATAGAAGTGCGCAATGGCGTTATAAAGTCGTCGAGCCTCTTTATGAGAGCAAAGCCGATCAAGACATTATGTTTGAGCTTGCAAAGCGTCTAGGTTTTTATGAGCAATATACCAAGGGTATGTTGATGCAAGAGACCAAAGATGGCAAATTAGAGATGATTCCAAATAAAAAAGAGTTTGTATGGCCAGAAGATGCGACCAATGAAATTGCACGTATCATCAAAACCATCGGTTTAACGGGATGGACAGCGGAGAGAGTTAAAAAACATACCGACAACTGGCATATGTTTGATGAAGTTACAGGTGCGGGTATGGGACCAATGAAAGGTGAATACTACGGACTTCCATGGCCTTGTTGGACGAAAACACACGGCGGTTCTCCAAACCTTTACGATACCAGCATTACTGTTGCTGAGGGTGGTATGGGCTTTAGAAATAACTTTGGTTTAGAAAAAGATGGTGTCAACCTTTTAGCTGAAAAGGGCTCTTTCCCTAAAGGCTCAAAAATTGAGACAGGGTATCCTGAGATCACCAAAGAGAACATCGAAAAAGTGCTTGGCATTACGCTTACTGAAGCAGAAAAAGCGGCATGTGGTGCAAACTGGAAAGTTGATAACAGCGGTATTTTGGTTCAAAAGTGCCTCGAAGCGGGTGTTTGTCCGTATGGAAATGCAAAAGCAAGAGCAATTGTTTGGAACTTCCCAGATCATATCCCAATGCACAGAGAGCCATTGCACTCACCACGAACCGATTTGGCACAAAAATACCCAGCATATCCAGATAAAGCAAATCACTTCCGTGTTATGACGAAGTATATCTCTGTTCAAAGTGCGCAAGATTATGCCAAAGATTTCCCAATCAACATGGTCACAGGACGACTTGTGACGATGAACGGTGCGGGTATCGAAAACCGTGCTTCTAAGTACATTGCAGCTTTAACCCCTGAGATGTTCTGTGACATTCACCCTGATTTAGCGCTAAAACATGGCATTCGAAACGGTGGAATGATGTGGGTACATTCACCTGAGGGTACAAAAATTAAAGTGAAAGCAAAATACTCATATACAGTGTTACCTGATATGGTCTTTATGCCGTTTCACTTTGCAGGATATTTCCAAGGAACAGACAGAACGGGTAATTTCCCAGCGGGAACAAAACCGTATGCAAGCGGAGAGAGTGTCAATACCGTTACCAACTATGGCTATGACATCATTACTCAGATTCCTGAAACCAAAGGCGGCTTATGCCGCGTAGAAAAAGCGTAGGGGGTGGATGATGGAATACGCAAGAATGAAATTTTACTGCGATGAGAGCAGATGTATCGAGTGTGATGGCTGTAGCGTCGCATGTGCGGAAGCACATGAGCTACCCGTTGGTATCAGTAGACGAAAAGTTGTCACAATCAATGAAGGAATACCTGGTAAGGAAATGAGTACATCGATTGCATGTATGCACTGTACAGACGCTCCATGTGAGCAAGTATGCCCAGTGGATTGTTTTTATATCCGAGAAGATGGAATCGTTCTTCATGATAAAGAGACATGTATAGGCTGTGGATACTGCTTGTACGCATGTCCATTTGGTGCACCACAATTTCCTCGTGATGGCGCCTTTGGTGCTAAAGGGGCAATGGATAAATGTACCATGTGTGCAGGTGGTCCTTTAGAGACTAACTCTGAAAAAGAGCGACATCTCTATGGTCAAAATAGAATCGCAGAGGGCAAAGTACCTGTGTGTGCAGCCATGTGTTCCACCAAAGCCTTACTTGTAGGCGATGCCCAATCGGTTGCGAATGTCTTTAGAGCACGTGTCGCAACACGAGGTAAAGGGGCTAATGCACCTTATGGATGGGATAAGGCGTATAAAAACCAATGAAAGGATTCGCAATGAAAAAAGTCATTTATATGTTCATTGCGACTCTGGCTTTGGCATCCGTGGCAATGGCTACGGATAGCCAAATCTGGGGTGAGATGCGCATACAAAATATCCTAGGGTACGGACAAGAAGAGACCTTGAAATTAGGAGCACTCTTTACCTTGCTTCAAGGCAAATACTTTGCATGGATATTTCTAGCTGTCCTCATTGGTGTACCAAGTGTCTTCTTCTTACACTATAAACTGGTAGGCCCTAAAGTCTTCCCACACAGTGAGAAAAAACATTATGCCTTTAACCTGTTTCATCGAACCGTTCACCAAATTGCAGCAGTAAGCTTTTTGGTACTCGTTCCAACAGGCTTTATTATCGTTTTTGGTGATTTCTTTGGTGGAGGAACACTCGTTCGAATGGCAAAAAACCTTCATGGTATCTTTACCATTCCCTTTGCGATTGTGGTCATTCCTATGGCACTCATGTGGCTGAAAGAGGCACTCTTTAACCTTGAAGATGTCAAATGGTTTATGATTTTAGGAGGATACCTCTCTAAAGAGAAACAAGTGATTAATGCTACCCAATTTAACGCAGGTCAAAAGATGTGGTACTGGGTGGCAATACTTGGTGGCATTACCATGATTCTAAGTGGGGCAATGATGTTCTTCTTAGATTTTAAAATGGAGATGTTGCATAACCTCACAGGTCTTTCTCAAATAGACCTTCTAAGAGTTGCCGCTATTGTGCATAATGTGATGGGCTTTGCGGTTGTCGCCCTCTTTATTACCCATGTCTATATGTCTATGTTTGCCATTAAAGGGGCAGTGCATAGTATTATTACAGGGTATGTCGAAGAAGAAGAAGTTAAGTTTCTTCACAATGCGTGGTATAAAAAGCTTAAGGAAAAAGGTAAGTTTTAGTTCCTACTTTTACACGACTCTTGGGCAAAGCTCAAGAGTCTATCACTTCACTTCTCTCTAAGCCTTATAAAAGGCAAAGAGATGCTACCCTTAGCAATTAAGAATGCTTTACATGTAAAAATTTTGAGAGCAGGTTATTGAGGGTGTGTGAGATTTCAAAAAGCTCTTCAGAAACGTTTGCGACCATTTGACCTTTATCTTTGTTGGTGACACTAAGTTTTAGCGTGTCTTGCATTTGCGCAATAAGTGTATTAACATTGTGTGATACGGTGTGTGAAAGACTTAAGGCTTCATTGGCGGTGCCAAGAGAGTGCGTAATTTCTTTTTGTGTCTGAACAGCAATCTGCTCTAAGGAAGCCATACGCTTACCTGTATCAACCATAAGTACACTCATGTGGTTTAATCTTTGGGTGTTGTGCCCAACTCCCTCAATAATCTCTTTTGCAATCACATCAATATTTCCCAAACTTTCGTGGGTTCGCTCAGCCAGCTTTCGCACTTCATCCGCTACTACGGCAAAACCTCGTCCATGCTCTCCCGCACGTGCGGCTTCAATGGCAGCATTTAAAGCTAAAAGATTGGTTTGATCAGCTATTTCATCAATCAAATTAAAAACCGTTTGCATTTGTGCCACATGCTGTGTTAGTTTTTGCATTTCAGTATGAATGGCATGTTGTTCATTTTGGCTTTGTGTCACATCATCATGAAGGCTTGATAAATCACGCATAAAATGCTCCATCACCTGTATGTTTTGCTCCAAAGTCTCTTTGGTTTGCTCACTCACCCCTTCGGATTGGCTTAGGGTATGTTGAAGAGTTTGTATAGGTGTTGTCATATTTTCAATACTGCTTTCTTGTTCGTGAATCGTGCTAAGCAGTGTTTGCGATGTATGTTGCAAACTTTGTGCAGAAGTATGTGAATGGTTTGAAATATCACGAATATGAAGAATGGTTTGTTCTACATGTAAAAAAACCGTACCAATGACACGGGCAATACCATCTAATTCATCTTTATTGGCAGGGGGAATAATGATTTTATGGCGAAAATCAATGTAACGTGGGTCATGAATAAGTTTTTGAAAGTGTTCGCCCATGTTCAGGGTTTCCATAACAATCAAGCGGATGGCATATAGCAGAAACAAAAGGGTTGCTACAAAAAAGATAGAAGCAAGAGCGAGGTAAAAGGTTCCTTCTTCATTGGTTTGCTGAAGGTTTTCAAGCGCATGATGGCTCTTTTCAAGGGTGTGTGTATCTTGTTCAAGATGGGTGTTTAAGTAGCTTATATTCTCTTTTAATTCACGCATACTTGTGTGTGTTTTATCGTTTACTTTTAATGCTTCATCAATGATTTTACCTGTAATATCTTCAATAACCAGATTAATATCACGTACCACATCTTCGTTTGCCTCACTGCTTAGCCGTTGGGTCAAAATGGTAAATTGCATGGCATAAGGAGCAATAAAAGGATGTTTTCCTGCGCTACTATTTTGCCATGCCCCCAATTCTTGAATGATACGTTCCATTTTTCGTTGTTGGGAGGGTTTAAAATTGAGTGTTGTCAGTTCATCTCTTAGGGTTCTAAGTGTTGAGAGGTCATTGTAAAGGGTTGAAATGCCTTTGGCTTGAGTTTCCAGTGTGGAAAAAGCTTCGATGGTTTGAGCGTTGACGAGGGTGTTTTTTTTCAGGTTTTCATTGAGTATTTTGGATTGGTGAATTTGGGTATCAAAAAAGTTTTGATTGTGTCTGTAATGCAGCATATAAATCACTCCCATAATAAGGAATGCGATAAAAATAGTAAAAAATCCTAAGTAAAAACGGTGTTTGATGCTCAGTTGTTTTAAAAGAAGAGGAAGCGAAAAAGGCATAAAAGACTCCAGTGAGATAGTTAAACTATTTTAATGAAACTTTATTGCGAAGTGGTAACAAAATGCTCATCTGATGCAACACATTTATAACGTTATGTCGATATACTTAGGGTAAGAAATTATGAGGATAAGGAGTTAATATGTCTTTTAAGGCAAAGGTGATTATGACCATCTCGGTTTTAATGTTTTTAAGTTTGACTATTTTTAGTTTTATTAGTTACGTAGATACCAAGAAGAACAGTGTCATACAAGTAGAAGAGAGCCTTAAAATGGCAGCACGTGGATTAACCGATTATATTGATGCGTGGGTAGCTGGTAAAAAAAGTGGTGTTGAAAGTGCAGGGCGTTATTTAAGTGATGTTCATACCATGGAAAGAACAAGCGTGATTGCTATTTTACAAGAGACGACCAAATCATTGGGTGGTTTTGATACAACCATTGGGTTGGAAGATGGTGTTGCGTACACAGGTTCTGGAACGGCTATGCCAAAAGGGTATGATCCTCGGGTACGTGGATGGTACAAAACGCTTAAAAGCACTCAAAAGGTAGGTGTGACTGATGCGTATGTAGATGCTACGACCAATAAACTTATTGTTTCCATTATGGCTCCCATTATGAAAGAAGGAAAGTTTTTAGGGGGTGTCATTTTAGATATTGCATTGGATGTACTGATTAAGGCTACTGCTGATGTGAATTTTAATGGCGGTTATGGAACACTTTTTGATACACAAGGGGTTTTTATTGCCCATCCAAATAAAGAGTTCTTAGGCAAAGAGCTTAAGAGTGTAAATGCAGAACTTGCTCAAAAATTAGCAGGAAAAGATACAGGTTTAGTGGAATATACTAAAAATGGTAAGGTAAAAATTATTGCGTTTAAAGTCTCTAAAGAGACAGGCGGATGGGTTCCTGCCATTACGTTTGATGAAGAAGTCGCTTATGCCTTTTTAAATAAACAAATGAGTGAGCTTATCATTGTAGGTATCATCATGCTCATTCTCTCCATAGGGATTATGGTAATTTTGATTAAAACCTTGCTCAAACCCCTAGATAATCTTAACAGTGTGGTAGAAGAGCTTTCCAGTTCAGAGGGAGATTTAAGACAAAGACTCTCAGCTACAGCCAATGATGAGTTTGCACAAGTCTCTCGTAATATCAATAAGTTTATTGAAAAACTCCATGAGATTGTTAAAAAATCAAAAACCATCAGTAATGAAAATGCTTCTATCTCAGAAGAGCTCTCTCGTACGGCTTCAGAAGTGGTACGAAACGTGGATGCAGAATCTCGTATTGTAGAACATACCAAAGAAGAGGGCATTGCTTTGGTAAAAAGTATTGAAACCTCTGTGCTTAAAGCCAAAGCCTCTCAACAAGCACTCTCTGATACCCAAAAAGACATCTCTGATGTTAAAAGTAAAGTGGAACACCTAGAACATACCATGCAAGCGACTGCGCTTAAAGAGCAAAACTTAGCAGAGCGTCTTAATACAGTAAGCCACAATGCTAATGAAGTCAAAGATGTTTTAGGCATTATTCGAGATATTGCCGATCAGACCAATCTTCTAGCCCTAAATGCTGCCATTGAAGCCGCACGAGCAGGAGAGCATGGACGTGGTTTTGCGGTGGTAGCCGATGAAGTACGAAAACTAGCTGAGCGAACCCAAAAGAGCTTAGTGGAGATTGATGCGACCATTAATGTGGTGGTGCAATCTATTATGGATGCCAATACCGATATTACCACAAATGCACAAGAGGTGAATGCGCTAGCTTCTATCTCTATTGAACTGCAAGATGGTATGAACAGTGTGGCTGATATTATTCATAAAACCATTGATGATTCTCACCATACGGTCAATGACTTTATTGACACCGCTTCTAAGATTAAAACCATTGTCGATGAAATAGAAAAAATCAATGTGATTTCTAAAGAGAATGTGGGAAGCATTGATAATGTCTCACAAGCCTCTGAGCATTTACATGTCATGACCGAAAATCTCAACAATGAGCTCGGTAAATTTAAGTCTTAACGCACTCTTTACTTCGCTCAAGCATCTCTTTTGTGCTTGGGCGTTTTAAGCTTTGAGTCTGTACAATCTTTGCAAAAATAAAGCGAGAGGTTCATGCTAGACAAATCCCTTCTTAAAGGACTTTACGTCCTCACCGATGCTACGTTAACACCCGATGATACTCTTTTGGAACAAATGGAGCGTGTTTTAAAAAGCGGTGTTTGTATGATTCAATACCGCAATAAATATGCCAGCGATGAAGAGGCTTTAAAGCAGTGTATTAGGCTTCAAGCCCTGTGTGATTATTATGAAGCACTTTTTATTGTCAATGATAGGTTGGAAATTGCCCATGAAATCAATGCGGATGGTTTACATGTAGGCATGGATGATGTGAGTTATGAAGAAGCACGTGCGCTATTGGGACGTGATAAAATTATAGGTGTTTCGTGTTATGGTGATGTTCAAAGAGCGTTACATTACGAAGCGTTAGGTGCGGATTATGTTGCTTTTGGTTCTTTTTTTGCATCGCCTACAAAGCCCAACAGTACTGTTGTAGAACACAGCCTTTTAAAAGAGGCCAAAGCCCATTTAAAAATACCCATTTGCGCGATTGGTGGGATTAATCAAGAAAATATTGTCCATTTGCATGCCCATGATGTGGCAATGTACTCTGTGATTAGTGCGGTGTATAAAGAAGATGCAATTGAAGAGAACATCAAAGCATTGTATCAACGCTTAGAGTAGAACCGTTTCTGTATCAAAAGGCTCTATGGGTTTTCGCTGCTTTTGGGATGTTTTATCTTCGGTCATGCAAAGAGTACGTTGACCCTCAAAGCGAGCCTTTGTTTCCATGCTAAGCCATGTGCTTTTTACATTTCCTTTAAAAGAGCCATAGGTTTTAATGATAAGGTTTTCACAAAAAATATTCCCCTCGCAGATTCCTTGAACAATGACCTCTTTTGCGTGAATTTCTCCGAAGACATACCCTTTTGATTCAATCCAAACAGAGGTATCGCAAAAAATATCTCCTTTGATCTCTCCTTGAATCTTCAAGGGTTCTTTACTTCGAATGCTACCCTCAAATGAACTCTTAAAAGCAATAAAACTGGTCATGAAATATATTTACATGTAAAGAAGTGTGCTACGAGGATACCCTCGTAGCGTAAAGGTTTATACGGCATTGGCAAATTTACGTTTTTGTACAATGCCTAAGCGCACCAGATAAATCATAATCACCGTTGCAGTTACTAATCCACTGTTTATGGCAACATCATGACTTAAGCCAAAAGGAAACTCTTTCGCCGTTAGCAAATACCCAACTAAACTGGCTGTAATAAACGTGCCTGGAAGGGCAGTCATCCAAAAATTTCTTCCGTGTTTAATCAAATACGCTGTAGCTGTCCAAAGCGCAAAAGCGGAGAGCATTTGATTGGAGAAGGTGAAGTATTTCCAAATGGCAGCAAATCCAACTTGCGTAATGAAAAACGCAACAATGAAAATAGGCAAAGAAATCGTTAGACGATTGGTGATTTTTGCTTGAGAAATATTGAAACGATCTGCAATGGTTAAACGAATGGCACGAAATGCAGTATCCCCTGAAGTAATAGGAGCTACAATAACACCTAAGATAGCTAGTAAACCACCTAAGATACCAAGATAACCCACGGTAACTTCATTGACCACCAGACCTGGTCCACCCTTTGCAAGGACATCACTAAGTCCTGCAATGCCATTGGGGAAAAATGCCATGCCAACAGCTGCCCAAATCATAGCAATCACTGCTTCAGAAATCATAGCCCCATAAAAAACTTTACGACCAAGATTTTCATTTTTCAGGGTACGTGCCATAAGAGGGGATTGGGTTGCATGAAAACCACTGAGTGCGCCACAACTAATGGTAAAAAAGAGTGCTGGCCAAATAGGCGTGCCTTGTGGATGGCTATAATTTCCCATTTCTGTAATCTCAGGGATTGCAAGACCATGGTATATCATAGCTCCAGCGACACCAAAGGCCATAAACATTAAAACACCACCAAAGAAGGGGTAAATACGTCCAATAATTTTATCGACAGGAAAGATGGTTGAAACAAAGTAGTAGGCAAAAATTAAGACAATCCAAAATGTTTTATCGGCAAACATTGTGCCAGCAAAAACACCCTCACCTCCTGTTTGAAAGGTAAGGTTAGCTAAAAGTGCAGCAGGCCCTACAATGAAAACAACCCCTACAAATAAAAGAAGCACGACACTGACAAATAGCATGGCATAACGGCTACTTTCACCCAAATAATCACCTGCTAATTCTGCAATACTTTTACCTTTATTGCGAACAGACATCATACCTGACATATAATCATGCACGCCACCTGCAAAAATGGCACCTAAAACAATCCATAAAAAAGCAGCTGGTCCATACAAAGCACCCATAATCGGTCCAAAAATAGGTCCAAGTCCTGCAATGTTAAGAAACTGGATAAGATAAACTTTCCATGTTGCCATGGGAACAAAATCAACACCGTCTGCTTGCGTGATGGCAGGTGTGGGACGATGAGGGTCCATTCCAAATGTTTTCTCAACAAATTTACCATAAATAGCGTATCCTAAAAAAAGGATAACAAGGGAACAAAGAAAGGTAATCACACTGATCCTCCTAGCTAAAATATTGACTTACTTGCTTCATTATACGGTGCATTTATCACAGACAAATCCCACTCATTTTTTTTGAAATGAGATATAGATGAGATATATTAGCTTACATTAAAGTTAAAAGTGCGTATAATGCAAACCAAAAAAAGTGGACATTAATGATATACACTCTCAAAGAAAAGCACATTCTCTTCCTAGAAGACAACGAAGAATTCGCCCAAAATTTTATGGCACTTTTAGAGCTTTTTGTACATAAAATATTTCATTGCAATACCCTAGAAATCGCCTACAATACACTGCAAACACAAAAAATAGATATTATTATTTCTGATATTAAGGTGCACCATGAAAATGCTCTAAGCTTTATAGAGACCGTGCGCCATACCAATACAACCATACCTATAATTGTCTTAAGTGGGAACAAAAATGAAGAGTTCTTACTTCGAGCAATTCCCCTGAATTTAATGGCATATTTGCTCAAACCTGTCAAATACAAAGAGTTGATTGAGACCCTTAATCGCTGCTCTATAAGCCTAAGTGCGAGTAATCATCTTGTGTTAAAAAATGGGTATGCTTTTGATAAACACAATCGTATTTTATTTACCAATGAGGGTTATAAAATAGATTTAAATAAGAAAGAAACAGCGTTTGTTGAGCTTTTAATAGAGCATCAAAACCGTGTGGTAAGCAAAACGATGATGTATGAAACGCTTTGGAATTTTGATGATGTGAGTGAACAAGCTCTGCTAAATTTTGTAATGCGTTTTCGAAAAAAGGTAGGAAAGCAGTTTATTCAAACCGTCAATGAAGCAGGGTATCGCTTAGGTCTTTCGTAAAATGGTGACACACACGCCCTCTTTGGTGTTACAAATTAAGAGTTTTTGAGCGTATTTTTCTAGAATGGTTTGACACATAGAAAGCCCGAGTCCTTTTGTAAGAGCATTTTCTGCTATTTTTCCTCTAGCGTTGTCACAAAAAGTAATTTTTTCTTGAGATAACGTAATGATAATTTTACGTTTTTCTACACGTTCAGGGTGAAATGCTTGCAAAGCATTGTTAATAATATTAAGCCAAACTTGCATAAATTCATTTTTAATCCCATAAATTTCAACGTTCATATCCCCTTGTACCTCTATATGAACATTATCCGCAAGAATATGGGTCTCAATAATACTAAGGGTTTGGTAAATGGATTGGGAGACATTAAAGGTATCATACTGTGAAGAGGGTTTGTAAAACTCTAAAAAATTTTGCATGGTTTGAGACATAAAATCCAATGTATTTTCAACGCTTTTTAGTTTTTCATACCACAATGCTTTATCAATGGTTTGATTGTGCTCCAAATATGCCATCATCATGAGATTAATGCTGCTTAGGTTGGAAAGAGGTTCCCTCCATTGGTGTGAAATATTACCAATGAGTGTACCAAGTGCGGCTTGTTTGGCGTGTTGAAGAATAATTTTTTGATTTTCAAGATTCAGTTTTATGACACGTTCAACCTTGCGTCGTAACATAAAGTTCCACAGTGAAATTGTAATGATAAGAAAAAAAGTGATAGCTATTATTCCATAAAACCAAAGAGGATGAATGTGTTGAAATAATGAAATGACAAGTTGTTGATCCATTAAAGGCTCATACGTTTGCATACTTTCTAGCAAAAAACACTCCTAATAAAGGCAAAATTGTAGCATAATAAGCTTTTTTCGAGTAAGATAGTCTATTTACATTTTGATACAAGGCGATAACCGTGTTAGAAAAATTTGACATTTCTATTACCAATGCCAGTAAGGGCATGGCACTGATGCTCATTTTGTGGCATCATCTTTTTTATGAGAAACCTGAGAGTGGATGGCTTGTTTTTCAAACGGCTTTGTTGGCTAAGGTGTGTGTGGGTATTTACGTGGTGTTAAGTGGCTATGGTTTGGCAGAATCGATTAAAAAAAGAGGGATGGAGTTAGGCGTTTTTTATAAACGAAGGCTTCTTAAGCTCTATATGAATTATTGGCTCATTGCACTGTTGTTTGTTCCCTTTGGTGCATGGTTTATGGGTAGAACGTTATTGAGTGTGTACGGAGAACACTCTTTTGAGGGTTTTATGATTCAGATGTTAGGGTTTCATATGTTTACGTGGGTGAGTTATGGCTACAATGCGACATGGTGGTTTATGAGCCTCATTATTGTGCTTTACGCAATTTTCCCATTGGTCAATTTTTTAAGTGCTCGTTTTGGGTGGTGGTTTTTGGCTTTTTGTGCTGCACTTCTTTTTGTTCCTATCCCTTTGGTGAACGATTGGATTTTTCCTTTTGCTGTGGGGGTGTTTCTCTCTCAAAGAAACGGCCTTGTAATCCTATTTGAATGGTTTCAAAAAAGAGGCGTAGTGGGCTTTTTCATACTTTTAGTAGCTACCCTTTTCATGGCATGGTATAGGCAACATGGATGGCTTTTTGATAGCGTGCGTGCCGATACATTTTTTGGGATTTTACTGATTATCTGGACAACCAAATTTTCACTTTTCTTTTCATGGGGTAAAAAAGCGCTTGAGTTTATAGGGGTTCACTCCTTTAATATCTTTTTATTTCATACCTTTATTTACTACTACTATTTCCCTGATTTTATTTATGGCTTTTACAGCCCACTTCTTATTTTTCTCGTTCTTTTGGGAGTGTGTTTGTTGATTTCAATGGTGATTGAGCGGTTTAAACTTTTAATAGGTTTTGATAAATTGATTTAGAAAATATCCGATTTTATGTTCAAAGAGATTGACATAAAAGAGGGTACTATGCGTATTGCATCATCGAGTGTTTTGTTAACACAGACGTATCAGGCGGACTCGTCAAGCCTCGTTCATGAACGTATTAATCAAGATGAAATTGTCCGTTTGTCGCAAGTGAGTGAGTCTGAAAAGCTCTCGTTAAATGCGGTAGGTTTAGTGAAAACACAAGAGGGGCAAAGTATTGCGCTCTCATTGCAAACTGAACTTTCTCGCTATGACAGCTACCGTGTTGAGATACGTCAAAGTCTTGCCCAAATGGTTGATCCTTTGGTGATTAATCTTAAGGGTGGTCTGGTTGAGGTGGATAAAGAGAAGAAGTTTCAATTTGACTTAAACAGTGATGGCATAAGCGATGAAATTTCTGCCTTAGCGCAAGGGAGTGGATTTTTAGCGTTGGATCGTAACGAAAATGGTGTCATTGACGATGGAAGTGAGCTTTTTGGAACACAAAGTGGCAATGGTTTTTTGGATTTATCCGCCTACGATGATGATGGTAACGGTTGGATAGATGCCAACGATGAAATTTTTTCAAAGCTTAAAATCTGGCAAAAAAGTGCCTTAGAAGATAAACTCATCAGTCTTAGTGAGGCGAGGGTAGGAGCGCTCTTACTGAACAGTGTTCATTCTTCTTTTAGCTATAAAAACGATGAAACACTGAATGCTCAGTTGAAACAAAGCAGTGTGGTGCTTTTTGAAGATGGCAAAACAGGATGGATGTCGCATTTGGATTTTTCGATCACACCTCCTATCTCAGTGCAAACCCAATCAACGCTTCAAGGAAGTAGCGAAGCACAAGGTGGCATCTCTTTAGCTCCCTCAAGTCTCTCTAAACTCAAAGCTTCCACATCCCAGCAAAGTAGTGATAGTTTAGTCGATAGTCTGAAAAAGCGTTTGAAAGTATTGCAAACACGTCTTCCAAAAGCAGAAAATGAGGGTGAAAAAAACGCACTGATGATGCAGATTCTTGATTTATCCGCACGTATTATGCAATTAGGCGGCTAATCTAAGTCATTTTGGGTTACACTTTTACATCTTTACATGTAAAAGGAAAACGCATATGTTAGAGTTACAAACCGTACTCATGTTTATAGGTGCTTCAACACTTTTAGCCTTAGCCCCTGGTCCTGATATTCTTTTTGTTCTTACCCAATCCATGAGTAAAGGGAGTCGTTCAGGTATGGTTATTGCTTTAGGATTGTGCAGTGGATTAGTGTTTCATACAACCGCTGTTGCCCTTGGGGTTGCTGTTATTTTTCAAAGCTCTGAACTGGCGTTTACGCTCTTAAAACTCTTTGGAGCTGGCTATTTGCTCTACCTTGCGTGGATGGCTTTTCGTGATGCTTCAAGAAGTAAATTAAACCTCGATAAAACACCTTTAGCCTTGAGTGCCTTGTATCGACGGGGTATTTTGATGAACATTACCAACCCTAAAGTTTCTATCTTTTTCCTTGCTTTTTTACCTCAATTTACCAATCCTGCATTAGGAAGTGTGACGGTTCAAATTTTTAGTTTAGGGGCACTGTTTATGCTATGTGCACTCAGCGTTTTTACACTGGTATCTCTTTTGGCAGGAAAGCTAGGCGCATGGTTTTCGAAAACACCCTATGGCGAAAGAATTCTTAATTATCTTGCGGGTACTGTTTTTACAGCGTTAGCAGTGAAGTTAGTTTTTACGTCTAAGTAAGGTTGAAGAATGAAAAAATCGCACCTCTTAGCTATTATGATTGCATTGTTTTGTGGAGTGTTACTTATTGAAATTTTTTTAAAAAATATCTTGGGCACATAACAAATAGTCTCTATTTATGCCTATGAATTGTTATGATAAATCAAAAATTAGATGAAGGAAGTCCCCATGAAAATAGGCTTGTTTATCCCCTGTTTTATGAATGAACTCTACCCAGAAGCCTGTATGGCAACGCTTAAGGTATTAGAAGATTTAGGTTTGGATGTAGAGTATCCCCTAGAGCAGACGTGTTGTGGTCAAGCGCAAGCCAATACAGGATGCGCAAAAGAGGCTGCTCTCTTAGCGGAGCGTTTTTTTACTATTTTTAAAAAGTACGATTATATTGTGGCTCCTAGTGGAAGTTGTGTGAGTATGGTGCGCCATAACTATGCACAGTTTTTAGAAGGACGCGAGGGGTTTGAGCGAATGCGTTCACATACCTATGAGCTTGTCGAATTTTTACACGATGTCATTAAGCCAACTTCACTGAAAGCAAAATTTCCATATAAAGTGGGCATTCACAATACCTGCCATTCACACAGAGGTCTTGGTATGGCAAGCATGAGTGAACAAAATGTGCCTGAATTCTCAAAAATCAAAGCGATTCTGAGCAAGGTTGAGGGTATTGCGTTTACGGAATTAAGCCGTAAAGATGAGTGCTGTGGCTTTGGTGGTACGTTTGCCGTGAGTGAAGAGGCGATGAGTGCGGCGATGGGAAGGGCACGCTTGCAAGATCATTTGGATGCAGGCAGTGAGTATATTACAGGCATTGATTTGTCGTGTTTGATGCACATGCAAGGCTTAATTGATCGAGAAAAAATGCCATTAAAAACCATCCATATTGTTCAAATTTTAGCAGGAGATGTGCAATGAGTATCAATCATCCAGAACTTGCCGAAAAATTTGCAAGCAACGTAGAGCGTATGAAATGGCACGATAAAGCCCTTTGGTTTGTGCGCCTCAAACGTGACAATCAAGCCAAAAGTTTAGAAGAGTGGGAAGCCCTTCGTGCGACTGCAGATGCCATTAAAAGCCACACATTAAGTCATTTAGATAGTTATTTAGAAGCGTTTGAAAAAAATGCACAAGCCCGTGGAATTCGTGTGCATTGGGCAAAAGATGCGAAAGAACATAATGAAATTGTGTTGGATTTGCTACGCTCCCATAATGCTAAAATGATTGTAAAAAGTAAATCCATGCTGACAGAGGAGTGCCATCTAAATCCTTACTTAGAAGAGCATGGCATTGAAGTGGTTGATACGGATTTGGGGGAGCGTATTGTGCAATTGCGAAAAGAACCCCCATCGCATATTGTTTTACCTGCTATCCATCTTAAAAAAGAGGATGTGGGTACCACGTTTGAGAAGTTTTTAAAGACAGAAAAAGGCAACGCCGATCCGACCTATCTTACCCGTGCCGCACGAGCGCATTTGCGTGAAAAATTTGTAGGTGCGGATGCCTCTATGACAGGTGTGAATTTTGCGATTGCGCAAACAGGGGGCATTGTGGTGTGTACCAATGAAGGCAATGCCGATTTGGGGGCTAGTTTGCCTAAACTGCATATTGCGTGTATGGGGATTGAAAAAATTATTCCTCGATTGGAAGATTTGAGTATTTTTACACGTCTTTTAGCACGCAGCGCTACAGGGCAACCTGTAACAACCTATACCACGCATTACCACGGTGCGGTTGAGGGTGGTGAAATGCATGTGGTGATTGTGGATAACGGTCGAACGAAAATTCTTGCTGATAAACGCTACATTAAATCACTTCAATGCATTCGATGCGGTGCATGTTTAAATACGTGTCCTATTTATCGAAGGAGTGGAGGTTATAGCTATGGGTATACCATTCCAGGACCTATTGGCTCAACATTAGCGCCCAGCCGTGATTTGAAAAAATACTACAGCTTACCGTTTGCCTGCTCTTTGTGTGCCTCATGCACGAACGTTTGTCCTGTGAAGGTCGATTTGCACCAACAACTCTATTTAAAGCGTCAAGATGTTGTGGATGCTGGGTATTTAAGCCCTGTTAAATACAATGCTTTAAAAATAGCCACATGGTTGATGTGCCGTCCAAAACTGATGGATTTTGCGGGTTTTCTGGCACGTAAAATGGTTCCGATTTTGCCTCGGGTGCTGCTCTATTCTAAGTTTAATGTATGGGGAAAAGCCAGAGAGTTGCCGCCGTTTCCTAAGAACAGTTTTAAAGAACTTTACAAAGCGAAAAAGGGTATCAAATGAGTTCACGTGAAGCAATTTTAAAAGCCATTAAAGAGGCAAAAATAGAGCACAACACAACGCTACCAGAGGTAAATATTCCTCATACAACGTATGAAGATTTGGATGGAAAGTTTGCAACAACGCTTGCTAGTGTGGGAGGCAATGCGGTTCATTTGGAAGCGTTAAGTGCGGTAAATGGCTACATTGAGGAGCATTATAAAGATGCCCCTGTGATTGTCTCAACCGTTGCTGGAATCAATGGCACAAAAGAGCTTAACGCAACGGATGATCCGCATACGCTTAAAGATGTAGATTTGGCGATTATTCAAGGGGAGTTTGCGGTGGCGGAAAATGGAGCGGTGTGGATTATGGAGTCGGATGCAAGGCACCGTGCGCTTTATTTTATCGCTCAAAAGTTGATGATTATTGTTCCAAAGGGTGAAGTGGTGCATAGTATGCATGAAGCGTATGAACGAATCCATTTTGAAAGCAAAGATATTTTTGGGCTTTTTATCAGCGGACCTTCTAAAACGGCGGATATTGAACAATCTTTGGTGATTGGTGCACACGGCGCAACCGAGGCATGTGTCGTATTTGTATAATCTTTAATCCTTACATGTAAGTTTACATGTAAGGATTAATCCGCTTTGCCTCTTTTGCTTAATGAGGGCAATTGAGAGATAATAATTCCTCCAAAAATAACAAAACATGCCAACATTTCGGTTTCACTTAAGCGCTCGTTTAAGAAAATGTACGCCAATAAAACGGTAAAAACAGGTATGAGATTGACAAAGACCGAAGCTTTTGAGGCTTCAATACGACTGAGTGCTAAATTAAACATGCCATAGCCTCCAAGGGTTACAACAATACCTAAGTAGCAAATCCATGCAAAGACTTCTAGATTTAAGTTCATAGGCATGGTAAAGTATTCCCATAGGGCTAAGGGAAAGAAGAAAATGGCTCCAGCAAAGGCTTGAATAGCGGTTAAAAAGAGGGCTGAGAATTTTTGACTCAAGTAGCGCACGGAAATGGCATACCATGTCCCACACACCATCGCACAAAATTCTAAAAAATTGCCCAAAAGTGGGTTGGAAGCACTTTGGCTGCTCTGCGCTCCAAGGCTTAGCCAAATGGCACCTGCAACGGCTAAAACAGAACCAATCACAATACGTTTACTCAAATGTTCTTTCAGTACAAAACTGGCCGCAATAGCAGTCATTAACGGCATCATGGAGGTAATCATGCCCGCTTGCGATGCGGTGGTAAGTTGCAAGGCTTTGGCTTCAAAAATGAAATAAAAGCAAGGTTCAAAGAGGGTGAGTAGCAAGAGGTATTTGACGTCATGGCGTGTAAAAGAGAGTGCTCTGAACTGTTTGATAAAATAGACAAAACATAAACTGGCAATGACCATACGACCAAAAACAACGCTCATAGGCCCTAGAGGACCAATAGCCGCTTTAAGCGCAATAAAAGAGCTTGCCCAGGTAAGCATGGCAATCAGTAAAAACAAAAGTCCAATAGGGTCTGTTTTGGATTGATTCATAAAACTTCTTTAAAGAAAATGTGGGGCACATTGTACTCTCTTTTTGTTCAAGAGCGCTTTTAGGGCTTTGAAAAGCGTTGGACAATACCTTTAAGGTAGGCTTCTGCTAAAGAGGAGATTTCCGTTTCACTCAGGGTAATGGGTGCGTTATGGCTAGGAATGTTGTGCAACAATACGCACAGTTGTGTGCAGGTTTTGTAAAGCTCCTCTGGGCTCATACGTACCATGACATCTACTACGTCATTGGGAAGGTTTTTGGGTTCTAACTGGTGAAGTGCGGTAATGTTGGCTAAAAATGCCTCAAGGGTTGGGTGCAAAAGAATTCCTTTTTTTGTGTGCAATTATGCCACATTTGACTAAGAAGCATCTAAAAAATCTTTACATGTAAAATCCTTTTACCTCTTTGCACGTTACAATAAATCATCTTTACATGTAAAAAGGATTTCGCATGAGCATGCACGATTTAGAGGCGTTTGTACGCTCCATTTATCCTTTTGAGCTTTTAAGCAAAAATGAGCTGAGTAAAGCCACCCGTGCGATGAATATTGCCTATTATAAAAAAGATGAAATTCTCATCTCGCCTAGTAAAACGGCTTCTTTTTTGTACATTATTCTCAAAGGCGAGGTAGGAGAGTTTAGCGAAGATGAACTCTTAAAGGTGTACAGCAAATCTAACAGTTTTGATGCCGATGCTCTCATTTATGGACAGAGTGCTAAGCAGTTTAAAGTCTTAGAAGAGCTCATTTGCTACGAGTTGGACAAAGCCTCTTTTTTGGCATTACTCGATAGCAATGAAGCCTTTAAAGCTTACTTTATTCAAGATCTTGCCAACAAAATACACTCCGCTAAACAACGAGAATACACCACCGAGCTCTCAGGCTTTATGATGGCGTTGGTTCGGGAGTGTTACTTGCACACGCCTACCATTGTGGAGAAGGAGTGCTCCATCATGGAGGCGCTTCGTGAAATGGAGGCGAAAAAGAGCAGTTGCATTGTGGTGCGCTTAGAGGAGGGGTATGGCATCGTGACCGATAGCGTGATTCGCAAACATGTGCTCTTTAACGGGTATGATAAACACGCTTCCATTGGGGCGATTGCGCTTTATCCGCTCATTGGCATTGAGGCGAGTGATTATCTCTTTAACGCATTGCTTAGCTTTACCAAACATGCCATTAAACGTCTGGTGGTGATGGAGCATGGGAAGATTATAGGGATTTTAGAGCAGCTTGATTTGCTGAGCTACTTTGCCAACCACTCCTATTTAGTGGCAGTGAAAATTAAAAAAGCAGGGAGCATTGAGGAGCTTAAAGAGGCGAGTGGGGATTTTATACATATTATTACCAAGTTACATGTAAAAGGAACAAAGGTCGATTATATCGCAAAGCTTATCTCGGAGCTCAATGCCAAAGTGTATGAAAAACTCTACTCCATGATCCTTCCTGAGCATTTGGCGTCCAAGGCGTGTTTGGTGGTCATGGGCAGTGAAGGGCGTAAGGAGCAACTCTTAAAAACCGACCAAGACAATGCTTTGATTATTGAGAATGGGATGGATGTGAGTCTGTATGAGCCTTATATGAAGCGTTTGAGTGAGACACTCATTGATTTTGGGTATCCGCCGTGTGAGGGAAACATTATGGTCTCCAATCCCTACTGGTGCAAACACAAAAGTGCTTATCATAAAGAGATAGAACGCTGGTTTGATGCGCCTAGTATGGAAGATGTGATGCACGTAGCCATCTTTTTTGATGCGCACACCATTGCGGGAGATGCTTCGATGCTTAGTGAGCTTAAAGCGGAGCTTTTAAGGCATGTTGAAGCGCAAACAACCTTTATGGCGCACTTTGCAATGCCTGTATTGGCGTTTGAGACACCCATAGGTTTTTTTGCCAATCTCATTGCCAAAGAGAATAAAATTGATGTCAAAAAAGGGGGCATTTTCCCCATAGTGCATGGTATTCGCAGTTTAGCCTTAGAGCAGAAAATTGAGGTTGGTGATACCGTTGGACGCATCAAAAAGCTAGCACACATAGGCGTGTTGGAGAGTGACTTTTCAGGAGCACTCATTGAAGCGCTCGATACCTTTTTAAACCTGCGTCTCAAAGAGCAATTGCAACGAGGCTTTGGCAATCACGTAAACCTTGAGCACCTCAATGAGTTGGAGTTGGAACTTTTAAAAGACAGCTTTAAAATTGTCAATAAATTTAAAAAGTTTCTCACCCACCACTTTAAACTCTCGATGGTCAGCTAATGTTTGCCTCTTTTTTTGCTAAACGCAACGCCCAAAAATTAAACGACGAGCGTTTTCGCTTTTTATTTGATGAAGCACCAGAGGATGAGGTTGTCGTTTTTGACACCGAAACCACAGGACTCAATCCTAAAAAAGATGAGATTCTCTCTATCGGTGCGGTGAAAGTAAGAGGCAATACCATCTTAATGTCTGAGAAGTTTGAGCTTTTTCTCAAACCTCAGTGTGAAGTCGGGGAGTGTAGCATTAAGATTCATCAAATTCGCAATATCGACCTGCAAAATGCCCTCTCTCCTCGTGAAGCGATTGCGCAGTTTTTACACTTTATAGGCGCACGCCCATTGGTGGGGTACTACCTCGAATTTGACGTTGCGATGATTAACAAATACCTTAAACCGTGGCTGAACATTCACCTACCCAATCCCCAAATCGAACTCTCAGGACTCTATCACGACAAAAAAATCAAACGCATCCCTGATGGGGTCATCGACCTGCGCTTTGATGTGATGATGAAAGAGCTAGGACTGCCCATTTTTGGTAAACACGACGCTTTAAACGATGCGTTGATGAGTGCGATGATGTATGTGAAGTTGCAGAATATTGGAAAATTGTAGGTTTACATGTAAAACCAAAAATCACGAGAGGAAAATCCCCTCGTGAAAACACTCTATCGGAAGCGTTTCACCGCTTGTATCATGTTAGCAAGGGCGGCTTTGGTTTCACTCCAGCCTCTAGTTTTAAGTCCACAATCAGGATTTATCCACAACTGCTCTTTAGGAAGTACCTCTAAAAACGCCTTAATCTGTTCGCTCATCTCCTCCACGCTGGGCACACGAGGGGAATGAATGTCATACACGCCTGGTCCAATTTGCGCTTTGTAGTGGGCTTTTTGGAAGACTTTTAAGAGTTTATTGCCACTGCGTGATGTCTCAATGGTAATAACATCAGCATCCATCGCCTCAATCGTCTCAATGATGTCATTGAAGTTGCTGTAACACATATGGGTGTGAATTTGCGTCTGATCCCACGCACTGCACACCGAGGCTTTAAAGCTCTCCACCGCCCATTTTTCGTACGCTTTGATTTTTTCATTGCGCAGAGGATACCCCTCTTTAAACGCCGCCTCATCGACTTGAATGATTTTAATATCATGGCGCTGAAGCTCATCGACTTCCTCAGCAATCGCACTGGCAACCTCGTACGCCACCTCACTTTTAGGAATATCATTCCGCACAAACGACCAGTTCAAAATGGTCACAGGTCCTGTGAGCATCCCTTTCATAGGTTTATCGGTCAAGCTTTGCGCATAGACACTCCACTCGACACTTAAAGGCTTTCGTCGTTTGACATTGCCGTGTAAAAGAGGAGGCTTGACACATCTGCTTCCATAGCTTTGAACCCATCCGTTTTCGCTAAACGCAAAACCCTCAAGGAGTTCCCCAAAGTACTCGACCATATCGTTGCGCTCAAATTCGCCATGCACCAACACATCAAGACCTATCTTCTCTTGAAACGCCACACATTCTTTAATGAGCTCTTTTAAAGCGTTTTCATAGGATTCTTGAGTCATTTCACCTTTTTTATAAGCCAAACGAAGCGTTCGTGTCTCTTTGGTTTGGGGGAACGAGCCAATGGTGGTGGTTGGAAAAAGCGGAAGGTTGAGTGCTTTTTCTTGAATAAGCGCACGGATACCATAGGGTGAGCGCTTCGCAAAGTGGTTGGTGTGCGCTTGAATGGTTGGCTTCTCTAACGCTACGTTTTGCGTTGGTTTTTCTTTGCTTGCCCAGAGTGTTTGAAGCGTTTGAAGCTCCGCTAATTTTTCAAGTGCAAAGCTCAGCTTTTCTTTTACATGTAAAGGGAGTTTTTGCTCAAACGTGGTGGAATAGGGCACATGAAGTAGAGAGCATGAAGTGCTTAAAATCAGCCTCTCTTCGCCAATCACAGAGGTGATTTTTTCCAAAAGTGCGTAGGATTTGGAGGTATTGTTTTTCCAGACATTGCGTCCATCAATGAGTCCAGCAATGAGCACTTTGTCGTTTACATGTAAAAGCGCTTCAAGGTTTTCCTCTCCATACACAAAATCAAGTCCAATTCCCCAAATAGGGCACTTCCCTAAGACCTCAACGGCTTCATTGGCTTTATCAAAATAGCTCACGACAGCGATGTTGAGGTTGGGTGAAACCCTGCCTAGTTTTTCATACGCAATTTTAAGAAGCGTGTAAAATTTTGGCTCTAAGCTTTTGGCAAACAAAGGCTCATCAAACTGAACAATAATGCCTTCTCCTAGCAGCTCAATGCTCTTAAGTACGCTTGCATAGGCTTCTAAAAGGGCATCAAAAAGCACAAAGGCATCCGTGTTATCGATGGTTTTAGAGAGCGCTAAAAAGGTAATGGGTCCAATAAGATTAATCTTTGGCGTAATGCCCAGCGCTTTGGCTTCATTGAACTCTTCGATAATTTTGCTGGTATCGACACTAAAACGGGTCTGTGCGTGAAGTTCTGGGACAATGTAGTGGTAGTTTGTGTTAAACCATTTGGTCATCTCCATCGCAGAGCGACTCTCATCGCCCCTTGCCATTGCAAAATAGCGTGTGGTTGCATCTTCAATGCCCACAAATCGCTCAGGAATAGCTCCTAAAAGGGTGATGGTATCTAACATCAAATCATAGTAACTAAAATCATTGCACGAAATCACATCAATGCCGTGCGCTTTTTGATAGCTAAAGTGGCGTGCTCGAAGCTCTTTAGCAACTTCTTTGAGTGCGTTAAGGTCACTTTTCCCCGCCCAGTAAGCTTCAAGAGCAAATTTTAACTCACGCTTCTCTCCAATACGTGGAAAGCCTGTCACATAGGTTTTTAACATCTTTTTATTCCTTATTATCTTTATTTTTGAATTTAGTATTTGTGTTATGAAGATAAAAGAAGTGGAGGATGAATACCCGTTCGACGAAAGCTAAAATAGCGGCAAGAGCAGTTACATTTACGGCGTTTTTGGGCGTGTTTTATGGCTGAGTGGGCGCGCTTTGCAAACAAACGACTGCATCGACACACACGAGGGCGGTAGTGAAAAAGGGCTGAAAAAAGAGAAAGAAGAAGAGGTGGTGGGTCATCTTCGTGCAGTTCTTTTTCATTTTCGCCGCAGAAAAGGCGTGTGGTATGAAGGAGGCGTGCGTGTTGGCGTTGGGTTTTGACTTCACTCACGGAAGCTTGAATGGCGGATAATGAAAAGTAGCCTTTTTTGCCAAAGCCACGAGGTAAACGCACGGAGTGTCCTTTTGAAAATGTGTGGGCATTATAGCACAACACCTTTACATGTAAAAAAATCATTTACCAATTTTTGCTAAAATAAAGCCACTATTTTGATAAAGGAAGAAAGATGGAAGTTGTAAAAACCATTGTATTATTAACGCTTATGACACTGTTGTTTGTTTGGGTTGGTGGTATTATGGGAGGGACTCAAGGCATGCTTATAGCACTTGTGATGGCAGGGGTGATGAATTTTGTGAGTTATTTTTACTCCGATACCCTTGTGCTTCGTCATTATCATGCTGTGGAAGTGAGTCCAAGAGAAGCGAAGGGGCTCTTTGAAATTGTTCAAAAGCTAGCCAACAGAGCAAATATTCCTATGCCCAAGGTTTATATTATCCCAGATGGCACTCCCAACGCTTTTGCCACAGGGCGCAATCCTCAAAATGCCGCTGTTGCTGTGACAGAGGGTTTATTGCAACTTTTGGATGAAAATGAGGTGGAAGCAGTTTTGGCACATGAGTTAAGCCATGTGAGGCATTATGATATTTTAGTCGGAACGATTGCTGCAACCATTGCAGGTGCGATAGCCATGATTGCCAATATGCTTCAATGGGGTGCTATGTTTGGAGGCGGTAGAGACAATCGCCCCAATCCTATTTTAATGTTGGTTTTATCGTTGGTATTGCCTTTAGCGGCTGCGGTGATTCAAATGGCGATTAGCCGAAACCGTGAGTACATGGCAGATGAGGGCGCCGCACGTTTGACACGCCATCCTGAATGGTTACAAAGTGCTCTTTCAAAACTCTCTACCTACAACAAACGAGGTATGGTGCAAGAGGCAACGACACAGAGTGCACATATGTTTATTATCAACCCCTTTGCAGGGAAAAATATCTCTTTTGCTTCGCTTTTTTCTACCCATCCTTCAACGGAAGATAGAATTGCAAGGTTAGAAGCATTAAAGTCACAGATTCGTTAATCTTACATGTAAAGGTAAAAAATGAAACAATCACTCCATGAAATCCCCAGTACACCGCTTCAAGCAGGTGAGGGTGCGAGCATGCAAATGCTTATCTCTTCCCAAACAGCTCCTCATTTTGCGATGCGTAAATTTGTCATTAAAAAAGAGGGCTTTATGCCGTTTCACACCAACACGGTAGAGCATGAGCAGTATGTCCTTAAAGGAAAAGCCAGAGTGAGAATGGGCGATGAGAGTTTTATTGCGCAAAAAGATGACATTCTTTTTATTCCAGCGGGTGTTGCACACTCTTATCATGTGATTGGCGATGAAGATTATGAATTTTTGTGTTTAGTCCCTAATCAAGAAGATACCATTGCAATGGTAAAGACAGGTGGGCAAGGGTGTGGCTGTTAAGAAGAGGCTTTAAGCCTCTTTATTTGATATGAATTAACGTCTCTAAATAA
Organism: Sulfurospirillum barnesii SES-3; assembly: GCF_000265295.1. Classification (NCBI taxonomy): domain Bacteria; kingdom Pseudomonadati; phylum Campylobacterota; class Epsilonproteobacteria; order Campylobacterales; family Sulfurospirillaceae; genus Sulfurospirillum; species Sulfurospirillum barnesii. Next base: position 860,867 of record NC_018002.1, read on the forward strand.
TCATACCCTTCATCCCACATCCCCAAATCACTCTCACTGTTGATATGGCCACGTTTTCCCAAATCAACCAGTTTACTTCCCCACGCTTTGGCTAGGCGTTGAACATACGGAAAGGTCGCATAAGGATCATTGGTGCTGGCCAAAATGATGGATGGAAAATTAAAAGCGTTTAGGGGTGTCTTTTCAAAACCGTGAGCAGATTTTGGAAAAAGAGGCTCTTGTGGATTGGGTGGGGCGACGAGTAAAGCGCCTTTGATGGGCGTATGGGCTTGACTTGCCCACTGTGCGACCACCAAACACGCCAAACTGTGCGCAACAAGCACCACAGGAGATTGACACTGTTTGAGTGTCGCTTCGAGATTTTCTGCCCACTCTGTAGCATTAGGCTCTTGCCAATCCTTTTGCATCACACGGTAAAAATCAGGATGTGCTTTTTCCCAATGGCTTTGCCAGTGTTTTTCATCAGAGTTTTGATACCCTGGAAGGATAAGTACGGAAGGATTCATACCAATGACCTTGCTTTAAGAATTTTTAACATAGTACGAAAGTCTGTGATGGGTGTGTTTTGTAAAATAATGATTTTCAGGAATAATATCCGCATGCCCTAAAAAGAGTTTTCCCTCAGGTTTGAGCAACGAAGCAAAACGCTCGATGGTTTTCAGTCTAAAAGCATCATCAAAATAGATGAGCATGTTGCGAGAGAAGATAATATCAAAGCTTCCTAAAGAGAGAAAATCACCTTCAAAAATATTGACCTTGCGAAAAGAGATAGACGTAAAGTACTCTTTTTTAGCGCTGTAAAAGCGATCTTCTCTTAAAAAATATTTTTCTTTTAACTGCGCATCTAATTTGTGTAAAGAACGCTCAGAAAAGAGTGCACGTTGTGCTTTTTCAATGGCTTCAGAGTTAATATCAATGCCTGTAATGCTAAAAGAATGTGGTGCGATTTTTTTCTCTTGTAGCATCATGCTTAATGAGTAGACTTCCTCACCTGTAGCGCAGGGTGCACAAAGGATTTTGACACTAGGAATCTTCATAGCAAATTCAACAGCAAGTTCGAGTTGTGACTCTTCTCGATAAAAATAGGTCTCATTCACCGTGACTAAGTCTATTAATTCTTGTCGAAGTTTTGTGTCGTATTGCAATGCCTCAAAGAGTTTTCTAAAACTGTAAATCTCTTTACGTTCACAAAAAAGTCTAAGTTTGGTTTCAATAACACTGTTTTTAGAGAAAAGGTCTACACCAATTTCTCGTTTAATGTAGTGTAAAACATCTTGAAGCCCAAAAGGGTTGAACTCTTGTGGCGGTTGATTGTTCTGTGTGAGCGATATGTCAGGCTCTTTTTTTCTGTTCCAAAACCACATTTAAGACGCTCCAAATAGTTTAATGGCATCAATAATTTGATGTAAAGGCATAACGGTAATATGTGAATTAATTTCAACCGCACGCTTTGGCATACCGTACACTATAGCACTTTCTTCACTCTCTGCAATACAATGTGCACCTTGTTTTTGCAATTCACTCAGTCCATTGGCACCATCATGCCCAATTCCTGTAAGCAAGACTGCCATAATCTCCGAATCCCTTAGGCATTCAAGCGCAGAAGAGAAAAGGGTATCAATGCTAGGATTGTACGGGGTTTCTCCCTCAAGAATAGGTTCGATTTTTGGGGTTAAATCACCTCTTAAGAGATGGCAATTTTGTGGGCAAATGTAAATTGTTGAGGGATGAAGGCTCATCTTTTTATCAACACCGTGTACGACAAGAGGGAGTTCATTTTGAAATTGGCTGATAAAACTAGGAATAAACATACTGTTCATATGTTGCGCAATAATAATACTTGCGTGAAAGGAAGCAGGAATAGAGGCTAAAATTTTTTTTAAATGACCAGGACCTCCCGTGGAAGCCCCAATCAAAACAATCTTTGGTTTCATAAAGTTCACTTTACATCTTTGCTGTCTTCAAGCATCCAATACACATTCATTCTAACACCAGCACCACTGGCACCGCATTGATTATAGCCCCATGCTTTTTCGATATACGCAGGTCCTGCAATATCAAGATGTAACCACTTCTCTTTGTTCTCTTCTTCGATAAAATTATCTAAAAAGAGACCTGCAGTAATAGCCCCACCATAACGGCTAGAGCTAATATTTGACATATCAGCCACAGAGCTTTTAAGCAATTTTTTGAGGTATTTGTTAAAGGGAAGCGTACCGCTAAGCTCACCGCTTTTACTGGCTGCTTTTTGCATGGAGTGTTTTAGTTCACTGCTGTGACCCATGATGCCTGCGGTGTATTCACCAAGGGCTACCACGCATGCACCCGTAAGCGTTGCCATATCTACGAGTAAATCAGGTTTGAGCTCTTGCGCATAGCATAAACAATCCGCCAAGACCAAGCGACCCTCAGCATCGGTGTTACGTACTTCTATGGTTTTGCCATTTTTTGCCACTAAAACATCATCGGGTTTGTAGGCATCGCCTCCAATCATATTTTCAGTCGCGCCTACAATCGCATGAATTTCATAAGGTAGTTCCAGCGTAGCGGCTGCTTTAAAAATAGCCATAACCGCTGCACCACCGCTTTTATCTGCTTTCATGGTCACCATATGTTCACTAGGCTTTAGGCTAAGTCCACCACTATCATACGTTAATCCTTTGCCTACATAAACAAGACGTTTTTTGGACTCTTTTGGCATATAGCTTAGGTGAATTAAGCGTGGAGGATGGATACTTGCACGATTGACGGCTAAAAAGGCATTCATGCCTTGTTCTTTTAGAAAATGCTCATCCATTACTTTACATGTAACGTTTGGAAGAGAACTAAGTGTTTTGGCAACCTCTGCAAGCGCAATGGGGGTCATGTCATGCGGTGTTGTATTGACAATTTCTTTGGCAAAATTGGTTGCTTCTGCGATAGCAGTTGCTATCTTTAGCGCTTCTTGTGCTGTTTGCATGGAGAGGTTGGTGTTGCTATAATCATCCAAACAGATGATGACTTTTTCACACAAAGATGGCTCTTTTTTGCTTTTGTAGGTTTCAAAACGGTAGCTTCCAAGTATAAACCCCTCAATAAGCGCCATCAAGCTCATTTTAGGGCATTGTTCTGAATAGGTACCAATGCTGAGTGTTTTAAAAGCTGTTTTTTGAAGCGCATCCAATGCTTTTGCTGAAGCAAGACGAATATCATCACCCTCTAAAGAGTCACATCCCACATAAAGGGTACGACTGTTTGGAATCAAAAGTGTCTCTTCACTCTCCCCTTTAAAGCCTAAAAGCTCTAAATCTTCTTTGTCTTTAATCCATGCATGTGAGACATTCTTTTTCACGACAAACACGACTTTAATGTCTGCTTTTGTTTCATATAAGGGTTGATTTACAATTTCAAATTTCATGTTTTTCCTTCAATTTTTTATCGGTAACGGTATGAAAATAATAGGAGATACCTCCTCCAATAATAGCGGCTAAGGGTAGAGCAAGGTACCAATGCTCTTTTGCCCAATGAATAACAATTAAAATTTCTTCTCCAAAATACCATGTAGGAATAATGGTAATGGATGCCCACACCCATGCCGACATAAGGTTGATAAAGGCGAACATTTTGCCACTGTAACGTGTCAGTCCTATTGAAATAGGAATCACAGTTCTAAGACCATACAAATAGCGTTGAAGAAAAATAATAGGCCAACCATGACGTTTCAGCAAAAGATGCGCAAGGGCAAGTTTACGGCGTTGTCCATGAAGTTTTTTGTGAACCCATGCTTTATTAAAACGACCAATATAAAAATAGACCTGATCTCCTGCAAAACCACCTAAGCCTGCGACAAAAATTGCTATAAAAAGATTCATATCGCCTGTATGAGTTAAAAGACCAGCCATCACAAGCCCCATCTCTCCCTCAAGCATACCCCAGAAAAAAAGAATAATATAACCATGCTCTTTCATCAAATAGATAAATTTATTTTCCAACCCTTGCACAGGTGCAAAATAGAGAAAATAACCCAAAGTTGAAAGTAAAAGTGTCATAAAAAGGGCAAAAAACTTTCCTGAGTGTTTATTAAAAAGCTCTTTCATGCGTGTTATCCTATTTCGAGAAGGGATTTTGCTTGTACCATATCTTTATCGCCACGCCCTGAGAGATTGACGATAATAATTTTGTTTTTAATCTCTTCTTTTGCCATTTTCTTTAAATATGCAATAGCATGAGCACTTTCAAATGCAGGAATAATGCCTTCTTTACGACTTAACCAGACAAACGCATCTAAGGCTTCTTTATCGGTAATATTGTCATAGGTTGCTGCACCTAATTCTTTTAAGTAAGCGTGTTCTGGCCCAATACCAGGATAGTCAAGCCCTGCAGAAATAGAGTGTGCTTCTAAAACTTGCCCCTCGTCATCTTGCAATAAATAGCTCATCTGTCCGTGAAGCACACCAGGGCTTCCTTTTGCCAGAGAACAGCCATGCTTATCCGTATCTATGCCAAGACCTCCCGCCTCAATGCCAATACATCTCACCCCTTCTTCACCTAGAAAGTGGTTGAAGATTCCCATGGCATTGCTGCCTCCACCAATACACGCAATCACATAATCAGGGAGACGCTTTTCTTTGACTAAAATTTGTGCTTTGGCTTCATAGCCAATGACCGCTTGAAAATCACGTACCATCATGGGGTAGGGATGCGGTCCTGCAACGGTTCCAATAATATAAAACGTATCACGTGCGTGTGTGACCCAGTAGCGAATAGCGTCATTCATCGCATCTTTTAATGTGCGACTACCACTTTTAACTGCATGCACTTTAGCACCCATAAGTTTCATGCGAAAGACATTGAGCTCTTGCCGCTCCACATCTTTTTCACCCATAAAAATTTCACATTCAAGACCTAAAAGTGCTGCAACGGTAGCAGTTGCAACGCCATGTTGTCCTGCTCCTGTTTCTGCAATAACACGCTTTTTACCCATTTTTTTTGCGATTAAGCCTTGTGCAATGGTGTTATTAATTTTGTGGGCACCTGTATGGTTTAAATCTTCACGTTTCAAATAGACTTTTGCACCAATCTCTTGTGAAATATTTTTTGCAAAATACAAAGAAGAGGGACGACCCACATACTCTTTGAGGTATCCATCGACTTCAGACCAGAAGTGTTCATTAAAACGAAGGTTTTGGTACTCTCTTTCAAGTTCTAATAAAACAGGCATAAGCGTTTCAGGAACGTAACGCCCACCAAAAATACCAAAGTGTCCATTGTGATCAGGGTCAAATTTTGAAGCTTTAGGAATATACATGATCAAACCTCTAAGACAGAATAAACAGGTGTTGTTTTTTTAATATCCAAATCCCCTTGGAGGAAGGTAAGATTGATAATAAAACATGCTTCAATACAGTGTGCACCCGCTTTATTGATAAGCTTTACCGCTGCTGTGGCTGTACCCCCTGTTGCGATTAAGTCATCAATGAGTAAGACCTTTGGTTTATGTGTTCCCAAACTTGAAAAAGCATCAATATGAATGGCAACTTCATCTACGCCATATTCCAGTGAGTATTTTTCACTGATGGTCGTATAGGGAAGTTTACCTGGTTTTCGAATGGGAACAAAACGCTTACGAAGGCGTGCAGCAAGAGCCGCTCCAAAAATAAAACCACGGCTTTCTATTCCTGCAATGTAGTCAATCTCTTGATTTTCATAACGTGTACTTAAGTGATCCAGAAGAAAATTAAAGGCTTTTTCATCACCTAAAAGTGTCGTAATGTCTTTAAAAATAATGCCAGGTTTTGGAAAATCTTCAATGTCTCGAATGGAATTGAGGAGGTATGCTTTATCCGTCTCATTTAAGTGTGTCATGGTTAGCCTTTAAGATTTAAAAATAAAAATTTTGAGAAGAAGAAAAAATGCAAGTAAAAGTGTAAAAGCACCAAAGGAAAGGCTCTCAATGCTCATTATAACAATGCCTCAATCTTTCCTTCCAACTCTTTAATATGTTGGCGAAGTTTATCGCCTTCCATACGGTATTGACTGTTGCGTGTACGAAGCGATTTAAGATCATTTTTTACTTTTTTAAGCTCATCGGTGAGTATATCAATATTACCAAGAGAGCGTTGCAATTGGACTTGATATTTTCGGATGACAATTTCAGCATCACTCAGGGTCTGTTTGACAACAATATTGCTTCGTTTCTCTTTGCGGAGCAAGGTTTTAAAGTAAAAAACCATTACAAGCAAATAGACACACGCAGAAAAAAGTACCGTTGTTAAAACCCATTCAAGTGCCATAGTTATAACTCTATTTTCGAAACACGTAGGGCATGTCTACCACCCTCAAATGAGGTTTTGCACCATGCTTCTAACATAGACTCAACCACACCAAGACCAACAATACGCTCTCCAAAACAAAGGACATTGGCATCATTGTGCGCCCGTGCCATCTGTGCGGTATAGGCATCATGGCATAGTGTTGCTCGAATACCTATGTGCTTATTGGCTGCTAAACTCATTCCAATGCCTGAGCCACAAATAAGAATACCTTGAGTCTTTTCATGGTTTAACACTTCGATACAGAGCCTATGTGCAAAATCGGTGTAATCGACTCTTTCATTACTGAAAGGTCCTAAATCAATAACTTCATGACCTAAGTGTTCAAGCATTGCGATGACATTAGATTTAATGGAAAATCCTGCATGATCCGTTGCGATAAAAAACTTCAAGAATGTCCTTTAAGTTGCGAATTATAGGAGATTATAGCACAAGGATTATTATAAATTCCAAAAAAAGAGGCTTCTTTAGCCACCGTCTAATATAACCAGCGAATCACGTAACGAATTGGCATAAAAAAGTATGTTGAAAGGGGTGTCGCAATGAAAAGAATCAAAATAACCATGCCATAACGCTCAATAGAATCATAAAAACGAACCACGCTATCCCATCTTAAAATCATAGCAAGATAGGTGATGGCATGTGAACCATCCAGTGGTGGAATAGGGTAGAGATTGAAAATACCTAAAACAACATTGTAGATAAGTGTTTGTGTCAAGAAATAGAGGAAAAAATAACTAAAATAGTCGTTAATTTCACCTTGAAAAACATTAAGAAGTAAGGCTGCTCCAAGGGCTAAGGTGAAGTTATAGGCAATGCCTGCTAAAGAGACATGAATGGCTGCTTTATAGCCACCGTTTCGAATGACAGTAGGGATGAAAATAGGCACAGGTTTTGCCCATCCAAACATAAAAGGGGCACCGCTAAAAAAAAGCACAGCAGGAACAATGATGGTGCCCACTAAATCAACGTGAACCAAAGGATTAATGCTCAGACGTCCTTGAGAACGAGCGGTGTTGTCGCCGTAACGGTATGCAACATAGCCGTGCATAATTTCATGCCCAATAATGGCTACCATTAAGGCTAAAATGGTAGCGGTTATTTCAAGGAGCGAAAGCGTATTCATTAGAAAAAACGCTCATCATGTTGCATGGAATCAATAAAACGCCCCAGACGATTCCATCTTATTTTATAGTCATCATCCCATGAAAAATAGATAAACCATGGCTTTCCGACAATAAGACTGTAGGGAACACTACCCCAAAAACGGCTGTCATTGGAGTGGTCACGATTATCACCCATCATAAAAAAATGATCTTTTTCCACTTTGGTATAAAATGCATTGAAAGGTAAACCTGATACAAGGGGTAATTCATCTACAAGGGCTGGTTTCATCGCCAATTGATTGGCACCAAGATGCAAGGTCATTTGTTCAAATAATGCTACATTCTCATCGTACCCAATCCCATGGAATTGTTCCATATAGGGGTTGTTAACCCACAATTTTCCAGCAATGCTCACAACCTTTTCAGCAGGATACGTGGCTTTAATGTACTCATTGCCTTCTGCAAAGTGAATATAGAGGTTTTTTTCTTGATACAAAATTTCATCATTTTCAGTGGCAACGCAACGTTTAACATAGTGTACTTTTTCATCTTTTGGATAACGAAAAACCACAATATCCCCACGTTTAGGTCTGTTCCCTTCTATAAGATGACCATTGCCATTAAAATCAGGCAATACGGGAATTTCAAGCCATGGAAGGTGTGGCGTTGCAATGCCATAAGAGAATTTTTTAACAAAAAGGTGGTCGCCAATGAGCAAGGTTCTTTTCATCGAACCACTCGGAATCACAAAAGCTTGAGCAACAAAAAAAATGACGAATAAAACAATAATAATAGTACCTGTCCAGCTATTGGAAAAGTGATAAAAACGGTTCAGTAAATTTTTCATGCGTATCCTATACTAAGCGATTGTGTGCGGCTTTGATGGTGTTTTCCAACAGCATCGCAATGGTCATAGGTCCCACACCCCCTGGAACAGGCGTAATATAAGTGCATTTAGGTGCGACATTTTCATAATCAACATCCCCAACAATACGTCCTTCAGCGGTTTTGTTAATGCCAATATCTATGACAATCGCCCCTTCTTTGACCATATCTTCGGTGATAAGATTTTGTTTACCCACGCCCACGATAACAAGGTCAGCTTTTTTGGTATGTTCTTTTAAATCTTTGGTAAAAATATGGCAAATATCGACCGTTGCACCTGCATTTAAAAGCAAGTTCATCATCGGTTTTCCCACAATGTTACTAGCACCTACCACGCACGCATCTAAACCTTTGACATCAATGGTGTAATGAGAAAGCAGACGCATGACTCCTAGAGGGGTGCAAGGAACAAAGCCATCCAGTCCTGCGACTAAACGACCCACATTAAAAGGATGAAAGCCATCGACATCTTTTTTAGGGTCAATCGCCTCAATGATTTTTGTGGTATCAATGTGTTTTGGAAGGGGAAGTTGCACCAAAACGCCATCAATGTTTGGGTTAGTGTTAATCATCGTGATGGTTTCTAAAATTTTTTCTTGCGAAATGGTGCTGGGCATTTTGTGAATAATGGAGTAAATGCCCGCACTATCACATGCTTTTTCTTTCATTTTGACATAGGTTTGGCTTGCGGCGTCATCACCGACTAAAATCACCGCAAGACCTGGGGTGATACCGCTTAATCCTAAGACGTCGCTTTGTTTTTTGAGTTCAATTTTGATTGTATCTGAGAGTGCTTTACCATCAAGGATTTGCATTCAAACATCCTTTAATTCATATTGTTTAGAAACAATGTTATTTTTGGCAATTATATCTTTTTACTATTAATCTTTCCTAGTAGGGGAGTTTCAAGAGGGTTTTACATGTAAAGAAAATCTTTACATGTAAAAGGGTTTAGGAGGCTGTTTTGTAGATTTTTCGAGGCTCTGCTTGCAGTGTAAAGGTGTGCATTAAAGCGTCAATACACACAGGCAATAAGCACCCCAACCCTTGATAAAAAGCGCTATTTGCATTGCTTTGAATGTCACGGGCATGCGCATAAATCCAAGGAGCGACATGTGTGCTTAGAAAGGCTTTGAGCACAGGCTCAAATGCACCATCTCTCTCATAGTTTTGCACCAAAAGCGCTAAAAATTCAAGTTCAATCGCACCATGATCGGCTGGTTCTGTTTGCAATAGCTTCGTATGAAATGAAAACTGTTTGTAAAGCGCTAAAACAGTATCGCTCTCCCTCGTGTACATTTCCCCGCTTTGGTCTAAATAAAAAGAGGCATACGGAGGCGCTTTGAGCGATACTTCATCACACAAAAACAAACGTGTAAAATCAGACGCAACCGCTTCGTAAGATTCTCTTTCGTGCGCTTGAAGCCAAAGCGATACGCCTTTAAGATGTAAATCGCTGTTGGAGTGGATAAACCACTCCTTTAAAATTTCTTGCTCTTTCATGGATTGCCATGTTGTTTGGCTAGGAGCATCGCTTAAAAACTGTGCAAAAATACGCAGTGCCATGCTGAGCGCTTCTATCTCTTTCATGGGATTATCCTAAGAAAAGATGGTTGGTAATCAACCCATAAAAAGCAATACGTGTCAAGGCTAAACCGACCATACATAGGGCAAAAGAAGTGGCAATTTGTCCTTTACATGTAAAGCGTGTTTTGACACTATCGTTATAAAATATCAGTGCTAATCCTAGACCCATAAGAAGCAATCCTCCGCCTGTAAAAAAGCCGTAGTATCCATGCATCATCTCAAACACATTTTCAATGCCCTCAATTCTCACAGAGCCAATGTGAATGGTATAAAGCACTAAGCTCATGGCAAAAAAGATAAATCCAAGGAGGCTTATAAAAAAGGCTTGATTGATTTTATGGGCATCATTGGCACAAAAAAGACGGTAACAAACGCCTCCCAATACAAGAGCCGAGGAGGCAAAAAGAAAAAAGGTTAATCCAAAATCCCATGTTGGAAGGGTGTTAGACATAGAACCATAGATACCGCTCATCGCAAAAAGGGTTAAGATACCAAAAAAAGGTAACGCATAGAGGAGGGAGGGTATCTTTTTTAAAAGGTATAAAAATGCCAATGCCATCACACTTCCTACGCCTAAAATTTCCAAAGGAAGCCATGCAATCGTAGTGCTTTGGAAAAGATGTACCATCATATAAGGCGCATGAAACGGGTCTCCTAGGTGAAACAAAGAGGCAACAACACTCAGTCCCATGAAGACCAAAAAGAGTTTGCTAAAGTAGGCATGCTCTAAAGCGGTGTGTTGGGTGTAATGTAGCGCATATATGAGAGAAAAACCAACACTTGCTTGTGCCATCACCGTAAAAATAACCAGCGGTAATTCGCTTACAATAAGATTAGACAATGTCATAGCTGACCTCCGAATGGTTTTGAGGAAGATGAAAGGTGCCATCTCCTTTACCTGAATGGCGTGCATTTTTTTCAGGTTTAATGCACAAATTTGGACGGGTGAGTTCATAACGAGGTAAAGGTGCAATGCTTGCTTCATGCCCATGCTTCTCACGCAGTTCACTGATAGCACCCGCTTCAATGGCACGAAAAGGACACGCTTCAACACAGATAGGCTTTAAGCCCTCATCCAAACGCTCCATACAGCCGTTGCATTTGTTCATGTGACCGCTTTGTTCATTAAACTGAGGCGCACCATACGGGCATGCCATCGCACACGATTTACAGCCGATGCATTTACTCTCATCCACGCTGATAATGCCATAATCGCTTCTGTGCATCGCCCCAGTGGGACACACTTTCGTACACGCAGGGTCATCACAATGGTTGCAAGAAATGGAGCTAAAGTAGGCAAAAACATTAAAGGGTTCAAAAAAATCTCCTTTTTTCTTTGTCCAACTTCCTCCTTCATACTCAAAAACACGTCTATAACTCACACCTATGGGTGTATCTTTATAATCTTTACATGCCAGCTGACAGGTACGACAACCAACACAACGGGTTTGATCCAGATAAAATCCAAAATGTCTATTTTTTTCCATTTTTTCTCCTTTACCCTCTGTATTTTTCAATTTCAACTAAGATAGAATGTTGAGGATTGGCTTTAGCAATTGCTGTTGGCTCTAGGTTGGTCAGGGTGTTAATGCATCCTCCCACATCAATGCCATTTTTATTTTTATACCATCCACCCTGTGGGCAAGTGGTAACATGAGGCATGATTTTTGGAGTCACTTTGGCTTTGAGTAAGATTTTTCCATAGCCATTAAACACCAAAACATCATCCCCCGTTTGAATGCCTCTTTCTTTCGCATCAATCGGATTCATCCAAAGCTCATTTGGATTGATTTCTCGAATGGCAGCACTCTCCCAAAAACTTGAGTGGGTTCTCCCTTTGTAGTGGTAGCCAAAGAGTTGAAGAGGGTATGTTTTGCGAAGCGGATCAAGCGGTCCTTCTTTGGCTTCTGTAAATTCAGGAAGTGGCGTAATTTTTTGACCCTCTTTTAAAATCCATGTTTGTGCCATTTTAGCTAACGTGGTGCTGTAAATCTCAATTTTCCCTGTAGGGGTTTTAAGAGGATTCTCTTCTGGATTTTGAATAAATTTTTCATGAGCAATAAACGATTTTTTGACCTGTGGTAGTCGATACAGTCCCATCTCTTTCATCTGTGCAAAGCTTGGCATGTTCTCTTTGTCTTTAAATTTAAGATTCCAAAGATGCTCAAGCCATTCTACTTGAGTACGTCCTTCTGTAAAGCTCTGTTTGAACGATTCTCCACCTAGTTTTTCCGCCAGTTTGGTACACATATCATAAACACTCATACATTCACCCACAGGCTCAATCGCCTTTTGAGAATAGATGATGTAAGGCATGTCGTTGGAGTAGCCCGCACTAGAGCGCACAAAATCCTCTTGTTCAAGCGGTGTGGCATCGGGTAGGATGATGTCTGCAAAGCTGTTACTTGAAGTGCGTGTGACATTGACATCCACGATAAACTCGCATAAACTCTCATCTTCTAAGATTTTAGAGGTCGCATGAATATCACTGTGCTGATTTAACAGACAGTTGCCTCCTGTGTTTAAGATGAATTTGACATTTTGTTTGAGTTGTTGGGTGTTGCGAATCCCATCGGTAATATCTTTCATCTCTTTACCTCGAACAATAGCATCCGTCCACAAAAAGCAAGGAACCGAGTCTTTTATAGGATTTTTAAACGGCAAATGCGCAGGCTCAACCCATCCTGAAGAGTGTTCTCTTCCGCCTGTACTGGTTCCCTCAATACCAATGTTTCCACTCATAATGGCAAGCATGGCAATGGCACGCGCGGCTTGTTCGCCATTGGAGTGACGTTGTGCGCCCCAGCCTTGAGCAATGTAGCAGGGTTTTGTGGTGGCTATTTCTCTGGCTAAATCGATAATCGTCTGTGCAGGAATTTGGGTAATAGTTTCAGCCCATGCAGGCGTTTTTGCAATGCCATCGTCCCCTTTGCCCATCACATAATCTTCATACGAGCCGTTTTTAGGCGCACCTTCTGGAAGTGTGTCAGCGCTAAATCCGATACAGTATTTTTTCAAAAAGGCTTCATCGTGTAGGTTTTCGCTGATCATGACATACGCCATAGCCGCAACCAAAGCCCCATCCGTTCCTGGCACAATCGGAATCCACTGATCACAGGCTCCAACCAAACTGTCAGAGTACCTAGGGTCAATGTGAATAATTTTTGCCCCACTTTTCTCGAGTGCTACTTTGTAGGCATAGCCTGTTCCACCACCACTCATACGGGTTTCAACAGGATTGTTTCCAAACATGACGACCAATTTGGCATGTTCAATTTGCATAATATCACTGCCCACATGCGTACCGTAAAAGTGTTTAAGACCATTGGCAATTTGACCTGTGGAGTAAGAGTTGTGGTAATTGAGGTAGCCTCCAAATTGCGAAAAAAGACGCATCCAAGGACCACTCGTACAGCGGTTCATAATCGCCCCTGTCGTTCCTGTGGCATAAGGAATTAAGATGGCTTCATTGCCATATTTTTCTTTGATTTCTTTCATTTTTGTAGCGATACTCTCAAGCGCTTCATCCCATGAAATACGAACAAATTTTCCCTCACCTCTTTTACCAACACGCTTTAGAGGATAGAGTAAGCGGTTGGGGTTGTAGACACGAAAACGGTTAGAACGCCCTCGTAAACAGGCTCTAATTTGGTGCGAGCCATAGACATCATCGCCTGTATTGTCCGATTCGATGTGGTCAATTTTTCCGTTTTTAACAAAAACACGCACAGGACATTTACTCCCACAATTAATGGTACATCCTGCCCATTTCACATGGTCATAGGTTTTAGAAGGGAGGGAGGGTTTACTTTCTGCCATCGAAGGTAAGGGAAGAAGGGTGGCGGTTGCTACGCTTCCTCCTAGAGCACTACTCCATTGCAAAAACTGTCGCCGACTGATTGAATGCATGGTTTCTCCTTGTGTAAAAATAGTATATGAAAAAAATAATATAAAAATAAGGTGTCAAAAAGGTGTCAAAAAAAAGAGGGAATGTGTGAGAATTATTTTGGTTATAATGCACTCAAAAAGGTTGGATTGTGTTAATTTTTAGAGCGATTTTGCTCTTAATTTTTGGAACATCTCTTTTTCTGCATGCTTCAAGTAAGCATATTTTGTTGCTCCAGTCTTATAACAAAGGGCTTATGTGGAGCGATGATATATCCAAAGGGGTTGAGGATGTTTTTAAACCCTATCAAAATTATGAACTTACCACAGAATATATGGATACAAAAAAAAATGAAGACAAAGAGTATTTGCAGCATTTGTATGAACTTTTTGCAACGAAGTTAAAACATCAAACCTTTGATGTCATTATTGCTGCAGATAACGATGCGGTCAATTTTGTTTTCACACATAAAGAGACCTTATTTAAAAACACTCCCTTCGTTTTTTGTGGTATTGATAAACGAGACCCTGGTCTTGATATTCAAAAAATTTTAGATGCAGAGATTAGTCTTATTTTAGAGAGTAAAGAGATTAAAAGAAATATCGATTTTATTCTCTCTTTATTGCCTGAGTTAGAGCATCTGTATATTATTAACGATAGAAGTGGCGCATCGCTATTGGTCAATCACATTTATGAACGTGAAGCAAAAGCGTTAGAAGAAAAAGGTATCAAAACAACCTTTAATTGCGATGGCAACATTTCACAGATTAAAGAAGATTTAGACAAACTTCCTAAAAAGAGTGCCATTTTATTTGGTAGTTTGTTTCGTGATGCCCTAGACAGGTACATTCCTTATTATAAGGTGAATGATTTACTTAAATCTGCCCCTGTGCCTCTTTTTTCGGTGAGTGATTCGCACCTTTCAAAAGGGGTGATTGGGGGCTATTTATTGCGTGGGTATACGCAAGGAAGTCATGCTGCAAAGAGGGCTTTGGAAATTTTACAACACACTGTCATTGATACTTCAAAACCCATTGTTGTTCCCTCTGAGTGGATGTTTGATTATGAAGTGGCGCAAAAATACCAGATACCTTTGTCTAAACTTCCAAAGGGCTCTACCATGATTCATTTGCCTCAAAGTTTTTTTGATAAGCATCGAAAAGTGGTCGAGTATGCGTTTGTACTGTTTCCTTTTATTCTCTTTTTTTTAGTGATTGCTCTTTTTAACATTTATCAACGCCATAAAATTGAAAAAAGGCTTATTGCGCAGAGTTACCGTGAACAGGTTCTTTTGAACAATATTCGAAGTTCTATCTTTTGGATAGATAGGCAAGGTTTGATTAAAGGGTGCAATCAATCGTTTTGCGATATGGTAGGCTGGTCGTACGAGCGTATTGTGGGGCGAAATATTGATGATGTGTTTACGATTTTGTGTGATATGCCAAAGAAAGAAGCACTTTTTGCATTGGGTGAGATAGAGTTTATGCGCAATGAAAACGTGTTTATGGCTAAAAGCAAACTCTTTTTGGATGAGGATGGAAAAAACGGAGGCATTGTTACTATTATCACAGATATGACGGAGAAAAAACAGCTTGAAATCAATAAGCAATTTATCATTCAGCAATCTAAACTTGCAGAAATTGGAGAGATGCTCTCTGCTATTGTTCATCAATGGAAAGTGCCTCTTGTTGAGCTTTCTGCTGTTGCGCATAAAATGCACTATTATGACCAAAAAGGGAAACTCACGCATCAAGAGATTCAAAATTTTTACGATGTCATCATGACGCAAACAATTTATATGAGTGATACCATTGATGGCTTTAGAGACTTTATTCGCCCCTCAACCAAGCCCAGTTTGTTTTGCATTGATAAAGGGCTTAAAGAGGTGTTGGATATTCTTTCTTATTCGATGAAATACAATACTATTACTCTTGTCTATAAAAATGCGTTGCATAAAGGACACACTCTTTTTGGCTATCCCAACGAATTTAAACAGGTCATCTTAAACATTATCAATAATGCCAAAGATGCGATTTTAGAAGCTCGAAAAAGCACGCACGAAAAGCGAGGTGTGATTAAAATCATGCTCTACGAATTAGACGATGCTATAGGACTGAGCATTGAAGATGATGGCATAGGCATTGCGTTGGATAGTGAAAAAAATCTCTTTAAACCTTTTTTTACCACGAAAGAAAAAGGGGATGGTTTTGGGCTTTATATGGCAAAGCTCATCATTGAGAATAAAATGCATGGAAAAATCAGCATTGAGCCTTTAGAAAAGGGAACACAGGTTTTAATCATGCTTCCACGTTCACAAGAGGAGGGATGTTTGTGAAGATATTACTTTTAGAAGATAATGTTAGTTTGGCAGAGATTATTCAAGAGATGCTAGAAGAAAAAGGGTATAAAATTGATTGGTTTGAAGAGGGTGAGGAGGCTTTGTTTCACAGTGCCAATGGGTATGACTGTTTTATTTTAGATATCAATGTTCCCAATGTGAATGGGCTAGAATTGCTCAAAGAGATACGCTCACGGGAGAAAAAGACGCCTGCTATTATTATCAGTGCAAACATTGAACTTGAAACGATTCAAAAAGCGTACGGCATGGGGTGCAATGATTTTTTAAAGAAACCTTTTTACATGTACGAATTGGAGCGTAAAATAGAACTTTTGTGTTCTGGTTTGGAACTTATGTTATTAGCCGATGGATTTTCTTATGAATTACAAGAGGAACTTTTGTATGACGCAAAGAAAAATGTTGTGAAATTAACACCCAAAGAGTCTCGTTTTATGAGGCTTTTAGCCAAAACTCCCAATAAACTTGTCACAATAGATGCGATTGAGCAGTACGTATGGGAAGGAGATGAGGTAAGCCTTTCGGGTATTCGTTCATTGGTGAAGCGCTTGCGTACAAAACTTTCCGAAAAGAGCATTGAAACACAATCCTATGGGTATGCATTGCTAACACTTTAGTTTTTTATCTTTTACATGTAAAGATTTTTAGCTCTCTTTGGATACCATAATGCTCTTATATTATCAATGAGGTCAACGTATTTACAATGAGGTATCTTCTTATAGGCTCTTTGCTTTTTTTTCTCTCTTGGACACATCTTTTGGGTGAAGATTTTATTAGTAAAATGGAGTATGCCAAAATGCTCTATTCTAACCCACGAGGTATTGGATGTAACAAGTGTCATGGCGAAAAAGGTGAGGGCAGTATTATTGCTGAGTACATGCATAAAAATAAAAAAGTAAGACTCGAAGCCCCTACTATCACCAACCTTTCCAAAGAGCGTTTTTTTCATGCCCTAACCACACAGCACAAGGTGATGCCAACGTATTTTTTAACATGGCAAGAGATTGATAGCTTGTATTATTACGTTTCTAGTGAAGTGAAAAAGTAGTTTATTTAGAAACATTGAGTAAAATTTCAAAAAAATTGAGGATAGAAAATGCAGTATGACAAAAGTATAAAAGCCTACGAAAAAGCACGAAATGTCATTCCAGGAGGCGTTGATTCACCTGTCCGTGCGTTTAAAAGCGTGGGTGGAACGCCTTTGTTTATTAAAAAAGGTAAAGGTGCGTATCTGGTCGATGTCGATGGCAATGCGTATGTGGATTTTGTGCAAAGTTGGGGACCTCTTATCTTTGGGCATACCAACAAAGTGATTGAAAAAGCAGTGATTAAAGCGGTTAAAAAGGGTCTTAGTTTTGGTGCACCTACCAAATCTGAAACGAAATTAGCAGGTATCATTTGTGGCTTGTATGCATGCATCGATAAAGTACGTTTTGTTAGCAGTGGAACCGAAGCGGTGATGAGTGCGATTCGTCTTGCGCGAGGCTTTACATGTAAAGATGATATTGTAAAATTTGAGGGATGCTATCATGGGCATAGTGACTCTTTACTGGTTCAAGCAGGCAGTGGTGCGGTGACGTTTGGAAACCCAAGTTCTCCAGGGGTTCCCTCGGATGTGACCAAGCATACTCTCCTTGCAAAATACAATGATATTGAGAGTGTCAAAAAATGTTTTGAAAGTTCTTCCAATATTGCGTGTGTCATCATTGAGCCTATTGCTGGAAATATGGGTTTTGTTCCAGCAGACGCTGCCTTTTTGGAAGAACTACGTAGCGTGTGTGATGAACACGGTGCGCTTTTGATTTTTGATGAAGTCATGAGTGGCTTTAGAGCTTCTTTAAAAGGTGCACAAGGGGTCTATAAAACCGTTCCTGATTTGGTCACGTTTGGTAAGGTGATTGGTGGGGGTATGCCTGTGGGTGCCTTTGGTGGACGTGTTGAAATTATGGATAAACTCTCTCCTGATGGTCCTGTGTATCAAGCAGGAACGCTGAGTGGAAACCCTGTCGCAATGGCAGCGGGGCTTGCTTCTTTAGAACAAATTTTAGAGGATGAAGAGTTATACGTAAGGTTAGAGAAAAAAGCGAAACGATTGGTTAAGGGTTTGAGTGAAGAAGCCCAAAAAGCAGGCATTGCACTTCAAGTGGACTCCATTGGTTCGATGTTTGGCTTTTTCTTTAATGATGCGCCTGTGAAAAATTTTGAGGATGCCTTAAGATCTGACACCAAACGCTTTGCAGCCTTTCACCAAGGAATGCTTCAAGAAGGGTTTTACTTTGCATGTTCACAGTTTGAGACAGGTTTTATTTGTGATGCTATGGACGATGAAATGATCGATGAATGCCTTGAAGCAGCTGCTAAAGTCTTTAAAGAGATGGCATGAGTGAAAAACCAAAATACGGTAAATTAATCGAAGGAGCAGATAATCTCTCCTTAGGTGTTTCTATGGTCGTTGCCATTTTAATGGGGATTGGCTTAGGATGGTTAATGCGTGATTGGTTTGGGTATGAATGGCTCTTTTGGCTAGGCGTTTTTTGGGGTGTGGGTGGTGCGATTTTAAACATCTACAAAGCGTATAAAAAAAATGTCCAATCTTTTGATGAATTAAAAGAGGATGTGCGTTATAAAAAATACCAAAAGCAAACAAAGAATGATGAAACAAACCGCCCTTAAGCTTTTACGTGTTTATCTTTTAGGAGATGTTGGGGTTGTCGTGCTTTCCCTTTTTATGGGAGGAGATTGGTTACTCAATAGCCAATTAGCCTTTGTGTGTTCGCTCATCATTACTTTTGCCTCCTTTTATTCGTATCAAAAAATGGTTCAAAATTCTCTTGATACAGGGGATATTCCAAAAGATAGGTTTGAGCATTTGTATCACGAAGAAGATGACGATAGGGACGATGAAGAGGATGAACAAAGTCCAGAAGAGCACACAAAAGCCCCATCGAATATCAAGATAAGTTTTAAAAATTTTGCACGCAGCTATAAGAGTGCCTTTTCGCTTTATCGTATGATGGGGTATGGTTTTTTATTTTTAGTGGTTCTTTTTTTAATACGCCATAACGCTTTAGACGCCATTGCCTTTTTTACAGGGCTGAGTCTGGTTCCTCTAAGTAGTTTTATGGGTGCAGTAATGGGGAAAAAGGGTGAAAATGAAACGAATAAGTAATGAAGAAGCATTGCATCTCATTCGTGAGGTGGATTTGAATACTTTAGGGAAAATGGCGTATGAGCGTAAGATGGAACTTCATCCTGAAAACATTACGACGTTTGTGGTGGATAGAAACATTAACTACACCAATGTGTGTTGGGTGGATTGTAAATTTTGTGCCTTTTACCGTCATGCAAACGATGAAAACGAGGCATATGTGCTCTCTTACGAAGAGATTGGTGCGAAAATAGAAGAACTTTTGGCGATTGGTGGAACGCAAATTTTATTTCAAGGTGGAGTGCATCCTAAGCTAAAAATTGAGTGGTATGAGGATTTGGTGGCGTGGATTAGTACCAATTATCCTACGGTTACGATTCATGGCTTTTCTTCTATTGAGATTGACTACATTGCTAAAATTTCTAAAATCAGTTATAAAGAAGTTCTCGTGCGCCTTCAAAAAAAAGGACTCTTTAGCATTCCTGGTGCAGGCGCTGAGATACTAAGCGATAGGGTGCGAGATATTATTGCGCCTAAAAAATTGAGCAGTCAAGCATGGCTTGATGTGCATAAAGCCGCACATCAAATCGGGATGAAATCCACCGCTACCATGATGTTTGGAACCGTGGAGAGTGATGAAGAAATTGTAGCGCATTGGGAAAAAATTCGTACTCTTCAAGACGAGACAGAGGGCTTTCGGGCGTTTATTATGTGGAGTTTTCAAAGTGCCTTTACAAAGCTTAAAGAAGAGCACCCTGAGATTAAAAAACAATCCGCCAATCGCTACTTAAGGCTTTTAGCGGTGAGCCGTTTGTACTTAGATAACTTTAAAAACATTCAAAGTTCATGGGTGACACAAGGCAGTTACATTGGGCAGTTAGCCCTACTGTTTGGTGCCAATGATTTGGGCAGTACGATGATGGAAGAAAATGTGGTAAAAGCTGCAGGTGCAGCCAATTCAATGAATCAAGCGGAGATGATTACGCTCATCAAGGATATAGGTTCTCTTCCTGCCAAAAGAGATACTGCCTACACCATTTTGGAGAGGTTCGCATGAAACATTTATGGTTAGTGATAATGATTTTTTTACAAGGAGTAGGTGTGGCACAAGAAGTAAGTCAAATAAATGTGAGGGGTGTGAATATCCCTGTGGTGTTTGAAAAAGAGAGCTCCTTACCTTTGGTTTCAGTACAATTGGTCGTGAAAAATGCCGGCAGTATGGAAGATGGCAGCAACGCTGGTATTGCAAAGTTTACAGCAGGCATGTTGGGCGAGGGAACCAAAGAGATGGGCGCAACTGCTTTTGCAGAAGCGTTGGAGTTTCGAGCTATTTCCTTAGGAGCGCATGCGGGTGTTGAAACGCTTGTTTTTGAAGTCTCAGCCTTAAAAGAGCAATTTTCTTATGGTGTTGAGATGCTGCATAAATTAATGAAAAGCCCCAATTTTTCAAAAGAGAGTTTTGAAAAAATCAAGCGTCTGACCCTAGGAATGCTCTCAAGCAAAGAGAGCGATTTTGATTACATCGCAAACCTCAATCTTCAAAAGCTTATTTTTGAAAACACCCCTTTTGCACACGCTTACAGCGGTGATGCAAAAAGCATTAAAGCCTTAAAACTCAAAGATGTGGAGCATTTTTACAAAGAGCGTTTGAATTTGGAAAACTTGATTATTGTTGCAGGGGGCGATATTGAGCTTGAGGAGTTAAAAAAACTTTTGATGCCATTGCTTTTAGACATGAGCCATGGAAAAGTTAAAAACCTACCGTATTTTGATGCCAATAAAAATGCAAAAGAGCTTATCATTGATAAAGAGAGCGAACAAGCCTATATCTATTTTGGAGCACCTTTTTATATGAAAAGTGGCGATGTTGAGGCGTATAAAGCCAAAGTGGCAAGTTTTATTTTAGGAGAGAGCGGTTTTGGAAGCCGTTTGATGGAAGAGATTCGTGTGAAGAGGGGACTGGCGTATTCTAGTTACAGCAGAACGTCCATTGGAAAATCGCACAGCAGTTTTACAGGGCATCTTCAAACTAAAAATGAGAATTTAGACGAAGCAAAAAAAATTGTAGCCGCTGAAATTAAGCGTTTCGTGGAAGAGGGCGTGAGTGCTGAAGAGTTAGCCCAAGCCAAACGCTTTTTATTAGGTAGCGAGCCTTTGCGTAATGAAACACTCTCCCAAAGACTCTCTCGTGCCTTTTTTGAGTATTACAATGGGTATGAGCTAGGACATTCTAAAAAACAGCTTGAGAAAATTGAAGCGCTAAGCCTTGAAGAACTCAATCAATTTATTAAAAAACACGACGAAATCACCGCTCTTAGCTTTTCCATAGTGACAAAGCGTGATAAAAAGTGAAGGTGACACGGTAGAAGCGGAGCGTTTAAACAAGCTAGGGGTTGAAACCCTGCTTGATTTAGCGCTGCTTTTGCCCCATTCGTATGACAATACCTACCTTTCCTCTGTGCCGCTTTTGGAGCAGAATAATACCTTACATGTAACGATACTTTCCATCAAACAAAGCCCCAAAGTGTTGCAGATGCTTCTTTTTTGCGAGGCATGGAATATGCAATTTGATGGGGTGATTTTTGCGCCAAAACCCTATCAAAAAGCGCTTTTTAAACAAGGTGTTGAAGCTTATATAAGCGGAAAAATAAGCTATAAAAATGGGCGTTTACAGATGCTCCAACCCCGCAATATTACACAGATTAACCAACTCATTCCAAAGTACAAAACTCCGCTTCAAAATAAAACCGTTTTAGAGCTGATGAAACGCCATCTAAGCCTTGAATCTCTCTTAAACGAGGGCTTACATGTAAACGAAGCGAAGAGTCTTTTAAGCTTGCATTTTCCTACTCCAAAAGAGGTGAGTTCCTTTGAAAAAGAGGGATATTCACCTCAGATACAAAAGTGTTTAAAATTTGCAGAGATTTACAATTACCTCAAAAAACTCTCACGCAAAAAAGTGAGCTTTCCTTCGTGTGCGAAGCTTGATGGTGATGAAACGCCTTTTATCGCCTCGCTTCCTTTTTCTCTTACCCAAGACCAGCAAAAAGTTATTGGTGAAATTAAACATGATTTTTTGGGTGAAAATGCCACAAAACGTGTGGTGATGGGCGATGTTGGATGCGGAAAAACCATGGTGATTTTAAGTTCTGTGATGATGGCATACCCTAAAAAAGCAGTGCTTATGGCTCCTACAACGGTTTTAGCACGTCAGCTTTTTGAAGAAGCGCAGAAATTTTTGCCTTTACATGTAAAGACGATTTTAGTGACGCAAGAAACAGATGTTAAAGAAGATTTGGAGGCGTTTGATTTTATGATTGGAACTCATGCTTTGTTGTATAAAGAGCTTCCTCAATGTGCACTTGTGATGGTGGATGAACAGCACCGTTTTGGCACCAAACAACGCTCATTGCTTGCAACATTGGTCTCTAAAAAAGCATGGCATCCGCATTATATTCAGTTCTCAGCCACACCGATTCCTAGGACACTCAGCATGATTCAATCGTCATTGGTTGATTTTTCCTTTATTAAAATGCTTCCTTTTCCAAAAGACATTACCACAACAGTAATTGCTAAGCAGGATTTTAAAGCGCTGATTGGGCATATACAAGATGAAATTGCAAAAAAGCATCAGTGCATTATTGTCTACCCGTTGGTAGAGGAGAGTGAGGTCATCAACTACCAATCCATCGAAGAGGGACGTGGTTTTTGGGAAAAGCATTTTGAGGGTGTTTATGTCACGTACGGTAAAGATAAAAACAAAGAGGCAATTTTAGATACTTTCAAAGAAAAAGGCAATCTGCTGATTTCTACCACGGTGGTGGAGGTGGGCATTTCACTGCCAAGACTTTCTACGATTGTGATTGTGGGGGCTGAGCGTCTAGGGCTTGCGAGTTTGCATCAACTCAGAGGAAGGGTCAGCCGTAATGGACTGAAGGGTTATTGTTATCTTTACACGAATCTTGCCAAAAGTGAGCGTTTAGAGAAGTTTTCTCAAACATTGGATGGTTTTGAAATTGCAGAGCTTGATTTGGAGTATCGTCAAGGCGGAGATGTGGTAGGTGGTGTGATTCAAAGTGGTAAAAAATTGGTCTGGTTTGATATAAGCAGCGATGAAGCAATATTAAAAGAGGCAAAAAGCAGGGTTGAGGGAACATAAAGTTCCCTCACGACACGTTCCTAATAGAGACCAAAACGTCCGTCTGTTTTTTTATACATGACTCTAAATTTGTCTTCCATGTCATGGAAAACGATAAATTGTTTATCAGATTCTTTAAGTTCATTCATAGCATCTTCCACTTCCATGGGTTTGAAGTAATCAGGACGCATTGGAACGATTTCATCATCACTTCCCTCACTGTTTTCAACCACTTCAAGTGTTTCTTCCACTTTTTTCTGACTGTTAAGTTTGTCGTGGTGACGACGGAGGACTTTTTTCGCTCTCTCAATCGCTAAATCAACCGCAGCATAGACATCTTTGTCTTTTTGTTGGATCACAACGGTATTTTTATGCGCCATGTTAATAGCAAATTCAACACTAAAGCCTTTTTTGCCATTTTTTTCATCTGCTGAGACCACCGTTCGCACAGAGATAATATCCAAATTGTATTTGCCAAGAGCATTAATCGCTCCATCAATATAAGCCTTAATGGGCTCAGTCAAATCAAATTGTTTACCTACGATACTCGTGTTCATCTTATCTCCTTTTCCTGCCCCTAATTTAGGGGTTGATGGAACAAGTATAACAAATGAAACCTTAAAGCAAAAGAGGCTTGTAACGCCTAAATTTAAGGCTTTTGAATCGTACGACGATGCAACCGAATGGGCTCTGTGGAGATGTCGTTTGCGGTAGAAACAATTGTATCAATGATAACGGTGACATTAGAATCCGTAGTCGCAATATCGGTATCACTGAATCTTTGGCAAGGGTTTGGATCATTTGTTAATGGTAACCCCATACCTAGGTAGTAAATGGAGATATTAATATCAAAAAGTGGGGTATTTGCATTGGGAAATTGTGCATTGATCGTATTTAAACAACCATTGCTTGCATTAATTTCATGTCCAGAAATCGCTAGTAGTGCGTATTCAGTAGCACTTTGGACTAACAGTTCGGCTTGTTCTCTCAAATACGTGTCACTTGTTTGCTTTACACTCAAAGAAGAAAAAGAGAGTGCCAAAGCACTTAAGGTTGCAATAAGTACTATAAAAACAATAGCAGTAATAAGTGAAAATCCTCTGCGCATTAGTACACAACCTTCTCTTTACAAATAGCAATGCGATCACCTGTTCCTGTTTCATTGTTGTCATGGATACAGAGCTTTAAACGAATGAGCGTGTCATCTTGTTTAAATTGGAAGAGGCTTACATGTTCGGCAAGTGTTGCAGTACTTCCTAACGCATAATTATTTCTAGCAGCTATCCATGGCTGATAGTTATAATGAAGTGTTAAATTAAAATCGGTTCCTGTGATATTTCCTTCTGGAACAATAGCATAAGCAGAATGGGCTAAAACATAATGTTCATAAATATCATTTGGAACATCTGTAGCATTAATGATTAGTATGTCATCATCAGTGTTGTTCTTTGTTACTCTTAGAGTGGCAACGCCAAGTGTATTAACATTACCATTTCCCCAACCAAAATTTTCAGCATTATAAGGAGTTCTAAAAATAAGAGCCGCTTCTTTCCCCTCCACCGTTAAATTTATATCACCATCGGTTAAGGCACTCATCGTCTCGGATGCAAAGGAGAGATTGCTATCGTGTGTTTTAAGATTTGGTCGTGTTGTATTGCCATCATTTAAGTCTATAAATCCACTCCATCCTGGAGGATTGGATAAAAGGCTTTCATTGCTATAGCTTATCCATTCTATAATCGAATAAGTCGAATCGCTTCCTGCGAGTGCTCTATAACTTCCATCGGCTTTTCGAGCTATGGTGCTATCTTTAATGCGATACTGCAGGCGCTTTGCAATCTGTTCTAACACAATTTCCGTTTTACTTTCTAAGGTGTTAATTGTCCGTGAGCGAAGGTAATTATTGTACAAAGAGAGCACAATATCAGAGCCTATACTGGCTACAATACCTAAAATAACAATGACCATCACCAATTCTATCATCGTAAAGGCTTTTTTGCTTACCATGTTCTTTTCGCTACCTTGCTTTGTCCAATATTAGAGGAAAAAGCGTACATTGAGATGGGATTTTCTAGACCATTGGCGGTTGCACTCACTTTAATCATTTTAATATTGGTTCTGTTTTGCGAAGGATTAGTGGTATTAAATATAAAATCAATTGATTGATTGGTTTCATAATTTCCACTGGATGGACGATCCGATATGTAAAAGACATGTGTAGCTAGCGTGACATTGAAAATAAAATCATCGAGGTTCGTTATATTTTTTGTTTCGGGAGTTATCCCATCAAAATCATCAATGTCTAAAGGAATACCAACCGTACCAAAATCTATTTTAGTGGTAGATTCATTGACATCATCCCTAAAGCGTCTTCTTCCATCGGCTAGCACATGTCCCTTTCGTCGTAAGCCACTTCTATTAAAATCAGCATCGGTAACATTGGAATTAGGAATGTCTAAAAACCTTTCCATATTGGACTCACTATCGTAGGTGTTTTCATCCCAAGGGTACGCCATAATATAGGATAATTTTGTTTTAAGAGATAAAATGACTTCTTGACGTAAGGCAAAGCTATTGCTATTTTGAACCTGTGTCAAAATCAGTGGTAAACTCATCACGGCAATGCCCATGATGACAATAGCAAAAACAAGTTCTATCATAGCCATTGCTTTTTTCATACTTACCAGTTCATCTTTCTGTGGCTTCGTGTTATGTTTTGATCGTTTGTAACAGCACCTTCTTTATGAGACGAGGCATTTCTATCCACACTTCCTGAACCTGCCCAATCGCCACTTTTTATAAATTCAACCATGAAATCATTGCTTGAGGCATTAGGGTTATAAGGGTTATGCAAAAGCCAAGAAGAGGGTTGCATTTGGATACGGTCGGTATACGGGGCATTATTATTGCTCAGTTGATGTGTTGTGTCTTTTCCACTGGTAATCGTGCTGGTTGTTGAATTTGAAATGCTTGTTGCTTTTGTTCCTGTTGTAGCAGACGTAAACATGCTAACATTTCCATCTGTCGTTACATGTAAAGGATTTTGATACCAACGAATGGACGTTGGGCTTTGTTGTGTTAAATTGAAATTTCCGCAATTTTGCGTACAATAGACTTCATAACGAATGGTTGTTGGAATTGGGCTGCTCTTAGTATAATCAGTTGAGTAGACCCGACCATAGTAAAAAGTGGCGTTTTGGTCAGTACTTCGGTTAAAGTCAGAGCCACTTGTTCCGTTAGTATCGACAACACTGGTAATATTAAAATCATTTTTTGCTACGCGAAAAGGCTCATCAGGGCTTGAAATATTTCTATCAAAATTAAACAACATCTCTAAGTTTGATGCAATTCCATTGGTAAAATTACCTTCTCTTGTGCTAAATGTTGCCCTTGCTGTCGTAGCATTATTTTCTAATTTAGACGTTGTGGTGTCTTTTTGAAAATAGCGAATACGATTGCGTTTATCTTGCGTGCTACCATTGAGCTGAATGGTGTAATTAATATCTTCCGCAAAACAATCAGCTGTGTAGTTGCTCGCTGTTGTATTGTCTTCTAAGAGAGCAGTGGTTGTTAGAAAAAGTTTTGCACTCATATTTCCATCATTAGAGAGATAGGTAAAGGTAGTGTTGAAATTTTGTAAGGCTAATTCGTTTGTGAATTTTTTTGGGCTAAAGGTGAAAGGTTGGGTATTTTTAATGACACATCCAACTTTACCTGAACCATTTGGAACGGTTGTCGCATTGTTCTCTATACAATCTTTATTGTCGTTTTGATCGATGGCTGTCCACTCATTGTCTACGATGGTGACATTAACATCTCCAATATTATTGTAGGTAAAGGTAGAATGTGTTGCCGTGCCATTGATAAATGAGAGGACCATGCGTGTACTGTTTGCATCAAGAGCGCATCCTGTGGGGATATTTAAATCAATGGTTGCATTTTTATCGGTTGATGTGGTCGTAATGCTTTGGTTGTAATTTGTTGTTACATTTAAATCCGCCTTTAACGCTTTGGCTGTCAAGGTATACGCTTTGCCACCAATAAGATGATTATTGTTGGTACTTAATGAATACGTTGCAGGACGAATGGCAAAGCTATCACGAGAGCAGATATACTTTGTTGCATTGTTTTCAGTGTATGCCATTTTAAATGCAACCGATGGATATGCCGTAGAAAAATTAAAGGTTTCAATTTTTTTATCTTCATTGGCAAATCTGACCGTATGTGGAGATGTCAAAGAGGTGGCATTATTGCATTTAATTTGTTTTGCTTCTTCTGTCTCTGAAGCAAGGTAATGGGGTGTCGTAATTAACGTTACATTCACATCACCCGTATAAGCTTTTAATGTTGTCTTGTCAGATTCGAGGGCTAAGATAGAAACATTAAAGTTTTGCCCTGCTATTTGTGTGTAAAGTGCATTATCGCTGCTGGTACTCACTTTAGAATTGGTGCTACCTGAGAAGTTTTGATTGACAGCATTAAAAATACCCAGAGGGGCTTGTACGACAAGAGAGGTGTTAAAGTCACTGCATATACCAATATTGACAGGGGATTCATCGCCAATGCGAAGCCCCATGCCTGAATTTTCATAAGAAACTTTGTAGATGTTTGCAATCGTAATATCGCCTGATTGCAGTAATTTTGTTTTATAGGAGATATAGACTTTATTTTCGGGGTCATTGTCTGTATTCGGGCGTAGATAGCCACCATCTGTACCACTAGCACCTACACCAACACGCCATGTTGACGTGTTGGTCTCTGCAATGTATGTTGCTGTATCATCTAGGGGCGCATCGGTTTTTACTTCGTAGAGAGTTTGTCCTATATTTTTAATGGCTGTAGATTCACGTTGGTATTCAAGATTTTCTTTATCGTGCTCTACGGTAATTTCAACTTTTTGCGCTGTTTCTAAGTTACCATCACTGGCATCTTTTTTCATATTGGCTATCCACGATTTAACCAAAATCACATCATCTTTATTGGCTTTGGTAATGGTTTCATTGCCATCGGCATTGTAATACGCTTCTGCATAACAGACCCGAGGTTCATAGAGTTCTGTGGTAAACGCAACCATACTAGGAAAATAAGTATCTTGATCGGAAGTCAGGGTAATGGAAGCGCTAGTGGCTCCATTACCAATAATTTGTGGATGCGAGGTATCGCCATCTTTTCCAATGTTATGGTTTTGAATGTCAATGCCTTGAGTATTACTGTAACTAGGATTTGCAGTAAATCCGTTAATGGTTGAATAAAAGGCATTGGTGTTATTAATAGCTACATTATTGACATAGAGCTGATCTCCATCAATATTTTTATCGCCTTCTCCTACAAATAAGGAGATCGTTGATTTCACATCACCGCTGGTTGGGGTTAAAAAGCCTGAGGGGACAATGGTGACATTGTTATGGCCATCTTCTTTTGCAACGTATTTATACCCATCAAAAACAGAGATATTTTTGAGTGTTTCACTGGTATCTTCATAGACAACCACTAAAACCCATGCGCCAAAATTACCTAAACCACTACCACTAGACCACCAATATGAATTATCATCATCCCCTTCATACGCTTTAATATTAGCGCCTGTCACCCAACCATTAATTTCTGAGCCTTTTTTTCCTATTAAGCTTGAAATCGGTGCATAGGTATTATAGGTATACCCATAGGTTGTATATCCTGAAGTATTTGGATAAATATCAATCACCTCAGGTTTAGATGCTAGAGTCCCTAGTGATGGAAGGGTGATATAGCTTGCTTCTTGTAAAATAGTATTGATAGTGTTGGTATTGGTCACAGACTTTAAATACCCTTGCGTGTAAAGCCCAGCCCATTTGATGGTTGCTGAGGTAGGAATGCTAAGTTGGGCTTGTGAAGAGTTATTAAAGGTACGTTGAATTCCATCAACATCAATGTATTGTAGATTTAATTGAGCATTGCTTGAGTTTCCTGTGTAATTAATACATTGCCCGCTATTATTTTTCACGCACAAAACCGTGTTTCCAATAACTTTCATGTTACCTTTAATATTGCGTGTGGTAATTGGATTGCGAAGTAGAAATTCTCTTTCTCCCGTATGAAGGGTTGCTTTATCGCATCCTGGAATAAGTGCTGAATTGATAGCCGAAGCATCAAAATAGACTGTGCCATTGAGCATAATTGAAGAAGACGTAATCGCACCGTGGATAACACCTGCTCCATTAATAGTCGCACTACCAGAGGTATAAATGATAGCATTTACAGAAGAATTAATTGCAGCTGTCCCTGATGCTAGAATAACGATTTTATCATTTGCCCCGTTGGTATTGGTTTTTGCATTCGCATTGAAAGTTATATTACCATTACTAATAACCGTGAGGCTTCCTGAATTGATATTAATAATTCCATCAAAAATAAAATTTTGTGCATAAATAGTAACATTTCCATTGATATTTAAAATACCTGTAGAATTTAATGTAAAATCTCCCATAACATTATTTCGTTTAACATTGAAATATATCTCACCATTTAAATTTAACGTTCCACTAATGTTAGCGCTTCTAACCGATGTATCCGCACTATACGATTGTACGTTACCAGAATTTATGGTTAAATGTGATGTACTACCAGCTGAAGGAGAGGAAGGTAATGTCATCGTAGAAGCTCTACTGGTTGCTATACATGTAGCTGTTCCCCCTTGGCATATCTTTGTGACACCTGTTATGGTTCCAACAGAGAGTTTATTCAAATTGTATTCAGTGTTGTACAAGAGTGCTGAACCATTAGCATTAAGATTGCCGCTGGTGGTAGAGACAGCATTACTAAAAACATTTTGGCACAAAGGGTCTGCCCCATACAATGAAGAGTAGCCAAAGATAGCTATCGTGAAGAAAAAGAGCATTCTTAAATAGTTTTTCATTGTTTATTCCTCAATTTGCATGTTTAATACAGCGTTACATGTAAAAATTAAAAAGCTTACGCCTTATTTAAATAGCGTGAAATACTTTCCATTAACCCAAAGTGTGGGTATTGGTTGGCATCAAGGATGACTTGTGCGACACTTTTGTTGTCCACATTAAAGACCAGTGGGGCGATAAAATTAATGGTTGATGTTTCAATAGGGGTGGCAATAATCATGATGTTAAGAATAAGCACATTGGACGTTTCATTAATCTCTAAAAGTGTTCGAAAATACTCAGGAATTTCAAATTCATAGGGGCGAAGCATCAATGGATTGATTAAGGTAAAGGTTGTTGTGTCTGATTTTGAAATGAATTTAAGAAAAAATTCATCAATTTTCTCAAGTTCAACTTCTTGGATGGCTTCAAATCCTGGGATGGGTGCTTTAACAGAAAAAATCATACGCAATTCCTTTAAACAATATTTGCATTTCATTGTAGCATGTTGTCAATTAAATGTCTCAAAACAGAGGGAAAAAATAGGGCAAAGTGATAAAAGAAACGCTTTAATTTTAAGATAACAAAAAAGAAGATACAATATTTCTTTTCAACATAAAGGATAGCAGGTATGAAGATAGCAAATGTTCTTATTGCAACCTCATTAGTAGCGTTTATGAGTGGTTGTGCTTCTAAAGACAAAGAAGTGTTTAATATGCCAGCGATCTACTGGTATGAGCAAATAGCCAAAGAAATTAAGAGTCAAGATTTGGAAAAAGCAGATTCGATGTATACCTCTTTAGCGAGTGAACATGTAGAATCACCTCTTTTGCCTGAAGCCATGCTTATGTTAGCCAATGCACATTCCCAAGATGAAGAGTATATTCTTGCAAATTTTTACCTCGATGAATATTTAAGACGTTATGGCAATAAAGAAAATGCTGATCATGTACGCTACATGAAAATTAAAGCAAACTACGAGGCATTTCCCAATCCCAATCGCAATCAGCAATTATTGTTAGATACAATTACGCAAACCAAAGAGTTTTTAGTACGGTATCCAAATTCAAAATTTGCGCCTTTAGCACAGAGCATATTGGTTCGCTTACAAATGGGTGAATACTTTTTAAATGAAAATATTCATTCGCTTTATACCCGTATTGATAAGCCTGAAGTGGCAAAAATTTATGAAGAAAAACTGAATACTTCTTCGGTCAAAGAAGCAAAAATTGTTGAGCCTACCATACCTTGGTATCGTTCATGGTTTGAAAAGCAGTAAGCATACAATTTTATTTTCTTCTTTACTATAAAATCTAACCCTTGCATAAGAGCCTAGCTCTTATGCGCTTACATGTAAAATAATTAAATAATACTATAACGGAGACAAAGATGAAATTAAGTGATTACACGGCATTTCCTACAGATATTCCTATTATTGTGGAAGATAATCTTTTTTTATATCCTTTTATGATTTCCCCTCTTTTTTTAGCCGATGAAGAAAATATTAAAGCTGCCAATGAAGCATTAGATCATAACTCTTTAGTGATGGTTTGTACCGCAAAAGTAGGGGATGAGCACAGACGTGATTTTAATGCCATCTATCCTGCAGGTGTCATTGGCTCTATCATGCGCAAAGTTGATTTGCCCGATGGACGGGTAAAAATATTGTTTCAAGGTATGCAAAAAGGAACGATTTTAAAAGAACTCTCAACAGCGCCTCTTCGTGCAAAGGTTGATGTGCTTCGTACCCAACCAGCCGATGCCATTAAAATTGAGGCAACGCTTTCAGTGCTGAGAGAAAAAGTAACGCTTTTAGGCTCTTTGGGTGGGCAATTTCCTCCTGATTTAATTAAAACCATTGAAGAGAACAATGATGTACATCGTATTTGTGATCTTGTTGCAAGCAGCATGCGCTTAAAAAAAGAGCAAGCATTTTCTTTGTTTACTGAAACCAATGATGAAGCGCATTTATTAAAGTTGATTGATTATGTGATTGAAGAGATTGAATCAAGTAGGCTTAAAAAAGAGATTAAAACCAAAGTACATTCACAAATTGAAAAGGTGAATAAAGAGTATTTTTTAAAAGAACAACTCAAACAGATTCAAAAAGAGCTAGGAACAGATAACCAGCGAGAAGAAGAGATTGAAGAGTACCGTAAAAAGCTTGAAGCAAAAAAAGATCATATGGAAGAAGATGCCTATAAAGAGATTAAAAAACAAATCGATAAGCTCTCACGTATGCACCCAGATTCTGCTGATGCTAATTTGATTCAGAGCTATTTGGATTGGGTGATTGAGATTCCTTACGGTAAGCTCTCAAAAAAAGCCCTTGATGTTTTAGAGGTAAAATCCCAACTAGACAAAGATCACTATTCACTTGAAAAACCCAAAGAGCGCATTGAAGAGTATTTTGCGGTGCGCGAACTTTTAGATAAGCGTGGTATTGGTGAAAAAGCTGCCAATGGGGCTATTTTGTGTTTTTCAGGCCCTCCAGGGGTTGGTAAAACCTCTTTAGCAAACTCTATTGCCAAAGCTTTGAAACGTAAGCTTGTCCGTATCGCCTTAGGTGGTTTAGAAGATGTGAATGAATTAAGAGGGCATAGACGTACCTACATAGGTGCCATGCCAGGACGCATTGTGCAAGGCATCATTGAAGCAGGAGAGATGAATCCTGTGGTCGTACTTGATGAAATCGATAAAGTCGCTCGTAGTTTTAGAGGTGACCCAACAGCGGTACTTTTAGAAGTGTTAGACCCTGAGCAAAATAACAAATTTAGAGATTATTATCTTAATTTCAACATTGATTTGAGCAAGGTTATTTTTATTGCAACGGCAAATGAAGTGGGCTCCATACCTGCACCGCTTCGAGATAGAATGGAGTTTATTTTCGTCAGTTCCTATACGCCACAAGAGAAGTATGAGATAGCAAAAAAATATTTGATTCCTCAAGAATTGAAAAAACACGGTTTGAAAAACAGTGAAGTTTCTATTTCGAAACCGACATTGCAATTGATTATTTCAAACTATACCAGAGAGTCAGGTGTTCGAAATTTACGTCGTAGGATTGCCGATATTTTACGAAAAGTAGCAAAACAACTCTTAATGGATACCTCCTTAGAAAAGCTCAATATCAGCAATACAAATCTTAAAGAGTACTTACCAAAGACGGTTTTTGAGATTGATGAAGTTGATAAAGAGAACAGTGTGGGCATCGTTAATGGACTGGCATGGACAAGTGTTGGTGGTGATGTTCTCAAAGTTGAAGCGATTCGTATTCAAGGTAAAGGGGGCATTCAAATTACAGGTTCTTTGGGTGATGTTATGAAAGAGTCTGCCAAAATTGCTTTGAGCGTTGTTAAAGTCTTGATTGATAATCAAAAAATCAATGTGCCACTTTCTATTATTCCTACCACAGGGCTTGATAAAGAAGAGAGTGCTCGAAAAATAGAGCCAAGCGATGTTTACAGACGCTATGATTTGCATATTCACGTACCTGAGGGTGCTACGCCAAAAGACGGTCCTAGTGCGGGTATTACCATGGCAACGGCGATTGCATCAATTCTTTGCAATAAAAAAGTTAAAAGTGACGTGGCTATGACGGGTGAGCTTACCTTAACAGGTAAAGTTTTACCTATTGGCGGATTGAAAGAGAAACTCATTGCAGCGTATAAAGCGAAAATTAAAACAGCATTGATTCCAAAGAAAAACTATGAGAAAGATTTGGATGAGATTCCTGATGAAGTGAAAGAAAAGATGACGATTATTCCTGTTTCAAGAATTGAAGAAGTTTTGGAGTTTGCGTTAGTAAAATAAAAAGAGAGAAGCTAGATGGTAACCCATCTAGCTTTACATGTAAAGACTATTGTTGCAATTGCTCGAAAGGAACCGCTACAACTTTTTGTGTGTCAATGATGTAAGGAATCACTGCCGTCGCACGTGCACGTTTGATTGCTAGTTCTACCATCTCTTGATGTCTTTTGCAGTTACCTGTCAAACGACGTGGCATAATTTTGTATCTCTCTGAAAGGGAGTGTCTCAAAATTTTTGCGTCTTTATAGTCAATGTATTCTACTTTTGCTTCACAGTATTTGCAGTATTTACGTGCAAATTTTCTTTTCTCTGCCATTTTTTATCCTTTACTTATTTTTATAACAACACTTAGACAAGGCCTAATTGTCACTAAAATGGTATTTCATCATCGTTAATATCGATGTCTGGAATGTCATGACCACTGTATTCAGGAGCCGATTGTTTTGGATAGGGTGCTGATTTTTGTTGATTTGGATTGTAGCCTACAGGCGATGAAGTATCCCCATAGCTACCACCCATATCTGAACCACCACTCTCTTGTCCTCCACGTGAATCAATCATTTGAAGGGTTTCTACGGTAATGGAGTGTTTGCTTCGTTTTGCACCACTTTGGTCTGTCCATTGATCGAGTTTTAAACGACCCTCAACCAATACTTTTTTACCACGGCTTAGGTATTGATTGGCAATTTCTGCGGTACGTCCAAAAAACGTAATATCTATAAAACAGACTTCTTCACCTTGACTACCATCTTGTTTTTTAAACTTTCGATTGGTTGCAAGACCTGTTGTGCAAACTGCACCACCATTAGGCAGATACCGAAGTTCACAATCACGTGTGAGGTTGCCAAGCATAACGACTCTATTGAACATAGTGGCTCCTTAATTAGGCTTCAGTGCTAACAGTTTCTTCTACAATCTCTTTAGCTTCAACAACAGGGGCTGGTGCATCACTTTTTTTAGTGATTTTTTCAACTTGCTTGTTCCAAAATCTAAGTTCTTTTTGATTTTCAAATTTTACCGTCATAAAGCGGATAAACTCTTCTGTAATTCTGATAAGTCTTTCAACTTCAGCAATAGCAGCGGTAGGGGCAGTAAAGTAGAATACTACGTAAGTGCCACGTTCAAATTTATCGATTTGATACGCAAGTTTACGTGTTCCCATCTCTAATGTCGCAGTAATAACTGCACCATTTTTCTCTAAAATTTCTTTTAGATAGGTTAGTTTTGCTTGTAGTTCTTCTACAGTTAGTGTAGGTTTTACTACAACAAGCAACTCATAATGTCGCATAATTTCTCCTTCTGGATTTCACCCAAATAGATTCGTATTTGAGTAAGGATTTTTAGAATAGGGCAGGATTATACTATAAATAACTTTGAAGTTTTATTAAGGTTGAAAGAAGATAACTTGCTTTATCCAGGTTGCTTGTTTTTTTAAGACGGTATTCTGCTTCACTTAAGAGGGTTAAAAGAAGCTTGTAGGTGTACACATCAATTTTAATAGAGTGCTGTGAACGCTGTGCCGCAATGTGTGGGGGAAGAGGGTAGCCCAAAATAGCTTTGGCATCAAAACTTCCATGCAACTTAATGTAGGCATGAAATAAAAAGAGTTGAACCACATGGGCTTCAATGGCATTAATCATTCGAATTTCTTCCATCCCATCTCCTTCAATGAGACGCTCAAACTCCTCTTTAATATCTTTTTTTTCTAACAGTTTTGTAAGAAAATGTTCCATAGATACATTACCTAAGCCATAAACCAGTGCATCAATATCTTTAATGTGTATCTCTTTATTTAACACTAAGAGCTTCTCACACTCATTGATACACAAGGAGAGCTCTTCCATGTGAATCATGTAGAGATGTTGAAGGGCATAGCGATCAATGTTAAGACCAACCAAACGTGCATGATTTTGTAACAGTTGCATGGCTTCATTAAATTCAGCCTTAAAAAGGCGAACAAAGGCAGCTTGTGTTTTTTTATCAAAGCATTTTGTGAGGGGTGTGGCTTTTTTATCTTCACCAAAATATTGGTAAATAAAATAGCTTGAGTCATTTTTTGCACAGAGCTCAACCAGCGTTTCGAGTTCTTTTGCGGGAATAGTTTTATCACTTTTGATAATTAAAATATTTCGATCACCAAAAAGAGAGGACTGAGAGAGAAAATTTTTAGCGGTGGAAAAATGATACTCATCATAATACATCATCACTTTTTCATCATTGTTTGCTTGAAGCAAAGAGAGAAGTTGTTCACAAAGAGCGTTGTTTTGATAGCTACACGCACCATATAAAAAGGTAGATTTTGGTGTGTTCCCTGTTTTGAGCGTTGCCTCAAACTCTCGTTTATACATCTAAACTCCTGCTAACACGTGCATAAATACGTGCTGTTGCAATGTTGCTTTCAACGATTTTTACTTCAATGCGTTGAAGTAAATGCACATCGCTATCCAGTAAAAAGATACGAGCACCTTTTAGTGTATCATCAAGCTTTGCAATAGGATTTTGCTCCGTTTCCACCACAATGGCTTTGAAATTATCGCCTACATGTAACGCCATATAACGGGCAAATTTACGATCCATATAATCCCACGCAACCTTGTCGCTTTCACGTTCCAATAGGCTTATTTTTTCGCACAGTGGATCAATATCTTTCAGTAAAAAAGCCAGTTTTTTCTCATCGTTTGCCATCTTAGCTTTTAAAAGACGGTGCAAAGTAAGGTCACTGTAACGACGAATTGGAGAGGTAAAATGAGTATACATGTCAAAACCCAAACCAAAATGCCCTTTGTTTTCAGGTTCATAAATGGCTTTTTTTTGACTTTTAATAATCAGTTTATCGACCTCTTCTCGAAGATTCAGTGCATCTGCTTTTTGTTGAATTTCTTGAATCATTTTAGGAAGATCCACACGTAGTTTCACATGAATTCCAATCAGTGCTAAATCGTTTAAAAGAGCTTCCATGCGTTCAAATGAGGGACTTTCATGGGTTCGAAAAATGCCAAAGCCGAGTTTTTTAGCCGCTGCTTTATTGGCAAGAAGCATACAATCTTCAATAAGTCCGTGCGAGGGAGTCTCCTCTTCAATGGTGGTTGCAAGGAGATTTTGCGCTTCATCCACACGCATTCTGACTTCTGAGGAGCGAAATGAAAAGGCATTTTCAAGTCGAATATCTCTTAGCTTTTGTGTGAGTGCATGTAAGGGTAAGAGGTAGGCTAAAATGGTATGATCCGCTGCATCAGCTTCTTCAATATTGCCTTTTAAAAAGAGATCAATGGTTTCATACGTGTAGCGTTTGGCTGAGTGAATAATGCTCTCAAAAAGCTCTTCTTTTAGAGGTTTACATGTAAGCGGATCGAGAGTGATTTTAAAGGTATACGCAAGACGGTCAACATTAGGTTTTAACGAACAGATATTTTCACTTAAGGCACGAGGCAGCATCGGAATGGATTTGTGCGGAAAATAGATGGAAAACCCTCTCTCAACGGCTTCTTTATCAATGTGCCCCATGGGATAAACGTATTCACTAACATCCGCAATAGCAACATATAAAATGTGGTTTTCCACATCAAAATAAATAGCATCGTCAAAATCTTTGGCATCCACAGGATCAATGGTACAAAAAGGAAGATGGCTTAAGTCAACACGCTGTGGGTAGTAACTTTTGTCAACATAATCCCCATGACTTTTTGCTTCTATTTCGGCTTCATTGCTAAAAAACTCTTTTTTATCAAAGAGGGCTAGAGAGATTTTTTCATCGATACGTGCATCATCCAGTGTGCCTAAAACCTCTTCAATGGTGTTGCTAAGATTGTCAATTTTAAGCACCGTGCCTAAGGGAAGTTGTTTGAGTGATTTTTGGCTAGCCGTAATATCAAAAATGGATTCATTTTTGATATTTAACCCAACCACTTTCCCTTTGCTCATTTTGGTATACACAATACTCTTCGCAAACGCTCTGCTTGCAATGTAGACCACAATAGCTTTGGCACGACGGCTTTTTTTATTGGGAATGCGTTTGGCTACAACGACATCACCTCGCATACCTCCATGCAGTCCTGAAGCTTCCACAACAATATCTTTACTTGTAGTTGAAAGAAGAGGCGTAAGATACCCCGTACCACTAAAAGAGACATCTAGCTTTCCTGCAAAATAGTTCTCTTCAAAAACGTAAAGAGCATGTTTTAAAACGATGGCTTTTAGGGCTAAGAGGGCATTAAAATGGGGTAAAAAAACGGAAGGGACATCTTCTTTTGCTATCCCCTCATTAAGGCTTAAAAGGAAATTCTTCACTGCTCAAATTGCTCAATGGTTTCTATAAAAGGTTCTCGTTCTAGGTGGTATTCGTGTAAAAGCATGAGGGCTTTTTCTACAAAATCTTCTCGAAAATGCCCAAAAATATTAATGCTTTGTTTGACAACATTAAGGGCAGCGGCATAGGGTTGAATGGATTCATCTGCAAGGAATGGTTCGTTTGAAAATTTAATAGATTCAACCAGCTCTCCCTCTAAGTTCCATTGTTCAAAAATTTTAGCGGTTACTTCTTCATTTGAAAAACCTACAGACTCTTTCTCTAAAGCAGAGAGTTCCTCAGGTGTTTTAATGTGCATAAGAGCATGTTTAAAAGCACTCTCTTTATTTTGTTCAGCCAGTTCGTGCGCAATAATAATTTTACCTACTTCCATCATGAAAGCTGCAGGTTGGAGAATGTCAAGCATGGACTTGTTGACTTTAGAGTACCATTTAAACATAAAGGTACTTTGTAGGGTACTGATTTCTAAAAAGTCGTTGTTACCAATATTATAGGGATCTAGGTTAATTTTAATATTTTGCTTAATAGCACTTGAGAGCGCAAAGCCACGGACCGTTGCCATTCCAAATAAGGAGACAGCATGTGCAATATTTTTAATTTCCCTGCTAAAGCCATACAGTGGAGAATTTGAAGATTTTAAAATATTAGCCGTAAGCATTGGGTCACTTTCAACCACTTTGACAAGATCATTTAAAGAGCTGTTTTTATCGACACAAATACGTTGGATTTTTAAAACCGTGTCATCAAGAGGCGGAAGTGATTTAATTTTTTTTAAAATGTTTTCATCCATGGTTTTTTCCTACTAATTTGTTATTAGCTCTATTCTATCTCGTGTTGGTTTATAGTTTGCTTTACACTTTTACATGTAACGTTTTTAAGTAACTCTTTTGTACAATGGCGCTATTTCATATTTACATGTAAGGATTGACAAATGGCAATAACCGTCTTCTACGACAAAGATTGTGATATAAGCATTATTCGCTCAAAAAAAGTAGCGATGATTGGTTTTGGTTCTCAAGGGCACGCACACGCTGAAAATCTTCGTGACAGTGGTGTTGAAGTTGTTGTTGGTCTTCGAAAAGATGGTAGTTCATGGGCAAAAGCAGAAGCAAAAGGCTTTAAAGTAATGAGCGTTGCTGAAGCAACAAAATACGCTGATGTGATTATGATTTTATTGCCAGATGAGATGCAAGGCGATGTATTTGCTGCTGAAATTAAGCCAAACTTAACTGAGGGAAAAGCCATTGCATTTGGTCATGGTTTTAACATTCATTATGGTCAAATTATTACTCCAAAAGGTGTGGATTGTATTATGGTTGCTCCTAAAGCACCAGGGCACACCGTAAGAAGTGAGTTTGTAAACGGTGGCGGTATTCCTGATCTTATCGCAATTGATCAAGACGCTACAGGTAAAGCAAAAGCCTTAGCCCTTAGCTATGCATCTGCTATTGGTGGTGGACGTACAGGTATTATCGAGACAACCTTCAAAGACGAGACTGAGACCGATCTTTTTGGTGAGCAAGCTGTTCTTTGTGGTGGTGCAACAGCACTGGTAGAGGCTGGTTTTCAAACATTGGTCGAAGCGGGTTATGAGCCTGAAATGGCATACTTTGAGTGTTTGCATGAGCTTAAACTCATCGTTGATTTGATGTACCAAGGCGGTATTGCTGATATGCGTTATTCTATCTCAAATACAGCCGAGTACGGTGATTATGTGAGCGGAAAACGTGTGATTAATGCGGAGTCAAAAGCGGCGATGAAAGAGATTTTGGCTGAGATTCAAGATGGTCGTTTTGCAAAAGATTTTATTTTAGAGCGAAAAGCAGGTTATACTCGTATGAATGCTGAGCGTGCAAAAACAGAGAGAAGTTTACTCAATAAAACAGGTGAAAAATTACGTGCAATGATGCCGTGGATCACCTCTAAAAAAATCATCAATAAAGATAAAAACTAAATCTATAACGTGGCATACGAAAGAAGTCTTTGCTTCTTTCGTGTCGTCATACGTGTCATTAAATCGTAGAAATATAAAAGAGGTTACATGGGTATAGTTATCACGGTCACATCAGGTAAAGGTGGCGTTGGAAAATCAACGACGACTGCAAACCTAGCTGTTGGACTTGCAAATTTAGGACAAAAAGTTGTTGCTATTGATTTTGATATAGGGCTTAGAAATCTTGATATGATTTTAGGTCTTGAAAATCGTATTGTATACGATGTGGTTGATGTGATGGAGGGGCGTTGTAATTTAGCGCAAGCCTTAATTAATGACAAAAAATCCAAATCACTCTACTTTTTACCTGCGAGTCAAACCAAAGATAAAGATATTTTAAATAAAGAGAAAGTCAAAGCCTTAATTGAGACGCTCAAAGAGAGTTTTGATATTGTTATGTTAGATTCTCCAGCAGGTATTGAAAGTGGTTTTGAGCACTCTATTTTCTTAGCAGACCGAGCCCTCATTGTCTCAACACCTGATGTGAGTTCTGTGCGTGATGCCGATAGGGTTATTGGTATTATTGATGCGAAGAGTGAGCGTGCTAAAAATGGACAAGAGGTTGAAAAACACATTATTATTAACCGTATTAAACCAGAGATGGTTGAAGCAGGAAATATGCTCAGTGTTGAAGATGTGTTAAGTATTTTAGCGCTTCCACTCATTGGTATTGTGCCAGATGATGAAGATATTATCACTTCTACCAATACAGGAACGCCTATTGTGACAAAAGAGAAATCACTCTCAGCAGAAGCGTATCGTAATATTGCTCGTCGTATTTTAGGTGAAGAGGTAGAATTTTTAGATATAAAGTCAAAAAAAGGCTTTCTCTCTACACTGAAAGGAATCTTCAAATGAGCCTCTTTGATACTTTTTTTGGAAAGAAAAAAAGCACTGCAGATGTGGCCAAAAATCGATTAACCATTATGCTCTCTCATGAGAGAGCAAGTTGTAAGTTACCCTATTTGGATGATTTACGCAATGATTTGATTAATGTCATTAAAAAATATACCAAAGTTGAAGATGTAAAGATTACCTCACACAATAATCA
This sequence comes from Sulfurospirillum barnesii SES-3, assembly GCF_000265295.1. Taxonomy (NCBI): domain Bacteria; kingdom Pseudomonadati; phylum Campylobacterota; class Epsilonproteobacteria; order Campylobacterales; family Sulfurospirillaceae; genus Sulfurospirillum; species Sulfurospirillum barnesii. The sequence goes on from NC_018002.1 coordinate 902,316, forward strand.
AAATCTTGAACTCCTTGAAGTTGAAGTGATTTTAGGAAAGTAGTGATACGCATTTATGGTCAAAAAAACAAAGAAAAAACAGAGTAAACCTACCGTAACTCAACACAAACACACAGAAGTGTCACATCTTAAACGCTATAGTATTTGGTTTATGCTATTTATTACCTTACTTGTGGTTGCATTAAGTGGCTATTGGTATTTCTATAATGCATCGACCCATACAAAAGCTCTACAACAAATACAAGCGCAAAATACTGTATCTACCGATGCTTTGATGTCTAAGATGAAAAAAATGCTTGAAGATGAAAAAGAACGTCAAGCTTCTTTACCTCCTGTCGCACAAAACAATGTAACAGTTGCTCCTTTGGAAGTACCAACAGAAGTTCTTCCAGAAGTGACACTCCCTATTGAGCCTAGGGTTTATGAAGAGCATAATACCACGGCTCTTGTTCCTGAGGAGCATCCTTCTAAAACGAGTGAGCTCTCTGAGGTACATGAGTATCAAGAGAGCCTTAAAGAGAGTGGGCATACGTATAAACCAAACGAAGTCATTCGTAAAAAATACCCAGCAGGAACGATACCTAAACTAGCCATTATCATTGATGATGTCTCTTTCCCATGGCAAGTACGTATGATGAAAGAGATTCCCTATAAAGTCACACCTGCTTTTTTCCCACCTACCAAACGTCATCCTGAAACGGTACGCTTGTCGCATGAGTTTCCCTTTGCAATGGTGCATCTTCCTTTAGAGGCGAAGTATTATTCTAGGCCTGAGGAAGATACCCTCAATACCACCGATTCTCTTGAAGTGATTGAGCAAAGAATTAAGCGCATTAAGGCATGGTTCCCGCATATTGTTTATTATAATAATCATACAGGTGGGTACTTTACAGCAGATTATCAGGCGATGGATCGTTTGATTAAGGTGATGAAAGCCCATGAACTTGTTTTCGTTGATAGCCGTACCATTGGTAATTCAAAAGCCCCTGAAGTGACAAAAAAGTATGATATGTTTTTATATTCTCGGGATGTTTTTTTGGATAATTCTTTAGAAAAACATGCCATCATAACGCAGCTCAAAGAGGCCGTTACCAAAGCTAAAAAAAATGGTTATGCCATTGCTATTGGTCATCCACACAAAAATACATTAGAGGTATTAAGAGACTCAAAAGCACTGCTAGAGGGCGTGGAATTGGTCTATCTTAAAGAACTATAATGATTAAGGAGGTAGACTTTCTTGTTCCTGAATTACAGAGCATGAAAGCCTATCCTGATGCCTTGTACTATAAGGGAAATCTTTCTTTATTGCAACGTCCTAAGATTTCGATAGTTGGAACACGCCATCCCATCTCATACACAAAACTGTTTACGCAGCTTTTAGCACGTAAACTCTCTGTCGCTGGGGTATGCATTGTCAGTGGCGGTGCACAGGGGGTAGATGCCATTGCACACCAAGGGGCTGGCTTTAGTAATACCATTATGGTCGCAGGTACAGGGCTTGACATTCGCTATCCTGCTTTGCATGCAAAAATGATTGAAAGTATCGAAAATGAGGGATTGGTTTTGAGCCAATTTGAAGCAGGAAAACCCTCTACTAAATGGAATTTTCCCAAACGAAATGAGTTAGTAGTCGCCCTTGGAGATGCGCTCATTGTAACGCAAGCCGATCCAAAAAGTGGCAGTATGCACAGTGTAGAATTTGCTTTAAAAATGAACAAACCCATTTACGTGCTACCGCATCGTTTAGGCGAGTCTGAGGGAACCTCTATGTTGCTTGCAAAAGGCTTAGCAACACCACTGTATGATATAGATGCTTTTGTGATGAAATTGGGTTTAAACACGTTTACATGTAACGATGAATTTTTAGCGTATTGCAGTAATCAACCCTTATACCATGAGGCTGTAGAAAAGTTTGCAAACAAAGTATTTGAGTACGAATGTTTAGGAAAAATTACCATTGATAATGGTCGCATTAAATGCACATAGGAGTATAAAATGGGTTTTGAATGGGTCGTTGCTTTTTTAGTTTTAGGGTGCGTGGTTGGCTTTATGGCAGGACTTTTAGGCATTGGTGGTGGAGGCATTATGGTGCCTGTGCTTACATCCATTTTTTTAGCGCAAGGTATTCCTGTTGAGCATGTTGTGCATATGGCACTTGGAACCTCTATGGCGTCTATTGTGGTGACCTCTTTTGCCAGTATGAGAGCACATCATAAAAAAGGTGCGGTATTGTGGGGTGTCGTAAAATATATGGCAGGAGGAGTGATTATTGGAACTTTTCTCGCAACCTTTCTTGCCTCTTCCTTAAAATCTGCGCATTTAGCCATTTTCTTTGCACTCTTCATGGCATACGTCTCCATTCAAATGGCAATCGATAAAAAACCAAAACCCACCCGTGAACTTTCAACACCTGCTTCTTTGTTTGGTGCAGGCTCGTTTATTGGGATGATTTCAGCATTGGTCTCCATTGGGGGTGGCTCTTTAACCGTACCGTATTTAATTTGGCAAAATGTGGATGTGAAAAAAGCCATTGCGACTTCTGCTGCTATAGGATTCCCCCTCTCTATTGCAGGAACCTTAGGGTATATCGTGAATGGTGTATTGCATGCTTCTAATGGGCAGAGCATGATGCTAGGGTTTGTTTATCTTCCCGCAGTGATTCTGATTTCTATGCCGAGTTATTTTATAGCGCCCTTAGGTGCTAAAATGGCACACAGCTTACCTGTTTCAAAACTCAAAAAAATCTTTGCAGTCCTTCTTATGGTGCTTAGCCTTAAGATGCTAACATCCGTGCTTTAATCTTTACATGTAAAGAGTGTGCATGAAAAAAATAGCCAGTATTGATATCGGATTGAAGCGTATAGGTGTGGCTTTATGTTTGATGGAGGGTATTGTTAATCCTCAAGAAGCAATTTTACGTAAAAATCGTGATCAAGCCGCACGTGATGTGGATACTTTTTTAAAAGAGTGGAGCATCGAGTTTTTGGTTGTAGGACTTCCAAAAGGTGGCAGTAGCAGTGAAGAGATGGAGCGGCGTATTAAACACTTTGTGAGTTTACTAAGCTTTGAGGGTGAGATAGTCTATCAAGATGAGTACGGCTCAAGCAATGAAGCCAAAGAGATGATGCAAGGCATTATTACGCAAAAACGAGATGGTAGAATTGATTCTATTGCAGCAAAAGTGATTTTGGAGCGTTATTTAGATGCAAAAAAAGGAATGGAATGATTGAGTTAATGGTGGCTGAAATTATTGGCACATTGGCATTTGCGCTCAGTGGTTTTTATGTAGCAGTCAAAGAAAAACTTGATTTGCTTGGCGTTTTTATTGCCTCATTTTTAACAGCTCTTGGGGGTGGTTTGGTGCGAGATATGCTCTCCGATAGAGCGCCGTATACCTTTACCAATTTAATGCCAACCTTATTGGTTTTAGGGGTTGTCTTTTTTAGCATTGTTTTAAAATTGCACAAAAAAGATGAGATTGAAAAAAAGTTCTATTTTATTGTGAGTGACACCTTGGGTCTGGTCTCTTTTTCTATCTCAGGAGCATTGATTGGCTTACAAGCAGACTTTAACGTTTTTGGTGTGATTTTGTTAGCGCTCATTACTGCTGTGGGCGGAGGCGTGGTACGCGATATTTTACTTAACCGTGTTCCTTTACTTTTGACCAGTGAGTTTTATGGTACGGTTTCCCTGTTGGTAGGGCTTATTTTATACTTGTTTGCACAATGGGATGTGAGTGGCTATTTGCCCTTGATGGCTGTCTTTGTTTTTGGTGTTGGCTTGAGGCTTTTGGCCTACTATAAACAGTGGAATTTACCTAAAATTGGGTAAATCTTTTTTCGCTATAATTGCATTTTTGAAGGAGTAATCAATGGATTTTGAATGTATGGATAAAGAGTATGTGTTGCAAACGTATGCACGTAATTATGTCAATTTTAAACACGGTGTGAATGCCACTCTTTTTGATGATAAGGGCAGGGATTATATTGATTTTACCAGTGGTATTGGTGTGGTGAGTGTGGGACATGGCAATCAACGATTGGCCGATGCAATTAGCGATCAAGCTCGAAATCTAATACATACCTCGAATATTTATTTGATTGAGCCACAAGCCAAACTCGCCAAAAAAATCAATGAACTCACAGGTTTTGATGTCGCTGTTTTCTTTGGCAATTCAGGGGCTGAAGCCAATGAGGGAGCCATTAAATTAGCCCGTAAATACGGTGAAAAAAAATTTGCTAAAAAACGCTATAAAGTCTTAACCTTAGAGCACTCTTTTCATGGAAGAACCATTACAACGGTAAAGGCTACGGGTCAAGAGAAGTTTCAACAAAGTGCTTTTGCTCCTTATCCTGAAGGATTCTCCTATACCAAAGCCATTGCTGATTTATACCACAGCATTGATGATGAAACCGTAGCGGTGATGATAGAATTGGTTCAAGGCGAGGGTGGTGTAAAAGCATTTCCAAAAGCGGAAATTCAAGCCTTAGCTGCTTTTTTAAAAGAGAGAGAAATTTTACTCATCATTGATGAAGTGCAAACAGGTATTTTTAGAAGCGGTGAGTTTTTAGCCACCTCTTTGTATGAGATTGAGCCTGATATTATCACCCTTGCCAAAGGTTTAGCAGGCGGTGTGCCTATTGGTGCGGTAGTCACCAAACACAAAGATATTTTTGAAGCGGGTGATCATGGCAGCACCTTTGGAGGTAATTTTCTCTCAACCCGAGCAGGGCTTGAAGCTTTGACGATTTTAGATGAGTACAAGCAAAGTGGTATGCTAGATGAAGCACTCATTTATTTTGATGCTAAACTCAAAGCTTTAGCACAGGCGTTTCCTTTGTTATTTGAGAGCGTTGAGGGCTTGGGCTTAATGCGTGGAATTCGTTGTGCAAATGGGGATATTTTAGCTTCTATCGTTAAAAAGGCTTTTGAAAATGGTGTTTTGGTCTTAAAAGCAGGGAACAATACCCTCCGTTTTCTTCCTCCACTTACTATCTCTAAAGAGGAGATGAATGAGGGCTTTAAGCGTTTAGAAAGTGCGTGTAAAACGCTTGGCTAAGCTTTGAAATTTAGTGACTATATGCATGAGTGGCTCTATGGAAAAGAGGGCTACTACAGCAATATGCGAACCATCGGAAAAGAGGGCGATTTTTACACCGCTGTGAGTACGAGTATGTTCTTTGGTGGAAGCATTGCAAAACGTCTTCTTTCAAGCATTGAAGAGGGATTTTTAACATCAAAGACGTATGTGGTTGAAATTGGTGCGCATAAAGGGTATTTGTTAGCCGATATGATTCAGTTTATCTATACCCTCAAACCTGAATGGCTCAAAACATTGACGTTCGTTATTGTTGAGCCATTCTCTGCCAATCAAATCATGCAAAAAAAGTATTTTGAAGAGGCGTTTGGGGATGCAATAGAGCTTTTACATGTAAAGAACTTAGAAGAGCTTACATGTAAAGAAGCTTTTTTTGTTGCCAATGAGATTTTTGATGCGTTTACGTGTGAAGTGATTTATGGAAATGAGATGCTTTTTATCGAAGAGGGAAAAGCGTTTTTTGCCGCTATGGATTCGTTTACATGTAAAAAAGCAGAAGCGTATGGTGTGAGCAAAGGAGAGCTTTGTTTAGGTTATGAATCTTTTGCAAAGGCTATGGCAAAGAGCGCAGAGCGTTTTGAATTTATCACGTTTGATTATGGGGATAAAGAAGCAAGAGGAGATTTTTCTCTGAGAGTCTATGCCAAACATCAAACCTATCCTTTTTTTGGATTAACCAATTTGGTAGAGGAAAAACTTCGAGAACCACTCCTTTTTGATGCCCTGTTTCAAAAGAGCGATATAACGTATGATGTCACTTTTAGCCATCTTTTTCAAGCATTTGAAAGCTCTGGTATGAGGCTTTGTGCGTACAGTACACAGATGAAAGCTTTGGTTGATTTTGGACTCATTGAACTTTTAGAGCTTTTTGCCGACAAGGTATCGCCAAAGGTCTATGAGCAAGAAATGAATCGTATTAAAACACTGATAGATCCTTCCTTTATGGGCGAACGTTTTAAGATGGCCTGTTTTCGAAAAGAAAAAGCGTAACGCACACTTTAAGATTAGGTCGGTATTAATGCCAAAGTTTTTGTGCTTTTTTTTGACCTTCAATGACTGCAACAGCAATAGCAAAACCATGATCGTGCGTGATAGAAAGTGCCATATCTGTAATGCCATAGGTTTCAATTAAATGGCGTGAAAGGGTAAACGAAGGTGCATTCTTTGCATCTTTATAGAGCTGTATATCCATAAATCCACACGTTTCGCTAATGCCAATGCCTAAAGCTTTAGAAATGGCTTCTTTGGCTGCATAAAATCCAGCTGCCGTGGCATCGCTTTTAACTAAAGTAAGTTCTTGTGGAGATAAAAATTTTAAAAGCGCCTTGTCTCCAAAGCGCTCTTTGAGTTTAGAAATACGCTCAATGCTGACAATATCAACACCAATCATTGAACGACAAAATCTGTAAAATAGATATTTTTAATGTAGCCATCGGAGAGGTTTTCATTAATTTTATCGAGCACTTCATCTTTGAGTTTATCTTTACCTTTTATGGTGCTAATCTCTTCAAAGGTTTTTGATGAAAAAGTACGAATGATAATATCACGAATCAAAGATTTTTTATGGTCAATTTCGGGTTGTAATTTTGCATCACTGAGTTCTAAATCAATGGCTACTTTTAAAAAGCGGTTACCGCTTTCACTAAGCAAATTCACAACAAACTGTGCCATAGGGTACATAGGACCAATCACCAAATGATCCGTTGAACGCTTGGGTGTCTTTTTTTTCTCGGTAGAAGTTGATTGTGTTTGTGGTGCAGCTGTTGTTACTTCTTCTTCATGACCACCACTGAGCATTAAAAATGCCGCAGCACCACCACCAATCAACACAACAACCAAAAGAACGATGACAATGATAAGAACCATATTCCCTTTTGGTTTTTTTTCTACTGTTCCATCATTTTCTTCAGGTTTTTTACCAGCCATTTGTTATCCTTTTACATGTAAATAGTCTATTTGGGTGTATATCGTTCAATTGGTTGAAAAATTTACATCCATTCAATTAATTTGGAGACTTCATCAATAGCATAGCATTTTAAGTCATGAATTGTTTCAAGAGGCAGTGAGGGAACAACGGCTTTTTCAAACTGCTGTGATTTTGCCTCTTTAAGGCGTAAATCAAGATTGAAAATATCTCGTACATCCCCAATCAAAGAGACTTCACCAATAAACACCGTATCTTTGCTAATAGGACGATTTCGGTACGAGCTAATAATGGCAGCAATAATCGCTAAATCAGCCGATGTTTCGCTAATTTTAATGCCTCCTGCAATGTTGATAAAAACATCGTATTGGTTAAAAGGAAGATCAAGTTTTCGCTCAAGAAGTGCTAAAAGCATGGTAAGACGGTTGAGTTCATATCCTGTAGCACTACGTTTTGGGTTAGGATAGCCACTATCACTCACCAATGCTTGTACTTCCAACACAATAGGACGACTTCCTTCCATTAAAACCGTAATAGCCGAGCCTGCTTGTGCTTTGCCACGGGTAAAAAACTTTTTAGAAATATCTTTTGCACTTACCAGTCCTACTTTTGTCATTTCAAAAATGCCCACTTCGCTGGTAGTTCCAAAACGGTTTTTAAAGCCACGAAGCAGACGAAGTTCTCTTGAAGAGTCTCCTTCAAAATAAAGCACCGTATCGACCATGTGTTCAAGCACGCGAGGCCCTGCAATAGAGCCTTCTTTGGTAATGTGCCCAATGATAAAGGTAGCGATGTTTTTTTCTTTACCAAAACGCATGAGTTCAAACGTAATCTCTCTTACCTGTGAGACACTTCCAGGAGCTGAGGCAATTTTTTCACTGTAAATGGTTTGAATAGAGTCAATAATAAGGACTTCAAAGGCATGTTTTTCTAGCTCTTTAAAGATGGTATCAAGTCTGATTTCAGAGAGGAGATAAAGGTTGGGATAATTGCTATCGACACGGTTTGCACGCATTTTGATTTGGCTAGAGGACTCTTCGCCACTTACATAAAGAACTTTTTTCCCCTCACGAGCCAAATTACCCGCAATCTTAAGAAGCAAGGTTGATTTACCTACCCCTGGGCTTCCACCAATCAGCGTAAGGCTACCTTGAACAATACCTCCACCTAAAACGAGGTCTAATTCTGTATCTCCTGAGCTGAAACGCTCAATCTGTTCAAAACTCACTTCCGTAATAGGAATTGCGCTACCCTGCGTCGATGAGGGCTTAGAATTAATCTCTTTTAAAACCTCAATTTGGTTTTGTGAAAGCTCTATATATTCATCCCATGCACCACAATTTGGGCATTTTCCAAGCCATTTAGCACTTTGGTGTCCACAGGCTTGACACTCAAATAAAATCTGTTTTTTAGCCATTGACGTTGGTAAAAATGGAATCTAGTATGGTATCAATATAATCATCAGCATTAAAAACGATTAAATCATCGCGTCCTTCACCGACACCCACATACAAAATAGGCAGTTGTAAAGCTTTTGCAATGCCAAAAAGTGAACCACCTTTCGCGGTGCCATCCAGTTTGGTAATAATAATGCCATCAATGTTTATCATTTCATGAAAGGCTTTGGCTTGATTAATCGCAGAGCTTCCTTGTGTGCCATCTAAGATAAGAATCTTACGATGCGGTGCTCCACTGAGCGCTTTATCGCAAATGCGGACAATTTTTTTCAATTCATTGGAGAGATTGACTTGATTGTGCAATCGTCCTGCGGTGTCAATAATCACATGGTCAATTTTTTTAGCGACAGCTGAACTAATCGTATCGTAAGCAACCGCAGAGGGATCATGCCCTTGTTGGGTATAAATGATACCCACATCAATTTTTTCAGCCCAGCTTTTTAGTTGCTCAATCGCTGCTGCTCTAAAGGTATCTGCAGCACCTAAAAGGACACTTTGATGCTCTTTTTTATAGGTCTGTGCCAGTTTGGCAATCGTTGTGGTTTTTCCTGCTCCATTAACACCAATAATAAGCTCAACAAATGGTTTTTGTGATGAAAGGATAGGCGCATTTTCATACATAAAGTACGATTGAAGGACACGTTTAACATCAGAACGCACAAGCATTTGGGAGGGAGGCAAGTAATAAATAATTTCCTCAACCAATTCGTAAGGAATATCTGATTCAATCAGAATCTCTTCTAAAAGGGTTTTGTCAATTTTTTCAACCTTTTCAGGCAAAATCTCTTTAATAGCCCCTAAGGTTTTACCCAGTCCTTTTTTAATAAAACTAAACATTAGAGCACTTTTTTAATGTCAGCATCAATCATCTCTTCAGGAATTGCACCAACATAATGCGTCGAATAGTTGCCATTTCTATCATAAAGAAACATAAAAGGAATATTTTTAACGCCACCCACATTTTTTGCAAATTCGAAGTTTTCAGGACCATTGGTAATGATGTAATTAATCGCATTAAATTTGATAAAACTTTGAATTTCTTCATTGGATTTATTCTCTTCTAAAAGAACACTAATGATGACAAAATGCTCTTTGTATTTTTCTTGAAGATTAATGAGGTGTGGAATTTCAGCTTTGCATGGTGGGCACCACGTGGTAAAAAAATTGACTAAAACAACTTTATTTTCAAAACCTGAAAAGGTAAATCCTTTTTCTGTGGGATTGGCTTGAATACTCTTTCCATAAACGTCTTGAAGTGTTATTTTCTCACGTTTAAGTGTTTGAGGTGAGCTCATATTTTTATCTTCATCTTTTCTTTTTTTGTCGGAAGAACATCCTTGAAAAAAGAGGATGGAGCATGAGACAAACAGTGTGAGCCAAAACTTCATTATAATCCTTTTTTATAGTAAAATAAGTATGATTGTATTCAAAGAAGGCTTAAAATGACAACAATGAAAAAAATTAAGTTTGAAACAAAATCAGAATTTCGGGCATTTGCTAGGGAAAAATTAGCCTCTCTTCCTCCTGCTTATGCACGTGATAAAAAGATGCAACGTATGCTTTTTGATTTGATTTGTCACACAAAAGTTCGCTCACTTTTACTCTATGTTTCATTGCCTATAGAAGTCTCTACAAACGGACTTATCGCTACATGTAGACGTAAAAAACTGAAGGTCTATGTTCCATTTATGGAAGGTATTAGTTTCAAGATGGTAGAATGGAGATTGCCTTTAGAAAAAAAAAGATTTAACATTAAAGAGCCTAAAAACTCTTTGGCTGTTAAACCAAAAATTGATTTTGCCATAGTGCCTGTCATTGGGGTTGATGGGGCACTTAAGAGAATTGGTTTTGGAAAAGGGATGTATGATCGTTTTTTTGCATCACTCAAACCAAAACCTCCAGTAGCCTTTGTTCAAAAGGAGTTTTGCATGACACCAACTCATTTGTCTGAAGCGCACGATATTGGAGCAGATATTTATTTAACCCCAAATAAAACTATTATTAAAAGAGGGAAAAATGGTTCTAGAGTCATTAGCCGTTGGAGGAGCCGCCGTAGTGAGCGGCGTTGCGGGGTTTTTTATCGCAAAAAAGATGGAAGTTGCCAACTATGAAATTCATATAGCACAAGCCAAAGCCAAAGCCAAAGCCATTGAGCATGAAGCAGAGTTGGTCTTAAGTAACAGCAATATTAAAATTAAAGAAGCGGAGCTTGAAGCCAAGCGTAAATACGAAGACAGGACGATTGCTCTTAAAAAAGAGCATTCAGAGAAGATGCTTGAGCTTGAGAAAAAAGAGCGTGGATATAAGGATGAGTTGAAGAAAATCACCAAAGAGCGTGAAGAGATTCAAACCATACAAAACAGTGCTAATTCCTTATTTGAAGAGGGTAGAAATCTGCAAGAGATGTATCGTGCAAAAGTGGACGAGGCGCTTTTAGTGCTTGAACGCTCTTCTGGTTTAACACAAAATGAAGCCAAAGAGATTGTTTTAGCCAAAGTAGAAGAGCAATCACGTGCGGAAATTGCCCATACGGTAAGACGTTTAGAAGAAGAAGCCAAACAGGATATTAAACGCCGTGTTAACTACATTTTAGCACAGGCGACAACTCGTTTTGCAGGTGAGTTTGCTGCTGAGCGTTTGATTAATGTGGTCAATATTAAAGATGATGAGCTTAAGGGTCGTATTATCGGGAAAGAGGGTCGAAACATTAAGACCTTAGAGATGCTTTTGGGCGTTGATATTATTATTGACGATACGCCAAATGCCATTATTTTAAGTAGCTTTAACCTTTACCGTCGTGCGATTGCAACCAAAGTCATTGAGCTTTTGGTGCAAGATGGAAGAATTCAGCCAGCACGCATTGAGGGAATTTATGAGAAAGTTAAAGATGAGTTTGACCATAGTTTAATGGAAGAGGGTGAGAATATCGTTATTGATTTGGGGCTGACTAAGGTTCATCCAGAGCTTGTGAAGTTGATTGGTCGTCTAAAATTTCGTGCCAGTTATGGTCAAAATGCACTGGGACACTCTTTGGAAGTGGCGCATCTTGCAGGCATTATTGCGGCTGAAACAGGAGGCGATGTCCTTTTAGCCAGACGAGCAGGTATTTTACATGATATTGGTAAAGCCTTGACGCATGAAACAGCGGGGAGTCACGTTGATTTGGGGGCAGAAATTTGCCGTCGATACAAAGAACATGATGTGGTTATTAACGCTATTTATGCGCACCATGGGCATGAAGAGCCAACCTCTGTTGAATCTGCTGCTGTGTGTGCTGCTGATACACTCTCAGCTGCTCGTCCAGGAGCTCGTCGAGAGGTTTTAGAGAGCTTTTTAAAACGGGTTCAAGATATTGAAGATATTGCGAAAAGCAAGCCAGGTATTAAACAAGTGTATGCCATTAATGCAGGTCGAGAGATTCGCGTGATTGCGAATGCTAAGCTTATCAATGATGATGAAGCCGTCTTGCTTGCCAAAGAGATTGCTCAGGAGATTGAGAGTAAAGTACAATATCCTGGTGAAATCAAGGTAAATGTCATTCGAGAGCTTCGTGCTATTGATTTTGCACGCTAATTGTTTTTACATGTAGAGGGTTATCCCTCTACATGACTGCTTTTTTGATGGAAATTTAATGCACACACACTACACCTTTAAAACCCTCTTTCATGCCATAAAACAGTATCAAAAAGAGTTGATTCTTGCCAATATGATCGCACTCTTTGCTGTGATGATTCACACTCCTGTCCCTTTGCTTATGCCAATGCTTGTTGATGAAGTCTTGCTAAAGCAGAGCGGTTTTTTAACCACACATATTGATGCACTTTTTGGACAAGCAAGCCCTGCTTATGTTTATATTATGATTGTATTGGTCATCGTCATTGCTTTAAGAGTTTGTTTCTTTTTACTCAATTATATGCAAACAAAACTTTTTACCATTGTTTCTAAAAACATTGCCTTTAAAATGCGTGAGCATGTTTTAGCACATCTAAGCAAGGTGGCTATGAATCAGTTTGAGTTTTTTGGTTCGGGTAAAGTCGCTTCATTGATGGTGACGGATATTGAAACGATTGATAATTTTCTAGGCGTTTTTGTTAGCCGTTTAATTATTTCCTTATTAAGTATCATAGGGGTTGGTGCGGTGCTTTTGATGATTCATTGGCAACTGGCACTTTTTATTTTAATTTTAAATCCTATCGTCATTCTTCTTACGACTAAAATGGCTAAAAAGGTAGCAAAGCTTAAAAAAGAGCAAAACAGTGCGTTTGAGCTTTTTCAAGAATCTCTCTTAGAAGCACTGGAGATGTTTGTTCAAATTCGAGCGACCAATAAAGAAAAACTCTTTTTTGATAGGGTACAAGAGAGTGCACGGCGTATTAAAGAGCGTTCCATTATTTTTGGCTATAAAAGCGATGGTGCAAACCGACTCTCTTTTTTGATTTTTCTCTCAGGTTTTGAGCTTTTTAGAGCGGCGAGTATTTTTGTGGTTGCCTACAGTGATTTGAGTATTGGTTCGATGTTGGCAATTTTTGGCTACCTTTGGGTGATGATGCCCTCCATTCAAGATATTTTAAATATCCAATATTCGTATCATAATGCGCAAAAAGCATTGGATAGAATTAACGAAATTTTATCATTAAAAGCAGAAGAAAAAGGGTTACATGTAAAGAACCCTTTTGCGCAAAATAAGACCAATGCTATTGAGCTAAAAGGCGTTAGTTTTAGCTATGATGATAGCAAGCAAATTTTAGAGGACATTAATATGTCAATCCCTCGGGGAGCTAAAATTGCCATTATTGGTGCAAGTGGCAGTGGAAAGACAACATTGGCGCATTTATTGGTAGGGCTTTATCCTCTTACTCAGGGTGATATTTTAATTGATGGGATTTCAACACAAGAGATTGGTTTGGATGTGGTGCGAGACCATGTTTTTCTGGTTTTGCAAAATCCTCAACTTTTTAATGCCTCGTTAGCCCAGAATTTGATGATTGATGAAAAAACGGATAAGGCGTTGGTTCAAAAAGCCTTGCACATTGCCCAGTTAGAGAGCTTTATTGAAGAGCTTCCTTTCGGACTAGATACACAGATTGGGAAGCATGGTCTTAAACTCTCAGGAGGGCAAAGGCAACGCTTAAGTATCGCACGGATGGTATTGCAAAATCCTAATATTGTGGTTTTAGATGAATCAACATCCGCTTTAGATGTTCACACAGAGGCAAAGCTTTTTGGTGCCCTTGAAGCGTATTTGGAAAGTAAAACGACCATTATTATTGCCCACAGGTTAAGTACCATTAAAAAGGCGGATTATATTTATGTGCTGGATAAAGGTAAAATTTTAGAATCAGGAACACACGAGCAGTTAATGCGTGAAGAAGGCGCATTTTTTAACTATAAACGTTTATCGTAAAGAAGGAGAAAGAAAATGAAAAAAATAGGAATGAGTTTTTTATTAAGTATGATGATGCTGTCAGGCCTTTATGGTTCAGCAGAAGAGCAATTATTGGATGCCTCCAATGTGCTTAAAAATATGATACGTGACTCTAAAGTCAACATCCCACCACGGGTGCTCTCCAGTACACAAGCGATTGCCATCTTTCCTGCTACGATAGAGATTAGTTTCTTTCTAGGGGGAAAAACAGGCAACGGGGTTATGGTGGTGCGTCAAAGTGATGGTTCATGGAGCCATCCATTTTTTGTAAAATTAGGGGGTGCAGGGCTTGGATTTCAAATTGGGGTAGAGAAAAAAGATATTTTGATGCTCTTTAAAAGCCGTGACATCGTCCAAAAACTTGCCAACAATAAAATGACACTAGGGGTCGATGCTTCTGTAGCAGCTGGACCTGCGGGGGATAGTATTGGAAGAGGAAGCGAAGTTGATTTTTCTTCAGAAGTGTATACGTACACCAAAACACAAGGGGCGTTTGTGGGTGTTTCGTTTGATGGTTCCGTGATGAATCATGATTACGATAAAAACATCGAACTGTATGGCAATAATGTGATGCCAGAGCAGATTGTACAATCAGATGGCTTGCTTTCATCGTATGCGATAGAAGAGTTTCTAAAAAGTATCCAGCAGTTGACTCATTAAGGATTGTTGTGGAAGATATTTTTAACGCATTAATCACCTATGGATATATTATTTTATTTTTCTACTCGTTTGGGGGTGGCATGGTTGCTATTATTGCAGCGGGTGTCCTCTCTTACGCAGGAAAAATGGATTTGAGTACCTCTATTGTCGTTGCAGGTACTGCTAATGTCATTGGAAGTGCCTTTTTATTTTACATGGGGCGCTACAATAAAAAAGCATTTATGCCCTACATCAAAGCGCACCGCAGAAAATTAGCGCTGAGCCATCTTTTAATGAAAAAGTATGGTGATAAAATTATTTTTTTCCAAAAGTTTATTTATGGGCTTAAAACACTGGTGCCTCTTACGATTGGATTAACCAAATATTCACAAGTGAAATTTCATACGCTCAACACCATTTCAGCTTTTTTATGGGCATTTATTTTAGGATTAGGTAGTTATTTAGCAGGTGAGCTTTTAATGCGCATTGCCGCATATTTTTCGGACAATACGTTTATGGCACCCCTCATTCTTCTCTCAATTCTTGGACTGATTTGGTTTTACTTTCAAAAGGCGACACAAAAGAAGCGCTAAAGCGCTTCTTTGCTCGTATAAACTTAGAAAATTTTATTGCTTATGATGAGCATTTTTTGCTCAAAACGACTCATGAATTCATCGTAGGCTTTTTTCGTTTCACTTAGGGTACAAATTAAACTTTTCATGGCGCACCTCTGTTTTAAATTTTCCATATTGTAATAAAAAAATTATTTATGCTATAATTTTATTTCAAAATGAAATATTAGGAGAAAAAATGCCAGATATTTTAAGTGTCTTCCATAAAATTAAAGATATTCTCTCCGAAGAGCTGGGCGAGCGAAAAGTGTTTGATAAAGATGTTGCTGAAGCCTTAGGCATCAATCAACTCACTTTGGCCACCATGAAAAATCGTGCAAAACTTCCTTATAAAGAGATTTTAGAGTTTTGTGCGAAACGTAAAATTTCGATTAATTGGCTTTTATTTGACCAATTTGTTGAGAGCCTACAAGCCCAGACCGATAAATTTGCAAGGGTGCATTATTTTAAAGACATTTACGCCTCAGCAGGTGGTGGTGCTTTGAATGAGGAAGAAGAAGGTGAAATGATGTACTTGGATGAAGAAATTGTTCAAAAACTAGGTGGGCTTGGGATGATTAAGCATATTCAAGCGATTAATGTTTTAGGCGATTCCATGGAACCAACCCTTTTTAGCGGTGATGTTGTTTTTATTCACAAAGAGTATACCAATGCTCGAAAAGCAGGCATTTATGTGGTTTCAACCCCTGCGGGGCTTTTTATTAAACGTTTGCACGTGCATGCCAATGGTACGGTTGCTTTGGTTTCAGACAACGAAGCGTATACCCCTGAAGTGATGCAAGCAGATGATGTGAAAGTCTTAGGAAAAGTGGTTGGTAAACTCTCTACCAATGTGTAGCGTCTGCAAAACGCTACACGCATTTAGAGCTTAAAACTATTTTTGGCGAGACCAATACCCCGCAAGCAGAGCCCCTGAAATATTGTGCCAAACACTAAAAATTGCACCAGGTAACGCACTAAGAGGGGTAAAATATTTCATAGCAAGAGCAACCGCAAGTCCTGAATTTTGCATCCCCACTTCAATGGCAATGGTTTTACAAATTTTATGCTCAAATCCCATAAAGCGTGCTATCCAATAGCCACTAAAGAGTCCTGTAAGGTTATGTAACATAATTCCCACAATGACCATGAGCCCAATACTAGCAATTCTTCCTTGATTAAGTGCAACGACAATGGCGATAATCAAGACAATGGCTAGCATTGAAAGTGTCGCCAAATAGGGCTCATAGCGTTTAATGAAGCGATGAAGAAAATAGTTTACAATCACTCCTACAAACACAGGTGCTAAAACCAGTTGCAAAATGCTAATGAGCATATCGCTTGCTGGGACAGGAACCGTCTGCCCCACATACAAAAGGCTTAAAAAAGGTGTTGCCACAATAGAAAGCAAGGTTGATGTGATGGTCATCGTAATGGAAAGGGCTACATCACCTTTGGCTAAATAGGTAATGACATTGGACGCCGTACCACCTGATACCGCTCCTACGAGTACCATTCCAATGAGTAGCTCTGTTGAAAACCCTAAGGCTTTGGAAAGCAAGAGAGCTGCAAGAGGCATGATGGTAAATTGCAAGAGTATGGTTAAAATAATCGGTTTTGGTTTTTTCAAAACACGTGCAAAATCTTCTAAACGTAAGGTGACACCCATAAAAAACATAATGGCGACCAACAAGGGGGTGATATAGGCCTTGTACGGCACAATGTGCTCAGGTACACTGTACGCCAGAATGGAAAAAAGCAGTGCCCATAAGGGGAAAAGGGTGTTAATGCGTGCAATCATCATAAAAATCCTTTGTGAAAGTAACGTGAAACAAAAGAGGAAATTATAGCAGAAGTGGGTAAAAGAGGGTTTACATGTAAAGCATGGAAGCTTTACATGTAAGGCACGATTAGAGTGTGTCTTTGATTTCGATGGTGAGCATTTTATCGTCTTGAGTGATGCTGTCAAGCACTTTAAAGCTCTCTTTATCCTCTTTATCAATTGCACCAAAAACGGTGTGAACGCCATCTAAGTGAGGGCAGTCTACAAAGCAGATAAAAAATTGGCTTCCACCTGTGTTGGGACCTGCGTGTGCCATCGAGAGACTTCCTCGTTTGTGTTTACTTTTTTGACCACGGCATTCGCACGCAATATTCCAGCCAGGACCTCCTGTACCTCTACCGCTTGGACATCCGCCTTGTGCCATAAAATTTTTAATCACACGGTGGAAAATAAGCCCATCGTAGAATTTATCGTTGGCAAGGGTCGCAAAGTTTGCTACAGCAATGGGTGTCTCTTCAGGGTTTAGTTTAATGACAATATCGCCTTTTTCGGTTTTAATGATGGCATATTGAAACGCTAAGAGTTGCTCTTTGGTGTAGTCGTATGTTTTGAGTTTACTCATGAATGAAACCTTTAAAATGTTAAATAAAAACGCCATTATAACCATCTATTCCTATAAGCGGGATTAACCTTTTTGTGTAGTATTTGTCAAGGAATTTGCTATACTTTTTGAAGATAAAAATAAGGATGAGAGATGCATCAGCCTTTAAGTTTATTGCTCATTGAAGATGACAGTGCTTTGCGCACAGAATTAGAGGCATTTTTGAGTGATTTTTTCGATGAAATTATCTCGTGTGACTCTGCAGAAAATGCTTATACGTATTATGAAAAAAAGCGTTTTGATGTTGTGGTCAGCGATATTGAATTGCCTGCACAAAACGGTTTAGCATTTATTGAAAAAATCAAGAAAAAAAATCCTTCTCAAATGGTGCTTGTCATCTCTGCGTATAAAGAGGTGGACTATTTTCTAAAAAGCATTGAGCTTGGTATTTTTAGTTTTTTAACCAAACCCTTTGATAGCCAACATCTTATCAATACTTTTTTTAAAGTCACCGCACTTTTACGTAAAGAACACAATCATGATTGCTCTCATCATCGGCTTGTTTTAAGCGAGGGTGTTGTCTTTGATAGGCAAGAACATACGTTACATGTAAAGGGTGTTTTGCAAGAGTTAACCGCAAAAGAAGAGCTTTTACTCTCTCTCTTAGCCAAACATGTCAATCAATTTGTCCGCAATGAACATTTGTGTCACGCAGTCTGGAAGAGCGAGGAGGTCAATAGCTCAACACTGCGAGCTTTGGTGAAGCGTTTACGAGATAAATTGGGGTATGATGAGAGCATTATCAATTTAAAAAACAGGGGCTATAAATTACGAATGAATCATCTTTAAGAGATGATTTTCAGGAATTCCAAGAAAGTAGCCTTGCGCATAATCAATGCCTAGTTTTTGAACCATTTTAAGCTCCTCATCACTTGATACATACTCCGCAACAACCTTGATGTTCATTTTATGCGCCATTTCGGTAATGGACTCAACAATGCTTTGGCTTTTAAAATTATTTGCAATGCCTTTAATAAATTGCCCATCAATTTTCAAAAGGTCAATACCTAAGGCTTGTAGGCGGTTGAGATTTGATCGATCACTCCCAAAATCATCAAGCGCTAAATGGTACCCCATCTCTTTGATGCGCTTTAGGTTTGCAAGCGTATGGGTATCGGTATCGCTTAAAATAATATTTTCCAAAATTTCAAACGTCACACACGCAGGGTCAATACTAAAATAATGTTGTTTTGCCAATACAAAATCAAGAAACGAATCTGAAAGCAGGTCTTCACTGGTAAGGTTGATAGAAAAATGAATCTTTGTTCCTGAGAATGTTTTAAAGACTTTATGGATCATCATACGGGTGATACTGCTCATCAGTCCACTACGACGTGCGGCTTCTAAAAAATAAGCAGGGGGAATAATGTCATCTTTATCTTCAATGCGTGCGAGGCATTCGTACTTTTCAATGGTGAGGGTTTTGGTATCCACAATGGGTTGAAAATATGGAATTAAACGGTCTGCTTCAAGCGCACTGCGTAATTTTTGAATCCACAGCGTGTCTGATTGTGATTTTTGAATGGATGTATTTTCCGTGTTGTAAATGCTGATTTGATTGGGGAGCCCTTTTAAACGAGCTTCTCTTAATGCTGTTCTTGCGTTAGAAAGCAGTACAGATGCATGCGTAGATGTGGCAATGCCACATGAGAGGGTGAGGTAAGTAGGGCTTTCATCATCATTCTCACACACAGGTGTTTCTCTGAAAAAGGCTTGTACTTGAATGGCAAATGCGTTGGGGTCGTTCAGGCTTGGATTGAAGACGATGACAAATTCATCGGAGTTGTAACGGTAAAGGTGTGCTTCTTCGGAGAGGTTATAGCTTAGATATTCAGCCACTTTTTTGAGCACTTCATCGGCAAAGGCACTGCCATACATTTGGTTTATCAAACTAAAATCATCGATATTATAAAGCATAAGTGTCAGCGGGTGTTGGGACTCATACTGCTCTAAAAAATCGTACAAGACTGAGGCATTATGCAGCTGGGTTAAGGGGTCAATCGTTAGAAAATCTTGCATAATTTTGTGTTGTTTAAAGAGCTTTTGATTAAGCTGTGTTTGACACAAGGACTCATTTTTACGCTCTTCTACGAGGGTACTTGCCGTAAAAAGTGTTTCAATGAGTTGGTCAAAATCAATGGGTTTTAAAATGTAACCATTCACATTATTGCGAATACTCTCTAAAAAATACTCGGTTTCATTATGGGCTGAGACAATAATAATCACTTGCTTTGAATTGAGAAGTTTAATTTGCTTGATCAGCTCAATGCCGTTCATATGGGGCATATTAAGATCTGTGATGACTATATCGTAAGCCATTGGGGATGCTTTGTATTTTTCCAGAGCATCAATGCCATTATTTGCCTCATCAATATGGTCAAAAAGATCGTTTAAAAGGGCAACGGTGTTTTCCCGCAACACAAGGTCATCTTCAACATACAAAACGTGTAAAGATGCGGTACGTTGAATGAGCTCATTGAGATTCATTGGTGAGACTCTCCATCAAGTTTGATGATAAATTGTGCTCCCATACTACCATTATTTGCAAGAATTTTACCTTTGCAATGCTCTTCAATAATAATTTTTGACATATAAAGCCCTAAGCCAGATCCATTTTTTTCACTTTTAGTAGAAAAATAAGGTTCAAACATATGCTCTAAGACTTCAGGGCTCATGCCTCCAGCATTATCTTCAATATAAATACACTGCCAAGCATCCTCTTGCTTAATGGTAATATAAATATGTGGATTTTGAATAGAACGCTCTTTAATAACATCTTCCGCATTTTTAAGAATATTTAAAATCACCTGTGTGACCTCATTGGCATAGGTGTAAATGGCTTTGGTTTCGTAGACTTGAACATTGATGGCGATGCCATTGACTTCCAATGCTTTACCAATAATCTCAAGGGTTTTACTGATAAGTTGCGGTAGGCTCACCCGCTCTTGTTGTTTATTGGGTTTAAAAAAATTACGAAAATCATCAATGGTATGCGTGAGAAATTGCACATACGACTCGATGCGATTCATAGACTCTTCTAAAAAAACTTTACTGGCTTCTTGCTCTTCTTTACTGCTTCCTAGAAGGCGATTGAGTGTAAGTTTAAGTCTAATGGAAGCCGCAATCGTTGAGATAGAACCTAAAGGTTGCCTCCACTGATGGGCAATCATACTAATCATTTCACCCATTTGAGCTAGGCGTGATTGTTGTAAAATGTGTTTGTCTTTTTCTCTGTTTTTATGCACTTCTTCTTCAATTAAACGCTCTAGCGTCTGGTTGATTTCTCGTAATTCAAGGTGATTTTTACACGCGCGAATAGCATTTTCAAGTTTGTCATGAAAGGAATCAATAATGGCCTCAATGTGGGTTAATTCCTCTTCTTTAACTTCTAATAAAAAAGCAATCCAATCTTCTGCAATCTTTACATGTAAAAGTTTTTTACCACTTTTGTGTTCACGTTTCATCGTAGTTTTATCGTTGTATGAGGGGGGAGAAAAAAGTGGGATAAAGGCTTTTTTTCCGTAAAAACAGACACGGGTAAAGCCCTGTGTATCGGCTTTCCAATAAATAGCAGCCAGAGCACCCGTTTTGCGTGAAAAGGTTTTTAAAAAATGTGTCATCATCTCTTCAAGGTGAAGTGAAACACCAATGGCACTCACGCATTCATAGGAGATGAGCAGTTGTTGACTAAATGGGTTCATGGTAAAACTCCAATCACACAGGTGTTGTTGTAAAAGGCAATGCCCTCTTGATTGTCATTGGCAAGTTCACCAAGGCTTAAGGCTCCCCATAATGGCATAGCAGGAGGATAGAGCGATAGAATAGTCTCTAGTTCTTGATTAAAATCATCCCCTAAAAAAAGAAAACGGGCATGGCAGCTAATGAGTAGCACGGAAGAAGGAGCATTGTTTTCAAAGTTATTTAGAGCATTTTGGGAGGCTTCTTTGGCGGCTTCTATGAGTTTTGTTTTAGTCCCTTGAAGAATCGCAATCACAGAATTTTCATCCAAACTGCCTGCGAGACTCAGGGATGAACCATCGGTTTGAATCGGCGCTCTTACAATAAAATCTTTTTTATAGCGAACAATGCCCAAAGGGTACTTCTGGGCTATTTCCTCGAAATCCATGGTATGAAAACGTAAAGAGGAGTACTTTTCAATGGCATCTTTATAGACGCTAAAGGCATCTTTAAAATTGATTTTTTCAACCATTCTTCCTTTACACGAATTGGCAATAAAGGGAGAGACCAGAGGTTCCCAACCATGTTTGACCCCTAAACCAATTTTTTGAGTTGAGGCAAGAACCAATGCACACTCTCCCCAACAAGCCTCTTTGTGACAGCTCTTTTCATAACTAAAAATATTTTTCCCAGCACCACCGATAAGTTTTGCATGTTCGGGTAAGAAAGAGTAGAGGGTTTCTAAAAAAGGTTCCATGTGCGATGAATCACTGTTGGCAAGAGTGAAAATAGAATGACTTTGAGCAGGAAAAGGAATGATGCTTAAATGTTCCATGCACACGCTATACACACGGGTTAAATCAGAGAGTTTAGCTGCAATAATCCCCTCGTTGTAATGCTCTTTACCAAAAAGGACAGAAGGGAAAAACCCTCCTATAAAACGGGTATTTTCCGTGAAGAAAGAGTCAGGAATAGGCGTATTCTCCGCAATCAGTAACAAATAAAAACCCGTTTGAATGTTTACATGTAAATCGTCTACACTTGCATAAAACGAGACTTTTTCAAACATTCAGTGCTCCAAAAAAAAGATGCTTCATTGTAGCCAACAAACGTGACAAACGCGTTGCAAAATCTTTATATGTAAGGATTTTAGAGTTTTACAAGAGGTTCACACACCGCTTTGGAAGCTTCAATCAATACCGAAGGTGAAAGGCAAAGCTGAACCCCACGAAGTCCTGCGCTGACGTAGATTTTTTCATGCTGATGGATGCTTTCATCGATAAATGTAGGAAAATGTTTCTTCATCGCAAGCGGTGAACACCCACCACGAATGTAGCCCGTAAGCCCTAAAAGCTCTTTCACCGCCACTAGTTCACACCGCTTAGCGTTTGCCACTTTCGCTAAAGCCTTCAGGTCGATCTCTTCTGCTGCAGGAATACACGCCACCAAAATGCGCTTAGCATCATCCCTCGCCACCAGCGTTTTAAACACACACGAAGCATCCACCCCAAGCGATGCTGCCGCATGTGTCGCACTCAAGTCCTCTTCGTCTACCTCATACGAACTCATCGTATAAGGCAGTTTCAACGTATCTAAAAACCGCGCCGCATTGGTTTTTTTTAGGTTCATTTTTTCTTCCTAGAAACATTTTTAAAAAGATGGTAGCACAAAATATATCAAAATGAAATATTTTGAAATCACTTGATAAAAATTGTAGTAAGATTATTTAATCTTAAAAAAAAGGATTTTGTGTGAACTATTTTGAACTGAAATGCAAGGCATTTGTTAAAAAAGATATAGCGTTTCAAGCAAGTTTTGAACTGCTTTCCAAATACATCAGTTTTTCGATGTACCAAGAAGGTGAAGGTGAAGTGCATCAAAAAGAGGGGTTCAAATACTACGTTTTCGGAGGCTTCGTTCCCATCGAAAAAGAGAAAGTCTACCAACAAGGCAATCTCTACAGTTTTACCATTCGCTCCCTAGATGAAACCCTCATCGACACACTCAAAACCACCTTACGTCAAAACATCAACCATGAATTCCTCCAGGTCGTAGAATCCCATAAAAAAACCATCCCACAATTTTTCATCACCGAACTCTACAGCGCCACGCCCGTCGTCGTCTCGGTCGCTAATGGCAAATACTGGACAATGCAAGAGAGCGGCGACATCATGCAACTGCAACGTCAGCTCCACGAAAACGCCGAGAAAAAATACCAAAGCTTCTTTGGAGAATCTTTACATGTAAACCAAAACTTCATCCAACTCATCGAGATCAAAAACAAAGTACCACAAAACATCCTCATCACCAAAGAAGGAAAATCCATCCGATTTTTTGGCAATAAATTTAGGATTGTTCCCAATGAAGATGAGGCGAGCCAGAAGCTGGCGTTTGTTGCGTTGGCGTGCGGCCTTGGGGAAAAGAATAGTTATGGGGCAGGTTTCATGCTTGGAAGGGGGATAAGATGATTAAAGAGATTGTGGAGTTTATGGATGCTAATGAGGGAATAGAAAATTATTTTTTAAAAGAAGAATTGAATGATATTTACTTGGTTTCTAATAAAAAAGATACTTTTCTTGCAGTAGTAGATATAAAGTCAAAAAATCAAAAATTAATAAAAATTTCAGATAATGCATTAAAAGAACTTCAAAAATTCGAAATAGAAAAATTAATTCTTTTGGAAAATAATTCCAAAGCACTTCCAAGGAAACAGCTAAATAAAGATAAAGGTGTTGGAGGTGCAGGTATTTTTTTATTTTCCATTTATTATGAATTGCAAGACAATCAAATAATTTTTTATAGAAAAAAAGAAGATATAAAGATTGAAAAAAATGATTTTGAGAAGAAGTTAATTAGTGTTATCCAAGGTATTAAATTTCAATTAGATTCTGGACTAACATATGTGCAAAATAGAGGTTCAAAAAAAATAATGGATATTGTTTTACAAAGAAGTTATATTCTTTTGTCTGAGAGTATAAACGATTTACAGTTTGCAATCCATAATAAACAAATTAAAGAAAAAGGTAATATAAAATTAGCTTTTTTTGTTTCTGATAATTTAATTAAAAAATTTCGAGAGTCTTATTTAAAACGAAAAGTTTTTAGCTACGATGTTGAAAACAATGTAAGTGAATTTACGAGTGGAATATGCAATATTTGTAAACAAGAATCCTTATTGTTGTCTGCTCCAGCTTTTTTATCAAATTATGGCGTTGATTTTTCGCAAAAAGTATCACTTGGAATAGATTTTAATCAACTTGTATGCCCTGAATGTGCGACAAAGTTAGAAAAATTCAGATACATGACAGAAAATAAACTAACAAATCCATTTCCTTTATTTTTAGATAATAAAAATCTTTTTGGAAAACAAATGAGTATCTTGAATAGTGATGAAAAAAGAAAGAATTTCAGAGAGATAATTCTATCTATTTACAATACAAATCCAAAAGATTTAAAAAATTATTATCTTTTAAATCATAGATCAAAACTAAGTTCTGGAACATGGAAACTAGAGATTAATGACATTGACTATATTGAAAACTTTGAATATGTGACACCATTTAAAATAATCAATTATACGGACTTGCGCAATAGTTTTAAACTGAGTGATTTTTATAGCAAGGAATTAAGTGTGTTTCAATTTGAAAAAATTATCAATGAATTAGTTTTTGAGAATAAACTCCAATATAACTATTTTTCAGATTACAAAGACATTGATATTACTTATTATAATTCTAAAAACTCAAATAGTTTACTAAAAAACTATCTTATTAAGTACCGTCAAAACTTTTATGATTTTATTTATAAGTCGTACCAAACGAGCCTTATAGATATTGAATTTAGAGAGATGATTTTAGATATTGTTAAAGACAATATTAAGCATGATAAAAACAACAAAGAAGGCTATTCTATTTATGAAAATGAGATAAAAGAAAAACTCAATTTGCTATTTAGCATAAAACATTATTTTAAAGGTGGAGGTGAGAAAGTGGAACAAGGCGAATTTTTAAAACTAAAAGAGAAGATGCATAGCTCTTTGGGGTATTGGCAAGATAAAAAAAATGAAAAAGGTGAACTCGTCTTAAAAAATGATGGAAAGATAGAAAGAGAGTTTATCAATGGAATAGACCATATTGAAAATAATGATAAGTTATTTGCATATCTATGTGGTCAGATTGCATGGTTCTTGATAGACAAGAAAAAAGGCAAAGAAGAAAATAAGAACCATAGTGATTTTAATGCTTTTACTGACTGGCAGACAAGTAAACTCTTAAAAGAGTATATGTGTGAAGTGCATCGAAAATATGCTCATGCCTTAAAATTTGACAAAAGATATGGCAATGCTATGAGCATGATTTTAACTTATAAAGATGACTTAGTTATGGATAGTGTGATGGAATATATGATAGTGGGATATTTTGCAAACAATCAAATCAAATACCAAGATAACACAATAGAGGAGAATGGTGATGAGTAATGAATTTAACAATAGAGTTTACGGGTGTGTGGTCGTTAAGGCAATAAATGCAAACTATAATGCAGACTTTAATGGACTTCCAAGAAGGCTTAAAAGTGACGGTAGTTTTTATGCGACGGATAAATCATTTAAATGGTTAGTGAGGAACTATATTAAGAAAAATTATCAAGATGAAAAGATACTATTTACAAAGATGTATGATAAAGAATATAAAGATACTATGGATTTGAAAGAAGCATTTGAGATTGTTACCGAGACAGGAGATATTAAAAATTTTAAGAAAAAAGATATTCTACCAAAACTTACTAATTGTATTGATATAAGGTTGTTTGGGGCTGTTTTTTCTCCAGAAAATGCAAAAAAAGACACAAGTGATGAAAATAAAAATATCTCACTTCATGGAGTAGTTCAAGTAAATCATGCGATTGATTTATTTGGTAAAGGTAAAGTTTACACTGATGAAATACTGGCTCCTTTTACGGCAATAGGGAGTATGAGCAAAGCTACCGAAGCTCACTATATTCATCATTTTTCAGTTAACCCTAAAAATTTATCTAGTTGGAAAAAACTATTTGAAGAAGCAACAAATAAAGAAGATTCAACTAAGAAACAGGGAGAATTACCGTTAGCAAATAAAGAATTAAATATCAAGGTCTTATCTCAAAATGATATTGTAATTTTAAAAAATGCTTTTAACAATGCCGCAACATTTTACGATTCACATTCCAAAAGTGGTGTAGAAAATGAGCTGTCTATTTATGTAACTTTAGAAGAGAGTTCGATTTTAACACTTCCTAGTTTTGCCCAATTTATCACATTTAAAAAAGGTGAAAATGGAGAAAAAAATAGTTTTGATATAAGCAAGCTTATCAGCTATTTGACAAAAGATAATATCAAAAAAGAAATCAAATCTATAGAAATATATGCTATTAAAGAGCTAACACAAGTCATTTGTAGTATTGAAAATGAAAAAATCAAAGAATGCGATTTATTGGAACTAACAAACATTTCAGCAGAGCAAAAAAATGAAAAAGCTGATTAGTTTTACCATAAAATCTGATTTTGGTATGTTCAAAAAACCAGACATCAATGATAAAATTTTTATCACTTATAACATTATCCCAAAGACTTATGTTTTTGGGATACTTGGTGCGATTATGGGTTACGAGGGTTATGCTCAAAATAGAGATAAAACAAAAATGCCTGAGTTTTATGAAAAGCTCAAAGACATAAGGGTAGCGATAGCTCCAAGTGATAAAAATGGTGGCATTTTAAAAAAAGAGTTTATTTTATTTAATAATACATGTAATGGTGAAACGAAAAACATTACAGAGCAAACTCTCGTCAATCCAGCATATGATATTTACATCGAAATTGATGAAGAACATGAATTACTAAAGAGATTAAAAGCCAAAGAAGCAGAGTTTCTTCCCTATATGGGAAAAAATGAATTCTCTTTATCGTGGGATAATTTTCACGAGCATGCTGTATTTGAAAAAGTTGAACAAAAGGAGCAATTTAAAGTTTTGACAATTATTCCAAAAGATGAAAATTTTGTTTTAAAGAATAGTGGACACAAAGAAAAAACAACAAACTACTTTTATCTTTTTGAAAGATTACCTATTGATTGGAATGACAATCCTAGGCAATATAAATATCAAGAGTTTCTATATACCAATGCGGTATTTAAGTCATCCGAGAGTTTAAAATCGATTGGTTCTGTAGGCGAACTTTTTGAATCTGATAAAGGTATTATATGCCTCTTTTAAAATTTAGTGATTTTGATATAAAGTTCAATATTGATGACAAATATAAAGCTCATTTATCACAAAATAAGCAATATAAAGAGTCGTTAAAAGAGCATATTGATCTCGTGTATGATTACTTCTTGAAACTTATAGAGCAAAATGACTTGGAACAGCGTTTAAATTCTCTTTTTAAAAAAAGTGCCAATCTATTTGAAGAGATAGAAGTAAAAGAAGAATTTGCAAATTTCACAAAATATCTTTTTGCAAAAGCAATTTATTGGCATGATATGGGCAAAATGAACCCCAATTTTCAAAAAGAGAAAATGCTCAATGAAATAGATGAGAAATCTGTAATTTCAGATAGTCATCATTCACCTCTTGGTGCATATTTATTTATTAATCACTCATTAGATGAACTGTATGCTAAAAAATGGCATGAAGATAACGAAGAAATTTTTGAAGCTATTATCTATTTGTTTGGATTTTTAATCTCAAAACATCATGGAGTAATTTATCAATATGAAGATTTGGATTTACAAAATGAGTTTGTTGATTTTTTAGATAAATTTCATCTTGAAACAGAACATACAAAAAAGTTAAGAGATGAGGACAGGGTATTTTCTTCAATTTTTGATTCTATTGAAAATAATGAAGAGGTATTGTTTCTACTTTCTAAATCCCTTTTCTCACTTCTTATCATTTCAGATTACTATGCTACAGCACAATTTATGAATTATGGAAATTGTAAAGAACTAAAATATAAAAATTTTGGCTTGGTAGATGATGATTTTAGGAAAACAATTTACAAAAGATTTTACGAAAATCAATTTGATAAAGAACTCATTAATAAAACTACTAGTGATTTTAAAGACTTTGACGAGTTGCAAGAAAAGTCAAATAGTAACTTAAATCACTTACGAAACAAGCTTTTTATAGAAGTTAGAACAAACTTACAAAATGAGCTTAAAAAGAACAAATCACAAAACCTTTTTTATATCGAAGCTCCCACAGGTGCAGGTAAAACAAACCTATCACTCATGAGTGTCGTTGAGATTTTAAAGCTTGACACTTCAATCACTAAAGTATTTTATATTTTTCCATTTACAACGCTGATCACTCAAACATATACTTCTATCAAAAAAATACTAGCTCTTGATAATGCTCAAATCGTGCAACTTCATTCAAAAGCAAAATATAATCAAAAGCAAGAAGAAAAAGAAGATGGCATTTATGGAGAGGATAAAAAGAATTTTTTAGATAATCAATTTATGAATTATCCTATGACACTTCTAAGCCATGTTAAGTTTTTTGATATATTGACTGGAATTAGTAAAGATGACAATTATATTTTCCATAGATTATCGAACTCAATCGTCATCATAGATGAGATTCAAACATACAGCCCAGATTTTTGGGCACGAATTGTTTATTTACTTGATATGTATGCTAAAAATTTCAATATTAAATTTATAGTAATGAGTGCAACTTTGCCTAAGATTGGCAAGATTATAGATAGTCAATTTACATTTTTAGTTTCCAATAAACAACGATATTTTCAAAATCCGAATTTTGCAAAAAGAGTGACAATAGACACAAATGTGAAAAATATAAATAAACCTGAAGAGATTTACGAGTTATTGATAAAAGGGAGTGAAAACTATCAAACCTTAGAAACCAATGATTCAAAAAAAGTAAAAACCATTATAGAATTTATCACAAAAAAAGGGGCAGATGAATTTTATAAACACGCCAAAAAATACAGTGAAATTTTTGATGAGATTTTCATACTTAGCGGTACGATTTTGGAACCAAGACGAAAAGAGATAATCGATTTTATAAAAAATACACACGACAAAAATATTCTACTTGTGACAACTCAAGTGGTTGAAGCAGGCGTGGATATAGATATGGACATAGGATTTAAAGAAAAATCTCTCGTCGATAGTGATGAACAACTAGCAGGAAGAATCAACCGAAATAGTTCAAAAGAGGGCAATAAACTATTTTTATTTAGCATTGGCAAAGGAAATGATAAATTTGTTTACAAAAAAGATAAGAGAAACGGTCTTTCTGGAAAATATCAAGAAGACGGTAAAGAACAAAATGTTTTAAACACTAAAGATTTTGATAAATTTTATAGTCAAATTTTAGACAAGATTATTGAGAACAATACGAAAAATTTTATGGAAAATCTCAAAAGCTATATTGATGACTTGAAAAATTTACAATTTAAAAAAACTCATATTGAACTTATAGATATGCAATCGGTTTCTGTGTTTGTTCCCATTAATGATGAGGCTGTTGCAGTATGGGAGGCATATGAAAAAACTATACAAAATAAAGAGCAAGATTTGATTGATAAAAAAATTGATATTAAAAAGTTAAGTGCAGAAATATCAAAATATACTTTTTCTTTGGCTGATTATCACGGTAGTGGTATTAAATATTTGAAAGATTATGGAGATGAAAAGTATGGATATTTATATTTGAAAGATTGGCGAAATCAGAAAGATGATGGTACACAATTGTACACCTATGAAGATGGTTTGGACACAAGTGTATTGAAAGGTGACTTTGTTCCAATGATTTTATAAAAAAGCCAACTGGCTACAATGTGTAGTCAGTTAAAACCTAAGAAAATAACGAAAATGAAAGATAGAGACAAATGATCACAGGAACTCTCATCAACTACTATTTTCATTGCCGCACCCAGTGTTGGCTTCACGCCAATCGCATTAACCTCGAAGACAACAGCGAAGATGTGCGCATCGGAAAAGTCTTACATGAGATCAGCGAAGAGAAGGCGCAAAAAGCCGAAGTGAAGATAGACAATGTCAAAATCGACAAGATCACCAAAGAGTACTTAGTAGAACTTAAAAAGTCCGACTCAGACCCTGAAGCGGTGAAGTGGCAAGTGTTGCTTTATCTGTACAAACTCAAAGGTAAAGGCATCGAGCGTAAAGGCAAAGTCGAATACTATGAGAAAAATCACAACACGAAAAGCGAGATACTAGAGTTGAATGAGCAAAATGAACAAGAACTTTTGCATGTTTTAGACGCAATTACACAGCTCATCAATGCGGATATTCCACCGCCACCGAAGTTTGAAAACAAATGCAAGAAATGCGCTTATTACGATTACTGTTTTATATGAGGTAACATGGCAAAAAATCACACACGCTACATCTTCTCGATGGGCGAACTCAAACGCAAAGACAACTCCATCGCGTTTAGCAATGAAAAGGGCAATTTTTACCTGCCCATCGAAGAGACGAGGGAGCTTTACTGCCTGAACGAGGTAAGCTTCAACACGAAGTTTTTAGACTTCATCGCTAGGGCTGGCATCACGATGCACATCTTCAACTACCATGGCAACTACAGCGGAAGTTTTTACCCAAAAGAGTATCTCATCAGCGGCGATTTGACCATAAAACAGTCGTTGAGTTTTGTCAACGAACGCTTAGGGATTGCAAAAAGCATCGTCTCTGCCATTGCTCAGAACATTCACGAAGTGTTGTACCACTACTATCGCCACGACAAAAAAGAGCTCAAGCCGTATCTGGATTGGTTAAAAAACGATGTTGAATCATTGTTACATGTAACGACTAAAATCGAGCAGATACTGTTTGTTGAAGGGCAGATTTGGAGTCGGTTTTACGACAGTTTCAAATATTTTTTACCCGAAGATTTTGTGCTAAACAAACGCGTCAAACGCCCACCCGACAACCCTATGAATGCGCTCATCAGCTTTGGCAATACCCTTCTTTACACCAAAACCATCGCTTCCATCTACCACACGCATCTCAACCAAGCCATCAGTTTTCTACATAGTCCAAGGGAAGGGCGCTTTAGTTTGAGTTTAGATCTCAGCGAAGCATTCAAGCCGGTCATCGTTTTCAAAACCATTTTTGATTTGGTAGGGCGAAAGAAACTTCAAGTACTTAAACACTTTGACAAATCCCTTAACTACGCACTTTTAAACGAAGAGGGCAAGAAGATTTTTATCGACGCTTTTGAAGAGCGCATGAACGAAACATTCTTACATGTAAAGCTCAAACGCAAAGTTTCTTACAAGCATTGCCTCAAATTGGACGGTTATAAACTCATAAAAACCATCGTGGAAGGCAGAGAGTTCACTCCCTTTTTACTCAAGGAAAAGATGTGAAAAAAGACACGACCAATTACAATTATGTCTTTTTGTTTTACGACATTGCCGATGAATTTAGTGATGTTGGTAAATACCGCGTCGCCAAAGTTTTTAAAATCTGCAAAAAATACCTCAAACATCACCAAAAGTCCATCTTCAGAGGCAACATCACGCCAGCGAACCAAATAAAACTCCAGAGTGAACTCAAAAAAGTGATCGATAAAGAGATTGATTTTGTGACGATCATCAAGATGCTAACTTCTGGAAGTTTCAACGAAGAAACACTCGGCAACCCAAAAAAGGAGAGCGAAGGAATTTTCATCTAATTTTTCCAACCACAGTTTAGTTTTTTTTAGGTGAAAAGTTGCTAGAATAGGGCGTTAAATCGCCTTTTTGATCTTTAACAATTCATTGTTAATTTTAATTGGAAAAAATGACACGAAGGGTTATTTTGTGGGATAGTGCTTTTTAGGAAGTGCCATAATTTAGCTCTCGAACCGACACAAGATTTGTATTTAAACCTAATCCACAAAGGGAATGTTTGCTGTTGCCATTCCTCTCGAACCGACACAAGATTTGTATTTAAACAAGCGTGTATGATAATTGGAAAACTGGCAAGGTAACTCGAACCGACACAAGATTTGTATTTAAACAATAGGCGAGGACGATTTGAAAAATGGTCGTATGGCTCGAACCGACACAAGATTTGTATTTAAACCTAGGGCTTGATTTGGTTTTTGAGGCAACGGATAAGCTCGAACCGACACAAGATTTGTATTTAAACTGTTTTACACCGTTTCTTAAATGTTTTAACGCACTTCTCGAACCGACACAAGATTTGTATTTAAACTTCTTACATCTCCTCAAACATTATACAACCGCTAACTCGAACCGACACAAGATTTGTATTTAAACCCCTCCATGCTTTTGCTAGACCAACATCGGCAAGAGCTCGAACCGACACAAGATTTGTATTTAAACAGATAATGATTGGGCTGTTGAAGAAGAAAAAAGACCTCTCGAACCGACACAAGATTTGTATTTAAACAGGTTGCTAACATCGGACGTAAACATGTATAAAAATCTCGAACCGACACAAGATTTGTATTTAAACATTTAATAATCAATCTTTTCTGTTCTAAGCTTAACTCGAACCGACACAAGATTTGTATTTAAACTGAATACAGTCCTTTTAAAAATGTAGTGCGCTTTGCTCGAACCGACACAAGATTTGTATTTAAACTGGTATTCGCCATCCGCACCATTGAGGATTACATCAACTCGAACCGACACAAGATTTGTATTTAAACAATTAGACTAGAGGCAGAGGCGCAATTTGCAACCGCCTCGAACCGACACAAGATTTGTATTTAAACATACGTTCGACAGCACAAAGATGGAGCACTTAGCAGTCTCGAACCGACACAAGATTTGTATTTAAACTTTGGAATTTCGTTGGATAGCTTAGTTCCACTTGCTCGAACCGACACAAGATTTGTATTTAAACATATATCCAAAATCTCCAACTTCCACTGGTAAATTTCTCGAACCGACACAAGATTTGTATTTAAACAATAACGCAACCCTAATCCCAAACACTTTAGTAACTCGAACCGACACAAGATTTGTATTTAAACGGGCTTCCACCAATGTAAAAGCCACCGACCGCCAACCTCGAACCGACACAAGATTTGTATTTAAACAATACAAAGACGGAAGCACAAAAATAGCAATTAGCTCGAACCGACACAAGATTTGTATTTAAACACGGTCTCGCCGTTGTAGAACTTAGATAAGGAGAACTCGAACCGACACAAGATTTGTATTTAAACTTGATGAGGCGCACCTTGTAAATAATAAAGCAGAAACTCGAACCGACACAAGATTTGTATTTAAACTTACTGGTTGTGTTCTGATCCCTGCAAAAAACTTTCCTCGAACCGACACAAGATTTGTATTTAAACAGATTTTGATAAACAAGATATAAAGTGTGTAACAACTCGAACCGACACAAGATTTGTATTTAAACAAAAATCGCTGAGGAACTTTTCATTTTTGGAACCAACTCGAACCGACACAAGATTTGTATTTAAACTTCATATCGTCTTCCACGTCTGGGTCATAAAGACAACTCGAACCGACACAAGATTTGTATTTAAACCCTAACATACCCAACTTTACAGCTAAATTGATTGCTACTCGAACCGACACAAGATTTGTATTTAAACGAACGAACTCCATCAAGTTTTGAATTTGTAGCATTCTCGAACCGACACAAGATTTGTATTTAAACCCTTACGCTGCTATTTTCCCTTTTGCTTTCAACTCTCTCGAACCGACACAAGATTTGTATTTAAACAAGACATTACGGGGAGTACAGAAGCTAATAAGATTTCTCGAACCGACACAAGATTTGTATTTAAACCACTTAACTACAACGTCAATGCGTTGACTATAAGCTCGAACCGACACAAGATTTGTATTTAAACATAGAAAACCCCTATATTTTTGAGAAAATTCAATAGCTCGAACCGACACAAGATTTGTATTTAAACCCTAATCCATTCTTGAGTAAAAAGATTAAAGACCTCTCGAACCGACACAAGATTTGTATTTAAACATTATTAGCAGTGTTGCAACGTTGCTTGACACTGTCTCGAACCGACACAAGATTTGTATTTAAACTCGAGTACGGCTCGCTCACCATCACTGAGGCGTGGTTCTCGAACCGACACAAGATTTGTATTTAAACTGGCAAGGAGAAGCTCTCTCTTATACCGTGCAATACCTCGAACCGACACAAGATTTGTATTTAAACCGTGCAATGTCTCAGTATGTCTTAGCCTATGATGTTCTCGAACCGACACAAGATTTGTATTTAAACGTTGGTAAATACGCTTGGTTATGTAAATAAGTGATGCTCGAACCGACACAAGATTTGTATTTAAACAATCCTCTAAACTTTATTCTTGCTGGGTATGCTTCTCGAACCGACACAAGATTTGTATTTAAACTCAAGAAGACCTAGGTTAAGAAGCTGGAGTCTTGCCTCGAACCGACACAAGATTTGTATTTAAACCACTAACGGTTGCCTCTTCTTCAACTGCTTCAGAAACTCGAACCGACACAAGATTTGTATTTAAACAGAGAAGCACCTTTTAAATATAAGTTTTCCCACTCGCTCGAACCGACACAAGATTTGTATTTAAACGTACCTATATCTTTTGAGAGTGAGTTAGACGTAGCTCGAACCGACACAAAAATACGTGACGATAAAGCCTGAAACGAGTAAACAAGTGATAGATAAAATAATAAGTAGTGTGATTTTGCCCGACAAAGTGGCTGAAAGTTCGATATAATGGGTGTTTGAAATGGTTGCGGGAGTCGGACTTGAACCAACGACCTTCGGGTTATGAGAAGTTGAACCTCGTACACATTTTTTAAACCTTAAACACTTACCGCTTACATTTAATGGAACTTCGTTTTTTACCTTGCCCGATACCACTTTTCTTAAACACCTCACTCACTTGATTTTGTAAATATAATAAGAGTATAATAACCATACCTAAAATAAAAAGGTCTTTGATGTTTGAATACGATGAAGCAAAGAGTCAAGCCAACAAAGAAAAACATGGAATTGACTTTGAAGAAGCTCAAGCTCTTTGGGATAATGAATACTTGGTTTTTAAACAAGTTGAAATAAACAATGAAGAGCGTTTTTTACTGGTAGGTCATATTGGTGAACTTTGTTATGTGGCTGTCTTTACTATGCGTGAAGACAATATTCGCATTATCAGCGTGAGACGATGTCGAAAAAATGAAAAGGAGATAGTATGAAAAAAATATCAGCAGAAGAATTTGATAGAAAATTTGATAATGGTGAAGATATACTCCCTTATATTGATTTATCTTCTAAAATGACTAAAAGTGAATTTGAAAAAAAGTTATTGTCAATCAAAAAAGTAAATGTAGATTTGCCATCATGGGCGATTGCTTCTTTAGACAAAGAGGCTAAACGTATGGGTGTCACACGTCAGTCTATCATTAAAATGTGGCTCATTCAAAAGCTTGATGATTTAAACCTTAGTCGTAAATCTTTAAAACAAGTGGGATAAACTCCCACTTTATACTACTTGTTCTAAAATCTTTTATCTATAAAAACTATTACTTGATACTGTACTTGGTATGATTTCTTCTTCTTCAACTTCTTGAATTGGTTCATTTTTTTTAGGTGTTTCTTTTGGCATAAGAACTATCGTTTCATTTTCTCTTATTGGTTCTTTTATTTCATTTTTTTTATTTTCAATTAGCACACTGGGTTTAGTGTATTGTATATTGACATTTTTTATTATGGGTTTTTGTCTTTCATCTATGATAGGTTTTTGTAGTTTTGATTGTTGGGTTTCGTGTAGTTTTGATTGTTGGGTTTCGTGTAGTTTTGATTGTTGGGTTTCGTGTAGTTTTGATTGTTGGGTTTCGTGTAGTTTTGATTGTTGGGTTTCGTGTAGTTTTTCTTTTAAATTGATTAGATTTGTTAGCCCAAAATATCCTATAAATGCAAGAAGAGTTAACCATAAAAAATGTGAAGATGTTTTATTTTTTTTATTGTTTGTTGTAAAACTTCCATGTACCTTTTCGTTATATTTTTCTCTTCTATACGTTTCAAGTAATTTTAGTGTTTTATCATCGAACATTGTTTCACTTTAGTGCTTTATATTCGAATGAATTTATATGGTAGTAGGGTTTTTGGTCGTAGGTTTTATATCGTGATTGAAGCATTGTAAAGGTTTGCCCTGAGCTTAATTTTAAATTTCGAATTGTTTTACTATTTCCATCCAATGATGCACTTGCATATGTCACAAGAACTGTATCGGTTGATAAGTTTGTAATGATAATTTCTGCATTCATACCTCCTTTATAAAGATACATACATACTTTTTCATCAGGAAGTTCGCAGGGTGGAATTGCATACATACTTGTGAGTAATCCAACAAGGATAAGTAGTTTCTTCATCTTAAGCACCTTTTGTTTTTTTTATTTTAATTTTTTTCTCATAACTCTAGCCTTAATTTCAGCCATATACATTTCTTTTTCTTCTTCTGTTAGTTGCCTGTAATAGGTGTTTATATTTTCTTCTTCATTTATATCTTGTATCTCATCCTTTAATCCTAAATTGATTAATTTTATTAGTTCGGGTTTTGTTTTTTCCCAATTGTAAAGAGTAGCAACAGAAACATCTAATCTAACTGCCAATTCTTTTTTATTCATTGATATTCCAATAATTATATTTTTTTTAACAATTATTCTAAATTTTATAAAACTTTAATATTTAGAGTGGTATTCTAACATTTAGAATTATTCTAGTAATTAGAATTTTTTCTAGTTTTAATTATAGCATTTTTATTTTTTTAATAAAAAATAGTTCGAAAATCTCGTTATTTGAAAATTTCTCTTTTCAAATACCAAGGTTTTCTAAACATAAAGGTGATGGCGTGTTTCATCACAGTTTTTGATTCCTTCTCACGGAGTTTGTTAAGCACCTGCTCCGTGTTGTGTTAAATGGTGCTTACAAAAACTACTTAAAGGTGCTTATCATGCAAGACAAAATCTACCCTCACTACATTCAACAAGCGTATCAAGCCAAAGTGCTTCTTCGCAAAATTCAGATTCACTCTGTTGGTACTCGTTACCCTTTTAAAGACCAATTGGTCATTACTACTCAAAACATTGAGCGAAATCCAAATAATCCCATTTTTTCCATTACGCATCTTATTGATGTTGTCGTGAAGTGTGAAAATAGAATTGAAGCTGTGAAGCTTAATAATGCCCTTAAAGAGTATTTGGCAAAAGATAAAATGCTTCCTTTGGACATTGGCGTTTTTCAAAAGCCTTTTACTAAAGAGAATCAACAAGCTCAAAAGTATTATGCTTTTTCAAATTCTTCCGCTAAAGAGCTTTTAGAGCTTCTTCTAAAATATCAAGACGATAAAACATTACATTATGTTGTAGGTTCTAGTCCTGTTGAGAGTAACTATCTTTTCAATGGCTTCGACTTAACCTATACGCTGACAAACTACACCATGAATGGCTCTTTCTTTACGCTAGAGCAGATGAAAGAAATCAATAAAAACGCCACCTCTCCATCCTATAAATTAAAACTTTTAACCACGTCATTTTGTGAATTAGACGAAGATACCTCTGTGGATGAGTCCGTCAATTTTGAGATAAGCGGTGAGAGTGAAAGTGAGGTTGGCACTCTTGCTGAGAAGATTATTCAACTTCAAAACAATGGAATTGCTTTTACATGTAAAGGACGTTTTCCACGTGCTCAAAAAGACTATTTTACTGTGCCTCTTTCAAAAAGTGCGGGTGAACTCATAAAAGAGATAAGTGCTCTTTTAGATTCTAAAAAACCACAACAACCAACACCTAAAGTTTCCTAACTTTCTTCAAATCCCTTTTACATGTAAAGGGATTGAAAGAGGGTTTAAATACTCTACTACAAAAAAAAGGAGTTTCTATGAAACTTATTAAGTCTCTCGGAATTACGGCTTTAGTGGCTGTTGGTGCTTTTGCGGCTGATGAACCGTGGTATACAGATTTAACCACACAACTTACCTCCATTAAAGGGATGGTTATTACGGTTATCAGTGCGGTTATCGCTATTTCCCTTGCTCCTCTTGGCTGGGCGTATGTTAAACGTGTCATTAACAGAGGTTAAGTTGCATGATTACTCAAATTGATTTAACCGCTTTTGCATTGGTAGCAGGTTCTCTTTTGACGATAAAGCTATCGGTCTTTAGTTCGTTTTTCATTTTGAGAATGGCTTCAAAGAGGAGATGAATTTCTCCTCTATTTTTAAAGGTGCTGATATGAAAAAACTACTCTTTGCTTCTCTTTTCTGTGTTAACTTTCTCTTTGCGGATTATTTGTTTCAACCCTCAAATCTGTGCATTAAAGAGTATTGGTATAAAGATGGCAATTTCTATTTTATCCGCTCCGACACTGGCGCTGTTGCTTCTACGTTCACTACAAATCTTGGTGATGATGTTTATGGCGGTTATGACTACAACACAACCACAGGCGAATGCACTCCCAAATCTTCCAATAATGATTTAGGTCTTAGCAGTGAGGATTTTGAATATTTAAATGCTCTCATTGGTCTTTTAATCGCAATTTTGATGTTATGGAGTTTATTTGCATGATAGTTGATATTATCCATTTTGGTATGACGGCTTCCGCTCCTGCCAATTACGTTTTAGATATTGTCTTTACGGTTTTGGTGAAAGGTATCTTGCCTTTTTACCTCGTCAAGCTAGTTATCGTAAAGTATTTTAAATGAAAAAGCTACTTTTTCTTTTCATGCTCTGCATTCAAGCATTTAGCATTGAACTTGCACCTACGAATTTTGGACTTCGTGACTTAACAATTCAAATCTCTCAAGAGTGCAATAAAAACATTTTAGTCTCTCAAGATATAAAAAACATGAGTGTGGATTATTTCTTGATTGAGGATGTAAGTCCTGAGGTTCTTTTTGAAACGTATAAGCGTGTGATTGAGTCAAAAGGGCTTTTTTTAAATGACTACGGCTCTTTTTATGTTGTCGATGAAAAAGCGCATGTTGTTCCAAAAGAGCAAGATAATTCTAATATAGAACTTACCATAAAAGTGATAGAAATCAATAACGAAAAATTGAATCAAAAGGGCTTAGACCCTACGTTTTTATCAAATTTAAATATCAATGTCTCCTCTGTTGATTTGAAAAACTTTACCGTTGATAAACTTTTTAGCGCACAATTTAAAGACGTTTTAAATGCTCTTGAAACACAAGACTACATTAAAATAGTATCTGAACCTTACGTGATAGTTTCCAATAATGGTAAAACAACCATGAATGTGGGCGATAGTGTCAGCGTTAAAACGTCCTCGTATGATTCTAGTACATCCACATCCGTGCGAAACACCTACACGCAAAAAGATTTAGGCTTAACCGTTTCCATCAATCCACGCATTTTAGATAATGGGCTGATTGCTCTAAATGTTGTTTTGACACAAGAAACACTTAAAAAATTAGACAGTGACGGTCTTATTCAAACCTCTAAAAAATCTATTAACAGTGCGTTTAATTTAAAAGATGGCGGTTCTATAAGTCTAGGCGGTTTGACTTCTGCGCAAGATATAAAAGACATCAATAAAATCCCTGTACTCGGTGACATTCCCTTGCTTGAATACCTTTTTAAATACGAGAGCTTGAACACAAAAAGAAGTACATTGACGTTTTTTATACAGGTGAGGGTGCTTAAATGAAAAGAATAGTTTTAGCATTGATGCTTTTGAATACTTTTTTATTTTCAGATTTTTTTAAAACTTATAGTGTGGGTGGTATTACTTATTATCAATATTCCACTACTGTTAGTACTAATAATTATGTTGAAGATAGAAGTTCTTTTCCTTGTGGAGCTACAACAGGCGTTTTAACATATGCTAGTAGCAATTCTGATGGTACTAATAATTATATGAAACCTACTAAAATATGGGTAGATTATGAAGCGTACAATCGCAATAAATGTGAATATGATGTGGTGCGAATTTTTACTAAAACTTCTCCTTGTCCAAGCGGTGATATTGATTCTTCAGGTAATTGTTTAGAATGCGCACAAAATGAGGAAGTTGTTAATGGTAAATGTGTTCAAAAACCTTTAGATGACCCTTGTGATCCTTATTTGCGTAAATATAAAGGTGACACGGGTGTTTGTATCGACTGTTCGCATTCCGATAATGCTTCTACAGTTGCTTCTTGTGTTTGTGATGCTTTAGGTTCTTCTTATACGGGTGGTAGAGTTGACCCTTACGAGACTGTAAACAACAATGGCTACTCTTTTACTAAAACCACGACTAAATGCGACAATGGTATTTCTTTCCCTGTTTTTACAAATATGCAACCTTTACCATCTAATCCAACCGACCCAACAACGCCAACCGACCCAACGCCAACCGACCCAACAACACCCACAAATCCTACGACTCCAACCGACCCAACAACGCCCACTGACCCAACGAATCCGACCACTCCAACTGACCCAACAACGCCAACTGACCCAACAAATCCTACAACTCCAACCGAAAAGGATTTAAAAACGTCTGTGGATTCTGTAAAAGCTTCTGTTGACATAGTTAAAGCTTCGGTAGATACGGTAAAAACCTCTGTGGACTCTGTAAAAACTACCCTAGATAAATCCAATACAAAATTAGATACCGTTGTTTCAAAATTAACCGATTCTAACGCTTTATCTAAAGATATGAAAGATATTCAATCTGATACAAAAACGCTCTTAGCCAAAGAATTTGAACAAACAACTTTATTTAGAGAGCATTTAGACGCTCGTTTGAAAAACCTTATTGACGTCTCTTTGGCAAACGGTTCAAGTCTTAATGATATTTCTTCCCATACCGCAAGTACAACCAATGCGGTTAACGCACAAGGTAAATCTATTACCGATAAACTCGGTGAGATTCTTGATGCTGTTGGTGATTTAAATGGTACGGATATGAGTGCGACCAATGAGCTTTTAGAAAAAATACAAGGTGAAGGTAATACGACAAATTCGAAATTAGGCACACTTCATGATGATTTAAATACTACTAATACTCTTTTGAGTGATATAAAAGGGTTTTTTGATGATAACAAAACCATCAAAGCGCCTGATGCAAACGAATCTTCTTTTGTTCTTTCTGACCTTTTACCTGAGAATACGTGGTTTGAAACTAATAAATTAACTCCAAAAATGAATAATTATAGCGGTGCGTGTTACTGCGAAACGGCTCAGTTTCAAATCGCTGGTAAGACATTCGTTTTCCCTCCGCCTGAACTCTTAGCCATGATTCCTTTTAACGTGATTTCAGGTCTTTTGATGGCTTTTGTCTATCTTATTGGTTTAAAAGAATTTTTAAAGGATTAAAATATGCCCGTTTTTCTTACTGGATTTTTTATCGCAATTACAGAATTTTTACTTAAACTCTTTGGTAAAAATGGTGCAAAAATTGCTTTTTTTACAGTCTATACAACCCTACTTGTAACGGTTATGAATGGAGTTTCACAGTTCGCGTTTAATCATTTTGATACTAATGATTTTATGACTCCCACCATCTGTTGGTTTTTTACGCAACTTGGTGCATTTAATATTTTAGGTGCCTATATTTCTTTTATCTCTGCCAATTGGTTAAAAAGAAAAATGGTGCATTTTTGGACGTATGGTAACTAGTCATGATTAGGGTGCTTATAGGTGGTCAAGGTAGCGGTAAAAGTCTTACTTCTATCCATTTTTTGTTTGAACTTGTCGATTCAACGATTTACGGTATTGATAATAATGGTAAAGAGTTCTCAAAAACGGTTTCTGTTCCACGCCATACGCTTTATAAAAGGCTTATTTCTAACGTAGGTGGTTTTAAACCTGCACTTTTTAAAGAGCTAAGCGGTAATGCGGATATAGAAATCATCCACGAGGACCGCTATTGGCATAAAGATGATTTACTTGTTATTTTTGACAAACAGATGAAAGAGCGTGAGAAGCCTGAGAGTGAACGCACCCCAACTCTTTTTATTTATGATGAGTGTCAATTTGGACTTTCTACCTTTTCAACCGCTCAAGCAAATTTAGAGGCGTGTGAGTTTATTTCAAACTTTTTTTCTCTCCAGCGACACTTCGGTCCGTGTGATTGTCTTTTAATGACTCAAAGCGTTGATAAAATTCATTCTAAATATTTAGGCATTGATTTTGAGCTTTACATCGCCCCTGAATACTCGCTGAAAGCTGACCCTGCCAATGATATTGTTTTTGACCTTTACGATTCTGAGGGTAAAAATATTATCACGGGTGGTCGTGATAAAATCAAATACAAAAAGCAAAAAACCATCAAAGATAAAAGTGGTCAAGAGTTCAATCCTTTCATGCTCTACGTTAGCGGAGATGGGGGACGTACTCCTGAGGTTAAAAAGTCGTATTGGAAGAAATACGTTTACATCACTTTTGGTTTGATTGCTTTTGCTCTTTTGGGTTTTGTGTATACGTTTTATACGCTTTTTCAAGATATTAATAAGCCCTCATCAACGTCCGTACAACCTACGAATGAGCAAAATAGAACGGTAGAGTATGACTACTCCGCTCCGCCTCTTAATGCCGTTAAAGGCGCACGTGGCAATCTGCAAAGTTATGATGAGAATTCTACCTATAACCAATATGTAAAAGAGCCGTACCAAAACATCGAATCTCAAAACCTTTACCGTGTTTTCGTGATGGATAATGTCTATTTTATCGGCACACAGATTTTAAGTCTTGATGAGTTTAAAAAAATGATAGACAAACAGGTCTTTTTCGTAGTCTCCACACAACCTGTCTCTAAACGCTCCTTTTACGTCAATCTGCTTATTCACCAGTCCGTTATTAATAGCTTTGGACTTTCACGGGATTTTGACACGTCAGATGGCAAGAACAGGGCAAAAGGCACGGTCACTAAAACACAAAATTAGGATGAATTATGCAAATCAATATATCACTTCAACTTACACTTCAAGAATATGATTGGCTTTGTTATGTCATGCAACACTATGACACAGATAATCCTGATGTCATTATTCCGCTTTTTATTTATAAAGAATATTTACATGTAAAAAGCATCGCAGATAAAAGCGAACGAGAATTAAGCATTAATTCTCAGTGTGAGCGTGTTTAAAGTACGCTTGGCGTCACTCCTCCTCGGTGGGTCGTCAAGATGGATGAGAACGTAAGGTGCTGTAAGGGCTTAGAGTGATTTTGAGACTCCACCCTAAACAGCTAAAAGAAAATTGTAGTTGACGTTTGAGCGTGAGCGAGGAGGAGCCACTGCACCACACGAGCGAAGCTCTCTTGTCAACTTAACAAAAGTTTCCGAACATTTTTTAAAAAAGGTGCTTATATGAAATACGGTCTCAATTCTTTTGATGTTGAAAACACTCAAAAGAAAATTGACAAACAAAAAGATTATCAAGATAATGCAACATTTACCACTTCAAACGGTACGGTTAAAACACTCAGTGACGTTTCCATGAGTGCGAATATATCGGAACGATATTATGCGCAACTTGTGAATAAGGTCAATACATTACAACAAGCGATGACAAATCTTGATTTAACGCCTATTTTTCTTACTATTACTCTTGATGGTTGGTTTCATTCTCTTTTTTATGGTGATTATTCAGATTTTAGCGATGGTCTACTTTCTAAACTCCCTGAAAATGATAAATATGGCTATCTACGCACAAAAGCAATGAATCAAGAGACATTTGAAGTGCATGATTTATACATGGTGTTAAGATGGCAATGGGATAAGTTTACAAGTACACGCACATTTAAAAACATGCGTAAAGATTCAAAAATAGGCTATCTTTTTGCCACAGAACCCCATGAGAGCGGTGTGCCTCATGCACATGTTCTTCTTTACGTTCCTGCTTCGTATATTTTTAAGCTCAAAGAAGAATTTATAAAAATTTTTGATGCTCCTATGAATATCACGCAAGATAAAAAACGCCTTTCCCCTGAACAAATTAAAAACGGAGAACTTAACGGTTTTCAATGGACGATTTCAAACCCTGTGGGATACATTCTCAAATACGTCACAAAGTCGTTCATGGATATAAAAAATCAAGCCAAAATTGACGAACTTCAAGCGTGGTACATTAAGCACCGTATTGTCCGCTTCACTACATCTCATACGCTCGTACCGCAATGGGTTTACAACAAAGTCTACCCTTTAGAGAACGATTGGCTTTATCTTACGGATTTAAAAATCAACTCCATGTGCGAATGGTCTGCGGAAGATGACTATTTTAAATTTGAAGACACAAACCTCGGTAAAACGCTTCTTTATGAAAAAGGACTCTATAAAATGTTTCAAGATGGTGAGCTAATCCGTGAATTCGGACAGTTAAAAGAAGAAAAAGTGCAAATTAGAACATTGACTTACAATAACGCAAAACCATGTTTAAAATCATCTCTTAAAAAAGAGATTCATATTCCTATTCCTGTACATAATTCTAAAAATTTACATGTAGGCGATATGATAAATGGCTCTTGCTATCCATATTTTAAAAGGTATCCATCACCTGTTCTCATGGACGATGACCAGCTCTTATACTATTTCTACTCTCTTAGCATAGATAAAACGGATTTTGCACACTACACACTTACAAAAAACGAATGCATCCAGCGTTTCCTTATCAAAGGTCAAATCGAATCTCTAAATCCAATAGAATTTTAGGAGCATACAAATGAAAAACTTCAAACACATTTACTCATTATCAGGCGGTCAAGAT
Organism: Sulfurospirillum barnesii SES-3; assembly: GCF_000265295.1. Lineage (NCBI taxonomy): Bacteria > Pseudomonadati > Campylobacterota > Epsilonproteobacteria > Campylobacterales > Sulfurospirillaceae > Sulfurospirillum > Sulfurospirillum barnesii. The sequence continues at coordinate 947,312 of NC_018002.1, forward strand.
AGTACCGCTATGACGGTTAGAGCTTTAGAGTTAGGTTTACCTGTTGATTATATTATCTTCTGTGATACAGGTAATGAGTTTCCTGAAATGTATGATTATCTTTATGCTCTTGATACTTGGCTTTTAAAAAAATATGGTATTGGAATAACTCGATTACGTTCTAAAGATACTTTAGAAACACTTTGTTTTTCTCCTTTTACAAAAGGAAAACGTAAAGGAATTATTAGAGGTGTTCCTTATGCTTCTAGCATGTCCTTTTGTACTAGAGAACTTAAAAAAAATATTTCTCGAAACTTCGCTAAAAAAGTGGACGGTGCTTACATGTACTTAGGTTATGTTGCACGTGAACGTCATCGTATGCACGAAGCAACTGAGCAGTACATTTTTAATAAATACCCTTTGATTGATTGGGAGTGGAATGAAGATAATGTATCTGCATACCTAAAAGAGATGGGAATCTATAACTCTCTATATGATCATTTCACACGTACTGGTTGTATGTTCTGCCCTAAACAAACACTTGCTAGTTGGAAAGCACTTTATGCACACTTCCCACAGCAATACAAAATTGCTCAATCATGGGAGCATAAAGCAAAAGAATTAAACGCTCATATCAAAACATTTAGAAGTGATTACTCTTTAGATGACCTAGCTTTTCGTTTTGAACGTGAACTACAAAAAGAAAAAAATGATAAACAGATTAAATTCTCTTTTGATTGGAACGAAGAGAATGTATCTTGCTTTTGTAAATAGGCGTATAAATGACACTCAAAAAATACGCTAAGAAGATTTTTTTCTTTTTTGAGAAATATATTGAAAGAGGTAGATTTAAACGTGCTGATTATTACGCCAACACGTCAAAAAAATGGTATCACAAATTATTGAGGGCAAAATGACAATTAAAAAGCTTTTTGAAGATTATTTTTCTATGATTGAACCTTTACAATCTCTTCAAACCATCCGCACAAAAAAAGGCTTCACCCAAAAACACATCATGCCAATTTTTGAGAACATGGAAGTAAGTGAAGTCACTTACCCCATGCTCCAAAAGTTCGTTAATGATTTACTCAATCAAGGACTAAAACCAAAAACCGTTAAAAATATCCTTGACGTTATCAAGGTGGTTTTTAAATTGTCTTTGCGTTTAGGTCTTATTAAAGACAATCCGTGTGACTTCGTAGAACTTCCAAAATATGACAATAAACGCTATTTCTCTTTTTCAACTGCGGTGCAAACGGATTTTATTTACTCACTTTTGACGTATGATGTTTACATGTATAGAGATATTTTTCTTTTTTTGCTTCATGGACGAAGAAGAAATGAGGTCTTAAGTCTTAAGTGGGAGATGGTAGACATGGAACAAAGGCTCTATTATATTCCTGCTCAAATCAATAAAGCACGAAAAAACATGAGCTACAAAATGACGGATATTTTACGTGATAGGCTTATGTTCCATTATCTTCATGCCTGTGTAGAGCAGAATACACGACACCCAAAAGGTTACGTGTTTATCAATCCTCAAACCAATACACAATATTCCACACTCGCTAAAGCATGGAAGCGCTTTTTACATGTAAACGATTTGCCTTACATTAGACTGCATGATATTCGTCATCTCATTGGTACGTATTCCATCAATGTTTTAAATCTTCCGATTGAAAAAGTATCTCATACGCTAGGGCACACAAACATAGAAACAACGCAAAAATATGTGACGATAAAGCCTGAAACGAGTAAACAAGTGATAGATAAAATAATAAGTAGTGTGATTTTGCCCGATAAAGTGGCTGAAAGTTCGATATAATGGGTGTTTGGAATGGTTGCGGGAGTCGGACTTGAACCAACGACCTTCGGGTTATGAGCCCGACGAGCTACCAACTGCTCTATCCCGCGACGGAAGATGTAAAAGGTGGATGGGGTGAAGGGATTCGAACCCCTGGATGCTGGTACCAAAAACCAGTGCCTTACCGCTTGGCGACACCCCAATGCCTTTAACGAGGTGAAATTATAGTGATTTTTAATTTGTTTGTCAAGGGGAATGGACTATAATCTTTTTACAGTATAAAATTAACACGTGGAGCAGTAGATGCCAATACAAAGAGTCAAACAAGCCATAGAAGATATTAAGCATGGCAAAATGGTGATGATGGTCGATGATGAAGACAGAGAAAACGAGGGTGATCTTGTGTATGCTGCAACGTTTTCAACACCCGAAAAAGTGAACTTTATGGCTTCAGAAGCCAAAGGTCTTATTTGTGTTTCTTTAAATGAAGCGGTTGCCAAACGTCTTGATTTGACACCTATGGTGAAAAATAATGACTCTCAACACGAAACAGCCTTTACTGTTTCTGTGGATGCACGTATTTGTTCTACAGGTATTTCGGCGTACGAGAGAGACGTGACTATTAAGATTTTAGCCGATTCTATGAGTCGTGCGGATGAGCTGGTGCGTCCTGGGCATATTTTCCCATTGATTGCCCGCAAGGGTGGTACATTGGTGCGCACGGGGCATACGGAGGGGTCTGTAGATTTGTGCCGTTTGGCTGGGGTATGTGAAGTTTCTGTGATTTGCGAAGTGATGAAAGAAGATGGCCATATGGCTCGCCGTGATGATTTAGACCTTTTTTGTAAAAAACATGGTATTAATATTGTCTATATTTCAGACATTGTTGCGTACCGTATGCAATCTGAGTCATTAGTTCGAGAAGTTGCATCAGCAAATGTAGAGTTTTTTGGTGCGCCAGCACGTAAAATTGACATGGTTGACCACGAGGGAAATCATCATATTGTGTATGCGTTTGGTGAGATTGAAAAAACCAGTTTTGTAAAATTTCATCATATTCTTCCCGATAATGAGTTACTAGCGAATGAGAAGAAATACAGTGGCGTTTTAAAAGCGATTGAGCATTTGAAAAAGAATAATGGTATATTTATTTTTATTGACAGTGAATACACCTCCAATCCAGAACTTCGTGAATTTGGTATTGGCGCACAGATTGTCAAAAAATTGGGTATTGAAAATATGAATCTGCTTTCAACCACAAAACGTAAGGATTATATTGGTTTATCTGGTTTTGGATTAAATATCAATCAAGAAATTGTTTTATAGTTTTACATGTAAAAGGGGTGTGTGAATGGATTTGTTCCTTCTTTCAATTTTAGTCCTTCTAGCGGTGACTGCGATTATGGTTACCATTTCAAAACATATGGGGCTGGGCTCTATTTTAGGATTATTGATTGCGGGTATTATTGTAGGGCCACACACCGCTGGACCCATTATTACCAGTGATGTCGAGACCATGCGCCATTTTACTGAGTTTGGTGTCGTTTTACTTTTATTTGTTATTGGCTTAGAGATGCAACCTTCTAAATTGTGGTCTATGCGTAAAGAAGTGTTTGGATTGGGCTCTTTGCAAGTGATTGTCTCGGGTGTTGTTTTGGGGATTTATATGAGTTTTTTTCTTGAAAACTATAAAGTTGCACTGCTTTTGGGTTTTACTCTTGCACTCTCTTCTACTGCATTTGTTATGCAACTGTTACAAGAAAAAGGAGAACTCTCCACAGAACACGGCAAAAGTGCGTTTGCTATTTTACTGTTGCAAGATTTAGCGGTTGTGCCTTTGTTGGCTATTTTGCCATTGGTCGCACCTATGCAAGAAGCTGATAATGGCTCTTGGCTTGAGAAAATTGGCACTTTTTTGTTAATGGGAACTTTGTTGGTTGCCTTTGGCACTTACGTGCTTCCAAAAGCATTTGAGAGGGTGGCAAAAGAGCGCAATAAAGATGCTTTTTTAATGCTTACACTCTTAAGTGTTGTGCTTGCTGCCTATTTGATGGATCATGCAGGACTTTCAATGGCTTTGGGTGGTTTTTTAATGGGCATGTTTCTCTCCACCTCACGGTACAGCTTTCAAATTGAATCAAGTTTAGACCCCTTTAAGGGCCTTCTCATGAGTTTCTTTTTTATTGCTGTTGGTATGTCCATTGATTTTAATGCGATTATGAATGACCCGTGGGTTTTTACAGAGCATATTGTTGTCATTTTAGTGCTCAAAGCTTTGGTGCTTTTTGGTTTAACCTTAGCGTTTGGTGCGTCAAAAAGCAATGCCATCAAATTGGCATTTTTACTCAATCAAAGCGGTGAATTTGGATTTGTTCTCTTTGGTGCGGCGAAAGCTTTACATCTCATTGACGATCAACTTTTTGTGGTGGGAATTGGTGTGATTTCTATTAGTATGTTGGTGACACCTGTGCTGTATGGTTTTGGCTCTAAATTAGCCAACAAACTGATTCATATTTCTCCCTTAACCTATTTTAAAGAAGAAGAGGTGAGTTTTGAGCAAAAAGTGGTAATTGCAGGGTATGGCAATACAGGAAAAGTCATTGCAAAAATGCTCAAAAGTACGACGATTCCTTTTATGGTTTTTGATGTCAACCCCACAGAGGTTGCCCATGGAAAAAATGAGGGAATGCCCGTTTTTTTTGGTGATATTACCGATCTTAAACTGCTTCATACCATTAAAATTGAAGAAGCTTCAATGATTATTGTCTCTATTGATCACAGTTTAAATGCGATTAAAGTGGTTAAACATATTAAAGAGTATTACCCGCATATTAAAATTTTAGCACGGGCTTTGGATATTAAAGCCATGGATAAATTATTAAACGCAGGTGCCAATTGGGTGATTGCTGAGACATTAGAGAGCAGTATTCGAACAGGAGAAGAGGCTCTCAGTCAAATGGGTGTTCCTTTGGATGAAATTACAACCTTGTTGGATGCGTTGCGTAAAAATGAGTATGAACTGATTCGTGAAATGACCAAAGCATAATCTTTACATGTAAGAATAAAAAAAAGAGATTCTGTACATTTTTAGGAATAAAATAGATGAAAATCATTGTCTTAGATACCGAAACAACAGGCATTATGGAGAAAGACCGCATATGCCAGTTAAGCTTTTTAGTGCTCAACGTCGAGATGGAAATAGAAGAAATACACAATGAAGTGTGTAAACCACCACTTCCTATCTCGTACGAGGCAATGGCGGTGCATCATATTACCCCTGAGAAGGTTGCGGATGCACCTGCTTGTGTGCAAACTAAAGCGTATGAAAGACTCCTTCAACTCAATACCCAAGAGAATATTTTGGTGATACACAATGCTGCATTTGATCTGTTAATGTTAGCAAAAGAGGGCTTCACTTCCCAGATGAATTTGATTGATACCTTTCGCATTTTGCGTGCGTATTATCCGTTTGATGGCTCATTTGCTTTGCAATACAAACGCTACCAATGGGGTCTCTATCAACGCGAGGAGGCATTGGCAACGCAGTATGGCATTATCATTCATGCGCACGATGCCTTAGGCGATGTTATCGTTCTTAAACACTTGTTTGAACGTCTTTGTGAAGAACACTCTATGCCTAAAATGATTCTTCTTTGTTCTGAGCCTATCGTCTTAAGTCACATTCCTTATGGAAAAAATAAAGGCAAAAAATTTGTCGATGTGGCACAAACAGAGCGTCAAGACCTCCACTATATGCTAAACGCCAACGGACTGGACGCTGATGTCAAAGCTTCCATACTCCACGCCCTCGAAGCCACCAAAGAGAACGTCACGCTTACTATCGGTTTTGGAAAATATGCTGGCAAAACGCCAGAGGAAGTGTTAGAAATAGATAGAAACTATCTTTTATGGATGCTCAATAAAATGGAGAATTTGAGTAGCGAACTGAAAGAGGCGATAGAAAAGGTGTTGGGCTCAAATCCGTAGGTTTACATGTAAAGCTTATTTGACCCGTTTATAGAGGGTTTTAAAGCCTCCAGCTTCTGATGAAATTGTATTTTTGTCGATAATTTTATACAGACTTCCCACTTTAATGCTCTCATCCATTACCAGCACAAACTGTTCTGAAACATCGTAACTCACACGGTGTTTGGTTCCAAAGGATGAAAAAGCATCCCGCTCAAATTCAATTTCAATAATACCTAACGTGGTTTGCGCTCTCCATCTTCCAATTAATGGATTGGCATAGAGGGTTTGCTCAAGCGCAAATTTCACGCCAAAGCCTAAAAAGAGTAAGACCACAAGTGCAGCGATGGTTTTTAAAAAGAAAGAAGGGCGTTTTTGAGCTGGTAAAAGCTCCTTTTTTTTGGGTTTGGAAACTCTTTTTTGAATCGTTTTTGGTGTAGAAGTAGGGCTTGTTTTGCGACGGGTGTGTTGTTTTCTTGTTTCATCCATAAAGCGTTAGTACCTTTAAGCGTGTTAAATCTATTTTTTTTGGACATTATAGCAGTTCATGTGTGCTTTTACATGTAAAGTGTTCTCATAATTTTCAAACCTTTATAACGCTATAATTTTAGGATTATTTTTTTAGATAAGGGTGCTTATGTTTTCAAAATTCATCAATTTATTTAAAGTCAAAGAAGATGAAACACTTCACTATATGAATCCAGAGAAGCTCTCACGCTTTCATAAAAATTATGAGGATGACCCTTTGAGTGAAGAAGATGAAGATGCTTTTTTTAGGCAACTTGAAGAAGAAAAATATGCAAGTATCGCAGAGGTAGAACACGAAAAAAAGCAGGCAGAAGCAAACCCGAACAGAGCTTCTGTTTTAGAAAAAATGCGTGCGTGTATGCATCAAAGAGAGTGGACAGCACAACGTAAAGCCAAACTGCTTGTGACTCTTTTTATATTCGTTGCAGGCTCTCTTTTGCTGTTTATTCTTATGTATGAACCGCATAATCCTTTGATTGGAAAATGGCAACCGCAAAAAAAGAGCAATATTTTCATTCCCACGGGTGACATTGAATTTCGTAAAGAGGCTATTCTTGCCAATGGTGTTAGTACGCCTATTGAATACATCATTGAAAGCCAGTATGTTGAAGTGATTGATAGTCAAACAAAAACACGCATTCGTTTTGAGCGAAAGGATGAGCGAACCATTGAACTGAATCTTTTAGGCGTAAAAACAACGTACAAAAAAATACCATAGTCAAAGAAAAGGCTACTGCGCCTCTTCTTTGTTTTTTAAATTTTTAGCAGGTTTGGCAATAATTTCAATATAGCATTCGCCCCATTTTTCGGCATGTGCCTTATCGATAGTGCTGATTAAATCTTGCACCAAGACCTCTTGTGCACTCTCTTCTTTTTGACCCATACGACACTCAAATATCCAAAACGGCGCACCCTCAGGGAGTTTTTTATTGCGTTCTCGTTTGAGGTATTTTCGTATTTCATGTTTGAGAGCATCAACGACTCTATCACTGTTCTTATTCTCTTCCTCTAAAGGAAATATCTTTTTCAAAGTGTGCCTTTTTACATGTAAGTTTAATAGACGTATTGTAATATATTTCACCTTTGAGACCCTAAGGTTTTGGCTATAATCTTTTTTTAAAAGTGAAGGAGGCGTTAATGAAAACACGTATCTACTATGATGACACAGATGCTGGTGGGGTGGTCTACCATGCGAATTATTTGAAATTGTGTGAGCGCTCACGAAGTGATTTATTCTTTGAAAAGGGTAAAAGTCCTGCAATAGATGGTGGGCATTTTGTGGTGCGTCATTTGGAGGCGGATTATTTTAAACCTGCAAAACTAGGTGATTTAGTTGAGGTGACACATGAACTCATCGCAATGAAAAATGCTTCTTTAATTTTAAAACAGTTTATTTTTAAAGGTGAAGAAAAACTCTTTAGTATGACTTCCACCCTTGCGTACGTTAAAGAGGGGAAGCCGTGTAAGATTGATGAAGAGACAAAGGCATTTTTTGCCTCTGTATTTAAGGAATCCGAATAAACTCGTTACGTCCTGGTTGGTAGAGTGATGTGTTGTATATGACTTGATTGTTAATCAAAGGTTCACTAAAAAGACGTTCAGCCTTTCCTTCAAAAAAGTCATAACACACATAATCAATGCCAATATTTGTGGCATAATTTACCCAGTCGTATACGATGTCATGCCCAAACAAGGCATTACTCTCTTCTAATGCAGCAGGCGCTTTTTGGATGGAATTTGCGACATACATACGGTCTCTGTCTTCGTATTGGGTAAGAGTAAGTAAGAGTGGATTGTAATTAATCTGTGTTGAAAGCAAAACATGCGGGTTTAGGCTGTTGGCTCGAAGCTGTGAGGCAATGAGGCTTGAAGTCACTAAGGGAGTGTTCAAAAACAACGAAGCATTATTAAACGAGCCATTACCCTTAAATATCTGTTTGAAGTTTGCTTTAGCGTTTTCAATGCGTTTTTCATAAAAGACATTGGGGGTATATTTTTTGACATATCCATTGAGTTGATAGCTGAGGCTACTACCATCTTCAAAAGTACCTACACGGGTGTTGGTTTTTTGAGCTAAGAGTGCAATTTGTTGATCATAATCAATGCCGCCAAAAAGAATATTGCTTCCCGCATTTGGTAGCGTTGAGTGGTGAAGTGTTGGAATGAAAATTGGTATTTGTGTTTCATTTAAGGCAACAATGCTTGCACCCTCAGCGGTTAGTGGTGCAATAATATAGTGATACCCTCCTGCTTGAATCTCTTTTAAGGATTGATTTAAAGATTCTGCTTTTTCATCCCCTGAATTAAAGACATTTAAATCAAAATAATAATTTTTATAGAGTAAGTAAGCAATCACAGAATTGACAGAGGAAATAGCATATTTTTTAATGGTTCTTTGTGGGACTAAAACCGCAATTTTAATCATACTGTTATCATCATTGAGCGGGGGTGGAATGAAAGCAGCAGATGGGCTACTCTCTTGTGACATCTGTGTGGGTGCTTCAATGCTAGTACCAGGTGTAGGCGTTGCCATTGCAAGCGTTGTTGAACGAATGGTGCTATCAATCGTAATGGGGGAGGAAGGCGCTAAATCATGCTCTGTTTGGGAACCTGGATAGGTCGTTGTACTTCTTGTAGGGGCTGAAGCTTTACTGCTAGAGAGATTAAATGTTGTTGGTTTATAGGGTTGAGCGGTATTGGTGGTGGTACACCCCGTGAAAAAGAGAAGAGTGAGTGTAAGGGATAACCAAAATTTCATAACAAGCTCCTTAGGGTTAATAAGTCTGCGTAAACCTCTTTTTTCGCACTTGGGTTTCGCAATAAAAAGTTAGGGTGTAAGGTGGGAATTAATTTAGCCTCACCAAAATTAAGAACGGCACCACGCACTTTATCAATTGGCGTATCGTATTCTCCTGTAAGATGATGAAAACTGGTTGAGCCTAATGTTACAATAATTTTAGGGCGAATCATATGAATTTGTTGCATCAAATAGGGCTTACAGCATGCCACTTCTTCAGGCGATGGAACACGATTTTCAGGTGTTTTACACTTTAAAATATGGGTAACATAGACTTCTTCTTTGGGAATTAACAGAACATTTTCAATCATTTTTGCAAGGAGTTCACCACTTTTTCCACTAAAAAGTATGCCTGTTTCATCTTCGCTAACGCTTGGATTGTCTCCAATAAACATGATGGCTGCTTTTAGGTTTCCAGCACCAAAAAGAATGTTTTTACGGCTCTTTGCTAGTCCACACAAGTGGCATTGCATTACCTCACATTTAAGCTCTTCAAGGTTTTTTGAAAGTACAAGCTGTTGCTTTAAGGCAAGGGGGCGATACTCTTGAAAGTATTCAAATCCCATAGCCCTGTGCTGGTACAAGAGCTTTAAAAGTCGTATTTTTTCCATATCTGTCATACATATATGGTATCTTAGCTGGAGTTAAAATATCCTTATTCAACGTCACAGTACTCTAGCGAGGGGATGTTTGGGCGCTTTAAATCGTGGTTATTGGCGATGTACAGATTTTTGAGCAAGGGCAGATTTTCAAGTGAATTGGGGAGACTTGTGAGTGCATTGTCTTCCACATCCAATTCATAGAGTTGTGTGAGTTGACCTATGCATTCAGGCAAATGGGTGAGGTGATTTGCGCTTAGATTTAAGGAGGTGAGCTTTTTGAGTGTACAAAGACTTTGTGGAAGCGTTTGAAGAAGATTATTTTCAAGGCAGAGAATGTGTAAATCTTCTAGTTTTGAAAGATTACAATCAATGGAGTGCAATTGATTTGAGGCAAGGTTGAGTTTAATAAGCATATCGTGTGATTCAAGGCTAGGCAGATTTTGCAATGCATTACCCTCTAAAATTAGGGTTTCTAGTTCTTTGATTTCACTCAGAGAAGAGGGTAAGGTGGTTAATTTATTAAAGGATAGGTCTAAAAAATAAAGCGATTTCATGGAGCCAAAACTATCTGGAAGTGTCTCAAAATAGTTGGTATCTAAGCTTACATGTAAAAGTTTTTTGAGATTTTTAAAAGCGATGTCTAAATGGCTTAACCGATTGACAGCTAGGGTGAGACGTGTAAGATTGGTCAAATCATAAAAGCTTGATGGCAAAGCGGTGAGCTGATTGCCGTTGAGGTTTAAAATCACTAAGGAGTGAAGGTTGCCAAAGTCCTCAGGCAAATGTTCTAATAGGTTATTTTCGCACTGAAAATTTCGTAGATTTGTAAGCAAAGAGATACTTTTAGGAAGCACTTTAAGCCTGTTCCCTGTTATTTTTAAAACACTAAGATTTTGCAGTGCTCCAATACTCTCAGGTAAAAAAGTCAGTTTTTTACGGCTTAAATCAAGCGTGGTGATGGCTTCGAGTTGTGTTAGATTGCGAGGCAATGTGTGCTCTAGTCCAATCGATTTTATCCACTGCGCAAACTCCCTAATTCCCTCACGCATCGCTTTCTCCTTCCTCACTTCTACTGTTCTTTTGGTCAATCAAAAAAGCAATCTCTTCGTAATCAATCTCGCCAAACTCTACCATGTTAAACAAGGCCATCAGAGCCCTTCGACAGCAGGTTTGATTGCACTGCGTCACGAGTTTTTTAGCCTTTTTATAAGGCAATGTGGTTGCTTTAAAAATATCTATGGCTTCTTGGATGCTTTTGTGCCCGCATTCACAGATGATTTTTGAAGCAAAAGGCTCCATCAGCACGCCTTTGATGCTAAAAAGAGCGCTTTGAGTTCCTTTTTATTTAAGACTTTTTTACGCTCGGTGACGATTTGGCGCACTTGTGGGAGCATTTTATGGATGATGTCATTTTCAGGCTCATACCCCATAGCACGCAAGTGAAACAGAAGGGTTGCACTTCCTGAATGCTTCCCGATAGGATAGCTTCGCTTCATTCCCACACTTTGGGGGGAGAAGGCTTCATAGGCTTTTTCGTGCTTGATCATACCGTTAACATGGATGCCTGATTCGTGGGAGAAGATGTTTTTCCCCACAATGGGCATAGTGGATGAAATCGTTTGCTTAGACGCTTTTTCAACAAGCAAAACAAGATGCCTAAGCGCATCTGAGTCGATGGTGCGTTGTTCGCCAAAAAGATGTGCAAGGCTCATGAGTACTTGTTCAAAACTTGCATTTCCTGCACGCTCACCCAGACCAATAACGGTGGTATTGACACTTTTTGCACCCGCTTCCAGTCCGCTAATGGCATTCGCCGTTGCCATGCCAAAGTCGTTGTGGGTGTGCATTTCGATGTCTAAAAGATTGAGGCTTGTGAGGTAGGAAATATGCTCAAAAATCTGATGCGGACGCATGATGCCCACCGTGTCACAGTAGCGAAAACGGTGTGCGCCAAGACTGTGCCCCAGTGCCATCACTTCTTTGATAAATCCCAAATCGGCTCTTGAGCTATCCTCCCCTCCGATGCACGCAAAAATGCCCTCTTGAGCACTTACATGTAAGACCTCTTCAAGGTTGCGCAACAATCTGTTTTTATCGCCTTTAAATTTGGCATCAATGAGAATATCCGATACAGGAATAGACAAATCCACCGCTTTAAGACCGCACGCCAAAGAGGCTTCCAAATCACGCATCGTGGCACGGTTCCAACTCATGATGCGAAGCGGCAAATCAAGGGCTAATATCTCTTTGATGTCAGCTTGCTCTTTTCCTCCCATCGCTGGAATTCCCACTTCCAATTCATCCGCACCTGCTAAATACAAAGCAGACGCAATGGCGATTTTTTCCTCGGTGTTAAATGCGACAAAGGGCGCTTGTTCCCCATCACGAAGCGTGGTATCGTTGATAATCATCGCCTACTCCTTATGCGGCAAAAAAGTGTTTCTTTACACCTTTCAAAACAGAAATCTCAATCGGTTCGTCCGCATAACTTTCGTCGCACGCCACATGGATACTTTGCAATTCTTTTTGCGGGCATTCGCCGATTTTTTGCGTCAATAACAAATCACAATCCATCAACGCCGTTTTAATTTCATCAATCGGATACGTACCATCACAGCCCTCTTTGCCCATGCAGTAGGACTTCTCAACTTTGCGGTGCATGATAAATTTGATGCCCTTATCGCCCGCTTCATAGATGAGAAACTCTTTCGCACTGCCAAAGTGGTCGTTGATGAGACCGTTTCCTCGTGTGGTGACCGCTACGAGTTTGGTTTTCCCCGTGGAGCTTAGGGCGTTTTTATCCAGAGCTTCTTCTTGAAGAACCTTACCGTTAGCAGCCCTAAGCGCACGTCTCCATGTTTCGATATTTTCATGCGTTTTCATGCGCCCATTGAGATTATAGTGATGGGAGAGTTCTTCAAAACTTTTGTCTGCAAAACTCTCTTTAAAAAACTCATCACTCCTGTCTTCTCCCAAAAGCCCCACCGCATCGGCACGGCATTGGCGACAGTGGCGCATCATCTTGACATTGACGTCGCACGCTTCTTGGGCACGCATCAGTTGCTTGTGGTTTGCACTAGGTACGCCATCCAGTCCAAATTTTGTACCAAATTCAGGCTTAGAGATGAGGGGCATGACGTTGAAGATAAACACACCCAATTCTTTGACTTTTTTAGCCACAAGCGGTAAATGCGCATCGTTAATACCTGGAATTAACACGGCGTTCACTTTCACTAAAATACCTCGTTCCACAAGCATCTTGATGCCTAAGAGTTGTTTTTCCAGTAAAAGTTTTGCACCTTCTAAGCCTCGGTGTTTTTTGTGCTCGTAAAAAACCCACGGGTAGATTTTTGAGCCGATTTCTCCGCTTTCATCAACGGTGTTGAGGGTGACAGTCACGTGCTCGATGGTGTATTTGGCAATTTCATCGATATGCTTATGAATCATCAAGCCATTCGTCGAAAGACACAATTTGATGTCGGGCGCATACTTTTTTAAAAGTGCAAACGTCTCAAAGGTCTGCTTAGGATTGGCAAGCCCATCCCCTGGTCCTGCAATGCCTACGACGCTTAGTTGCTGAATAAGACCTCCTACATGTAAGACTTTTTTCACGGCTTCTTCGGGCTTGAGTTTATAGCTTGTTACCCCTGGACGGCTCTCGTTGGAACAGTCGTATTTGCGGTTGCAGTAGTTACACTGAATGTTACACGCAGGAGCAACCGCTACGTGGATACGCGCATAGTGTTGGTGAGCGTCTTGAGAGTAACACGGATGATTGTTAATCTTTTGCAAGATGCTCGCATGCAGTTCACTTTGGGTGTTGGTGGAGGTTGTGCAAGAACAACTCATGTGCGATCCTTTTATTTTTCTTGTTGAAAAAAGTGCATGAAGTGTTCCTTAGAAAAATAAGGAAATAGTTGCAATATTATGAGCTTTATGTATAATATGGAATTACAAATGTGGAGTGATTATCAAAATGCAAAAAAAAATTAAAGTGCTTCTGATTGAAGACGATACCGATGCCGCTAAAGAGGTAGTGGATTTTTTAGAAAATGTAGGTTTTGAACTCACGGTTGCCGAAACTGCTGTGGAGGGATTAACCAAGCTTGCCACGCAAGCGTATGAACTGTTGTTACTTGATTTATCTTTGCCTGATTTTAGTGGTTTTGAGGTAATTAAGCAAATTAATAACCAAAACAGTATTCCTATTATTGTTTTAAGTTGTCATACAAACCTTGACGCAAAAATTAAAGCGTTTCGTTTTGGTGTGGATGATTATCTGTGCAAGCCTTTTATGCTTGAAGAGCTTGAAGTTCGCATGTGGGCAATTTTAAAACGCTGTTCAATGATTAAATTTGAAGCATCACAAGCACTCTTAAGCATGGATTATAAAAATCAAACCATTTCACTCAATAACACGCCACTTCCTTTGACGGCTATTGAGTATAAAATACTCGCTTTCCTCATAGAAAATAAAAATAGGGTTGTTTATCGAGATGTTTTAGCCATTCACCTCTCTTCTTTAAGTTCCAGACAATCATTAAATTACCATATTCAAAACATTCGTAAAAAGTTGGGAGATAGCTCTAAAAAGCCTAAATTTATTATGACGGAGTATGGAACAGGGTATCGGTTGGTTATGTAAAAACAATGTAATTTCTTATAATCCTCATAAAAAACAGATAATAGATGATAATTATTCAGTACAATCTGCAAAACATTAAGCAAAAATGAGGAAAATTATGACAGAGTGTGCGATCAAAAGCTTAAAAGAGTCTTGTAAGAATTTAAAAATTTTATATGTTGAAGATGATAAAGTAGCACAACAATACACACACTCGCTGCTACGTGATTTTTTTGAACACATGGATGTTGTCAGTACAGGTGAATGTGCGTATGACCTTTTTGTTGATGCAAAAATCACTATTCCTTCCTTAGACGCTCCTACACATGAATTTTCATACGATTTGGTTATTGTTGATTTAAAGCTTCCTAAAATGAGTGGACTCTCTTTAATCGCAAAGATGCGCAAAATTTGCAAAGAGACAGCGATTATTGTCACATCAGCTTTTAGTGAAGAAGAGTACTTTTTAGAGTCTATTCGCTTAGGCGTCAATGGCTATGTCTTAAAACCACTTGATTTTGATAAATTCTTAGAGACACTCCATAGAAGTGTTGAAGCTATTATGCTTAAAAAAGCACATGAGACCTATGTTTATCAGCTTAAACAAACTTTAGAACTCCATGAAAATGCGCTTCAAGAACAAAGTTATAACGATATGTTGACTAAACTTCCCAATAAAAAAAGTTTGGAGGAGCATTTAACACGTCTTTTACCACTGGATATTCCCTCCTTATTGCTGATTCAGATGGATCATTTTCATCATTACATGAAACTGTACGGCACGCAAGTGTGTTATAGCATTGTGCAAACGTTTGCCAAAGCACTGTATGCCCATGCTCACAAACAAGGCTATCTTGCCTTTCAAATCTCCCCACATGAATTTGCCTTATTAGATGTGAAGCCTTATATTGACAGTGAAAAGGTTTATGAGGATATTACGCAACTGCTTCGTGTTTTAGATGATTATGAAATGATGGTAGAAACGGTAGCCAAAAAAGTTTTAGTGCGTATTACCATTGGGGTAACCTTTGATCAGGAGAATATTTTTCAAAAGGCATACACAGCACTTGATTTTGCGAAAGAAATGGGAAAAAAATTTGTTGTTTATACCAATAACTTAGATGAAACATCTTCGCTTAACAATGATTTTTATTGGCAAGAAGTGATTGCGGATACACTGGATAATGATGATTTGGTACCATTTTTTCAACCCATTGTGAACGCAAAGGGTGAGGTCATCAAGTATGAAGCTCTGATGCGTCTTAAAGCGAAAGATGAACAAGGAGAGGATGTGTATGTCTCTCCAGCATCCTTTTTGGACCTTTCAAAACGAACCAAACAGTACGATGCGTTAAGTTATAAAATGATTGAAAAAGTGGTGGAAAAGATGTTTGCGTATCCAAATGTTATTTTTTCAATTAACCTGAGCGAACGGGATATTTTAAATAAAAATATACGTTACTTTTTACGTCAAAAATTGTCTGAATTTAAAGCAAAGCATGGTTGTATTACATTGATGTTTGAGATTCTTGAGAGCGAAAGTGGTATGAATGTGGAGATGATTCGCCATTTTTTAAATGAGATTCGCTATGAATACGCCCCCATTGCCATTGATGATTTTGGTACAGGGTATTCAAATTTTGCACAGTTGTTACACCTCTCACCCACGCATCTTAAGATTGATGGCAGTTTAATTCGTTATATGGACAGTGATGAAAAAGTATGCCAATTGGTACA
Organism: Sulfurospirillum barnesii SES-3; assembly: GCF_000265295.1. Lineage (NCBI taxonomy): Bacteria > Pseudomonadati > Campylobacterota > Epsilonproteobacteria > Campylobacterales > Sulfurospirillaceae > Sulfurospirillum > Sulfurospirillum barnesii. Next base: position 963,349 of record NC_018002.1, read on the forward strand.
AGGCATTGTCTCTTTTGCCCACTCTTTACATGTAGAAACCATTGCTGAATATGTTCATAATGAAAATATTTTTAAACAACTTTCTGCCATGGGTGTCGATGGCTTTCAAGGCTATTTTGTGGGTGAACCTTCTATGGAGTTGGTATGTTAGGAAGTTATGAATGGGTCATGTATGTACTCTTAGGAATACTTCTGTGTAGCAGTGTTGGCTTCTTTATCAAGTGGCAAAAAAGCAAGCAAAAATTGAGTCGATTTATTGATTTGACTATTGAGGGCATTATCCTTTCTCAAAATAATAAAGTAGTTGATGTGAATATTCAGGCCTTAAAAACATTTGGGGTGGATTCAAAAGAGGTGTTGATTGGTAAGCCACTTTTAGAATTAGTAGCACCTTGTTCTCACCCTTTAGCAGCACACCAACTCTTGCAAAGCAGTGTTGAACCTTATGAATGTATGTTGCTAAAAGGCGATGGTAGCACTTTCCCTGCATTGATTCGAGGGACAAATATCACGCTAAAAGATAAGATGCGTGTCTCAGCTGTGGTTGATTTAAGTGAACTTAAAAAGGCGCAATACACGCTTGAAATGCTCAATCAAACTCTGGAAATGCAAGTACAACAGGAGATTGAAAAAAACCGCCAACAAGAGATGATGCTTTTTCAACAATCACGCCATGCACAAATGGGTGAGATGATTAGTATGATTGCCCATCAGTGGCGACAACCTTTGAATGTGCTCTGCTTAATGTCTCAAAATATTGTCTTTAAATACAAAATGAATAGTTTAGACGACGCGATGGTCACCGCTTTTAAAGAAGATTCGATGCGTTTGATTTCTCAGATGTCAAAAACCATTGATGATTTTCGTGACTTTTTTAAACCCGATAAAACAAAAAAACTTTTTGATGTCAAAAAGCAGCTTTTACATGTAACAAAAATGCTCAAACCTATTTACGATACCCAACACATTGAGTTGATTTTAAAAGTCGATAATGACTTGAAATTAGAGAGTTTTCCCAATGAATTTAACCACTGCATTATTAATCTTTTAAACAATGCGAAAGATGTTCTTATGCATATTCCTTATGAGAATGAAAAATATATTTTGATTGAAGCATTTAAAAATGAGGCAAATAAGATTGTTATTGTCATTGAGGACAATGGCGGGGGAATTGAGGAGAGCATTTTACCACGTCTTTTTGAGCCTTATTTTTCAACCAAAGAAGAAGACATTGGTACAGGTTTAGGACTTTACATGACAAAGATGATTATTGAAGAGCATATGCAAGGACGTATTTGCGCAAGCAACGTGCAAGGTGGCGCACGCTTTGAGATTATACTTTAGGACTTAAAGATCCATTTCTATCATTTTCCCATTGAGGATATGCGCAAACTCTACGCCAAAATCAAAACATGTTTGTAACTCTTCTTGGCTTGGAATGAGTTTTATTTTTAAAAGCTCTAGGGGTGGAACACGAAGTTTAAGGGATTTGAGCCGTGCGATGATGGTATCGACCGCTTCACCACTCCAACCATACGAGCCAAATGCGGAGGCAGTTTTGCCACTTTTTTCTAAAAACATCAAGCACGCAAGCAAATCCCACACGGGTTTAGGAGCGTCCGCATTGATGGTGGGCGTGCCGATTAAAAAGCCATCGCTCTCTTCCAAAATCTTGATCATATTGGGCTCTTCAATGGAGGCAAGGTCGTACATGTTGGTCGTAATACCCTCCACACTCTCGCTTCCTTCCATAATGCTTTGTGCCATTTCTTGCGTGTTTTTATAGCTGGTAAGGTAAAAAATAGAGAGAATTTTGTTGCCATTTTTAGGTTTATTTTTCACACTCCACTGGCGGTACAAATCAACATAGTGCTGTGGGTTTTGCCTCAAAATGGGACCATGAAGCGGTGCAATCAACGCAATCTCAAAACGTCCATAGAGTGCTAGTGCGCTAAGCACATAGCTTTTAAAAGGGCGCATGATGTGGTCATAATAGTAAGCAAATGCGTAGGAAAAATCCCCCACCATGTCGTCAAAAAGGCGTTTGTCGTAGTAGTGCGAACCAAAGACATCGCCGCTAAAAAGCAGTTTGTCCTCATGCACATAACTACTCATGGTCTCAGGCCAATGCAAATACGGCGTGGTCAAAAAAGTGATGGTTTTCTCACCCAAAATGAGTTGTTTGTTTGTCCAAATGGTTTCAAAGTTTATCTCTTCTGCATTGCTCAGTGCTTTAAGCATTAAGGTGGCTTGAGGCGAGATAAGCACTTTGGCGTGTGGCGCTCTTTGGATGAGTTCAGGGAGTGCTCCTGAATGGTCAGGCTCGATGTGGTGGATAATGACGTATTTGATTTCCTCGTAGGAACACAAGGCTTCTACATGTAAAAAGAAATCGTTTTGAAACTCTTTTTTGACCGTATCAACAATGATAACACCCTCAGACGTTTTAATCAGATACGCATTGTATGTTGAGCCGTTTGCCGTTTTCATGACAATGTCAAACGTACGAATATCGGGGTCAAAGACACCTATAAAGTAGATGTCCTTAGCGACAGTTATAGGAAGATGGTGCATGGAGAAACCTTTGCATCCAAAGAGGCGGATTGGTATTTTTTAAGGTTAAAAGCTTTTCAAGTAAAGAGGCTATTGGCTCGTTTTCACTGGAGGCTTGAAGCACAAAAATACCAGAACCTTTCACCATTAAAGAGGCACGAGGACCGATGTGAGAAGCACATAAAATGTTCGTGTCTTGTAAAGACTCTATTTTGTAGGTCAGTTTATCGACCTCTTCGATGATCTCTTGGGAGGAGTCTAGTGCTTTAACAAAGACAAACGCATCGTCTTGGAGTTCGTACATGTAAAAACATTTGCACCAACCAAAGTGATCGTTAATGTGAACCCCATCGGTGGATGCAAAGGTGATTTTCATGGACTTATCCAAGGACTGGCGTGTGCGCTTGGCGAGATACAAGAGCGATGGCTTCACGGTAAGGTTTAGGCGAAACCTCAGGGAACATAATGCCGTTTTTCTTATGTTCACGAATGTTGTACAGTCCACTCTCATGCCCAGCGACGTAGTAGCTTTGAAACTCAGCCGTGTAAGGCATATCCCAAACAATAGCGCCCTCGGTAGGACAGGCGTCCGCACATTTTGGCATCGTAGAGTCCGCACACTCGATGCACTTTTCAGGTTTGACATACGTTGTATCGCCATTGATAGGTGAATCAGATGCACTCACAATCGCCGTTGCGGGGCACTCGTCAATACAGCTATCACAGTTAATGCAAAGCTCTGTTATTCTTACTGCCATGATGAATCCTTTAAAAAGAGTTTACATGTAAAGATGCAAGAGGTGTTCCGTGGGATTTTATAAAATGATAGAGATTTAGATAAAATAAATTTTGCATAAAATCATAAGGCATATGAAGAAATGATAACTATGGAGAAAAAATAATGGATGAATTTATCGAAATTTTCATAAAAAATAAAGCGAATGAGATACCTGATAGCCATAAAGATAGCATTAGTAAATTTTTACCTTTTTATACAACAGTGGCTAATGATGATTTAGCTTATCTTTTTGCGTATTTGCATTCCTCATATAATGGCTTATTTCAATTTCTAAACTATAAGCTCTCCGCCAATCATCACTATAATGCAGATTCGAGTAGAGAACTTATCGCAGTTATAGATATGTATAGAAGCTTATATAAATCCCTTCAAGATACAGATTATAAGTTTGAATTAGATGACGAATATCTAAACATTTTAAATCAATGTGAACAATTTTTATCAAGCAGTGGAGGCAGTGCAATACCAGAAAATTTTTCAAAAATAGATATCATAGAGATTAAACCTATTTTTAAACTACTATACCAAGATAAGTTTACAAGCAAACCAACGGAAAACAAAAAATCAAATATTCAAAGTCAAAAAATGAAACATGAGAAAAATAAGGTCTTTATCGTGCACGGTCATGATAATGAAACTAAACAAGAAGTTGCAAGATTTATTGAAAGTATTGGACTAGAAGCAATTATTTTACATGAACAAGCGAGTAGAAGTATGACTATTATTGAAAAGATAGAACATTACTCAAATGAAGCGAATTTTGCCATTGTACTTTATACTCCGTGTGATAAAGGTCGTGGAGCAAAAGAAACAAATGTTCCTGCAAGAGATAGAGCAAGACAAAATGTTGTCTTTGAGCATGGCTATTTGATGGCAAAAATAGGAAGAGAAAATGTTTGTGCTTTGGTAAAAGGAGAAATTGAAACACCGAGTGATATTAGTGGCGTTGTTTATACTCCACTAGATACAAATGGTGGATGGAAGATTGAGCTCATAAAAGAATTAAAAGCTTGTGGATATTCTCTTGCAAACAACTAGTTATTATAAAAACATTGCAAAATGACAAATTTTTCACTAAAAACAGATAGTTTTGCTAGTATGGTTAAAACAAACATTTGGAACTTAAAATGAAAAATGAGCAAAATAATTCAAACATGGTTATCTATAACGATGGAGAGCTAGAGCTGAATGTATCGGTGGAAAATGAAACTGTTTGGCTTAGTCAAAATCAACTATGTGAACTTTTTGATAGAGATAAATCTGTTATTTCAAGGCATATCAGAAATATTTTTAGCGATGGAGAATTGGACAAAATTTCAACTGTTGCAAAAAATGCAACAGTTCAATTTGAGGGTGGAAGAGAAATTTTAAGAGAAATCGAATACTTCAACTTAGATGTAATTATTTCTGTTGGCTATCGTGTCAAATCTCAAAAAGGGGTGCGATTTAGACAATGGGCGACATCGGTACTCAAAAACTACATTCAAAACGGTTATGCCATAAACTCAGAAAGGATTACTCACCAAAGATTTAAAGAGCTTGAAAGTGATGTATTGCTTTTAAAATCTCAAGTGGCAACTATCTCAAAAGGTCTTGAGAACAGCACTATACAATCAAAGCATGGAATTTTTTACGATGGGCAAATATATGATGCCTATGCTTTTATAAACGATTTGTTAAAGAGTGCAAAAAGTGAAGTGGTGCTAATAGATAATTATATAGATGACACGGTTTTTACACTCTTTAGCAAATATCCGAACTTAAAAATAAAAATATACACACAAACTATCACTAAACAACTTCGCCTTGATTATCAAAAATATCAATCGCAATATCAAAATATAGAACTTAAAGAGTTCAAAAAAGCTCATGATAGATTTTTGATAGTCGATAGCACGCAGATGTATCACATCGGGGCGAGTTTAAAAGATTTGGGTAAAAAGTGGTTTGCATTTTCAAAGTTTGAGATGGAAGCCTTGGAAATTTTGGGGAAAATAAGATAAACATAAAAGAGTTTAAAGCAACAACACTTAGACAAAATACAACAGTGTTTCACCTTTACATGTAATTGCGTTTTAAAACCAATGCCACGGCAAAACAAGGGCTTATCTTACCGTGGTGTTGAGTAAGGTTTTAAAGGTACGCACGGCACACAATGCATAAGGTGTTCCTCTGGCGTTGCAAGGCGCTGTGGAATACCTCTTGCAACGCCATCATTATGATAAATAAAAAACTCATCAAGGATTTGTTAAACGAGAGTGCTTGTTCTCATAACAAAGACAAAAAAAGTAGCTGTGACAAACCAAAACCTGGAGCAACGAGCGGAGGGTGTGCGTTCGAGGGGGCGCAAATATCACTCTTTCCGTATGCAGACGCAGCACACTTGGTGCATGGGCCTGACACCTGTCTTGGTGCTTCATGGGAGACACGAGCGACGCTTACAAGCTATGAGGGTGAGAACAATACGCCATTAGGCTATTGCACCAATGTCACGACCAATGACATTATCTTTGGGGGCGATAAAAAGCTTGCCGAGGCGATAGCGTACATCGTGGAGCGTAAAAAGCCTAAGGCGGTTTTTGTGTATGAAACCTGTGTGACTGGGATGATAGGCGACAACATCGACTTTACATGTAAAGAAGCGCAGGAGCGTTTTGGCATACCCATCGTGCCTGTGCATTCGCCTGGATTTGTGGGTGGAAAAAACTTAGGTTCACGCCTTGCAGGTGAGGCGGTGTTGGACGCTTTGGTGGGAACTCGTGAGCCAGAATCCATCCATCCTTACGGCATCAATCTTATAGGCGATTACAATGTCACGGGCGATATGTGGCAATATGTTCCTATCTTAGAGCGCATCGGGATTAAAGTGGTCTCAACGCTCTCTGGAGATGGCAGAATCGAAGATATTTGTTGTGCGCATAGGGCAAAACTCAATGTTATCGTTTGTGCCAAATCGCTCATCACGCTGTGTCGCAAGATGCAAGAACGCTACGCTATCCCTTATGTCAGCGTTTCATTTTACGGCAAGCGTGACACTTCCAATGCCATTCGCTCCATCGTCAATGCCTTTGGCAATGAGGCGATGATACAAAAAGCAGAAGTCATCATCGCTGAAGAAGAAGCCAAGTTGGAAGCAAGGTTACTTCCGTATCGTGAACTATTAAAAGATAAAAAAGCCATTTTAAATACAGGGGGCAACAAGTCATGGTCGATAGCCTCAGCCCTCCAAGACATCGGCATCGAAGTGGTAGCAACTTCCATTCGAAAAGCCACTGAAGAGGACATCGCCATCGCTAGAGAATATGTGCCCATCTTGATGAAAGTTCCTGCCAACGAGCAAGCCAAACTCATCGATGAGCACAACATCGACATCTTGCTAGCAGGTGGGCGAAGTCTTTACACGGCGTTGAAAAAAAGAGTGGCGTTTGTCGATGTCAATCAAGAAAAAAAGGTGAGTTACGGCGCATACGGTGGCTTAGAAAACTTGGCGATTGATGTATGTGCCGCACTTGCTAACCCTGTCTTTAAACTCGCTGGAGGGGCCGCACCATGGGAGAATTAAAAGCCATAAAACCTTTACATGTAAACCCTTTGAAGCTCTCTCAACCCATGGGAGCGACACTGGCGTTTTTGGGGATTAAGAACTGTATGCCTTTGATGCACGGAGCGCAAGGGTGTGCGTCGTTTACTAAGGTGCTTTTTACCAGACATTTTAACGACCCCATCGCCATTCAAACCACGGCGGTCAACGACATCACTGCCGTCATCGATGGAGGCGAGTACTCTATCTCCGTGGCGATTGAAAACATTACCCAAAAAGTGAGCCCTGATTTGGTGGGGCTTTTTACCACGGGCTTGAGCGAAACCAAAGGCGATGACATCAAGGGAGCAAGTTTACTGTTAAAAGATAAACAAGCCATTGTTTGGGCGCATACGCCTGATTTTGAGGGTGGTTTGGAAAGCGGTTGGGCTTTGAGTGTGCAAGGCATCATCGAACAACTCATCGAGCCAAGCCTTACATGTAACAAAGACAAAGTCCTCCTCATCCCCAATGTCAATCTAAGCGCCATAGAGGTCGAGAAAATCAAAGAGAGCTTGGAACTTTTTGACTTTGAGGTGTACGCATTGCCCGATTTGAGCGATTCGCTTGATGGGCATTTGGGCATCAAGCAAGGTGCCCTTAGTAGCGGAGGCATCAGCGTAGAGGCGATAAAAAAGCTAGGCGACACAGGGCTTGTCATAACCGTGGGGCGCTCCGTGAAAAAGTGCGGAGAGCTTTTTTGTGAGAAAAATGCAAAAGCAACGCATCTTCATTTTGATAGCCTTGTAGGGCTTCAAGCGTGCGATGATTTTTACGCAAAATTGCTTACATGTAAAGGTCTTAGCAAACCTCACGCTTCCATTCAGCGATGGCGAAAAAGGCTTCAAGACGTGCTTTTAGATACGCATTTTGTGTTAGGAAAAGCCAAGATTCTCCTTGCCGATGAGCCTGATAATGCGTATGCGATGGCAAAGGCGTTAATGGAAGTTGGTGCAGACGTAAAAGCCGTAATCTCTCAGAAAAGTGAGGTGCAAGAGGGCTTTACATGTAACGTCTCTGTGGGAGATTTTGAAGATGTGGAAGAGGCATTGCCTGCTTGTGATATGCTTATTTCAAATTTTCACGCTGAGCGTTTGGCACACACCTACCACAAAGCACTTTTGCTTCGAGGCTTTCCCAATTACGAGCAAGTGGGCGTGGGGCTAAGACACAATGTTTTGTATGAGGGGAGTTGTAATTTTTTATGTGAGGTGAACAATCTTTTGGTGCATCAGTAGCGGTTTAGTAAAGTTAAAAGTAAAGCATTGGCTCTCAAAAAAAGGCTTTACATGTAAAATAAAACTTAGCTATCATATGCCTCAAATTGTGTAAGGAAAAAACGTATGAATCCCCTAACTCCTTTTTTAGAAGCGCAAAAAGTATTTATTTTAGATGGAGCCTTTGGCACGGAGCTTGAGCGCAAAGGCTATGACATTAACGACTCTCTTTGGTCAGCCAAATTTCTCATGGAAAAACCAGAAGCAATTGCGGAAGTGCATTTGGATTATCTGAATGCGGGCAGTGATTGCATTACCACAGCGAGTTATCAAGCGAGTTTTGAGGGGTTTATGAAGCGTGGGATGAGCGAAGCAGAAGCCAAAGCGCTCATTGTCTCTTCGGTAAAAATCGCTCAAAAGGTTCGTGATGATTTTTGGTCAGATACAAAAAATCACGTTAAACGCTTAAAACCTTTGGTCGCAGCCTCCATTGGGCCTTATGGGGCGTATTTGGCAGATGGTTCAGAGTTTCGGGGGAATTATGGACTCAGTATGGAAGCGCTAATGAACTTTCATCGTAAACGACTTTTAACACTCATTGAAGCCAAACCTGACTTACTCGCATGTGAGACCATTCCTTGTCTTGTGGAAGCTAAAGCTTTGTGCGCACTTTTAGAGGGTTATCCTGCCGTGAGTGCATGGGTGAGTTTTAGTGCGAAGGATGGAGAGCATATTAACAGTGGTGAGAAAGTGCGTGAATGTGCTCAGTTTTTGGAGAGCCAAAAGCAAATTGTGGCTATTGGTATTAACTGCACCGCACCCCAATTCATTGAATCGCTCATAGACGAGATAAAAGCGGTCTCTTCAAAGCCTATTATCGTTTACCCCAACGGTGGATCATCTTACAATGCGCTCACGAAAACATGGGATGGGCTCTCTAAAAATGCCTCCTATGGAAAGATGGCGTATGGGTGGTACCAAAAAGGGGCAAGGTTGATTGGGGGATGTTGCCAGACAACGCCTGAGGACATTGCGCAAATTGCAGTGTGGGTAAGAGCGTAAAAAATCGTTACATGTAAGGAAAAATCCTTACATGTAACACTCAGGCCATTTCGCCAGGAGTACCAGCTGCTGCCATTGTGGCTTTTTTCTTACTGCGCTCCATAGATTGAAGCACTAAGTATTGTTCACCAAATTTAAGCATATTTTCCATTTCATCGTCAAACTCTGCGTAGTGCCCTTCTTCTTCTAAGACCAACTCTTCAAAGAGTTTTTTAGAGACGCTATCGGCGTGATTGCCACATTCAAGGGCGAAGTTGTTGTACATAACAATGGCATCTTCTTCGCTTTGACGTGCAAACTCTATCATCTCTTTAACCGTGATAATTTGTTTCACCTCTTCAGCTGCTTTCATCTCTATAGTGCCTTTGAGAAACAAAACCCTATCGGCTAATTTTTCAATATGCAACATCTCCATAATCGCAATGCGTTTAAAGAGGCTTGAAAGTAGGTCATAGCCTTGGTCATCACAGTGGAAGTGAAAGAACATATATTGATGCACTGCTGAGAGTTCATCGCCAATGGCAAGATTGAGTAACTCTATACTTTTATCACGCTTCATGTTTTCTCCTTAAGGGTATATGCCTAGCATACTACCATAAAAAGTGAAAAGAAAAACTAAGGAAAGCTCAGAAAAAGCCCATTTATTGTAAGAATGACGTGAACGCTTTTCCCTAAAGACGGTGGTGTTTTTAAGAGGATAAAATCAAGCATACTTTTGTCCTTTTTATCGTCAAGTTTCTGACTTTAAGACTGACGAGTCAATAAGCTGTGCTTAAGAAGAATAATGAATTTTTTGCATCAATGTCTTAATGATTTTTGGATAATCACGCAACAGGGTTTCTATTTGGGCAATGTCAAAGGTCTCGATTTTGTCTAACAATGTTTGAGCATAGCCTTGAAGGTAGATGATGTTGTAGTGCGTTGATGCTTTGTGTAAAGCCAACGCAAATTGGGTGATAATCTGAAGATCATTTTGGGCAATGGCGTCTTGGTAGAGAGGTTCTACATCCAATTCATGTAAGAAATTTTTTAAATCCTCGACATTGTCAACCTCAATGGTCTCTTCATGGCGAGGTGTTGATGATTTTGGGGTGTATTTAAGAAATTTTGCAAGCTCACTGTAGAGTTCATTTTGCGAAACAGGCTTACGTAAATACCCATCAAATCGTTGCTCTTTTATCTTCGTTAACTCCTCTAGCATAATGGAAGCCGTCAGGGCAATGATAGGGATGTTAGAAGATTCTTTGATGATTCGTGTAGCCGTATAGCCATCTAACACAGGCATTCGAATGTCCATCAAAATCAAATCGATAGGATAAGTTTTAACTTTTTCGATAGCATCTTGCCCATCGACCGCTTCGATAACCTCAATGAATGTAGCATCAAAACTCTCTTTAATGAGCTTTCTGTTTTGTTCAACATCATCTGCTACTAAAATAGTTGCTTTTTCAAAATCGATAGCATCGTAGTTGAGGATAAGGTCACTTTGAATACCCTCATCTTGAAGGGACGCTATATCTAAACTGTTGAGTTTGAGCGTGAAAACAGAGCCTTTTCCCACATCACTTTGCACGTCGAGAGAACCGCCCATCAGCATCGCTAATTTCTTGCTTATGGCAAGTCCCAGTCCTGTGCCTCCGTATTTTCGTGCGTCTTGATTCTCTTGCTGTTCAAAGATATTGAAAATCTTACTTTGTGCCTCTTTGGGTATGCCAATGCCACTGTCGTGAACACGGATGATGATGTCGATTTTACTAAGATGCTTATGGACACGATGCACTTGCGTGATAACCTTGATAAAGCCTGTATCGGTAAATTTTAGGGCATTTCCGATGAGATTGGTGAGGATTTCTTTGAGTCTAAAGGCATCCACAAAAATGACTTCGGGTAGATTTTTATCGACCTCTAGCTCCAATTTCAGCTCTTTTTGTTCTGCCTGCAAGACAAAAAGAGCTACCGTCTCTTCCAACAATTTTTTAAGAGGCGTTGCTTTGTTGATAATCTCAAATTTTCCTGATTCTATTTTGGAGAGGTCTAAGATGTCATTGATCAGCATCAGTAAATTCTCTCCTGAACTGCGTATGGTTTTGATGAATGATTTGAGTTTTTTATCGTCTACCTTTTCATCCAAAAGCTCTGCAAAGCCCAAGATAGAGTTCATGGGGGTTCGTATCTCATGACTCATATTCGATAAAAAATTTGATTTTGCCTGTGTCGCACTTTGTGCTTCTTGGGTTGCTACCAGAAGCTTTGTGTTTAACTCTTGTAAGGCTAATTCCACTTCTCTTCGTTTGTCTATCTCAGCAGAGAGCTTTCGATTCCAAAATAATGTCCCTATCATGATCAAGAAAAAGACTCCTGCAATCTGAAAAACGATGGTATAGTCAATGGTTTTGTCGTATTTGACTTGTATCCATTGGTTGTAGATGCTATTTTTTTCCTCTTCCGAGATAGAGTTTATCACTTTATTGAGAATGGCTATGCCTTCATCTTCCCAATCATTACGCAGTGCCATATGAAATGTTGATTCATACTTGCTAATGCCCGAAATTTTTAGATTGGAAAATCCACTTTTTTGAATGTAGTTACTTGCCACAGGCAAGAGTTCTATATACGCATACGCATCGCCTTTCACGACTGCTTTAAACGCATCGACAATATCTTTAACAATAACAGGCTCAATCTTTGGATGCTCTTGTTGAATCAGTTCATTTTGTGCATACCCTTCCACGAAAACAACTTTTTTCCCATAGAGTTCTTTAATATCTGTGATAAATTTAACATCATTCCTTGTAATAAAAACTTGTGGCATAATGATGTAAGGTTGTGTGAAATTGACCATTTTATCTCTTTCAGGTGTGCGTGTTAAACAGGTGTACATGTCCGCTTGACGTGTATTGATCTTTTCAACACTTTGTGACCATACACTTGTTGGCAGGCGCACAAAGTTTATACCCGTTTTTTGACGAATGAGTTCCAAATAGCTACTAGCGATTCCAGCGTAAGTCGTACCCTCTTTTGCGAGGTATTCTAAAGGCTCGAAATGGTTGTCGATGACATAGCGTATCTCTTTATGACGCTCGATCCATGCTTGTTCTTGGGGTGTAAAATTTAAAAGCTCTTTGGAGGACTCTAAGCTTTTACTCCATTTACTGTTGATGGCTTGCGCCTCTTTGGGAGATATATCTTTGAGTGTTTTTTGAATAATGTTAAAAAGCACTGTTTTGTCTTTGTCAACGGCAAGGCTGATAGATGTTTGGAATTCTTCAAGTTTAGCGACGATTTTTAGGTTATTGATTAAATATTGATTTATAATGTAGGTACTTACGGCGAGATTGCCGACATAAGCATCTACTTTTCCCAATGAAAGCATCTCTAAAGAATCTTCATTCGAGGTTGAGGGAAGTAGCTTGATGGAAGGATATTTTTCTTCCAGCCACTCATGAATGTAGGAGCCTTTGTTGATAGAGACGACTTTGCCTTTTAAATCATCCAGTGTTTTGATGTCGTTAGTGTTGATATTGGCAATAATCACCATAGGAACACTCAAATAAGGATCGGTAAAATAAAGAAATTTATCCCGCTCCTCAGTTTTTACAGCACAGGTAAGCCCATCAAATTTTTTATCTTGCATGTTTTTGATGGTCTCTGCCCAAACAGCAGGATAAATTTTAAATTTCAAGCCACTTTTTTGAAAAATGAGCTGGATGTAGTCATAAGAAAGCCCTGTTGGTGCGCCATTTTTATCGACAAAATCAAACGGTGGCCATTTATAATCAGACCCCAATGTCACAACAGGGTTGTTTTTAATATACTCTTGCTCTTCGGGTGTAAAGGTAAGTGTTGCATAAAGTGTTGAAAGGGTTATGCAAAAGATGGCTAAAAAGCGCATCATCACTTTAAGACTTTTCTTCGATAATTTTTCTAAAACTTTCTAAATTATGGCTAAAAAGATCTATAAGATAGGGGTCAAACTGGCTTCCTTTAAGAGAAATGATATACTCTGCCGCAGCATCAAAACTCCATGGTTGTTTGTACACTCTCACATGCGTTAAGGCATCTAAAACATCGGCGATAGTGACAATGCGTGCATAGACATGAATTTCTTCTGCTTTAAGACCTTGTGGATAGCCTGAACCATCCCATTTTTCATGATGTTGATAGGCGATGATGTCGCCTGCTTTCATCAGTCTTCGGCTGGATTTTTTGAGCAGGTTATGCGCATTGGTCGTGTGTGCTTGCATGGCATGAAACTCTTCGTCGGTGAGTTTGCCAGGTTTATGAAGTATTGTATGCGGGATGGTGATTTTACCTATGTCATGCAAAGGAGCGGCAAAATAAATATCATCGACTTCCATGTCCGACAAACTCTCATGCAGTGTTGCCAATAATTTTGAAATATCAGCCACCCTTTTAATATGCTTTCCCGTCTCATCGGAGGTATCTTCCATCAGTTCTGTGAGTAAATAGATAATCTCTTTTTGACTGTTCTCAAGCTCTGATAAAAATCGTTTTTCACTTTGAAGAATCTTTACATGTAAATCCAAATTATTTTGTTGCAATACTTTTTTAGCTCGGTAAAGTTCGATGTGCGTTGTTGCCCGTGAGATAAGTTCATCGGCATAAAAAGGCTTCGTAATGTAATCAACTGCACCAACCTTGAACCCTTTGGATAAAGAGTCTAAATCTGCTTTTGCGGTGAGAAATATAACGGGAATATCCTGTGTTTTTGGATTTGCTTTTAAGTGTTCGCAGACTTCAAAACCATTCATCTGAGGCATCATAATATCGAGTAAGATAAGATCAAATTGCTTTGTTAAAGCAATTTCTAAGGCTTGTTTACCATTGAGAGCGAAAGAAAAATTGTAGTTATTTTCTTTTAAGATATTCATGGCAACTTTGATGTTATCACTCACATCGTCGACAATTAAAACACTATAATCAGCACTCATCATCCATCCTTCTGCCAAACGTAAATGATTTCAGAAACACGCTATAAGCGTAATGTCCGTTAAGAACATTTTTGTATTGAGAACGTGAAAAAATGACTCTTTAAATTCTAGCACAAATTTGAAGTGATTGCTCAAGTCTCCAGGCGTTTCATCTCTCAGGCAATGATAATATTTTTTTTTATTTCTAACGGAATAGTTCTTGTATAGTCTTTAAAAAAATGCCATCTTCTTTTTAGCCAATTCCAGTTCTATTTTAACTATATCATCTAAAAAGGTTAACATTATGTCTGAGCAAAATCACACCACACGTTACAATGCTTATATCCCCGAAGTTGTTGCCTACCAAAAATCACTCGATCAACTCTCCGAGCGATGGAACTTGCTCTCGCTTTTGGGACAGATGAGTAACATTGGTATGGACATCTCAGAAACCAGACAAGCCTTTAGCAATCTCTCAGAACAACTGTTACAACGCCTCAGCGAAGAGACGGTCAAGAAACTCTCCATTGAATTAGGGGCTAAAGCGCAAGTGGCGATTGATATTTTAATCCGTAACCTCTTTGAACGAACCGCTGACATAGGCTTTTTAGCGATGGACACGATCATTTGTGATTTTGCACGCCAAAGTAATGAAGAGCAAAAAAATGCACTGCCTGAGCTGCAAAACCGTTTTCATGAATACATCGAAAAGTACAGCGTTTACAGCGATGTTCTGTTATTTGATCTAGACGGTGTCTTGATCGCTTCGACCAAAGATGAAAAAATTGGCAACAAGATCGACAGTGCTTTTATTTACGAAGCGATGCACACGTCTCAAGAGTATGTGGAGAGTTTTGGCATTTATCCTAGCATCAGCACCAAAGAGAGTCTGCTTTACAGTTACCGTGTGTGTGATGAAAAGGGCACACCGCTTGCCGTGCTTTGCCTTGTCTTTAAGTTTCAAGATGAGATGCAGGTCATTATCTCCAATCTGATTGAAAATGAGACATGGGCAGACATTTTACTTTTAGATGAAAAAGATCGTACCATTTACAGCAGCAATCCTTTTCATTATGCGTTGGGTGCTCCTCAAAAAACAGCCTTGAAACGTTTTGATATTGTCCCTTTTTCAGGCAGCGAGTATGTGGCTAAAACACAAGCCACCAAAGGCTACCAAGGTTTTTACGGGCTGGGGTGGAAAGGTCATGCGCTGATGCCGCTTGCCTTTGCGTTTGGGGCACAACAAACCCATGTTCCTTTTACCGAAGAGCAGATCAAGATCATCAAACACTCTTCACTCTTTTCTGAGGAGTTTACGAGCATTCCCACCAAAGCCGAAGCGATTCAAAGACGTCTTGATATGACCATTTGGAATGGTAATGTGCAGATTGCCAACCAAAAAAGTGGGGATAACTCCTTTTCTAAATCACTTCTCAATGAGATCTCACGCACGGGAGCTCAAACCAAAAAGACTTTTGAAGAGTCCATAGGCAATCTCAACTGGACGGTTGTTGCTTCGTTCATCAATGGGGCTGCGTTTAAAGCGAAACTGGCGATTGATATTATGGATCGAAACTTGTATGAGCGTGCCAATGACTGCAGATGGTGGGCATTAAGTCCTGTGTTTATCAAAGCGTTTAGTGCGAAATACAGAGATTTTTCAACGATTCGTAAAGAGTTTGGGCATGAAATGACCGAAGTGCTCGGTGCGATTAATGCGCTCTACACCGTTTACAGTAACCTCTTTTTGTTCGACACTCAAGGCTGTGTCATTGCAGTGAGCCAAGAAAAATACGCCCATCTTATCGGTAAGCGCATCGGTGCGCATTACATCGCACAAACGTTGGCACTGAAAAGTTCCAAAGAGTATGTGGTGAGTCCGTTTGAGAAAACAGAGCTTTACGATGGAAAGCATACCTACATCTACAGTGCGCCTATCTTTATCGAAGGAGCGAAAGAGGCGCAAGGTGGCATTGGCATTGTGTTTGATGCTGAGGCACAGTTTGAGGCGATGCTCAGAGATGTTGTGGGTGCCGATGAGCGCTCTTTTGCACTTTTTATTGAGACAAAGACCAATAATGTGATTGCCTCCACAAACCCTGATATTCTCATGGGTGAGCGATGTGTTTTCTGCGATTCGTCTGAAAATATGGTGCTCATTCAAGATGATTATTACATCGTAGGCAAGGCAAAATCTCAGGGGTACCGTGAGTATAAATGCAGCGATGGCTACAGCAATGATGTCACCGCCATTGTTTGCATTCGGGTTGCCAATAAAGATGCGTGCGTTGAACCCGTCGTCAAAAATGGCAAAAAACAGTATCTTTACCCCAAAGTGGGTGCGTCTGAGAAAACCGTTGAGCTTTCAACCTTTTGGATGAATGGCACGCTTTTTGCCATCGAGAGCCAATACATTTACGCCGCACTGGAAGGGCAAGATGTGACGCAAGTCATTGGTTGCGATGAGATTTATGTGGGAATGATCACGTGGAATAACAAAACCATCCCCGTTGCATCGCTTGCAAAATACTTTCATCATACGTGTTCGTACAACAAAGAGCTCCATCACATCATTGTGCTTAAAGGCAGTGAAGACAAACCCTTTGGCTTGGTGATCGATATGGTTCAAGACAGCCCAGAAGTGCCGCAACGCTGTGTGGATGAAACCTCTCAAGCCATGATGGGACACCATACACTTACCAAAGCGATTGTCAAATCGGATGTGGGGCAAGAAAAGGCTGAAATGCTCTCGATTCTTGATCCTTTGAAGATCGAACGTTACTTGATTGTGGAGAAAAACGCACTTTAGATTGAACATGATTCCTATGGAACACTTCTTGTAAGAGGAGGCATAAGTTTAGGTAAGGAGGAAAGCGTGATAAAGGTAGCATTTTTTACCAATGACCTTAAAACCATTGATGCTCATTTTGGTTCATCAGAACAGTTTATGGTTTATGATGTGGACACAAACGGTTCTACGCTGCTTGGTGTCGTTCTTACAGGGGAAGAACGCACTGAGGGTAGGGTGGCACTGCTTCAAGAAGAGGGCATTGATATGCTCTATTGTATTGAAATTGGACCAGCAGCGGCTGCAAAAGTTGTCAATAGCAAAATCTTTCCTATGAAATACAAAACAGCCGTAAGTATTGAAGAAGAGCTTGAAAAATTAAGCACCATGCTTGGCTCCAACCCTCCACCATTTATTCAAAAAATTATTGAGAAAAGGGGTTAAGATGAGCGAATTAGAAGCACTTTTTTTGCAAACGCTGACATCCCAACTACGAGCGCTTGACCAATTTGGAACCTGGGCAAAAAAGAGCGATGAAGAGCTCTTGTGTGAGAAGTATGTTAAAAGCAAAGAAGACCTTAAAAACATACCGATTATTGCGGACATTGATGAGATGCAAATTCAAGATATTCGTCTTATTTTTCAGTCCATTGCATTGGCATTTGAACTCAAAACGGGGGTGATGTGCTCAGTGGTGATGGAGATGAGCCATGAGGGATTTGGAAGAGCGGTGGTATTGGCTGAAAAAATTGTAGTGACCAATAAATTTTTCAAAGATGCCCATCGTTACAGTTTTAGAACCTATGATGATTTGGTCAAAGAAGGTGGCAAAATGCTTCACAGTGCGCTTGAGATTTTTGAGCAATACCACTTGAAAGTAGGATAAAACATGGCAAAGATAGGCATATTTTACGCCAGTGCAGGTGGCAATACCAGACAAATTGCAGAGGCTTTAAAAGAGGCGTTTGCGCTTGAGGATGAAGCGTGTGTTTTCATGGAAGACGACTTTGATAGCGTTGAACAATTTGAGAATTTTGATGTGCTTTTTTTGGGAAGTTCTACGTGGGGACAGGGTGATGTGCATTTTAGTTGGGTGGATGCCCTTTTGGAAATTGGCTCTGAGAATCTTTCCTTTGAGGGTAAAACCATGGCATTTTTTGGTGCTGGCGATAGCCAAAAACATGGGGAGCATTTTTGTTCCGCTTTGGGTAAGTTTTATGATATTTTTTCTAAAAGAGGGGCAAAGATTATTGGGTTTAGTGATGCAAGTGATTATTCCTATGAGGCTTCTTTGGCACTCATAGATAATAAGTTCTGTGGCTTAGCGATTGATCATATCAACGAGCCTGAAAAAACTGCTTTGCGTATTGAAAACTGGATAGCTCAGTTGCAAAGTGAGTGTATGTAACAAAAAGGATAGACCATGAAAACGCTTGAAGCCTTTTATCGCCTCAAAACGGCAGAGGATTATTTTGAATTTTTTAGCATTGAATACGATAAAAACATCGTGGCAATTAAGCGTTTTCATATCATGAAAGAGTATGGAACACTGATAAAAAAAGGATTTGAAAATTTTAATGGGGATGAAAAATACCTCATGGATTTTTTAAAATTTGCATTGATTCGTGTTTATATGGATTATAAACACGGTCATGCACCCAGTGCCGCTGAGGTTTGGGGAATGATAGAAAATGGTGAAGCCAAAGGGTGTTTGGCGTGTGCATTAAGCAAAGGAGGGTGCGATGGCTGATGTGGATATACTCTTGCACAACAGTGTAATGGCAAAGCTCTCAAGCAAAGATGAGGAGAGAGCAAAATTTTTTTTAGGTCAAAAAGTCAAACTTTTAGAAGATGTCAAAAATGATGGAACGTACCCTTATTTACCTGTGGGGAGTGTGATGATAGAAAAAGGCTCGCAGGGGTATATTCGCTCTATTGGTGATTTTTTACAGGTGATTCGTGTGTATGAAGTTCATTTTTTAGACTCACGTGCTGAGGTAGAAATTATTGGCTGTAGAGAGCATGAGTTAGAAGCGCTTGAGCCTTACCGTGATTTGGAAGCTGAAGAGTACGAATGGATGATGAACTATTCAAAACAAAAATCTTATTAAGGAGGAAAAAGTCGTGGCAAAAGTAATCTTTATGCATTTTGATAAAGAAAAAGATGGCATTTATGATGCAAAAATTGGTGAACCCGTGGTGCGTTTGGCAAAGGAAAAGGGCATTCCTATTACGTTTGATAATAAGGATTATACAAAATGTTTGGTTAGGGTGGAGCACATTAGCGATGAAGAACCAACCAGCTACATGGAAGATGAAGAGTTGGATGAGTTGGTCAAACTTGGGGCTATTTCTCAAGAAGATGCCGATATTTGCCAGCAATTTACAGTAAGTCCTAAAATTCGCATTGCCTCAATGATGATGATTAAAGGCGATGTGTTAATTAAACCATTTCAATTATAGGAGAAAATGATGACAACACGAGTAGAAATCATTAACGATTTTTTAGCAATTAATGTCAAACCAGGCGCAACCATTCAAGATGTTGTTGAAGCCAGTGGTAGTGCACTGCCTTTTGGCTGTAGGGATGGGCAGTGTGGAACCTGTGTTGTGGAAATTGTTCAAGGGATGGAGTTTTTATCGCCTATCAATGAAAAAGAGGTAAAAGTTCTTAAAGAGATTTGTGTAGGAACCTGCTCAAAAAATTCCCGTCTTGCATGTCAGATGAAAATTGACAAACCAAACGGTGTCGTGAGAATTAAATACTAATTGTTTAGAAAATAGGCAAAAATTATGTCTAAATATGGTTCATAAGTGGGCATAATTTTTGCATGAGAAGTATCAACCTAGAATTCAAACAGAAGCAGAGTTTAAATCTCTCTTTGAAGCTTTGGCTCCCATTGTTACAACTACCTCTTCAAGAGTTGAGTACGCATTTAGAAACACTATCGTACGAAAACCCTTTTTTGGAAGTGAAACGCCCTTTTGAGCAAAATCTAGCATCGAGCCATGGCATCATTGAAGAGCTTGTTTTAGGCAGTGAATCTTTACATGAAAAAATTATTGAGCAGATTTCCCCACCCCTTTTTCCCACGCCCATTTCGCAAAAAGTAGCGCATGAAATTTTATGTGACATCAATGAAGAGGGCTATTTTGACGGTGATATAGATGCTATTGCACAGATGTGTGGGGTTTATACGGAATATGTAGAGCGCATTAGGCTACGTTTTTCAAAGTTAGAACCATACGGTGTCGGAGCACGTGATGCTCATGAGTCTTTTGTGTTTCAACTCGACGCACTCAGCGATGATATGGACGATGAGCTTTATCATTTGGTGTTAAACATGATAGAGCAGATGGCAAGGGTTGATAAATTTTCAAGGCATGGGCGTTTTGAAGAGGCAAAAGCGGTGATTAAGAAGTTTTCAAATCCTCCTGCACTTGAGTATCAAGCAACGCCTAAACAGATTATTCCTGATTTTTATGTGGAAGTAGACGATGATATTCGGTTGCGTATTAACAACGATTATTATCCTGATGTACTCATCTTAGACCCCTTTTCAAGTAAAAATGAGAGCATCAAAGAGAAGCTCAAAGAGGCACGTGATATTGTCAATCTTTTGGAACTGCGTAAGACAACCTTGTATAAGGTTGTGCTTTTAGTGGTCGAGAGGCAACTCTCTTTTTTTGTTGGCGGTGAGTTAAGACCTCTTAATATGGCGCATATCGCAGAAGAGCTCTCTTTTGCAGAATCGACCATTTCACGGGCGATTTCAAACAAATACATTGAATCCAAGCAGGGCATTTTCCCCCTAAAATCGTTTTTTACCAATGCCGTTGCGACCAAAGAGCTCTCTTCGTCTGAGATTAAAAATTTTATCAATCAACAAATCGAATACGAAGACAAAAGTGAACCGCTCACAGATGATGAGCTCTTAGAGCGTATTGAGAAGCGCTTTAACATCAAAATGGTCAGGCGTACCATCACGAAGTATCGAAAATTGATGAACGTCGCATCTTCTAAAGAGCGTAAAAAAATTTATAAGGTACAAGCATGAACACTCCCGTACAAACCATGGAGCGTGAAGTGACGCTTTTTTTGCAAAAATATGCCAAAAACAGTTACTCAAAATATGTCATTGCCCCACATGTTGCAGCGATGTCACTGAAGGAGCATCATTTGTATGAAGATTTGGGTTTTAAAAACCGTGTGCAAATGGGACGCTACATGAAGTGCCATTTCCCAAAACTCGCAGAGCAAAAACCCTTAGATAAATTGTGGAAGAAATTTATCTACGATTCTATTGGAAAAGTAGCTCCTGCATGTTTTACATGTAAAGACAGTTCTAACTGCTTTGCCTGTGCGTTGGCGGGGTAAAATATTTACATGTAAACAAATACAAACCTATGTATTTTACTTTGTGTTATAATGTATCACAATCATGTAAAGGAGGTAGGGTATGGATTTTGTTTTGGGACAAATTCAGTTGTTTGCATTTAATTTTGAG
Organism: Sulfurospirillum barnesii SES-3; assembly: GCF_000265295.1. Taxonomy (NCBI): domain Bacteria; kingdom Pseudomonadati; phylum Campylobacterota; class Epsilonproteobacteria; order Campylobacterales; family Sulfurospirillaceae; genus Sulfurospirillum; species Sulfurospirillum barnesii. Next base: position 984,787 of record NC_018002.1, read on the forward strand.
ATGCGAGGCTGGCTGTTGTGTGATGGGCGTATGTTGCCAATTGAGCAGAACCAAGCGTTGTATGCAATTATTGGAACGACGTACGGTGGCGATGGTAGAACGACTTTTGCCATTCCTAATCTAAAAGATAAAGCACCGTTTCCCGAGTTGCAATACTACATTTCCGTAGAAGGTATATTTCCAGCACGTGCGTAAGCATTTTGCCCCATGTTTACGTGGGGCAACCTTTTACATGTAAGATTATTTTTGTGCCTGCACAAAGCTTTTAAGTGCTTCGTACGGTAATGGTTTTGCGTACAAATAGCCTTGAAATCTATCGCATCCTAAGCTTTTAAGTTTTTCTTCTTGCTCTTTGGTTTCGACTCCCTCAGCTAAAATCGCCAAATCCAAATTTTTACCAATGGTAATAATATTTTGTACCATTTTCTCAGCGGTAATATCTTCTAGCAAGGTGTCGACAAAGCTTTTATCGATTTTGAGCTCATCCACAGGGAGTTTTCGTAAAATGCTCAGCGAAGAATACCCCGTACCAAAGTCATCCATCGAGATGTAAAGCCCCATGGCACGTATTTTTTGCAAGAGTGGCAAAAGATAGTCAATGTCTTCAATAAACAAACTCTCCGTAATTTCAAGGCATAAAACAAGGTTGCTTAAGCGTACGTTTTCAATCTCATGTGTGAGTTTTTCTAAGAATGTGGCTTCCATAAATTGCTTGATAGAGATGTTGAGTGAGACTTGAAAAGAGGTGCCCATCTCTTCTTGAAAGGTTTTCATCTCCTCTAAAGTACGCCTCATAATAAAATCACCCAGTTTTGGCATCAGTCCTGAAGCCTCAGCCACAGGAATAAATTTATCGGGTGGAACCAGACCTAGCTCTTCACTTTGCCATCGTACCAACGCTTCAACACCATACATCACTCCATAATGATCCATCTGTGGCTGATAGACCATATAAAGTTCCTGCTTGTTTAAAGCTTGGCGTAAGGTTTGCTCCAAACTCACACGATTTAAATAGCCTTCTTGCATCGAAGAGGCGAAAAAGCGCACACTGTTTTTGTATTTTTTTGCCTCATACATCGCAATATCAGAAGCACGTAAAAGCATATCTAAGGTCTTACCGTGTTCTGGATATTTGGCAATGCCAATGCTCGCTCCAATGACAAAATTGAACTGTTTAATGTGATAAGGTTTTGAAATTTCTTGCATAATTTTTTCGGCTTGTGCTAAGAGTTCATCGTCTTTGACAAGGTAGCTCAATAAAATAAACTCATCGCCTCCTTGACGAATCACCACACTGTTTTCAGACTTTACATGTAAAATGCGTTTTGAAAATTCAATCAGAACCAAATCGCCAAAGTGGTGCCCAAAACTGTCATTGACATTTTTAAAATGGTCCAAATCCATATATAAAAGGCTAAACGGTGGCGAGTCTTGGTAAATCCAGTCGTTCATGCATTGTTGAAAATAGGCTCGATTGGGTAGTTTTGTCAGGGCATCGTGGGTGGCTTGAAAAATGAGATCATTGCTTCGTTTGTTTTCCGCATGGGCAATCACTCTAAAAAGCAAAAAGAGAATGCCATGCATGAGCAGAAAAATCAGAACATAGCTCATAAACGTGTAAAAAAATTCATGAAGAATTTGGGTTTCATCAATTTGTGAGAGAATCCATAACTCATACCTAGGGTCGTATTTGAGGGCAATTTGAATGCATGCATTGGCTTCATGTTGAATTTTTGCGGTATAAATGTTTCCATTTGTTTTTAGCGTTTCAAGAGAAATACCATATTTTTCAGTAATGCCATCAAAAATAGCTTTTAAAAAGCTCTCAGCTAGAGGCGCTTCATAGACTTCTTTGGGGGTTTTGTGATTGGAGGATTGAAATTGAACAAAGGCGTCACGTTCACGAATCAGCGTGACTTTATTGTAATCGCCTAAAGAGAGATTTTCGGTATAAATTTTAAAGGCTCCCTCAATGCCAAGTCCTGCGGTCATAACACCTAAAATCTGCCCACTCTCATCATAAATGCTTTTACGAATGGGAATACCCCATCGCCCACTTCCTGCAATAAAATAGGTATTACCTAAAATCATTTTCTCGCTTGCAAGTGTGTATTCAAAGGAGTCTTTGGTAAGGGGATTTTGGCGTAAATTGGGAAGTTTGGTTTTATCAAATTTGCTATTGACATAAAGATAGGTTCCATTTACATCCACAAAACCAAAGGCAACCACAGAGGGGTTTAAACGTAATAAATCATCTAAGATGCGAGGCTCTTTGTCTTTAAGAACTTGCTTGCCTAAAACATCAAGCATCATCTCTTGTGATAAGAATAAAGAGTGTGTTGCATTGCCTACGAGTTTAACCAGATTGCTTTGATTTGTAGCATATTTTTCGTCAATACTATGCCAGGTGTTGTAAGAAGCAATCCCCAAAAAAAGCGTCCCACTAAAAAGAATAATATAAAAAATTGTCCATATGTTTTTTTGAATAAGAGCCACAACCTCTCCTTGTATTACACTGCTAATAATCTTAACATAAAAAAGGAATAAAGAATAGATTTTTCGCCATTAACAAGCTTAAAACTATCGTGTAAATTTATGATCTTATGTAATGGATTTTACGAAGGGTTTTAAGCACACTAATGGCAAGAGCAACCAAAGCTGGTCCTATAATAAATCCCCAAAAACCAAAGGCTCCAAGTCCTGCGACAATGGAGAAGAAAATAATAAACTCGTTCGTGCGCACTTCGCCTCCATTCATGGAGCGATTGACATAGTTTAAGATAAGCAGTTTGACGATGTTATCAATAAAAAATGCCATCATCGCCCACGAATAAATGGCGATGACCACAGCGTTCATCACCTCGCCTTGCCAATACTCACTAATGGCAACAGGTACCCACACAAGCGCCGTTCCCACAATAGGAATAATCGAGCTAATCCCTGCTAAAAAGCCAAGTAAAAGCGCATTGTAGCCATCAAAAAAGGCAATAAAAAGCCCAAAAGCTAAGCCTTGCGCAACAATAACACCCAAAAGCGTGTAAAATACCACGCAGAGTGTGATGGTCATCTCAGAGATAAATTGGCGCTTGATGGTGCGAGCAAGGGGAATAATAGGCATTAAAAAGAGAAACAAAGAACGCCCGTAGAGGTTAAAAAAGAAGAAAAAGACAATAATCATCACCATTTCACTAAGCATCTTCAAAAAGGTCTTCAGTCCACTGCCAAGCCACTTAGAAAGCAAGGCTATAATTTCATCTTTGTGCATATTGGTAAGCATAATGAGTGTCTCAAAAGGCTCTTTTGCCCACTCTAAATAAGCAGGTAAAAGGTTAACATCCAGATGAATTTGGCTATCAAAGGAGCGAATGGTCTCCATGATGGTGGTTGGGTGTTTAAAGAGTTGAAAGAAAAAGAGGCTCATGGGTAAAAAAATCATCAATGCTAAAAAAAGGGTAATCAAAGAAGCCGCAAAAAGGTCTCTTTGAGAGGCTGAAAAAGTATATTTAGTCATGGAGTGAGCAATGAGTTGTTGCAATGGTGCCATGGTAAGTGCAAGTAAAAGTGCGACGCCTAAGCTTTTTAAAAAAGGGGAAAAAAGCCAAATTAGTACACACAAAGTGGCAATGCTTAGCCAAATCAAAAAGGTATGGTTCCTCATAAATCTCTCACCTTAAAATTGAATTTTTTATTGTAGCATACAAAAGAAAACAAGAAGCGTGGAAATGAGGTATGATTCGTTTTGAAGTTTACATGTAAGGAGTGAAGCGATGAAAATCATCTTGTTTTTGGTAATGTTTGTGTTTGCTACATCGCCCATCAATGCTTATGCAGGGGTTGATTTTGAATGGCGACTTTCTTTAAATAATCGTTACCATGCTGATCCTTATGGGTATCGCTACGCCTTGTCTGATCGCTTTCGAATCAAAGAATCCAATGTCGTTTTTGTCCTAGACAGTGTGGGTGAGCCCAGTGACGCTTATCTTATTTTTAGATTCTCAGAACTGTGTGGAAAATCGTATGAGCACGTCTTGAGGGTTTACCGTAAAAATCCCCATGCCCCATGGAGGGAAATCGCTTTACTCTTAGGGATTGATGTAAAATCTAATGCTTACATTAGCTTAGGGCATCAGCACGATTTACGGGATGAGTATCGAAATGATAGAAGGCGCTATGAGCGTTACGAAGATAGAGGGGTTATCATTAAACGAGAGGAGATTTACATTCCTCAAACCTACCAAGAACAGCAAAGGCGTTACCCTGAGCATCGGCACGATCGGTATTTAAACGAAGATGATCGCTACGAAGAGCGAAGAGGGCGTTAAACCCTCTTACTCTTTACGCTCTAAAAAGGTCTCTATTTCGTTAATCGCTTTTTTATTGGAGAGGCTAAATTTTATCTCAATACGGCGTGATGCGTCTTTGTCTTCTATGCCATTTTTAAAAATTCTATCGCTGTAGGAACGTCCAATCGCACTAATGTAGCGTTGTAAAAGGGCATTTTTATTCTCATCCCACGAGTAGATAAACGCCATGACCGCATAGGCTCTTTTTTGCGACAAATCCAGATTGTGCATGTAACTTCCATCCGAATCCGTGTGTCCTTCAATCATAATGTGGTCAATATTATCCCTAATATCCGCATCGTTTAAAAGCACCTCTAAATAAGGTTGCAAGGTCTCTTTGAGCTGTTTTTTCGCCTCAGGTTTGAGCTCATACGAGCCTACATCAAATAAGATGCCTGAGGGCAGACGAATCGCCCCACTGTTGGGATCAATGTTGATTTTTTGCCCTAGCTTTGATTTTAACTCTTCTACCACTTTAATGCGAATGCCTGTGAGGTTTTTAATGCGCACTTTGGTGATATTCAAATCCTCCACCAAACGCTGATGTGCCAAACTCGTATCTAAGAGTTTTTGGGAGAGCAGGGCAAGTTCACCTTGTTTGAGTTTAAGGGTATTGCTGGTGTTGCTTAGCTCAGTTTGGGCAAGTAGGAGTGCGCCTTTATTTTCATCACGCTCGTTTTCTACCTCCAAAAGGAGGCGTTTAAGATTCTCTACCTCTTTGGCACTGAGTTCTAATTTTACCTCTTTATCTTCCAGTGCCTTACCTTTTTCGGCTAAGAGTGCACGTGCGGCTAAAAGGGCTTCTTCTGTGGTGCTCACATCGCTTTTAAGCTTTGAAAGTTCGGCTTGAAGCCTTGCTTGCAAGGTAGTCAGTTCAAGATTTTGCTCTTGAGAGGCAATGAGTTTATGTGTCACACTCTCCACATCACGTTTTTTTTGCAAGAGCTCCTCTTCGCTTAGCATAAGCGCTTGTTTTTGTGCATCAAGGTCTGTTTGAATGGCAACCAAATCGCTTTGCGCATAAACGTATTTGATAATAATGGCGCCAATCAGCAAAATAAAGACAAACAACAATCCTGCCATTAAGTCTGCATACGAAACCCAAAAGGTTTGGTCACTGCTTTTTGAACGAAGGTTTCTCATTATCGTAAAGTATCCATTTTATGGATGATTTCTTCCGTTTCGGCATCAATCATTTTTAGGCTCTCTTTGAGTAATTCCACTTCTAAATTTGGCTCATTTTCACCTTGTATTAAGGCACTCTCTTTTAAGCTTCGTAGCAGGTCTTGCTGGCTTGCGAGTATTGCTTTATTGGACTCTTGCATCTTTACATGTAAGGCTTGCGAGTTGGCATTAAAGGCGTTGAGTTTACTGAGCATATCTTCGTGAATTTGAACCAAATTGCGCTGTTTTTCGCTAGAGCGTGCCAATGTTTCCATGCCTGTTTTAAAATGTTCTGCACTCTTTTTGACCGCTTCACCTTCTAATTTTAGCATTTCATCAAAAAGGCTAAATTTACCCTCAATGGTGCGATTTAAGCGTTCAAAAAAGTCACTTGAGCTTAAACGCTCAAACATTCTGCCAATTTTTTCAAAATGCTGTAAATTCTCTTTCAAATACGCCTGTTCAATCTCCTCTTTTGTCCAAAAAAGCGGTGCACTGGCATCTTGAATGAGCATCACATGTTTATCAAAACGGCTTAAACCTCTTTTTTCAAAAAAGAGCCACCACAAGGAGAGCAAAATACCGTAAATGGAGACATAAAACGCTGTTCCTACGCCACTGAGCAAAATGGATATTTCATGCTCTAACGCACTGGCGGTTTGCGAAGAAAAATCAGGCAGTGTCAGTGCAATAGAGATAAATGTCCCTAAAATACCCATGGTCGGGAAAACCCCAGCGGCAATGGAGGCATAGTTGTCATTGCGAATGCCCTTGACATACTCATCCATAAAATTGTTAAAACTGGCATTGGATTTTTCAACCTCACCAATGCGCATTAGATTTTTACGAATGTAGGTGTGAAGCTCTGTGTTAAAGGTGTTTAAATTATTGTGAAACACGCACACGCCAAATTCGGCATTGTGTTTAGCAAAAAGAAGTGAGACCGCAAAAATAAGTCCAATCAAAACAATACTGTGCGTTCCTACTTCAAAGTGAAGTAACCCCACATAGCCTAAGAGAAAATAGAGGTAGGCTAGAAGAGGCAGGGCAATAAGCTTGGCATAAATAAAAGCGCAGTTGCTATTTTTGTGCTCTAGTGTGTTTAAATCTTTGAGTATTTCATTCATTTTTTCATGCATGTAAAAGCCTTTGTTAAATTCTAATCATGTGTATTATAACCTAGCTTTTTATACAGTTATTAAACAAATCATCTAAATTAAGCTATTTTTAGGTTTTATTAATAATAAAAGACTACAATTTTTCATATTAGAACTCAGCATATTTTCAACATTAGAGAAAGAAAAAGTCATAAAAACTTGAACTAAGGAGAAAGAAATGAGTCTACCTATGAATACTGTTGCCAATAGAGATATGGTTTTGCCGCAAGCTTCAACACTTTCTGATACGGGTTTTTTAGGTTATGGGTACGATGTGACAGGATTGTATTGTCATCCTAGTAGTGTACGTGCACATGTCATTGACATGCATCGTTTTTTAGAAAATGAAGTTGATGCAGATCGCTATGAACGAAAAGTCGGGAGTAGTTCTGATACTAAAGCAGTTGCTGCTGAAAATGCAATGAAATATTGCACAAAACTAACCGCAAACTTAGGAGTAGATGTAAAGTATAAAAAATTATTTTCTGGTTCCTTGTCTCTTAAATTTGACTATAAAAACAGTTGCTCCTCTAAGTACTCTTTCGCTAGTTACTTTAGTATTATGCGTAAAGCAAGTGTTGCTTTGATTGCTGATGCAAGTGATCTTCAACCTTATCTAAGTGTACAATTTTTAAAAGATATTAAATCAAAACCGTGTTCAACACTCATTCGACTTTATGGCACGCATCTTATGACACATATTGTGCTTGGGGGTCGTTTAGAAGTTTTGTGCCGCTCTATCATTGAAGATACGGAAAAAGAAAAAAGTGTTGAGGCAGGTATTAAAGCATCCTATAACAAAATCGTAACGGCTGATCTTAAGGTAGCCTATGATGAAAATTTGGTCAAAAACAACAAAGAACTTCAAGTGAATATTGAAACTATTGGTGGTGATCCTTTTAAATGTATGAATGTTTCATTTGATTATGCAAAAGCAAATATTGATCTTAAAAGTGATTTTTCCGCATGGAGGGATAGTCTTAATGAGACAAATATGACGCTTGTCGATATGGAAAAAGGCTCACTCATTCCTATTGTAGATTTAATTCCTGACGATCCAGAATATAGAAGTAAAAAAGAAGAACTTACAAAAGCGGTTGATAAATATTTAAGTGATAATGAATTTAGTATGGTTGATCATCCCAAACCTTTTTATCGTTATTTTTGTTATGCGATAGATGATCATTTTTACACAATGAATTGGAATGAGTTGAAATACGGTAATGGTGAATACAACTTTGAACATGTTGAATGTCGAATTTATGATCTTAAAGTTGAGGGAAGTATCCCATTATATCGCTATTATAACCATAAGAAGAGAGACCATTTTTATACAACAAACTGGGGTGAATTAAAAAATGGAGACATGGGTTATACGTTTGAAGGCATTTGTGGGTATGTATTTGCATCCAATAAAACAGATAAAAATCTTGTTCCTTTATATCGTTGCTTATTTGAAACAAACAATCAAACAAATCATTTTTATACACTGGATAAATCAGAATTTGCCAATAGAAATACGCATATTGATGAGGGTATAGCGTGCTATGTTTATAAACCTATAGAGTAAGTTTTATAGCGTATCTTCATTTGTTACAGCGTTGTTATCAAATGAAGATACGATAAAGTATGCTTCTATTAGAATTTTTGAAACCCACAAGGTCAAATGTATGTCAAAAAAGATTTGTTTAGAATCACCTAGTATCAAAGATTTGCTTCAAGAAACATTCCTAAAAGCAATCCATAATATCGCACGGTATCTGGATGATGTGCTACAAACAAAAGAGGCTGAAAGCTTGCATCAGTTCCGTGTTAATATACGTCTTGCACGTTCTTTGTGTAAAGAATTTAGTATGTTTATGGAAAAAAATCATAAAAAAGCTCTGAGTGATAGGCTAGAAGGTTTACAGCAAGAGACCAACGATATGCGTGATCTTGATGTCTTTATCGAATGTATACAAACCTATAAAACAAAGGTAGATAAAGCATGTGAAAGTGAGTTTAAGCGTATTGAAAAAGCACTCTTACGTGAAAAAAAAGCTGCGTATGTGCAGTTTTGTAAACAATACAGTGTTCATCAAGAAAATGTTACAGCCATAGAGGCACTGCTTAAGGATGAACAGCTGTATCTTTCCCAAGCAGAAGGCAAATGGTTTGTGCCTGCTCAAAAGATTCTCGAAAAACGTTTCAAAAAAATCGCTAAACTCTCACAAAAAATCGCTCTAGACTCGGCTAATGAACAGTTTCATACACTAAGGCTTCATTATAAAAAGCTTCGTTATACATGCGATGCGCTACAATTAACAGCATTTGCAAAAAGTTTTAAGCCGATACAAACAGCGTTTGGACATGTCCAAGATAAAAATATGCAAATAGCATACATTCAACAACACCATGCCAATAAGAGTGTTTTTTTAGAACAAATTATTGCATTGCTGGAAGAAGAGTTATTGGAAGACAAGCGTCAATGCATCAAAAAATCCAATAAAAGAAGCATTGAAAAATTGCACAAAAAACTGCATGCTATCATTACATGTAAAAAGAGATAAATGCCAAAATTAACCTACATTTCCCATTACCCTGAACACTTAAAAGCGCAGATTCGCCAGCTCATTGAAGAAGAGAAGTTGGGAAAATACTTGCTTGCAAAATACCCCACCACGCATACCATCACCAGCGATAAAGCACTGTATGCGTATGTGATGGAACTTCGCACAGCCTTTTTACGCAAAAGTGAACCCATAACCAAAGTACTCTACGATGGAAAAATCAGCGATATTAACGATGCATTAGGTCTGCATCGCATCACCATCAAAAACCACGGAGGCAGGCTTCGTAGCAAAAGTGAGATTCGAGTGGCTAGCGTGTTTAAAAGCACACCTGAGCTTTTTTTAAAAATGATTTGCGTGCACGAATTGGCGCATTTAAAAGAAAAAGAGCATAACAAAGCCTTTTACGCCTTATGCGAGAAAATGGAGCCAAGTTACCATCAGTTAGAGTTTGATGTGAGGCTTTATCTCACGCATTTGGATTTGTTTGGGAAGGTGTACTCAACCTAAATAAGCAATAAAAACGTAGCAACGGCTGAAATACCAATGCCTAAAAAAACTTCCCATGAGAGGGTGGTTCCTTCCATGAAGTAGAGCAAAAGAGCGATGCTTGCAGGGCTTAGGTAGACATACGCCATGACCTTTTTGGGACCAATACCAACTGTACCTTTTTGATATAAGTATGAGGTGAAAAACGTTGCAATGATAGAAAGATAGAGCAGGTAACTAAGCGAAGGCAGGTTTAATGTGTTCCATTGCAGTGGAATCTTAAAAAGAAGTGTGGCTCCAAACATCCAAAGCACTCCCCCGATCAGAGTCATAAAAACAAGCACAAGCATGTTATCCTCTTTTTTGTGCAAGACTTTCATGCAGATTGCGTAGAGTGACATGCATAAAATTGCGCCTAAAAAGATGAGTTCGCCCTTTTCCAGTGAGAAGCGAAGCAAAAGTGTCATATCCCCTTTAAAAACAACCATCAGTGTTCCTACAATACCACAAACATAAACAAACAGTTGTTTTTGGCTGATGCGTTCTTTAAAAAAGAAAATGCACAAAATGGCAGTCACTAAAGGTACAAGGGTATAGAGTGTTCCAGTACTTAGCGCACTTGTGTACTCTAACGCTTTAAAAAAAAGGATGAAATACAAAGTATAAAAAAAGCTGATGAGAAGCGCTCGAGCAAACGTGTGTCTCATGTGTGCTCTTTTTTGCACATCAAGCAGAATAAAAGGGGCGAGAAAAGTTACAGCAACAAGAAAACGAAGCAAGGTTAATGAAATGGGATGAATGACCCCTGCGAGTTTTTTCGAGACGATGAAAGAGCCTGCGATTAAAAATGTGGCAAGAAGTACCATAAGATGGGCTTTAACTTTATTCACGATAAGGTTCCTCCACACACAAATGAAAACGGTATCATAGCAAATTTAAACGCTGTTGTTTGCTTTACATGTAATGCTTCATCGCCTATTTTTAAAGCATCATTTTGCCGTGTAAATCGTTATAATAGCGCCACATATTTCTTAAGGAATAGTATGGTTGCTTTGATTGCTATGGGATTACTCTCCGCTCTTTTTTTTAGCTCCACCTTTGTGCTCAATCGCCTTATGAGTTTAGAAGGGGGGCATTGGGTTTGGTCGGCATCGCTTCGGTATGTTTTTATGATACTCTTTTTAATGCTTGTCATTCGTTTCTTTCAAGGCAAAAAACCACTTGAAGAACTTTTTCAGCTTTTTGCAAAGCATTGGCTCTTTTGGATGGTGGCTGGGAGCATTGGATTTGGTTGTTTTTATGCTCTTTTGTGTTTTAGTGCCGACTATGCTCCTGCGTGGGTGATTGCGGCTACGTGGCAGTTGACCATTATCGCTTCATTGTTTGTGCTAATGCTGTTTGGCAGAGTGTTTCCTAAGCGTATTTGGGTTTTTTCAACCATCATTGTTATCGGTGTGGGATTGATTAATACTTCGCATATTACAGAGTTTCATTTTTTAGTGTTTGCTAAAGGAGCGTTTCCTGTGCTTATTGCAGCATTTTGTTATCCTTTTGGAAATCAGCTTGTATGGGAGTCAAAACACGGGCACAAACACTTTCCCAAAATTGACTCACCCTTGTTGGACAATGCGTTTAACAAAGTTTTTTTACTCTCTTTGGGCTCACTCCCGTTTTGGTTGCTGCTTGTTGCCTTCACGCATCCTCCCGCACCAACACTCGGACAAGTCGTAAACACCGCTTTTGTGGCATTACTTTCAGGACTTGTGGCAACCACACTTTTTTTACTGGCACGGCATTGTGCGCATACCTCTAGTGAGTTAGCCGCTGTAGATGCAACGCAATCAAGTGAAGTTGTTTTTGCTCTTTTAGCAGAGATGTTGTTTTTAGGAGCGCTTTTCCCTAATATGCAAGCATGGATAGGGATGGCATTGGTTTTTATGGGACTAGGGTTATTTATTTATTTTCAAGAGAGGCGATAAGATGCGTATTTTAAAATGGTTTTGTGTGGTGTTCTTGGTGTTACATGTCAATGCAAAAAGTAGCTTTGAACTCACCCCTGAAATGTATGCTTCCTTTATGGCTCAGAGTTTAAAAGGCTCTTTGCCTCAAAGTTTTACCTATGAAAACATTGAGTTAATCGTCCATAAAGTCACCTATGAAAGCAACAAAGTCCATTTTGAAGCCTCTACCCCTCACTACGCACAGCTTTTAGCAGCGCTTAAAAAACAGCGCACGTTGCCTGAAAAAATTCAAATGCAATGTACAGATTTTTCAAAACTCTCTATGGTCGATAAAGGGGTGGAGTATGTCTTACATGTAAACGCAAACGCACAAAAACCCATAGAAGTACTCTACGATAAAGAGGTTTGTGCCAAAGCATTTGATGTGCAAAAGAGGATTTTTATTGGTGGGGTGAACCGCTATGGTGAGCGTATGAATGAAAAGCGCAAAAACGAGGCATTAACAAAACGCTAAGTTAACGCACACAGTTTCGTCCTGCTTTTTTTGCCTCATAGAGTTTTTGATCGGCTTTCATATAGAGACTATCAAGGGTGTTGGTTACCTCACTCAGCATCGCAAGACCAATGCTTACGGTGAGCCTTAACTCTTTAGAATCACTATAATTCACAACAATTTGGCTAATCTCTTCTCGCACTTTTTCCATTTTGACACGGGCTTGTTCTTCGTTTACATGTAAAAGCAAAAAGGCGAACTCTTCACCACCAATACGTGCTACGATGTCATTTTCACGCAGACTTTTTTGAAGGTAATTGGCTAAGGTTTTTACCACAATATCCCCCACAGGATGCCCTAATGTGTCATTGATACGTTTAAAATAATCCACATCAAGGACTGCAAAACACAGTGTGTAGTGGTAGCGAATGGCTCTGGTAATTTCTTTTTGCGCCAATTTTAAAAAGTGACGACGGTTAAATAGGGAAGTCATTGGGTCGGTTTGGGCAAGGCGTTGCAACTCTTTTTCAAGGATGGTACGTCTTTGAATCTCTTTTTTAAGATTGGCTTGTTCCAACAAAAGGGCCGCTTGTGTTCTGAGTGTCTCTGCTTGATAGCGGGCACGGTAGTATTCAATCCAACTCACAATAGACGTAACAACAATATACGTAATAAAAAAACGCACACTAAACGCAAGGGTATACGTATCGTTGATGTGTTCCATAGTGAGAAACAAAAGCGCACTCATCGCTAAAAGGCTTATACTTAAAATAAACCCCATACGGTTTCCCAACAAAAAAATAATCCCAACAGGATAAGTAAAAAGCCACAAAATAAGTGAATAATCTTCATCGGATTGATAGACAAGGTAGAGAAACAAGGTGCTAAAAAAAATAACCGCCGTGTAATAAATCTGGTAGACTTTAGGGGTGTTTGGAATAATAAAAAGTGAACCAATCAAATAGATACAAAAAAGAATTAAACTAATGGATAAAATAAAATGTTGGATATAAAGGTTATAAAACGCCGTAGCAAGAGAGAGTGGAATCATGATAAATGTAATCCATACATAATGATTAAGTCGTGCAAGCGCTTCTTTATCTCTACACGGCGAGTGCGCAACAATATAATCAACAAGGGTTTGCATTTTAACAATCATCGCTATCATGATACTCTTTTATGTGAAATCGTTTGAAGGCTTTAATCATTTTACATGTAAAAAGAAAAAGGCGAACTATTAAATCGCCTTTTTTTAAAAATTATTTACTCTCAGACGCCTCTTTAAGTGCGGCTTCAATATACATCTCACGGAGTTTTTGTACCATAGGCCCTGGTTTTCCGCTACCAATTGGTTTGCCATCTATCTCAATAATCGGCAAAACAAAGGTGGTTGCACTTGCCATAAACGCTTCATCAGCCTTCAAAGCTTCCTCAATGCTAAACAGACGCTCTTCTACCTTAATGTTATGCGCTTTGGTGTATTCAAGTAAAAGTTTTCTGCGAATGCTTGGCAAAATGGCATTGGAGAGTGGACGGGTGATAATCACACCATCTTTAATAATAAACGCCGCAGATGACGTTCCCTCCGTCACCATACCATCTTCAACCATCCAACCCTCATACACACCTTTTTGGTGGACTTCTTCTTTGGCTAAAACTTGACCTAAAAGAGAGATAGACTTGATGTCACGGCGTTTCCATCGGATGTCTTCGCAACTAGCGACTTTAACACCTGTGGTTGCAAGTGGGTTGTCAATGATGTTCTTTTTGAAAGTATATGCCATAAACGTAGCAGGTGTATTTTCAGGAAAATAAAACTCACGAGGAGCAACACCACGGGTGACTTGCATGTAGATACCACCTTCAACGACGTCGTTTTTTGCGATGAGCGTATCTAAAATGGCATCAAGCTCAGCTCTGCAAAAAGGCGATGTGAGGCTGATTTTTTTCAAACTTGCTTCAAAACGCTCATAAAAAGGCGCCTTATCTATCACTTTACCCTTAAGAACAGGTACCACTTCATAAATACCATCACCAAAAATAAATCCTCTATCAAAAATAGAGATTTTGGCATCTTCTGCCTTACAAAAATCACCGTTTAAAAAAACAATATTCTCCATTGCGGACTCCCTAAAAAAATAATACGTAATTGTATCAAAAGGTTTCTTAGCCATCTGTGCAATAAGTAGGCAATGGTTCTTTCTTTACATGTAAAGCGTTGAAAAAAAAGTTTAGGGCATTTTCTATTTTGGTTTTAAAGATTAAAGAGATATTATTTTTAATGGGTGTTGGAGTTTGTGGCAAATTGGCTTAGAGTAGAGAAGTTAAAGTCAAGCCCTCGTTTTATGCTTTTCTAAAATAATAGGATTGAGGTGAATATGGAATTCTGGTTATTAGTAGTAGGCGCAGTAGTTTTTTACTACGTCATTAAGGCAATGGCAAAACCTTCAAAACAGCAGGTTCAGAAGAGTAATAGCTCAAGTTCCGAAAATAAAATTCGTGTAACTATGACAACGAGTAGCCATGATGATGACGAAGAACTGGCTACTTTCAATATTTCTTATGGTTACAATGAAGTAAAAAGCAAAAACAAAACACCGGGCAAATGGATAAAATCCGGCGAATCAATAGTCATAAAGGGACAAACAATTACTAGCGGTAATTTTTATTTTGGTGGAACGCTTAGTTCATTGGACGGGTATGGAACCGAAGCCTCGCTAGTTGATGATTCACTAAACATTGAAAACAAACCGTCAAGTTTTGAAGATGAAAGTTTAGGGTATTGGCCCAAGTTTATCTCACTCACACCTAACGGGCGTGGCGCTTACCTTAGCTGGCTATCTGGTAATAGAAACGACCCAGAGACACCTTTCGGTTATGTATTTATTTATTTCTATGGACTCGAAAGACGTATTACAATTGATTCAATTAAGCAGGCGGTGGATGACACAGAATTTAAATCTTTATTTGACGAAATACTAAGATTAAAAAGTATTTACGGAGGTAGTCGTTCTTTTTCAAATTATTCCACAAGGCTATTGGAAATCATGTGTATACTGCGCCCGCACGTAGTATCACATCCAGAACTCGAAAAAGCTCCTCAAAGGGATTCTTTGTTATTTAAGCATCGTCTGGCTACTACGGTTAATGCGGGAAAACCAGTTCCCGCTGAATTAGCATTAGCATGGATTCGATTTTATCCAGATTATAATCTAAAGAAACCGGCACAGCGCTGCGATTATGAGTTCAGTCAGATGTTTACACGCCTCTATAACAAAAAATATGGAGATGGTATAGTTGTCAAACCGAATAAAACACGATTGATTATAGAGTATTATCCAGCCAGTTCTTCCTTACGTAGTTTATCATTGCCTCAACAGGATCTTCCTGATCCTAGTAATTTGAAAGCTCCAGTAAATAAGCTCATTACCATCGCAGATGAATGTACAGCTGCATTAGATGCTTATAGCAGGTATCTAGCCAAACCTGATACTTCGCAGACAGATATTGAAGCCATATTGTTATTGCCAGACGAACTCAGTGATTTAGGTGCAACGCTTGGATTAGGGAAATTTATAAAATGGGCAGATGAGGCTATTTCAATAAAAAAGGGGCTGGTTGATTTTGAGGAATTTTGGACATACACAAAATTACCCCTGCCTGCTAATATCAATAAAAAAGAAAGTGAATTGATTCAGAATCTTTTGCAAAAGGTTGGTTATGGAGTAGCCCCTGATATACGTTATCATCATGCAAAAGTGAGCGCGGACGGGAAGCTTGTTTTATTTCATGGGGGTCACGGTAAATACTTTGAACCATCCAAAGCATTTAGTGAAATGGGTATGGTGCTACGTCTAGGGGCTATGGTTGCCACAATTGACTCACATGTTAATCAGGCAGAATTAAATTTATTGACTCAGCTCATTGATCACGATACCAATCTTTCACCTACTGAAAAACAGTCCCTACATGCATACCTAGTGTGGCGACTTAATACGTCTTCGAATATCACAGGCTTAAAAGCTAGATTGGACACATTAGGTAAAACAGAAAAAGCAGCAGTAAGCCGTATACTTGTCGGTGTGGCGATGGCTGATGGAAAAATTGACCAAGAGGAAATCAAACAGCTTGAAAAACTCTATACATTGCTAGGTCTTGATAAAGCCCTTGTTACTGGAGATATTCATGAAATATCATCAAATAAAGCTGGCTCTCGACCTTCAAGTCCTCGCTCAGAATCTATCACGCCTGCTTCCACTGTATTCAAATTAGATGAAAGTATTTTAGCAATACACGAATCGGAAACCAAAGATGTACAAAGCATGTTGGGCGCGATATTCGTGGAGGACGAACCCGTAGACGAATCCAAAGTAACAACAAATATTGATGAAGAATTCGGAATTGATAAGCAACATTCTGCACTATTTGAAAGCCTTATACGAAAAAATAGATGGGCACGTGAGGAAGTGGAAGCACTGTGTCGTGATTCTGGTCTGATGGTTAGCGGGGCATTGGAAACTATTAATGACTGGTCATTTGATAAAGTAGACGCAGCCGTACTTGAAGAGGATGGTGACACTATTTATGTTGATCAGGAAATTGTAAAAGAAATAGAAGGGTAAACTCATGGAAAAACGTATTCGATTAAAAGAACGTGACGCAATCATTCAATCATTAAAATCGGGGGTAACCCCTAGGATTGGAATTCAGCATATTCAGGTAGGTCGAAGTAATGAAGTTAAAGCGTTATATAAAGACATTGAAAGAATCTCGGAAGGGGGTGCCGCATTTAGGCTTATCATTGGTGATTATGGTTCAGGAAAAACATTTTTTCTGAGCGTAGTACGTTCCATTGCCCTTGAAAAGAGACTAGTTACGGTCAATGCGGACCTTTCACCAGATCGACGTGTTCACGCTTCTTCAGGTCAGGCACGAAATCTGTATTCCGAACTGATGAGGAATCTAGCAACCCGTAATAAGCCAGAAGGGAATGCATTAGCCAGCGTTGTAGAGCGGTTTGTAACTCAGGCACGTAAAGAAGCAGATGAAACAAGTACTGATGTTTCAACAGTAATACATCAAAAATTAGCATCATTATCTGAATTGGTTGGCGGGTATGATTTTGCAAAAGTCATTGATGCTTACTGGAACGGTCACGAGCAGGAGAATGAAGAGCTAAAATCAAATGCTATTCGTTGGTTGCGTGCTGAATACACTACGAAGACCGATGCCAGAAGGGATCTTGACGTCAGAACGATAATTTCGGACAACTCATTTTATGATGCATTAAAACTTATGAGCTTATTTGTTCGCCAGGCGGGCTATGAAGGCTTACTCGTTAATCTGGATGAAATGGTCAATCTTTATAAATTAAGCAGCACGCAAGCACGTACATCTAACTATGAGCAGATTCTACGGATATTAAATGACTGCCTTCAGGGTTCAGCTGAATATCTTGGATTTCTATTGGGTGGTACGCCGGAGTTTTTACTAGATCCCCGCAGAGGATTATATAGTTATGAAGCACTGCAATCTCGTTTGGCCGAAAACAGTTTTGCGCAGCGTGCGGGTGTTATTGATTATTCATCACCTACGTTACATCTAGCAAGTTTAACACCTGAGGAACTCTATATCCTCTTGAAGAACCTTCGTCATGTATTTGCCGAAGGGGATACTTCTAAATATCTAGTTCCAGACGATGCACTCAAATCATTTTTACATCATTGTAGTCAGACTATCGGGGATGCCTATTTCCGTACACCAAGAAATACCATCAAATCATTTTTAGATATGCTGGCAGTCTTGGAGCAAAACCCTTCGATGCAATGGTCACAGTTAGTTCAATCTATTACGATTGAGAATGATTGCCCAAGTGACACAGATGAAATTATTATAGACGAAGAGGCAGACGAAATTTTAAATTCTGATAAATTAGCTGATTTCAAATTATGATAGAGGAATATCAGCGTCTTGATAAGCGTGTCCAAAAATGGTTATTTAATCAGGGATGGCCTGATTTAAGAGAGATACAAAAACGGGCTATTGCACCGATTCTAGCAGGTGACCGAGATTTGTTGATTAGCGCATCAACGGCGGCAGGTAAAACAGAAGCATTTTTTTTACCTGCATGTAGTGCAATTGCAGAAGAGGAAAACGGCTTTGGTATTCTTTATATCAGCCCTTTAAAAGCACTGATAAATGATCAGTACCGTAGGCTCGAATCGTTAAGTGAAATGTTGGATATGGAGGTTACGCCATGGCACGGTGACAGCCTTCAATCCAAAAAGAAGAAAGCTAGAAAGAACCCTTCAGGCATTCTTCTTATTACCCCTGAGTCATTAGAGTCACTCTTAGTTAGAGAGCCGGGATGGGTGAAACAATCCTTCGCCTCACTTAAATATATCGTGATTGATGAATTTCATGCGTTTATCGGAACTGAACGAGGTAAGCAGTTACTTTCTTTACTTACTCGTTTAGAGCATATTACTGGTCGAATTTCTAATCCCATCCCAAGGGTTGCACTTAGTGCAACACTCGGAGAGCTTGAAAAAGTACCTCTTTCCCTCAGGCCGAATAAAAGTTTACCTTGTGAAACGATTACCAGCAGTCAGCACCAAAGCACTATTAAGGTTCAGGTTAAGGGATATTTAGAGCCGCTAGACATAATGGCCGATGATACACATATATCCGCCGAACAGCAGATTTGTCATGAAATATTTCGACTCTGTAGAGGCGATTCCCATCTGGTATTTGCAAATAGCCGTAGCCGAACAGAAAATATTGCCGCACAATTAGGTGACTTATGTGAACAGCAAGTTGTACCGAATGAATTTTTCCCTCATCATGGATCACTAGCTAAAGAACTGCGGGAAGATTTAGAAGCAAGATTGCAAAAGGAAACCCTACCAACTACCGCCATTTGTACAATGACGTTAGAGTTAGGCATCGACATCGGGAAAGTGAGTTCTGTAATTCAGGTCACCGCTCCACACTCTGTGTCAAGCTTGCGCCAACGGTTAGGCAGGTCAGGTAGAAGAAATTCTCCTTCAATTTTAAGAATGCTTATCTCTGAAAATGAACTTAGCGATAAATCCAATATCGTGGATGGTCTTAGATTAGAGCTGGTTCAATCACTAGCAATGGTACGTTTACTCATTGTAAATAACTGGTTTGAACCGGCAGATACGGAGCAAATGCACCTCTCTACTTTTTTGCATCAGATTCTTGCCGTAATTGCACAATGGGGAAGCGTCAGAGCAGATCAGCTTTACTCTTTATTATGCGAGCAAGGGCCTTTCAAGGAAATAACTATTCAGCACTTCAAACAACTATTATCCCATATGGGGACAGTTCAACTAATACAGCAACTCAATAGTGGTGAGTTGGTTTTGGGGATTGAAGGCGAGCGTATTACAAATTTCTATACCTTCTATGCAGTCTTTAAAACACCAGAAGAATTCCGCATTGTAGCCGGAAGTAAAACTCTTGGAACGCTACCAGTTGATTCGCTGATTCTTAAAGACCAACACATAATATTTGGCGGTCGTAGATGGAAGGTAACAGATATTGATGATAACAAAAAAGTTATTTATGTGACTTCCACAAAAGGTGGAAAACCTCCAAAATTCAGTGGTAACGGCATGTCGATTCATGACAGGGTTCGACAAGAAATGTTCAGAATCTATTGCACGGGTGAGTATCGGATTGAGGTAGGTAATCAGAGAATAGATTTTGTGAATAATCTTGGAAGACAGCTATTTCAAGAAGGAGCTTATTTATTTAAAGAAGCAGACCTTGAAAATCACCCAATCTATCAAAGCGGCAAGCACAGTTATATTTTCACATGGATGGGCGATAAAGTAGTTAACACCCTTACTGTTTTACTCATTAGAAGCGGATTTGTTTGCAGTAATTTTGGCGGTGTTATTGAAGTGCAGAATTCGAATGTCGATGACATAAAAAACTGCTTAATATATCTGGCAAATACTGAACTTCCGGACGAAACCGAACTGGCTAGAACACTTTCATTACAGCAAAAGCTAATTGAAAAGTATGACGAATATCTTCCTGAAGATTTATTAACTGAATGCTATGGGCGAAAAGCGTTTAATTCTATGGGCACAAAACAGTGGATACTAGACAACCTTGTTTGAACTCTTCCGATCTAAATGCTGCATAACAAGACACTCCACCTGATGGCTATTCCGTCGCACTTCATTACCGCCAGTGAGCTTCGTCGTTTGCTATATAACATGACAAAAAAAGGGGACAGGCTACTTTAATGAAATTAAGCAATAAATCTTTACATGAAAAATGAAAGATTTAAAAAGGAAGAAAAAGGGTCGGAGCTAAACTTTTAACTTTTTGATTATAGTGAATTTAAAATTCTTCTTAAAATTTTTTGTTCAAATCATATTTCATTTGTTTTAGCACAGTAAATAAATCACCAATATGATTTTTACAAATGCCAAATATCACTTCTGCGTCCAAATCAAAATAATGGTGCGATATAAAATCTCGAATGCCTTTTATCTTTTTCCACTCAATTTCTGGGTAAGACTCCAAAAGCTTTTTATCAGTAATTTTGTCGATATTTTTGAGGCTCTCACCGATAGCGATGAGCTTCATACAGATGCTATCGAGCTTTTCTTGACCTTCTTTTGTGTCCATAAAATCATTTTGACACTTTGCAAATGTGCATCGCTCTTGTACGATGCCTATTGCTTCGATAATCTGTTCTAAAATATCGAGTACAAGCTCTTTATCATACATAGATGCCATCCCGTAAAATTCTCTTTTTTAAAGTAGGATTCATTTTCTCTCTGAGTCTTACAATATCTACTTTTGCATCAAATGCTTTCTCTAGGCTCTCTTTAAAATCATAAAGCAAAAAATAATCACTTAGTTTTGTATCGATAGCAATGTCAATATCGCTGTCCTCACGGTTTTCATTGCGTGCAAATGATCCAAAGAGTGCAAGGTTTGAAATGTGATATTTTTGTGCAAACTCATCTTTGTGATTTTTTAGGTATGTCAATATCGCATCTTTGTTCATAGCTTACCTCCTTCGTTACCCATTTACTATGGGATATTTAATTCTTCTTGGACAAGTATATCAAAAAATGGAATGGCTTATCTTTTTGAAAAAAATTTTCTGTTTGAGTTTTTCTACGGAAAAAAAAGGCTACTTTTTCTTTACATGTAAAGTGAAAAGTTTAAAAAGTAGCCTGTCCCCATTTAGTCCATTTAGTTAAAGCCCTAAATAGGGCTTTAACTTATGTTCTAAATTTATTGAGGATGGCGTTGAGTTGTGTGGTGAGTTCATTGAGGTGCTCACTCGCCCCTGCGATTTCTTCCACACTTCTGGTATTTTGCGTTGATAACGTATTGATTTCTTCGATTTTGGAAACGATGGTATCGATTTTTTCACCTGTTTGGATGTAGTCGTTAACCGTTTTTTCATTGAGTTTGGTTGCAACATTCATCATAGAAACAGTGTTATCCAGTTTGCTTTCCACATCCCCCGCGAGCGCGTTTAATTCTTGGATTTGTGCTGAATTAACATTCATTCTCTCTGAGCTGTCCGTGATAGCTTGAACAATGACATTAATGGTTGCGTTGATTTCAACCAAACTTTTTTGGGTGCGCTCTGCTAAGGTGCGTACTTCATCGGCAACGACTGCAAAGCCTCTTCCATGCTCTCCCGCACGTGCAGCTTCGATGGCAGCATTGAGTGCTAGAAGGTTTGTTTGATCAGCAATATCGCTGATGACGGTAAGAACATTTTTAACTTGATCGGCATCAGAGCTAAGTTGTTGGATTTTTTGTGCAAGTTCTTGCTCTGTTTGCGCGCTCTCTTCAACACGCTGTCCCAGTTTTTGAAGGAATTTACGAGCACTTTGGAGTTCATTATTTGCCTTAACGATCTCTTCTTTTGAAGCTTTTGCTTCATTGACGGAAGCGACAATTTCTTGTTTGGTCTCGCTTGACATGTGTGTGGCTTGAGCAATGATGATTGAAGAGTCTTCCACGCGTTTACCCACTTGCAGGGTTGTCGCTGAAAGTTCATGCGCAATCGATGCATTTTCAGAACTAGTCTCTTTTGCTAATTTGATGGTTGAGTGAACTTTATCGATAAATTGGTTAATCTCATGGGAAGCATCACCAATTTCATCTTGATTTTTAATAGCTAATTTTTTGGTTAAATCACCATCACCTGTTGCCAAATCATGGGCAGTTTCTTTAAGGTTTAAAAGAGGTTTGGCAATAATACTGGTGGTAAGAAAATAGATTGCAATAATAGCCAGTAAAGCAACGATAAAACCAACGACAACTTGCATCGAAGCATTGCTGTAAAGTCGATCGCTCATATTTTTATCCAGCACCAACGCTTTTGCCAAGATAATGTCCCGTGGTACTTGAATCAAAACTGCCCAAGGTTTACCTGTCTGTCCCAGCTGGATGGGAGCAACCGTTTCTATCATGCCACTATCAGCGTTGATGCGAACGAACGCCTTACCTGATTGAATAGCGGCATACATCTCTTCCCAACCTTTAGGCATCACTTGTTTA
Source organism: Sulfurospirillum barnesii SES-3 (assembly GCF_000265295.1). Classification (NCBI taxonomy): domain Bacteria; kingdom Pseudomonadati; phylum Campylobacterota; class Epsilonproteobacteria; order Campylobacterales; family Sulfurospirillaceae; genus Sulfurospirillum; species Sulfurospirillum barnesii. Next base: position 1,007,515 of record NC_018002.1, read on the forward strand.
AAATGACCTCCGATCATAGAAGGATTCTCGCTTTGGGCTACCAACAGACCATTATCAGCAATGATGGACACCTGTCCATGCGCCTCAAACAACTCTGCATCAACTTTTTTGGCAATTTGCTGAACAAAATCTAAGTTATAATCCGCACCTGCAACACCATAGAATTTACCATTGACAGTAATGGGCACAGACATGGTTGCTAGGAACACTTGCTTACCTTGTACGATGTAGGGCAAAGGTCCAAGCACACTCTCTTTATTCTGTTCACGAGGGGTAATATACCAGCCACCTTTTAGAACACCATTAGGATGTTTGTCGTAGGTGTCATACTCGACTAATGGTTGAACGGCAATATTGCCTTTATCATCACGTGTCCAATAAGGGGTAAAGCGCCCAGTCGTTGGATTGTTACCGTCTTTGTTGACACGGAAGTTCTCATCAGCCCCATCAATAGCATTTGGCTCCCAACAGGAGTAGGTACCATTAAAGCCTTTGTTATGTTTTAAGACATTAAGAAGCACCGCATTGAGCTGATCACGGCCAATGTCCAGAGTTTCTTTACCATCTTTAGATTTATGTTTACTGACTTCAAAGGTATTCGCCATTGTACGTGCAGCATCCAAAGCCAACTCCAATTCGGACTGAATGGTACCACTTTGCTCACCGGCTAAATTTTGCAGTCTCTCCATATTGAGTTCCGTCAATAAAGAAGAAACCTCAGAGGAAACAATATCTTGTGTGCTTTTAGATGAATACAACCCATACCCCACCAATAGAATCACTGCTGAAATCAGACAAAGACCCGCTATCATAACAATCTTCGTTTGAATCGATTTAAATATCATCGCACACCCCCTTTTTTATTATTGTTTGTATATAAACTATACCATTCACTAACGTTGCTATTAAGTGTTTACTCCTTGAAATAAAACTTCTTAATTGAATGTGTGTTACACGGTAACAAATATTAGAATTATGAGAAATATAATCAAATTTCTTCATGCCATAATTTTAATATTCAAGATTTACTTAAAAATAATCGTCATATCATCAATGCATGATGAAAAATAATAGGGATTGGAGTTAAACTTTTAACTTTTATTTCGTCATTTTAAGTCACTCATGCAATTTTTTGAGATTGGAAACAAAAATGAGCTTTGATATTTTTCAAGTCTAGCTTCATCTGTTTAAGTCTCATCTACATAGAATGATGTACTAAAACCAATTAACATTTTGCTTTCTATTTTTATTTTTTTCAAAAGTATTTTTCTACGGAACACTATATGCAATTCTCATTTGTGAAATAAACTCACACAAGGAGAAGACAATGTCAGAACTCAGACAAATTGCTTTTTATGGCAAAGGTGGAATTGGTAAGTCTACCACTTCACAAAATACACTCGCGGCGATGGCGCACTACTTTGGTAAAAAAATTCTTATCGTAGGGTGTGACCCAAAAGCAGACTCAACCCGTCTTATTTTGCATGAAAAAGCGCAATGTACCATTATGCAACTAGCAAGCGAGGTTGGAACCGTTGAGGACTTAGAACTTGAAGATGTGTGTAAACCTGGAGCGGCTGAGTTTCATCCTGATGATACGACGATTACAGAGGGTTACATTATGTGTACCGAATCTGGTGGACCAGAGCCAGGAGTTGGATGTGCAGGTCGTGGTGTTATTACGGCGATTAACTTCTTAGAAGAAGAGGGTGCGTACGATGAAGCGCTTGATTTTGTCTCGTATGACGTTTTGGGCGATGTTGTGTGCGGTGGCTTTGCGATGCCGATTCGTGAGGGAAAAGCACAAGAGATTTACATCGTTATGTCAGGTGAAATGATGGCGATGTACGCAGCGAACAACATCTCTAAAGGAATTTTAAAATACGCCAATACAGGTGGCGTGAGACTTGCAGGACTTATTTGTAACGCTCGTATGACAGATAGAGAATACGACTTAGCCAAACACTTAGCAGAACAAATTGGCACACAACTCATTCACTTCGTCCCACGAAGTAATCATGTTCAACGTGCGGAACTTCGTCGTATGACGGTGGTTGAATTTGCCGATAAGTCTGACCAAGCGTTTGAGTACAAAGAGTTGGCTCGTAAAATTATCGCTAACGACCTTAAAGTAATCCCTAAACCACTCGAGATGGATGACCTTGAAGCCTTGTTAATGGAATTTGGTTTAGAAGAAGAAGTCGAAGCCGATGCTATCGGTAAAAAAGCCACAGCGTAAGCACACATTAAAATTCTACCAACAACGTTGGTAAGCTTTTCGGAGAAACATCGGGCATTTAGCCCTTGTTTTGTGCCCTAGTGGCTAACGTAGTCAAAAGAGCTTTGCTTTTTTGACGTTATAAAAATTATAAGAGGAGCACATTATGTTTATTTGCGGATACCACTTCCCAGCAGCTATGGGAAATAAAATTAGTCATGAACAAGTCGTTGAGAAAGTTACCAGTGAAGCAGGAGACCTAAGCGATGTTAGCTATGCTGTTCTTATCTCCGAAAACCGTGATGGTGTGAAACAAGAGGATTTAAGGGTTGAAAAAGGCTCTTTTCTTTTTACGGCATTGGCAGATTACTATAAAAAATCAGATATTGAGGGGGAATACAAAATGATTTATTACACCAATAAATATCAGATGAGTGAGGTTTCTAAAGCGGTCGATGGTGGCGTAACAGCAGCAGTATGCAAAAAGCTTGATGACATGTTGTTGTATCGGGTTAAAGTCGCTTAAGTGCGAGTTACATGTAAAAGGAAACGAGCATGACAACTGAAACATTGTTAAGCCAACAACAAGCCGCCATTGCGGAAGTGCTTGAGGCTTATCCTGAAAAAGCGAGAAAAAGCAGAGAAAAACACCTAGGCGTTGATGCGCCTGAGGGTGTTAAAGGTGCGTGCGATAGCACTAAAAGCAACAAACAAACCGTTCCAGGGGTGATGTCTCAACGTGGCTGTGCGTACGCAGGAAGTAAAGGCGTTGTGTGGGGACCTGTAAAAGATATGATTCATATCAGCCATGGTCCGATTGGTTGTGGTCAGTACTCAAGGGCTGGACGACGTAATTATTACGTGGGAACCACAGGGGTTGATACCTATGTTACCATGAACTTTTCCACCGATTATCAAGAAAAAGACATTGTCTTTGGTGGCGATAAAAAACTCAAAGCTGCTTTGGCGGAGATTGATGCACTTTTTCCGCTGAACAATGGTATTTCTATTCAAAGTGAGTGTCCTATTGGTTTGATTGGTGATGACATTCAAGCGGTGGCTAAAGCGTACAAAAAAGAGTCAGGAAAACCTACCGTTGCCGTCTCCTGTGAAGGGTTTCGAGGGGTAAGCCAGAGTTTGGGGCACCACATTGCTAATGATGTCATCCGTGATGAGGTGCTAAGCGATAACTCGTATAAAAAAGATTTTGAAAGCACTCCGTATGATGTCACCATTATTGGGGATTATAACATCGGGGGCGATGCGTGGAGTTCACGTATTTTGCTTGAAGAGATGGGGCTTAGGGTGATTGCTCAATGGAGTGGCGATGCAACCTATAAGGAGCTTACCATAGCACCAAAAGCGAAAATCAACCTGCTGCATTGCTACCGAAGTATGAACTACGTGGTACGTCATATGGAGCAAGAGTTTGGCGTGCCGTGGATGGAGTATAACTTCTTTGGTCCCACCAAAACGACCGAGAGTTTACGCAAAATTGCCGCCTTTTTTGATGAGAGCATTCAGGCAAAAACCGAAGCCGTTATCGCCAAATACACAGAGATGACCGATAAAGTCATCGCAAAATACCGTCCAAAACTAGAAGGCAAAAAAGTGATGCTCTACGTCGGTGGTCTTCGCCCTCGTCACGTCATTGGGGCGTATGAAGATTTGGGTATGGAAGTGATTGGTACGGGGTATGAGTTTGGGCATGGAGATGATTATAAACGTACCAAAGAAGAGCTTTCTCGTGCAACACTGATTTACGATGACGTGAACGAGTATGAACTCGAGCAGTTTGTGAAAAAACTCAAACCTGATTTGGTGGCAAGTGGTGTCAAAGAGAAGTATGTTTTTCAAAAAATGGGTTTACCCTTTAGACAAATGCACTCATGGGATTATAGCGGACCGTACCACGGATATGACGCATTTGCGATTTTCGCAAAAGACATGGATTTGGCGATGAACTCCCCTGTGTGGGCGCATACCAAAGCACCATGGGAATCGAATTAAGGAGAGCACAATGCAAGAGATTGAAAACATAGTAAACGGGCAAAAGCTCTTTTTAAAACCAGAGTATCAAGAGGTCTTAAACAACAAAAAACAGTTTGAAGGTCACGCAGGTGCGACTAACCCTGAAAAAGTCATTGAGATTTCTAAGTGGACAACCACATGGGAATACCGTGAAAAAAACTTAGCACGTGAGCACATTACCATCAATCCTGCTAAAGCGTGTCAGCCCTTAGGTGCGGTGATGGCAGCCCTTGGCTTTGAAAACACCATGCCTTACGTGCATGGAAGTCATGGGTGTGTGGCGTACTTTCGAAGTTACTTTACCCGTCACTTTAAAGAGCCAACACCGTGTGTGAGTGATTCGATGAGTGAGAGTGCGGCGGTTTTTGGTGGACTTTCAAACATGAAAGAGGGCTTACGTAACTGTAAAGCGCTTTATAAGCCTGATATGATTGCCGTTTCGACCACATGTATGGCAGAGGTTATTGGGGATGATTTGGATGCGTTTGTCAAAGGTGCGGTTACGGATGCACAGGGAGAACTCGATACGACGTATATTCCAGCGGCACACACACCCTCTTTTAAAGGCAGTCACATCACAGGGTATGACAACATGATGGAAGCCATTTTTAAGACACTCACACCTGAGGGAGAAGTGGAGAAAGATGAGGAGCGTATTAACATCATTCCTGGGTTTGAGAGTTATTTGGGAAGTCTTAAAGAGGTGAAAAAAATCGCCGCCATGTTTAGCGATAAAATTGTGATGCTAGGCGACCATGAAGAGCAATGGAACACAGGTGCTGGAGAGTATAAACTCTATGCAGGCGGTACACCTATGGATGTTGTCAAAAGTGCCAAAGGCGCAAAAGCGACCATCTCTTTGCAAAAGTACACCACACCAGCGACAGGCAAGTACATCAAAAACGAGTGGAAACACGACTACCTTACATGTAATCCTATTGGCTTAGGTGGAACCGATGCGTTTGTGATGAAGCTTAGTGAACTGACAGGTAAACCCGTCCCTTCGGAACTCACAAAACTTCGAGCGCAATTGGTCGATGCGATGCAAGATAGCTACCCGTATATGCACGGTAAAAAGTTTGCCATCTGGGGAGACCCTGACTTTTTGCTAGGTGTCGTCTCCTTTTTAGTGGAAATGGGCGCTGTGCCTGTGCATGTTGTATGCCACAACGCACCTCGCAAAAACTGGGAAAAAGAGATGCAATCCATCTTAGATAAAGGCACGTTTAAAGAGGAGTGTCACATCTGGGCGGGGAAAGATTTGTGGGCGCTTAGAAGCTTACTTTTCACAGAACCTGTGGACTTTATGATAGGCAATGTGTACGGCAAAGAGTTGTACCGTGATACGAAAATTCCTTTGATTCGCATTGGATTTCCAATTTTCGATAGACACCATTTGCACCGCTACTCCATCAGCGGATACGAGGGGTGTTTAAATCTTTTAACATGGATCACCAACGCCGTGCTCGACCAACTCGATGAAGAGACCAAAGGCATTGGCACCACCGACTACTTCTTTGACTGCGTAAGATAAGAGGAGGGCTTAGGCTCTTCTCTTTACATGTAACAATTTATTTTTAAGGTTTGGGTGGAAAAAATTTAAGGTCAAACCCTCTATTCTCCAGCTCTATATTCCTATAATTCTGTTCTTTTTTAAAAAATGGTTCATTTTTTCTTTGAGCTTTACAATACCTACTTTTGCATCAAATCCTTTTTTGAGGCTCTGTGCAATAAGTAAGCACTACGTGTCAAAATAGCAGTATAATGAATGAATTGCTCAGAAGACTTTTAAAAGGAGACACGCTTATGGTATCAAGAGATTACTCGTTTCGTGAAGAGATTTGGCATAGTTGCATTCATGGTATTGGGATTTTGCTGAGTGTGAGTGCTCTTAGTATCTTGTGTGTTTATGCAGGAGAAAGTGGCGATGGCACCAAAATAGCTAGTGCAATCGTCTTTGGACTCTCTTTAATCATTCTGTACAGCGCTTCCACACTTTACCATGCCATTTTCATGCCACGAACCAAATCTATTTTACAAAACATTGACCATGGTGCTATTTACATTCTTATTGCAGGAACCTACACACCCATCAGCTTACTAGGCATTAAAGGTGCGTTGGGATGGACACTTTTTGGCATTGCATGGGCAATTGCTGCACTGGGTGCGAGCCTCAATCTTTTTTTTCCAAAACGCTTTGCACGCTCATCCTTAGTTCTCTATATTGCTATGGGGTGGATGGTTGTAGGTGTTTTCAAAACGCTTCTAGCCCATCTTGACACATTGACACTTTCATTATTAGTAGCAGGTGGCATTACCTACACGGTTGGCATTATTTTTTATGTGTGGAGAAGACTGCATCTTAATCATGCTATTTGGCACTTCTTTGTCCTAGCTGGCTCTGTCTTTCACTTCTTTATGGTGTTACTACTCATTTTAGCGTAGGGCTTATATTTTAGAACACTAGCCAAAGTTGAGAGTTTTCAGAGTTTAAATTTAATTTTGACGAACATGAAAATAACTACGTAAAATATACAATATATTACGTATTCTCTTCTTACATTTCATTATGATTTCCAATAAAAACAAAGGTGGTATTTTGGCACTTTTTCAAGATAAATGGGATAGGCTAAATTAGCATTTTAAGGCTTTACGTTTAACATACTAGCTAAGACAAAAAATAATTACGTGCATTATCCCTTAAAAAAATCCCTTAAATGAGCAATACTACTGTATCCCATATTTAAAATGCTCTCTTTAGAATTACCGCCTAAATGTGGGGTGCAGATGAGGTTTGGTAGGGCGATAAGCTCTTTATCTTCCACGGGCTCTTTGGCAAAAGCTTCGAGAGCCGCCCCTGCGATTTGCCCTGTTTTAAGTGCAATTTTAAGCGCTTCTTCATCGATAATTCCGCCTCTAGCCGTGTTAATGATAAACGCATCACGCCTCATGCGCTCAAACTCTTTGCTTGAAAACATGCCGTGTGATTCAGGAGTGAGAGGCAGGTGAATGGAGATGATGTCGGCTTTGTCGAGTATCTCCTCTTTGCTCGCAAAAGTGATGCCATAGCGTTTGGCTTCTGCTTCGTTGTGGGTGCGATTGTAAACCAAAATGGTGCATGAAAAGGGTGCTAAAAGCTCAATCACCCGTTTGCTGATGTGCCCAAAACCAAAGAGACCAATGGTTTTACCGCTCAGTTCTCGTCCACCATTTGGCTTCCAAATACCTTGCTTTAAGAGTGTGGTGGAGATGTGAAGGTTACGAATGAGTGAGAGCATAAAGCTTAGGGTGATCTCTGCAACGGAGTTGGCGTTCGTACCTCCACTCCATCCCAGAGCAATGCCTCTTTTTTTCATCGCTTCCACATCAAGATTGTCCAGTCCCACGCCATAGCGAGAGAGGATTTTCAACGAAGGTGTGTGCGCTAAAATAGCCTCATCAATGACCTCTCGTCCTACTATCGCCCCTTCAACGTCCTCTAAAAAAGCGATGATGTCTGTGGGGGTTTTCAAGGCATTATCGGCATTAAGGCGTACATCGCTAAAGTGTGCTTTAAGCTCTGCGACCAACTCAGATGAGCGGGAAAATAAAGGAGAGAGAACAGCAATTTTCATAGTATTTCCTTTTTACATGTAACAATATAATATTATTTTACACAATGAATTTGAAAAACGATGAAGAAGATTAAAGATAACATTATAGAATAAGAGGATTTTTTAAATATAAGTTTATGAGGGAGAGATAAAAGAGCATCTTAACTCTCTTTTATCTCTGGTAAAACATTTAAGCGTTTAGTTTTTTGGTCGTATCTTTGATAGCCGTTTTGATGATTTCCCACTTGGTTTCAAATGTTTTTTTCATTGAATCAAACGTGCTTTCTGTTGATTTTGACAGCTCTTCTAATTTGGCTTTGCCTTCTTCTACTTTTTCTTCAAACGCTTTAATATTGTTGTTAATACTGATTTTTGCATCAGCCGTTGCGGAGGATGCTTTTGCTCTAAAAAGCTCAATTTGTGCTTTCCATTCATTGATTTCTGATTGGATTTTTTGTATGTAGAGTTCTTTGTCACTCATAATATAGCCTTTCTTATTTTTTTAATCCTGTGTTATAAAACACGCCTACCTTGAATAATTCTTGCAAGCACTACAATAAGTGCTATGACCAAAAGAAGGTGGATGAATCCTCCCATGGTATAACTTGTCACAAGACCGAGTGCCCACATAATAATGAGTAAAAGAGCAATGGTGTATAACATGAGAGTCTCCTTGATTAATTTTTCAATGACGCATCAACACTCATGGTATTGATAACATTTGAAACACCTTCAACATCTTCAACAAGTTTTGTAACCAAATCAATCTCGGCACTGTTTTGCGCTTTTCCACTCACTGAAACCACACCATCTTTGGTGGTAACACTTGTACGGATTGCACTGGTAGAGCCGTGAAGAAGAAGGGTCATTTTTACTTGAGCTGTAATGGAGGCATCGTCTATTTTTTCTGCCATAGTTTCAGGTTTTATCAGTTTCATTTGATTATTAACACTTTTAACCCCTTCAACTTTTTTGGCGTATTCTGTTGTTAGATCTCTTCTAGCAGCGCTTGAGGCGATACCTTTGAGGGTCACAACACCATTTTGAACATAGACTTCTGTTTTACTGGCGCTGACTTGGCTATGAAAAACAAGGGAGGTTTGCACTTTCATTCGTATTCATGTGTCAGAGTTTTCAGGCAAGCGGTCTTCTCGTATAACAATGTTATTTTCAACACTTTTAACACCCGCTAATGCCTCAGCGGTGCTCTCAGCCATAGGCTTGTGCGCATCATCAAAGACTTCACCTGATAATACCACAACCCCATCTTTAGCTTTGATTTTGATGTTTTCATCTTTTAAGTAAGTTCTGTAAACATAACTTTTTTTGAAAGATGACTCTATAGTGTCGTCTACATTTGAGGCAAATACGGATGTATTAAGAGCTATTAATGTCGCAATACAAATGGCTGCGATAGCAAACGAGTGTTCAAACGTGATGACATTCGCATTTTGTGGCATTTTCACTTTCTTACCGCTTCTGTTTTCTTTGGATCTGCTTTGATTTCATCTTTTTTTGGCTCAGTTACTTTAGGTGCATCTTTCTTTGGATCTGGGTTTACAAAGCCTTTTTTAGGGTCATTTGAGTTGTTTTTGTTTTGGTTGTTAAACATGATATTTCCTTTTTTTTTGGTCGATAGATATGAGGTCGTGCATCGAGCATGAAGAGCACAGGACTTACAGTTTATTTTGAACGTGATGTTCGTAAATGCCTAAACGTCAAAAGGTCACCTCTTAAAACTCCTAAGAGCTACTGGATACCTTGCATTGTCTTGACCCATTTTATCCAGTCGGCGGTACAGGGTATGTAAAATAAAGCTCATCAAGCGTTCTCATTGTTGAGGAAGCGCTGAAATCTCTTTTACATGTAAACATCTTACGATGCTTAGGTTACTTTTTAGTTATATTTAAACACTTTACATGTAAAACAAAATGCTTTACATGTAAAGATAGTTTTAGAATACTATTGTTGAAGTTTTCGATTGATCTCTTCAAGTGTGGTTTGAGATTCTGTAACGAACATACCCCCTGCATTGACGGCCTCAAGTGCGTATTGTCTTGCTTCAAGCAGTTTGTTTTCTTTAAGCAAGGATTGTGCTAGATTATTGAGAACAACAGGGTCATTGGGTTTTAAGACAAGTGCTCGTTTGTATTCAGCCGTTGCATTCATATAATTTTTCATATCGTAGTCAATATTTGCCAACATGACAGAGCCTAAAAACGAGTTAGGATGTTGTTTAGTATATATCATGGCGGTTTGTCTGGCTTCTTCTTTATAGCCAACCTCTGCCATATCTACAATCGCCTTTATCATCTCTATTTCACTGGAAGCAACAGGCAATAATGGCGGTTTGAGTGCAACAATAGCCCAACTTCCTCCACGCTCAAAAAATGTTTCAAACTCATCAAAGCTCATTGTCGTTTGATTGTTTTTCATTGCGGAAAGGTAGATTTGTTTTGTATTTTTATCAAAACCTGTTACAACAGAATAGTGCCATACAGGGACAGAGGGAAGTCCTAAATTAAAAAGTACTAAAACAGGTCTGTTGGTAGAAACTTCACTTAAAACAGCAGCGAGGTTTTGGTTGATAGCATAGGGAATAAGTCCATAACGCCTTGCTGTTGCTTTTATCTCTACTTGTAAGCTTCCTTTGAGTTGGGGAGTAAAAGTACTACCAACAATATCACCGTACACAAACTCAATGTGTTGATGGTTGAGTAACGTCGCCAAAGAGGCAGGTCCACAAAAATACTCTTTTTGAGGGTACGTTGCCAATGAGAGTTTTTTGGACTCAAGAATGGATTTATCACTTGATAAATAGTCATAATTTTTAGAGGCACAGCCTACAAAGAGCACCATAGTGGCGCATAAAAGTAATAAGCGTTTCATTGTGCACTCTTTGTAAAATTATACACTTTTGTATACCCTAAGATATCCGTAATTAAAAGCACAAGAAAAATAAACACGATAACACCGATGATGGCACCCGCTCCAGCACCAGCAGGGAGTGTGTCAATTTCATGGTTGATTTGAGCAATCTCCTCATCCGTGAGTGTTGCAATTCTTCCTTGCAGGTCTTCATGGCTTACCCCTAAAAGTAAGAGTTTCTCTTGCACTTCTTGCTTGTTAAGAAATGTATCGATACTTACCTGTGAGTTTGACGCATGCAGTAAGTGTTTTGTGCTGATGACTTCAGCAAACAGTGTTGTCGAAAAAAGAGAAAGTGACATAAAAAAGGTAATGAGTAATTTTGCAGTGTTCATGATGAACTCCTTTTTAGGTAAAAAATAGGTACAAGCTTAGAGTAAGCACGAGGTTTGTTACGGTGTCATCGTAACAAGCCATGGTTATTTTTTGGTTATGGTGATTTAGTTTATTTTTCATAGCGCCAAAGAGTAAAAATTGCGCTATAGTGAAGTTGTGCTATAGCGTTATTTTGCCTTTTTACAAAGGATGCACGATGTTAGATTTAGGTGTTATGTCATGTTGCAATCGTTATACTGTTTTGTGTGTTGATGATGAAAAGGAGTTTTTAGACTATCTTAGTGCTATCTTAAAACTCTATTTTTTAGAGGTTTACGCTGTTTTATCCGTCAAAGAGGCATATGAAATTATCGAAGATCACCCCATTGATCTTATTATTACGGATGTGTATATGCCAAAAATTAATGGGATTGATTTCATTCAAAAGATTCGCTCCGAGCGCTCAGCCATCTCTGTCATCTTCTTAACGGCATGTTTTGAAAAAGACTTTTTGCATGCGGCAATTCCATTGGGACTGGATGCGTACTTGACAAAACCTGTCACCCTTGAAAAACTTTTTGCAACCCTTAGACGCTCCATTGAGATTATGGAAAATCGCTCTTCTAAAACGTATGCGCTTAAAGGGGGTGTTTCGTTTGATTTAATAGATGAGGTTGTCTATACGACAGCAAGCCGTAAAATTATTGATCTCACCCCAAAAGAGCTTGCATTGCTTTCTTTGCTAGTTAAAAATCAACATCTTATTTTGAGTAAAAGCGTGATTGAGGAATATTTGTGGGAATTTGAAAGCATTGCTAACAGTTCCGTGAAGACATTGATTAAAAAATTAAGAACAAAAATCGGTGAAAGTGCCATTGTGACACACAGTACAATTGGATATTCTATTGTACTTGAGGAGAAAGCATCATGAAAATCTATACGTATCGTTTTGTTTCGCACGAAGATTTTGCTCTGTTTATCGTTCAAAAAGAGCTAAGTTTGGCTCCCAATATTTTTGTAATGTGTTACTCAGGCATTGATGACCAAGCCATCAATCAAGAGATACTCTCAAGCATCAAAACACTTCTCCCCCAAGCCTCCATCATGGGTTCAACCACCGATGGTGAAATCTTTGAAACAGAGGTTATGGTACACTCTTTTGTCCTCTCTTTAACGACCTTTGAGAGTACGACTTTAAAAATTGAACTTTTTTCAGCGGAAATTGACTCGTTTAAAGCAGGTCAGATGATAGCAGGTGAGGGTGTGAAACTGGGTGCTAAAGTCGCAATTATCGTGGCTGATGGCATCGTGACCAATGGTGACTTTTTGATGGATGGTGTGAACTCCATTGCTCCTTCTTTAGTCGTTGCAGGAGGACTAGCAGGCGATAATGGTCGGTATGAAGAGAGTTTTATCTTTTGCGATACACACGTCCACTCTAAATCCATCGTAGTAGGCTATCTTATCAGCGATACGTTAGAAGTCTATCACACCAAAAGTTTTAACTGGGCGCCTATGGGACCAAAATTTAAGGTGACACGTGCCGATAAAAATTGTATCTATACGGTGGATAACATCTCGGTACTTGAGCTGTACCGAAAGTACTTAGGCTCTGCTTTAGCGCAAAAACTTCCCCTTGGAGGTATAGAATTTCCGTTTGTTTTTTATAAAGAAGGGCATTTGATAGGTCGTGCGCCCATCCGTTTAAATGGGGATGGTTCAGTGGTTTTTGCGGGCAATATTTCTGAGGGTGAAATCATTCAATTTGGTTTTGGTGACATCGATGCGATTTTGGCGGATGCCAGAGAAATTATTGCGGATTTAGCAGAATTTGGTCCTGAGAAAGTGATGGTTTTTTCGTGCATGACACGCAAAAACTTTTTAGGTGAAGATGCCCATAATGACTTTGAAGGTCTCTCTTCCATCGCACCCACGACAGGCTTTTTTACCTACGGAGAATTTTTTCACGATTGTGACCAGAAATGCAACTTTTTGCTCAATGAAACGATGACAGTTTTAGGGCTAAAAGAGGCAAATACAAGCAATAAAATGAGCACACTGGTATCTTCTGTGTTGCCTCAAAAAAAGAGTGCCATCAATCATCGGTATTCAGAAACGTTTGATGCCTTGTTGCACATAGGTAGGCAAACGGCATTGGAGTTGGGGGCATTAAACTCAACCTTAAATGACAAAGTCGATGAGGCAGTAAAGCGCTATCTAGCATCAGAAGAGCTTATCATCATCCAAGCACGTTCTGCCATTATCGGCGAGATGCTCAGCATGATAGCCCATCAATGGCGTCAACCTCTCTCCATCATTGGAATGGTCATCAGCAAAATGCGCCTTGTCGCCCTTAATGCCACAACCAAAGATGAAGAATTGCTCACCGATATTGGCGTGGTGGATCGCAATGTGAATTATCTCTCTAATACCATTGAAGATTTTAAAAACTTTTTTAAACCCGATGTCAAAAAAGAGTGGCACAGTGCTTCGATGATTTGCGAACAACTCCAATCCCTTGCCGACCCAATACTTAAAATGTACAAAATTGATTTAGAAATCACGCTCAAAGATGATAAAAAATTCTTTATTTACGGCAGTGAATTGGTTCAAGTCTTGCTCTCCATTGTTTCTAATTCCAAAGATGCCATTGTGGAACAACACAATGAAAATGGCAAAATTTTTATCGTGTGTGAATACAAAGCGCTCAAAGCCATGTACCGATTTACGATTTCCGATAATGGTGGAAGCATCGCACCTGAGATGATTAACGTAATGTTTGAGCCTTATGTGTCGAGTAAAGGCATTACGGGGACGGGGCTTGGATTGTACATGGCAAAGACCATCATCGAAAAGCATTTCAAAGGAACTATTGCTAGCAAAAACATTGAAGGTGGGGCATGTATTACGATAGATTTTCCTATTGGAATGAAGGAACCCTTGCAGGTAGTGAAGTAAAACAAGTCCTTAGAGCGCATCTATCCCATAAAGATGCGATGATTCTTATTTTACCCTTGTTGATGGTGTGCGAATGATAGTTACATGTAAACAGACGTAAGAAAGGGAGGATTTCCCTCTTTTACGTTGAGAGGCGAAGCTTTTATTTGCCAAAGTGTTTTGAAGCGTGGTGTAGGGTAGATTTGGTGGATTGCCAAATGGATTCAACCTCTTTTTTCATAGACTCAAATTTCTCTTCACTTGCACAAACGAGTTGGTCAAGTTTGGCTTTACCCTCACTCATTTTTTCTTCAAGGTATTGGATGTGTTTGTGCATCTCGATTTGCGCTGTTTCATTGGCTTTGGAAGCTTCTTCTTTAAAGGCATCCACTTTGGCACTGCATTCGTCAAAGTGTGCTTTGATGTGTTGTTCATAGACTGTTTTATCGCTCATTGTAAATCCTTAAGAGTGTGATGTGGTTTTTTGATGGTAGGCGTGCGTGTGCACTCCTTGTTTAGACAATTGCTTTAAACTTTGCTGTTGTATCTTCAAGTGATTTAATAATACTTTCCCATGCAACTTCAAATGTTTTTTTAGCAGATTCAAATCCACTGCCTGTGGTGTTCATTAATTGAGTAAGGCATGTTTTTCCCTCTTCAAGTTGGACTTCAAGCAGTTTAACGTGTTTGATTAAGGCGACTTGCAGATGAACACGTGCGGCTAAGGCTTGTGTCCTAATCTGTGTCATTCCTGCTTTCCACTCATTGAGTTGTGTTTGTTTCGTGTGATAGTAAAGCATCTCTTTATCGTTCATTGTGTTTCCTTCTGTTTTGGGACTGTCGATACGAGGTAGAGTGTTGTAACATAAAGTGTTGTGAGTATTTTATGGAGTTTAGAAGTTCATCTACTGCTCCTACTATACTCTTATTTTGAAGATTGTGGGGTTTTTTTGAACAATAAGGAAATAATGCTTTTATTCATTACGAAAGTACCCATTCGTGAGTGAAGACAAGAGTAATGCATCAAAGAG
Organism: Sulfurospirillum barnesii SES-3; assembly: GCF_000265295.1. Lineage (NCBI taxonomy): Bacteria > Pseudomonadati > Campylobacterota > Epsilonproteobacteria > Campylobacterales > Sulfurospirillaceae > Sulfurospirillum > Sulfurospirillum barnesii. The sequence goes on from NC_018002.1 coordinate 1,022,568, forward strand.
AAAAGAGTTAAGGTAGGTTGGGATGGTATGTTGGTCTTACATGTAAGCGTATAGGTGCTTACATGTAAAGGGCTCCCATGACTAAATAGAGCGTGTAAACCACATAGCCTAAAAGTAAAACAGCTCCTTTTTCAACGCCAATTCGATTTTTTTCATGTTTTCCGCCGTATGCCATAAAAAAGAGTGCAAAACTCATCATAAACATGACACCCCAATCTCGGTAAAAAATTTCAGGCGCAATCACATAATCAGGTGCAATGGTAGCCGCAACTCCCATAACCGCTAGAATGTTGAAAATATTTGAACCGACCACGTTTCCAATGGCAATATCAGACTCTCCTTTTTTAACAGCGGCAATAGACGTAGCCAATTCTGGCAAAGATGTTCCAACCGCAACAATGGTTAACCCAATAATCAAATCGCTGACCCCAAGTATCGTAGCAATGCCAACGGCTCCCCACACGAGCAGTTGAGAGCTTCCCACCAAAAGCACTAATCCTATGAGAAGCAAAACAATACTTTTAGGCAGGCTCATCGTTTTTTGAAAAATTTCATCTTCAATCTCATGAATGAATTTATCCCGTCGTGTTTTAAGCCCACTTCGGATTGTCCACCCAATAAAGCCAAATAATGCCACCAAAAGCACTATACCCTCAATGAGACTTAAGGTTGCATCAAAAAGCATGTAGCCTGAGAGGAGGGTAATGCCAAGGGAGAGCAAAATATTTTTTTTCACGACATTGGAGTGCAGTGCAATAGGCACAATAAGTGCGCTAATGCCTAAAATAAGACCAATGTTGGCAATATTTGAGCCCAGTGCATTGCCCATTGCAAGAGCAGGTGTGCCATTAAATGCGGCAATAGAAGAGACGGCGATTTCAGGGGCACTTGTGCCAAAACCAACAATTAAAATTCCAATGAGTAGGGTTGGCATACCAAGATTGAGAGCAAGTGCGGTTGCGCCATCGACAAATTTATCGGCACTCCAGACAAGTAAAATAAGACCTAAAAGAAGCGCTAACGAAAAAAGAAGCATAAAAAATCCTGTGAGATAAAATGAAGTGTATTTTACCTTTTTTTGCTAAAGATTCTTTACATGTAAAGCTTTTGATCTTCCACAACGCCCAATTTTCGGGCAATCGCTACAGCGGCGGTTCTGCCATCAAGGGCTGCGTTCACAACGAGGTTTGCGCCTCTCACCACATCGCCACCTGCGAAGATGAACGGATGGGAGGTCTCTTTGTTTTCATCGACGATAAGCGTGTTTGAACGACCAACAGCGAGGTTGAGTTCATCGTAAAAGCTAAAATGTTTGGCTTCAAAACCAAGGGCTAAAATGATGCTATCCGCAGGTAAGGTTTGAAGGCTCTGTGGTTTGGTTTGCAATTTCTTGTTTTCATCGGTATAGGTTTCCATAATTTCAAGTCCAATGACACGATGCTCTTCATCCACGAGCGCTTTTTTGGGCAAGGCGTTAAAGATAAACTGTACCCCTTCTTCTTTAGCGTTAAGGACTTCAGCAGGGCTTCCAGGCATACTTTTCTCATCCCTTCGGTAGACACAGGTCACACTTTTAGCATGATGACGAATGGCGGTGCGAAGCGCATCCATCGCAGAGTCGCCACCACCGATGACGACGACGTGTTTGTTGCGTAAAACTGATTTTTGAAGGGCATGGTCGAAAAGATTTTTTTGCGTTTGGGTAAGAAGGGTCATGACTTGATGCACACCGTTTGCATCTTCATTTTCCATATCGGCACTGCGACCTTTAGGCACACCTAGTCCCAAAAAGACGGCATCAAACTTCTCTTGAAGCTCGCTGAGGCTCACATCTTTTCCCACTTCGGTGTTTAGATGCACTTTCATACCAGCTGCTTTCATCCACTCAAAACGTCGCAAGATGACACTTTTGGGTAGTTTAAAGTTAGGAATGCCGTACATCAAAAGCCCGCCCACTCGGTTTTCGCGCTCATACAGTTCGACTTCGATGTTGGAACGAAGCAAAAACGTCGCACAGCTCAAACTCGCAGGACCACTGCCCACAACGGCGACTTTGAACTTTCGACCCTCCGCTTGACCGTAATCGGGAATGGCGCCTTGTTCGTACGCTTTTTCATTGAGAAAGACTTCCACATTGCCGATGGAAACGGCATGGTACTCTGTTTTCTCCAGCGTACATGAACTCTCACACAGCCCTTTTTTAGGACAAACACGACCGAGTATTTCAGGAAAAGGAGAGCGTGCATTGGAGAGCTCAAACGCTCCTAAGTAGTCATTTTCATAGGTTTTTTTAAGCCATCTTGGGATGTTGTTATTGAGTGGACAGCCTGTGCGACAGAACTTAAATTCACTCTCAAGTCCACGCAAAAGATCAATCGGGCATTGCAGACAACGACTCGCCTGCGCCTTGGCTTCGCTCTCTTCAAAATTATGATAAATGGGGTAATAATCCTCAACGCGTTCCTGCGCAGGGCGTTTTTTTGGATAGGCTTTTGCGATTGTTTTATAGTCTCTCATGTTCATCCTCGATGATTTCTATACTCTTTACATGTAACTCTTGCCCACCTATCATGGAGACGTCCTCGCTGTGACATTTGGGGCAGATAAAATGGTTCTCACTCACGACACTTTGCTCATGACACGAAGCGCACAGAAGCACCACGTCGCACAGCTCAACAACGAGTGTGGCATCGTGGCAGATGGTCCCTTCTTTAAAGGTGTCAAAACACTGTTCCAAAAAATGAATTTCAATGCCACTGAGTCTTCCCACACGAATTTCAAGACGTTTAATTGCCTTGGCATGGTGCTTTTTCGCCTCTTTTTCACACACATCAATGAGTGAAGCGACGATGGAATACTCGTGCATAACCCTTAGCCTTTGGCTGCCATAAGCGTTTCAAACGTATCGTAATCAACCAGACGAATCGCATCGGTGGTGCAGACACGCACGCACGAAGGCCCTTGTGGATGGCTAAAGCAGAGATTGCATTTTACAGCGACCCTGCGGTCTTCTTTTTGGATCATACGAATCGCGCCATACGGGCAGATGAGCGAACAGCAGCCACACCCCACACACGCTTCTTCATGCAGTTTGATAAACCCATCCATCCGCTCAATGACGCCATGCGGACAAATCGTTGCACAAGGAGCATCTTCGCAGTGCATACACTGAAGCGGAGCGGTTTTGGTCTCCATCTTTACCACACGATTGCGTGAAATAAGCGGTAACTTCGTGGTGTAGGCTTCCTCAAAAGCAATGCCTTGGTAACTAGCAGCACAGGCTAACTCACAACTCAAACACCCCACACATTTGGTGCTATCGGCTAAAATAAATCGATGTCTCATCTTAACGCTCGGTACAGGAGATACACGGATCAATGCTGTTAAAAATCAGGGCAACATCGTCAATGCTATTGTTGGGCATCATCACTTTGAGCGCTTCCCAGTTCATGTAGGTGGGAACTCTCCACTTCATTCGCTCAGGCTTTTGGGTGCCATTGGTTTTGAGGTAATAAACGAGCTCACCACGTGGTGCTTCGGTGCGAGAGATCGCTTCGCCTTCTGGAATGAGTGTGCGTGTTGGAAGCACAATTTCTCCCGTTGGTAAGGCATCCAGCGCTTGGTGAAGCAGTTTCATGGATTCTAAAATTTCATACAGTCTCACTTTCGCACGAGAGAGCACATCGCCATCTTGTTGAAGCACGACATCAAACGAAAGTTGGTCATACGCAGCATAAGGAGCGCGTTTTCGTACATCGTTATTGACACCGCTTGCACGTGCCACAGGGCCTACAACGCCCAGTCTGAGAGCGTCTTCGTAGCCTAAAACACCTACACCAGAAAGTCTGGAGATAAGCGTTGCATCGGTTTCAAACAGAGCGATAAACGCTTCGATTTTGCTTTTGTTCTTATCCAGTGTCGTTTTGATGGAAGCGATCAGTGTGGCGTCTAGATCAAACTTCACGCCACCAATGGTGTTGGCACTTAAGTCCATGCGATTGCCCCAAATGGCTTCTTTGAGGTCTTGAAAATCCTCACGTGCCTCCAAAAACTGTGTCATCAATGCTTTGTTGTGAATGAGATGTGAAAGCATGCCAAGGTTAAAAAGGTGGCTTGCGATGCGCTTGATCTCATCGGCGACGACACGAAGGTAAAGGGCGCGCTCAGGCAGTCTCAGTCCTGCGATCTTCTCCACCGCCATGCAGTAGGTAAAGGGGTGGTTGTTGGAACAGAGTGCGCAGACTTTTTCGGTGATGATAAGATTTTGCAAAAAATTTCGTTGAAGTACGATAGATTCGATGCCACGGTGAACAAAACCGTTGATCATATCAACCGTTTTGATCGTTTTGCCATCACTGTTGGGCTCAATTTTAAAATAAACGGGCTCTTCGAGTGCCACATCAAATGGTCCTAAAATGACTTTAGTGTTATCCACGGTTGCTTCCTTCTTCTGCTTTAACTCTGCTCCAAAGTGCTTGGCTGACTTTGCCACTCATGGCGGAAGAGAGTGAATAGTACTCGCTTAAAACAGCCTCTTTAATCGCTTCATCGAGAAAAAGGCGTTTGGGGTTGGGGTGATTGAGGATAGCTATGCCATAGATTTCGGAAAGTTCCCGCTCCGTCCAGTCCGCACTTTTAAACAGTGGTGTGATGGAGGGAACGCTTTTGTCGTTGATGTGCAGTTTGACATTGAGCATCATGCCATCAAGGTCGAAGTGATAGACCAGTTCATGCGCCTCACCTTTTTGATACGCAGTGATCATACAGACCCGTGCGTTCATCGTTTGAAGGATCTCTGCAAGGCTTAAAAGCAGGTTTTTATCGTCTATTTCGCACCAAAGGCTATCACCTTGAAGATCAAAATGACAACCTAATTTTAGGGTGTTAAGAGCGTCATTGAGTTTTACATGTAAAGATTTCATTTAAAGGACTCTTCTTTCAAATGTATGGTCACGTCTGCATTTAGGGCAGAGTTTAAAAAGAGAGGTAATAGGTTCGCTTATTGTCTTAAAGCTTCTTTTGAGCATCGTTAAAGGAACGTTTATCATCGGTTCATGGCAGTTTGGGCATTCACCATATTCGACTATATTAGCCGTAATCGAGGTGTATTTTTCACTTTGGGGTGTTGCTTCGGCTAGCGTGTTGCTTAACGTGATCGCACCTGTGGGACAAAAATAGGTACAGTTGCCACACACGGTACAGGTGTTGTGCCAGATGATGAAGTCATAGCTCTTTTGTGGCTCGACACAGGTGATGTTGATCGCACCAGCAGGGCAGACAAAGGCACAGGTTTGGCACAGAACACACTGCTCTTTATCAAACGTGATTTTTCCTTTGTAGGCATTCATGCGCTCACCTTCTCTTTCCAAAGTGCACAGGCTTTAATGAGTCCATCAACAATGCTCTGCGGTGAGGGCGGACAGCCAGCGATGTTGACATCCACATCCACGAAGCGATCCAATGGACCCTCTATAGAGTAGCTATCACGAAACACACCGCCCGTGATCGGGCATATTCCCATGGCGACCACCACTTTTTTAGGAGGTAACCGTTTGAGCGTGGCTTCTAAAAAAGGTTTGGAGCGTGTGGTGATGGAACCCGTGACGATGACAATATGTGCCTCTTCAGGTGTGTTGGTGTAGGTGCAATGAAGCGTGTCAAAGCCAAATTTGGGAACAAGGATACTCGCCAAAAGCTCGACATCACAGCCATTACAAGAACCTGCATTGATGCGATAAACGTTCATAGTATCTACCATAAAGGGTCTCTTTGGGTATATTTTTTATTAAAATTAATTTTATAAGTAAAGACTTATTTAAAGTTTGTATTGTAACACAATAATCAAAGAATTGGGAAGATGCCTATCAAAAAAGTTTACCTCACGTGATGCACTATGCCTTATTTGATTAGGAATATTTTATGGGGTGTTTGTAAACAAGAGGTAAGGAAGAAAACTTCCTTACATGTAAAGAGATTTTAACGTGCGTATTGGCACTCTATTTCTTCTTTGTTGGCTTTTCTTACATCCGCAACAACTGCATGAAACACAACATCAGTGCCTGCAAAAGGGTGGTTTCCATCTAAAACAACATGCTCAGGTGTCACTTCTTTGACGAGGTAGATAATACTCTCTTCTTCGCCGCTCAACTCATCTTCGATGATTTCTTCAAATTGCTCACCCTCATGGATGTGCTCATCAAACTCACTACGAGGCTGTGTCACAATCAAATTCTCATCAAACTCACCAAACGACTCTTTGGCAAGCAATGTTACTTCGACTTCATCACCAACACTTTTACCCTCAAGCGCTTTTTCCACTTTTGCGAAAATATCGCCGTATCCGCCATGCAAATAAACCAGTGGTTCATCACCTGTGTCTAAGGGGTTGCCTTTTTTATCGACCACTCGGTAACTTAAGGTCACCACGCTGTTTTTACTAATTTTCATTTTTTTCCTTTAAATAGTTTTTGAGTCTTTGAATGCCCTCAGCCATGTGTTCGATGTTCCTCGTGTAAGCAAAACGCAGATAGTGACTTGTTCCATTGCTTCCAAAATCAACCCCTGGTGTGGTAGCGATGTGAATCTTCTCTAAAAGCTCTTTGGCAAAAGCAAAACTGTCGTTTGAGTAGTGTGAGATGTTTGCCCAGATGTAAAATGCCCCCTCAGGTTTGGCGTCGATGTCGAAAAGTTCTGAGAGTTCTTTGTAAAGATAGTCTCGGCGTTTTTGAAACTCCTCTTTAACTTCTGCTAAATACGCCTCATCAAAGGCTTCGAGTGCGCCGTATTGGGAGAGGGTAGGGGCGGAGATGAAGAGGTTTTGTGCGACCATCTCGGCATGGCGAATTTTTTCTTTTGGAACGATGACCCAGCCCAAACGCTGACCTGGAAGGCAGTAATATTTTGAAAAACCGTTGATAACATAGACGTTTTTGTCTCCAAACTCCAAAGCACAGTTAGCCTCTTTTTCATAGGTTAAGCCGTGGTAAAGCTCATCGGAGATAAAGGCTATGTTTTTACTTTCACAATACGCCACAAGCGCTTCAAGGTTTTTGGCATCGTAGATATTTCCCGTAGGATTGGCAGGGGAGGAGATTTGCAAGGCGTCAAGTGTATGAGGCTCTAAATGCTTTACATGTAATTCAAAATTATCCGCTTTTCCAATGGGCATAAAAAGCGGTTTGATGTCTAAGAGATAAGCAAAGTTTTTATAACACGGATAAGATGGGTCGCTAAATCCTAGCGTGGCATCTTTGCCTAAAGTGAGTGCATAAGCAATCAAAAATGCCCCACTGGTTCCAGGGGTGAGAAAAATCTGCTCGATGTCAATGTGAACACCGTAGGTTGTGGCGTAGTGGGATTTGATTTTCTCACGCAGTGCCACAAGCCCATGACTTTGCGTATACGAAAAGCGGTTCTCATCAATGCTTACATGTAAAGCATTTTTCACGTTGGGTGAGGGAGGAAGGTCGGGTTGTCCGATTTCAAAATGAATCGCATCTGCATATTTCTCCGCCTCTTTGACGATGTCCATCACAATAAAAGAGCTCATTTTTTCACAACGCACACACCGACCTTTTTTTGATGGGATTATAGCTTGATTTTCAATGAGATACAAAATAACATTGACTTTTGCATTGGTTAAATATATGAAAAGGAGTAAAGATTTTTGATAATTTAGATAACTCTTCAGATATTAAAAAAATCATGGAGGGAAAGAACAACCCCAATTATAAAAGAATAGAACAAATACCAGAGGATTGAGGTTCTATACAAGGCATTGGTTAAAAAACATAAAGGGTTTTTAGTTGGGTGAAGGAAATGTTAAATAATCTTTTAAAATTCTTTCAAATTTGGCTTGTAAATTCGTTGGTTGTGGGAGCGTTAGAAATTCTGTGTCAATCAGGTAGTATTTCAAATACACAAGGATTGAACGATGGAATTTCAGATAGACACAGAGGCAATATTACAGCACATACGTGAGGGCAAAGCCCTTGGAGGGAAAGATGGAGCACTGGCTCCTCTTATTAAACAACTAACAGAAGCAGCACTTCAAGCAGAGATAGAATCGCACCTTACCCAAGATTTGCAAAAGAATCGTAAAAATGGATTTAGCTCTAAAACAATGAAGAGTGAAGTAGGTAACTTCGAACTCGATGTTCCAAGAGATCGAACTGGTAGATTCGAGCCTCAAATCGTGAAGAAAAATCAAACCCATATGTCGGATCAAATAGAGCAAAAGATACTCTCACTCTATGCCCTTGGCAACAGTTATAGCCAAATAGTTGACCTTATTGAAGAAATATACGGTGTAGGCTTCTCTAAAGCCACCATAAGCGCCGTAACCGATAAAATCCTACCCATGTTACAAGAGTGGCGCGTTCGCCCCTTGGAAGAGCTGTATCCCTTTATATTCTTAGATGCCATTCACTATAAAGTGAAAGATGAAGGCAAATATATTTCCAAAGCATTTTATACCGTGCTTGGTGTTAAAACCGATGGTAAAAAAGAGATATTAGGTCTTTATTTAGGTGAAAGTGAAGGAGCAAAGTTCTGGTTACAAGTGCTCACAGATCTGCAAAACCGTGGAGTGAAAGATATATTGATTGCCTCAGTCGATGGACTTAAAGGATTTCCTGAAGCGATTAACTCAGTATTTCCCAATACAGAAGTTCAGCTGTGTATCGTCCATCAAATACGCAATTCCCTCAGGTTTATAGGCTCAATCAATCAAAAGCAATTTGCTAGTGAACTTAAAGCAGTCTATCAAGCATTTTCCAAAGAAGAAGCTGAAAATGAACTGGATAAACTGGAAGAAAAATGGGGTAAAAATACCCTATTGTTTTTCAATCATGGCGCAACAAATGGGATAACCTCTCACTGTATTTTCAGTACCCTGAAGATATTAGACGTGTTATTTATACCACCAATATTATTGAATCCGTTCATCGCCAGTTTAGAACATTGACAAAGACTAAAGGGGCTTTTCCAAATGATGATAGCTTACTCAAACTTCTTTTTATGGGTATTAAAAATGCAGAAAAAAAATGGACAATGCCTATACGAAATTGGAGTCTAACCCTCTCACAACTCTCAATTTATTTCGAGGGTAGACTCAACAAGGCTTTAAATTTATGATACAATTTTAGGAACTACTTGGTGCTGACACAGATTTTTGAACACTCCCTTGGTTGTAAAATTTTTATATGTGGTAACCAATATTTGACGATGCTAAAAAGTTCATCTTCATAAGATACTTTTGTAGAAAGAATGAGATACTCATCATTTTGCTCTATAATTTTTTGGTTAGGTAGCAGTGCTCTTCTAAAAAAATATTCGGCTACATTGGCATTGATTTGCAAGGTTGCATCAAATGTACTATTAGAAAACCACGTGATTTCATTTTTTCTAAGAAGTTCTAGAAATTCAGGATTTTCTGAAAATTGTGTATCTAAAAATTTTAGATTGGTCATTTTTGAAAAAGTAAATGTTTTGAAAGTACCATCTTCATCTGCACCCAAATACCAAATACCATTGATATTGACAAGCTTGTAAGGGTTTAAAACTCTTTGTTTATTTTTATAAGTACATGAGATTTGTTGGTGTTTTAAAATCCATGCGGAGATGGCTTCAAAAGATTTCTGTTGGTTTGTAATACTTTCATGGTTGAAGGATTTAATAAGATAGGCTTGACTTGTTTTGATATTTAAGAGATCGACGATAAACTCGTTTGTGAGTGCAGGATAGAGTGACTTAATCCCACATAATGTAGCAAATGCCTGAATATCTTTAAAGCTTAGATCTCCAAATGTAAAAGACTCAGCAAAGTAAAACCCATTTTCTTTTTTTATAGGTAAAAATGCAAGCCGTTCATTTATATCTCTTTGAATGGTTCGCTTATTGACATTGAACTCTTCACATAGCTCTTCAATTGTAAATCTCTCTTTTGAAACTAATTTTTGAAGGATTAATGCTAATCTTGTAGCGATTTTATCATGTTCATTCATTAAGCATAGCCTAGATTTAGTTTAGCAAGTAAAGCTTCACCATTGGCTATACTATTCTCTACTTGAGTCATTAATGCCTTAATTGCATCTTTGTCATTTTTGCGTTTATCAAGATAATAAACCGTCATTGTGATAGCAAGCCCTGTAATAGCACCTACAAAAATTGCTGTTAATGTACTTGAAAAGGGAGCCAATGCCCCAGTTGAGGCGAGAAATTTTTCGATATACTCTTCTGCTATGACTCCTAAAGTGACGATCAAACCGCTTGCAATGATTTTTTTAGCTTCGTGCATCGCTTCTTCATAAGTCATATTCTCTGGTGGAAAAATGAGTAATTTTATAGCCTTAAACAAAGAATAAATTCCTTCTCGAATAATTCTTATTACCCTTTTTGCTGTTGTTACAAACATATTGGTAACCGTTGTTACAAGATTAGAGATAAATCCTGAAATGAAACCGTCTTTAAAAGCAATCGCTACATCTTTCCACTTGGCTTTTATCTTTTTAGCAATTGTTTTGAGTCTCTTTTTTAAAATAGTTAAAAATTTATCATCATCAAATCCAGCAGAAAAACCATTTTTGTATATATCTAATATCTCATCGAAAAGAGCGGTGAAAAATTCAGTCATAACAAGCCCGATAGCTTGTTGCATACCCATTTTAGAGCCTTCGTTGAGACCCGTAATCGCAGTATTCCCAATAAATTTTTTACTTCCGTAATAATCGCCATTTATCTTTTTATCTATTTCTTCTCGTGCTTTTTTGTCTGCTTCTCGTGCTTTTTCATCATCAATTTTTGCTAATGTTTTAATATTTTCTAATTCTTTTTTTTCTTGAGGAGATAAATTATCTTTTGATTCTAACTCTTTTATTTTTTTTAGTTTTTCATTTTTTTTAGCTAAAAAAACCTCCATTGGGTCGGCTTTTTTAGAACGATTATTTTTAGCAGTTGTTGGTTTCAGATTTGTCTCTGTATTTGCAAGTTCGGTTCCCTTAATTTCAGCTAGAACTCTCCCAGCATCATCATGTATTTCGTTAGCAGATTTTATATGATCTAAATCGTGACTTTGATGTTGGTCTAATTGTGCCCCTGTCATATAATCTTTAGCTTCACCTTTCTTCCTATGATCAGAATATTGCGCATTTGTCTTTATATAACTTGAATCTTTATGGTATTCATTACTATTGTATTCACCTCTATTTTTGTAAACTTCCTCTTCAGCTACAGTAGCATATATGCCATTTCGAACATTATAGACAGTATCAACATTACCTCCAGCTTTATCATAAGCAGCAACAATTTTCCCAAGTCCAAATGGAGTTACGATAGAATGAATCACATCTTTTTTACAATCAATAATTAATTTATCAAATCTAGCTTGGTTAAAATCTTTTTTAAATTGTTCTAAAAATTCTTTTGCTTCTTCTTGCGTTACCGCAAAATTATCTTCAAAATGATAATGGTCTTCCATTGTCTTAGTTATTTCTTTGATTAGATTTAAATCTACTTTTGAAGACACAAGTTGATTAACAATATCAAAATTAACGGGTTTTAAAGAAACACTATTTTTATCTTTCAAAATATTTTTTCTTTTTTTATATTGCTCTATACTATTCATAGTGTATCAACTCCTTAAAATATGTTTCAAATCTTTAATATTTCTAGGTAGCAAAGCTACCTAGAAATATAACTTATGCGATATTTGCTTGAATAGTTAATAAAAACTCACCTTTAGTATCAATCTTTTCTGGTTGGTATTCTACTTGTAAAATCTGTTGCTCAAATGCACTGATAAAAGCGATTTCTCTTTCATGTTCTATACCATCAGCGAGCATGACAATTTTTAATAAATCTCTCAAAACATCATAATTTTTTGGATTGACTTTAGAAATATACACTTTCATTGCCGTCATAAGATTTGGGATGTTTTCATTTAATTGTTGAATACTGTCTTTAACGTGTTGAGGGTAATGAGAATTGGCAATTCCCCCTACAAATTCATCTATTTCTTCTCTTTCTTCAGCAGATATTTCACCATCAACATTTGCCATTGCTAAACCTAGAGCTGTCATCCCTACAATGAAATTAAAATATTCTTTATCGCCCTCAAAACTTTGAAATGCTTTTTTTAGTCCTGTTTCTAATTTATTTGCTCTTAAGGCTAATTCAGAAATTTTTTCATCTTTTTTTTCATCATCATCATCATCTTTTTTAGCTAAGTATGCACCCGTGCCTCCAGCAACTGCTGCTGCTCCAGTTGCTGCTGCAATTGTTCCTGCTCCTGCTAAAGACGTCGCCAATGTAGCTGCACCTAGTAATGACCCACCGCCTGTGAAAGGAGCAGCTGCTATAGCAGCAACACCACCTGCAACGCCTAAACCAATATAACTCATAGTTTTAAACCAACCCATTCTTTCTCCCTCATGGAATATTGTATATTGCATACAAGATAATCTTGTATAAGGACAAATATTACCCCCCCCCTGTCTATAAAGATGCTTAAATTGCTTCAAAATGTTTCAGTTTTTCATACCCTCTTTTCACCGCTCTATTGATTGTCACATGATCAAATGTCAAAGGAAGAGAAAGTACCTCTTGCAGTGTTTTTACAAGTAACACAAGTTCTTGCATCTTTTCTTTCTCTTCATGGTTATACTTTGAGTAGTCATTTTCTCTGACGACAAACATATCAAGTTCATCTAAAAGTGTATTGAGAAGTGATTTTACTTTTTCAAGTACATCGCAAAAAGATTTTAGGATGGCTAGATTTTCATCATTAAGAGGTAAATCAATAGCGGTCTCTTTATAAGACTGTAATGGTTTGATGCTTAGCTCTAATGGAAGATTTTTAATTTCACCAAGAGCCAAAAATACCTCTTTTAAAGTGCTATTCTCTAAGGTTTTTTTGATTACGTCAAAGCTTGAAAGAGCATCTGTATCATCATTTTCATCTTCTTCTAATGTAGAAAATACGTCTGATTCAAAAAACGATTCATCGTTCAAATACTTTTTTAAACCGTAACCTGCAGCAACTAAGGCTATACTTCCAACAACTACTGGGATCATGACAAACTCCTTTTTTCAAATATATAAAAGAAGTTTATCAAGAGTGCCTGACAGGTTGTGTCATTAGAAGAATTATTGCATGGTATAAGAAAAATTGCCTAAATTTGTTCGTACGTCAATATCCAATATAGTGCTACATGTCGATGATGCTGCCAAAGGAACCGTCCTTTCTTCGCCATAAACCATAGGTGTTTTTAACTTGTCTAATCCGTATGCAGTAACTTTACAATTGCCTTTATTGACGACAAGCCCTTGAACTTTAAAGGGTTTCTCACTAAGACCAACTAAATGCAAGATAGGCACGGTGACAGGAATACTGCCAAAGCTTCCTTGTTCATAGTGTACGCTTACTTTAAGTACAGGTTTTGTTGTTTGCTGCGGCGTATTTTGTGGTACACTGCTATCCGATTCATCATAAGCTGTACATGCTTGTACTATGTCTGATAGTTTTTCTGAGTTATTTGGCTCAAATTTTTTATTGTTGAGTGTGATAGATTTAGATTTTGAAAGAGAATAAATAAAATTCCCCCAAGCCATTTTATCGCTTTGAGCACTTGTGGTATCAATGCTTGTTGGCACAGTCATTTTAGTGTTGTTAACACTAATCGCAACAACTTGCCCTACATTGACATCATTTCGTTTTTCATTTCTTAAATATAACGCTCCACTTTGGTCATTACACTCTATGAGTAATTGGTTATTATCTTTGTCGATAATGGCATACGTTGATGTTCCGCCCATTGCCCAGCCTGTCTCCCAAGGCATAGTAGCAGCCCAACAGTTAAAACTCACAATAGATAAAACCACTATTTTTTTTATTAGCATCAAATGCTCCTTGTCGTTAGATTTTTGTATATTATTTGTCTATGTCTTGTTGATTTTCTAAAGCTTTTTCAATTGCTGTATAGCTTTCTGAAATATCACTTTCATAATCTTGAAAACATGAGTATATGTCCAATTCAGATTTTGATAAATCGCAGATACACTGCCTTAAAATATATATTGTAAGAATAATGGAAGTAATACTTATTGTAATTGAAAGCATAAAGGCTCATCCTTCTCCTAAATATTATGGAAGAAGTGTAGCCAGAGTACCTGACAGGTTGTGTCGTAATGTGAGTTTTTATAGGGCTATATCATTGAAACAAGAGAATATAAAATAAACGAAACAATTAATGGTCTTTTTCTCTTTCAAACACTTCCACCAAACTGCTCAAAAATACCTTTACATGTAAATCATTTTCCCCCTCAATGCGCTCTTTCACTTCATTCGCAGTGATGCGTATCGCTTCAACGCATTCATCGTAAAGCATGAGTGTTTCGTTAGAATTTAGCTCACAACTCTCTTTGCCAAAACGGAGCAAAAACGCTTTACTCCACCATTTTTTACTTCCTAAAAGATGCAAAGCAGGGATGTCTTTTTGGATGTAGAGTGTGGTGCAGACGACATCGTACGCAGGTGCAAGCCAAATGTCGTTAATATTTTCATAGAGTACGCCAAAGTTTTTGAGGTGGGCATCGCCATTTTGTACGAGGGAGTTGATGACCATCATCTTAAAGAAGTCTCTCAACGCCTTTTTCTTGTGTTTGGGCGAGACAAAGGTTTTGATACTTTTGGCGATGTGCTCATAAGAGCCTTCGTATTTTTCATCGGCTTGACGGGCTTGAAGCACACACATATCTTCAAAACCTAGGTAACTTCCATCCTCTTTGATGTCAAAACGCTTCATGATGAAAAGCTTGTTGTCATCAGATAGATAAAACTCAGGTACTTCTATGCCTGCACGTTTAACGATGCTCATGCAGTAAAATTCATTGAGTGCTAAGTGTGGGTACTCTTCACCCCATGCCTTGACGATGTATTCTTGCAGTGGTAAGGTGACTTTGTCACGCACTTTGGCTAAGACTTTGGGTTGAACACCACTGAGTGGCGAGTTTAGAGCGAAACGGGTTACGAGTTCATCAAAGAGTGTTTCACTTTTGGGATGAAGAAGCGTATCTAAGCTAAGAATTTCGTCTTTGGGCGTAGTATCTGCATCATAGGTAAGCCTACCTTTGATGCTCTGTGCCATGAGTTGAAGCAGTCCGAAGTCATCGGTTTTGGTTATCTTTGAGAAATGCTTTTTGATGATGGAAAGTAGATACCCCTCTGGCAAGTGCATCTCAAAGATGGGGTGGAGTTTGGGGTTAGCATAACTTTTGGCTCGCACGGGCATACTTAAAGAGACAAAAGCGTCTGGATTCCCCGTCGTGTAGTCAAAAATGTATTCATTATTTTCAAGCAGGATGCTTCCCGCTTTTTCGTTAGAAACCTTTACATGTAAACTATCGTTCATCTTTTAGCTCCTCAAACGTAGGGAAGGGTGATTTTTCTTTACATGTAAGCTCATACCCTAAGTAGTCAAGGATTTGGAGTATTTTTTTGATGCCCACATCTGAGCTTGTGCCATTCTCAAGGGCGCTGATGGTAGCACGAGAGATGCTAAGGTCACGAGAGAGTTGCTCTTGTGACACTTTTTTGGCTTTACGAAGTTGAGCCATGTGTGTGCCAAACTCTCTTAAGTCCATAATGCTTCCTTGACTAATATTTTAGACATTTTATAACTTTCATCTATAAATGTCAAATATATTGTTCAATTTTATGTTTTTACGATTCTTTACATGTAAGGAATACTTCTTGCAAATCATCTCGTAAAAAACGAGGTGAACGATGTCTTATGCCACTCCTGAAGCCACGCACCGTTTTGCCAAGCGTTTTGCGCAGTATAAAGATTTTTACATGGCGCACGATGGGCTTTTGTTCTCCAAATTGGGCTTTGGAACCTTTAAAAAAGAGCCTTATAAAGAGGAAAATTACACCTTTGATTATAAAAGTGCGCTCAAAGAGGCGATAAAAAGTGGCATTAACCTCATTGACACCGCCATTAATTACCGCTACCAACAAAGTGAAAAAGAGATAGGTGAAGTCCTTGAAGCATTATTTGCAAGCGGTGAAGTGAACCGTGAAGAGCTGATACTCTGCTCCAAAGGCGGTTTCATCCCCCTGTGTTTTCCCTTCCCTAAAAATCCCTACACATGGATAGAGGAGAATATTTTTCAAAAAGCTTTAGCAAGCAAAGAGGAGATAGAGCTTGATCAGCACTGTATGAGTGTTGCGTTTCTCAAAGATTCACTCCATCGCTCTTTGGAAAATTTACATGTAAAGGCTTTGGACATCTACTTTTTGCACAACCCTGAAACCCAACTGCTACGCTTAGGAAAAGAGGCATTTTACACCCAAATAGAGGCAATTTTTGAGGCATTTGAGGTGTGGGTGGCTGAGGGGAAAATGGCTTCGTATGGGGTTGCTGTGTGGAATGCCTTTTTTTACGATGAAGGGCATAGCGAACACATCAGTCTTGAGAAGCTTTATGAAATTGCAAAAAAAATAGGTGGTGATGGACACCATTTTCGCTACATCCAACTCCCGTTTAACATTGCCAAAACCCATGCCAATACCTTCGCAACGCAAAAGATGAGCGATGGCGGTTTGTACACTCCTGTGCAGGTAGCGCATAAACTAGGACTTGGGGTGATAGGCAGTGCTTCGTTGTTGCAGATGCACCTGTTTAAAAAACCCTTTAAGCCTGAGATTGGCTATTTGCTTGATTCTAACATGCAACTTCACAGCGATGTGCAACTTGCCCTTCAATTTGCCCGTTCCACAAGAGGGCTTTTAAGCGCACTTTTTAGCTCGCACTCTCCTTTACATGTAAAAGAGAATGTGGAAATTGCGCAGATAAATGCGGTGAGCATGGTGAAGTATAATCTTTTGTATAAGGTGGATGGCAGATGAGTTACGATGTCATAGTAATAGGCTCAGGCATTGCTGGATTGATGGCGGCTATTGAGGCAAAGGGTGAGGGAAACAGCGTAGCACTCATGTGCAAAGGGAACATCTTCAAATCCAACAGTGCACTAGCCAGTGGAGGCATCAATGCGGTCTTAGATGAAAACGATAAAGCGCTGATTATGGAGCACATCAGCGATACGTACAAAAGTGCTAAAGATGTCGGCAATAAAAAAGCCATTGCGTATTTATGCGAACAAGCACCTCATGTGATTAAAAAATTACAAAGCTATGGTGTTCTCTTTGACAGGGATGAGGCGGGGAACATTTTACAGCGAAGTTTTGGTGGAGGAAGCGATAAACGCACCTGTTTTGTAGGCGATAGCACTGGGGCTGCTATTATTCAGGTTTTAATTAAACATGCCAAAGAGGTAGGCATTGATTTTTTGGTGAACCATTTTGTGATGGATATTACCACCATTGAGGAGTACATTAGCGGTGTGGTGGCACTTAAGAAGGTGGATTCTTCGGTGAGTGTTTATCCTGCCAAATCCGTCGTTTTTGCAGGCGGAGGGTATGCGGGGATTTATCGAGGATTTAGTACCAACGCACAAGATTGTACAGGCGATATGCTGAGCATCGCCCTTCGAGCAGGTCTTAGTCTTAAAGATATGGAGTTTGTTCAGTTTCATCCCACGGGATTTGCCAAAACGGGCTATTTGGTCTCTGAGGCTGCCAGAGGCGAGGGTGGGTATCTGATTAATTCCAAAGGGGAGCGTTTTGTCAATGAATTAGGCACCAGAGATGTGCTCGCACGGGCTATTTTTGAGCAGATGCGAGCGGGGCAAAAAGTGTTTATTGACATGCGACACATCCCCAAAGAGACGCTTCTAAGCCGTGTGCCCTCACTCTATAAAAGTGCCTACAATCAAGCGGGTATTGACCTTTGCTGTGAGCTTTTGGAGATAAAACCTGTGGCGCATTACAGCATGGGTGGCATTGAATCAACGATGTGTGAAACGGCTATTAAAGGGCTTTTTGCCTGTGGCGAGTGTGCAGCCTTAGGGGTGCATGGAGCGAACCGTTTGGGTGGGAACTCTTTGTTAGAAGGGGGAGTTTTTGGCGTTTTAGCAGGTAAAAAGGCTAGAGAGTATGTTTACAATAGAGAGTTTTTACCCATTG
Organism: Sulfurospirillum barnesii SES-3; assembly: GCF_000265295.1. Taxonomy (NCBI): domain Bacteria; kingdom Pseudomonadati; phylum Campylobacterota; class Epsilonproteobacteria; order Campylobacterales; family Sulfurospirillaceae; genus Sulfurospirillum; species Sulfurospirillum barnesii. Next base: position 1,040,650 of record NC_018002.1, read on the forward strand.
ATTACCGTGTCGTGATTAAAAATATGGGACTGGTGGAGCGCATTTTTGAGGGGGATTGTAGTAAAAACTTTAATGCCATGCGTATTTCCGTGGGCAAAATTATGTTTGATAAAGTGGGCATTTATCGCAATGAAACGCGTCTGCAAGAAGCCTTTGACTATATGAAATACCTGCGTCTTGAGTCCAATACCTTGCACTGCGTCGATAAAAGTAAAAACAATAATGTTGAGCTCATCTCCATTTTAGAGTTACGCAATGCTTTGGAGCTGAGTGAGGCGATTATCTTGAGTGCAATGTATCGAAAAGAGAGCCGAGGGGCGCATTTTAGGGAGGATTATGTGTTTACATGTAAAGAGGGAAATCGCCATGTCTTAATCCGTGAATTGCAAAAAGGATTTTTTAAAGTGCAGTACGAAGAGAGCCCTTTTTTACGATGGCTCAAAAAAATTTTAACATAAGGATAAACAATGGCAAAAGTGATGTTACGAGAAGATAATGGAGAAATTTATTTTTATATCGCCAAAAAAGATATGGAAGAGACGATTACGCATTTGGAGTTTGAGAGCGATGAGCAATGGGGTGGTGAAGTAACCTTGAGCAATGGTGAGACATGGTGGATTCAGCCAGGCAAAAAGAATTTGCCCAAAGAAGAGGTGTGCAAAAAATTAAATGATTAAAATGTGAACATAAAATTTGTATATTAATTATTCAATTTTAACTATAATTTTAGCATAAAGCGATGAAGGAGTGCAAAATGGTTCCGTATGAGGGCAAATGTGGGGATTGCCTCACAACAAAAGAACTGATGACACTTTATGAAACAGCAACGGTTGTCTCAAACTCGTTAGATTTGGTTGCATCGCTTGAAAAAGCCTTACATATTTTAAAAAATAGGCTTCAGTTGGAAAAATGTGTCATTCACACGTTGCAGGATGACACTCTTTTAACAGTATACGCCTGTATTGACTTTAGTAAACATCAAAAAGAGCTTGCTACATACACACTAGGCGAAGGTGTTACAGGCTTTGCGGCACAAAGCAAAGAGCCTGTGATTGTTGAGAATTTGCACAGTGACATGCTGTTTTTAAACAAATCAGGCAATCGTGATAAAAACGCACTCTCGTACATTGCCGTTCCCATGCTGGTGGATCAAGAGGTCATTGGGGTTTTGGGCGCAAGTATGAGTAAAACCACCGCTATTGGTTTTGAAAGTACGGTGCGTGTGTTAACCATCTTAAGCTCTATTTTTGCGCAATCCATCCGCTCTCACGATATTAATCTTAAAGAAAAAGAGCGTTTAAAAGAGCTCAAACTCTACTATAAAATGGAGTGGGACTCTAAGGTGCACAATTTTGGTGACATCATTGGAGAGAGTCCTAAAATGAAGCAGGTGTATAACGTGGTAGAGCGCATTGCAGGCAGTAATGTGAGCGTTTTGGTACGAGGCGAGACAGGAACGGGTAAGGAGCTGGTGGCGGCGGCCATTCATAAACGCTCCAAACGCAAAGATGAGCCGTTTGTAAAACTCAATTGTGCCGCTATTACCGATAGTCTGATTGAGAGTGAGCTTTTTGGGCATGAAAAAGGAGCCTTTACCGATGCCAAAGAGGCACGCAAAGGGCGCTTTGAATTAGCAGATGGTGGCACACTTTTTTTAGATGAAATTGGTGACATCTCCGCTTCAGCGCAAGTCAAACTCTTGCGTGTTTTACAAGAGCGAGAGTTTGAACGGGTGGGTGGAAGCAAGACCATTAAAGTCAATGTCCGTTTGGTGGCGGCAACGAATCGCAACCTTGAAGAGATGGTTAAAAATGGCACCTTTCGAGAGGATTTGTACTACCGTTTAAATGTCATTCCTATTGACTTGCCGCCACTTCGTGAACGAGGCGATGACATAGCGCTATTGGTCAATTTCTTTTTGCAAAAATCTATGAGTAACCATAAAAAAAAGGTGCTTATCACCGATGAAGCGATGGAGATTTTATGCCAATACACATGGCCTGGAAACGTGCGTGAGCTTGAAAACACCGTAGAGCGCATTGTGCTGATGGGAAGTGAAGATGGCATTAGTGCGGATGAAATGTTACTGCTTTTACCAGCATTTAATCAAAAATTGATGTGTCAAAGAAGGATATACAGTGAAGAGAGCTGAATTAGAGCAACACATACGAGAGGGCGTGCTGGTTCCTTTTATTGGGATGGGAGTCTTTAAAGAGACTCAAAATGAAGAGGGCATGCAAATCCCGTACGATAGCGATTCAATGATTTTGGCACTCAATGGCGGACGTGCGATGTCGCCACGGCTGATGTATGAGTATTCTCGTGCGGCGATGAGTTTGGAGCAACGCAAGGGAAGGGCGTACATTGAAGGGATGACAAACCATATTTTTACCTCCAAACCTTATGCCGTGCCAGAAGTGTATGTGTGGCTTAAAAGCCTTATGCCTCGCTATGTTGTGGATGTCAATTTGGATGATTCTTTGTTGAAACTCTACGCCGATACCGACCACTTTTTAGTGACAGGGGTGAGTCGGATTATGGGTGGGTATGAGCGTTTTATGGTTTACATGTACCACGCTCAGGAGAAGCGTTACGAGCGCATTGAAAAAGAGCTTTTAAACTCCATGTTACCCATTCTTTTTAAACCTTTAGGGTGCGTGGTGCCTGAGAAAAATTTTATTATCTCCGATGCGGATTTTGTGGATTGGCTCACCGAAGCGATGGGCGGGTATGCTATCCCTGCTTTTTTAAAGACCTATCGTGAAAACAAAGCCTATCTTTTTTTAGGGCTTGATTTTGACCGTGATACGTTTCGAATGGTTGCGAATGAAATTACAATGGGGCTTAGTGGTGGATACAGTGTGGGCGATAAAAATGAACTCACCAAAAAAGAGGAGAAATTCTTACTCTCACACCATATCACGCATTTAGAAACAAATTTGGAGCATTTTTTAAAAGGTGCCCATTGAGGGCATGCTTTTTACTCTGCTACGCTTACCTCAACTGGCTCACTTTCCCAAACACCGTGTTTGGTGCAGTAACTGTGTGCTACAAGGTTGAGTTTTTTCCCTGTTGGGATGATGGTAAATGTCACTTCAGCTTGCCCTTTTTTATCTTGACCGCCAAGCGTTCCTGAGACAAAATCAGCTCTAGCGAGCAAGGTTTCACCATTGTAAAGTTGTACATTGGCGATGTAATGGTCAAAATCATCAGGGTGTGAATAAACATTGCCTACTTTGATAGTTACTTTAAATGGCTCATTTTGCTTTGCTGTGGGCTCACAGGCGATGAACGGAGAGTGTCTATCGATATAGTCTTTTTTCGCTTCTCTCTCAACGGTGTCAATATCAACATAACGATTGATTTTTGGCATTTTAACTCCTTTTTAAATTTTGAGAATGATACAAAAAAGTCACGCAAAAGGAGATAAAAAATAAGATGAAATCACTCTGATTTATAAAATTTTAAGAAGCAGAGTGTTTCTGCTTCTTTATAAGGCTTAGATAAGGGTAATGGGGACTTTGTGTTGGGCTAGTCCAATGCTTTTTTTATCGTGCATACCAAAAGCCAGCAAAAGGAGTTGTGGTAAGCTTAAAATAGGAAGATTAATCTCACGACCTGCGACGTTTTCAAGTTCTTGCTGATAAAAATCCAACATAACAAAACTTCTCGCATCGCTTATAAGTACAAAATCTGCGGCATTATCGAACATATCAAGTATGGCTCGTGAAGCGAGTTGCTTAGAAAGAAGCGATGATGCCTTTAATACCTCATACCCATCGCTCTCATACATGCTTGCATGGGAGATGGATTTGAGTTTCAGTGTCGTAAGTAATTGGGTTAGGAGCGTTTCTTTGCGGTATTTTCGTGCACGACACGCGTGTGTTCCTAAAAACAGAGCCGCTTGGAAGTTATTTAGAGGATGTTTTATGTGCTGTTTAAGTGTTTCAATGCCTACGTCTTCAACTAAAACTTGTTCTAGGCACACCACATTACTCTCAAGATTGAGTGAAATATTTTTTGTGTGCAATTGCTTCTCAATCACTGCGTAAAGGGTTTCATCGTTTAAGAGGAGCTCTTTTGTGTACGCATGGGCAATAAAAGAGCTCTGCTCAATACAGAGAATATCTCGCTTTTCATGGCTAGCATGGGAGAGATTGTACGCATAATGTTCTAAAAATTTGAGCTTATCAAGCCCTATAAATTCACTACCAACATCGGCTTTTGCATGTGTAAACGGGATGGCATCTAGGTTTAAATATTCGACAAGTTTACGAGCAGCCAAAAGCATAGGAGCTGTTTTTTCACGTTCAATAAGGGATTCAAAAAGAAAATAGGGTTTCATAGACATATTCCTTACAAAAGAGTAATAGCGTGCGAAAGTTTTTTAACCAGAGGAGAGGTTAATGGGTGATGCTGCATGATTTCATTTTGAAGCTCAATGATTTTTTGCTCAACTTCTGCGCCACAGGGGTAAATTTTATTGCACAGCTTTACATGTAAAAAAACACCTGTGTGTTCATTTGCCACGACTTCGAGAATGGCATGTTTTTGTTTAGGATGTTTTTGAATCATATCGTAAGCAAAAGCAAACAAGGCATCCCCTTGAAAATCTTCTACAAAATCAAGCACAGCTGAAGCATAGTGATAGATGATATAGCTTTGAAAAAGCGGTTTATCTTTTGCATCCACAAAGGCATCAAGGAGGTCAAATTTTTGGTAAAAATCATCGGTATTAATGATTAAATCTTTTACAACACGTTTGGTGCTGAGTGGTTCTAAGATTAAACTTTTGCCAAAACGCTCTACTATGCCATCAAGCGAGGCATCACTAAAAAGTGCTTTACCATTGATTTTTAAAGCAGAAAATTCATCTTTTGGGTAGTCAAAACCACCTTCTTGGGCTTGAATGAATGCCAAAAGATCACGCACACTTTGGTTTTTATCTATCGTGATAAAATGTTTTGTGTAGTAGGGTAAAAAATCCGTTTTAGCGTCAAAACGAAAAACGCTAAGTTCGAGCTTGCACTCCATTTTTAGGACTCCTTTTAGATGTGTTTATCTATATTAGCGCAAGATTACTTGTAAGAATCTGTTACATGAAAGCTAATTTGAGAATGATTTTTCCCTTAAAATAAGTCTAATGGCTTCTTAATGCATGACATTATACAATCAACGCTCATTCTATACGCATTGTATCAAAGAGGACAAATGTCAAAAGAGGCGTTTTTTATCTCCCATTTTGGAAGCAAACACATTGGCGATGATGGAGCTGTTGTGGGAAATTATGTCTACTCAAAAGACTTGTTTTGTGAGGATATTCATTTTAAACGCGCATGGATGAGTTTAGAGCAAATTGCGCAAAAAAGTATGTTAGTGAACCTCTCCGATGCCATTGCCATGAATGCAAAACCGTGCTACGCACTTATTGGTGTGGTGCTTCCCAAACAGTTTAGCCATGCACAACTTACAGAGCTTGCACGTGGTTTTGAAGCTATGGCAAAGCGTTACGGTGTTGAAATTATTGGAGGCGATACCACCGCAGGCGAAAAAATGATGATTTCCATTACAATTGTCTCCACGCTTCAAGGTAAAGCTTTAGAACGAAAAAATGCCAAAGTGGGTGATTTAGTAGCATACACGGGAAAACTGGGGCATTCGTATAAGGGGCTCACTCGCCTGCTTCGAGGCGGTTCTCTTTCAAAAAAAACACGGTTTATAAGACCAACATTGAAAGCAAATTTTGTTTACAAAAGCGCAAAATACTTAAGTTCAGGCATGGACATCTCCGATGGACTCTCCAAAGACCTCTCACGCCTTTTAAAAGAGAGTGGTAATGTGGGGTTACATGTAAAGAAAAAACTTCCCAAACGGCTTTTGTGCAGCGGAGAAGAGTATGAAATGCTTTTTAGTTTTAATCCCCGTCATAAACAGGGCATATTACGCATTGCACAGCAGACACGAACGAAAATTAACATCATCGGACACGTAGCACGAAAACGCTACCGATGTGTGTGCAAAGAACACCATTTTTAACCATTTTAAGGAACACAATGATACGACAATTCTTTCTCACCCATTCACCCATAAATGCTACATTCACCAAAAACAGCAGTGACTTTGTGGTGAGTGAAATTCCCCTTTATCCCTTTAGTGGTGAGGGCGAGCATTTGGTTTTACATGTAAGAAAAAAAGATATGACTACATGGGATATGTTGCAATACTTAAGTGAAGTCACAGGGTGTAAAGTACGTGATTTTGGGTATGCTGGGCTTAAAGACAAAGAGGGTATGACCACACAGTATGTCTCTCTTCATAAGAGTTTTGAGCCAAAACTTGCCAATTTTTCGCATGAAAAAATTAAGATTTTAGATACGACGTACCATAACAATAAAATACGCACAGGACATCTTAAAGGCAACCGCTTTTTTGTACGCCTTAAAAAAGTCAGCCACATTGATGCGAAAAAACTTCAAGATGGGCTTAAAAAAATTGCCAAAGAGGGCTTTCCAAACTTTTTTGGCTACCAGCGTTTTGGCATTGATGGCGATAATTACCTTAAAGGCAAAGCTATTTTAGAGGGAAGCAGAAAAGAGCGAAACCCTAAGATGAAAGAGTTTTTTATTAATGCGTATCAAAGCTATTTGTTTAACAATTGGCTCTCTAAGCGCATTGAAATCAGTCGCTTGATTGAAGAGTTTAATGTGAGTGATGGCGTACGCTCTACCAATTTACCTAAAGAAATGGTCGAAAATCTTAAAAAACAACCCCAATTCTTTAAAATGATGCATGGTGATGTCTTGCACCACTACCCAGCAGGAAAAGCCTTTGTGTGTGAAAATGTGGACGAAGAACTCCCCCGCTTTTTAGAGCGAGGCATTAGCATTGCAGGCTGGTTACTCGGTGGTAAAAACATTCGTGCAGAGCATGAAGCGGGTGTGATTGAGCAAGAGATGTTTAAAGAGTGTGAGCCTTTTTTAGACAAACTCAATGGAAGCAGACGTTTTGCATGGAGTTTTGCAGAAGAGGTTGAGGGCGTTTATAAAGAGGAAGAGGCATGGTTTGAGATGCACTTTTCACTTCCCAAAGGCTCTTATGCGACCGTAATTATAGAAGAATTGACAAAGCAGTTTAAAGATTTATAATAACATAACATGGAAAAAGGATGAAAATGAAGCAGATAACATGTATTTTTTTTGTTATAAGCTTCGTATTGTTATTCATTGGTTGTGGGAAAGGTCCAACAATCGATCCAGAACAAATTGCATATAACACAAGTATGAGAATAAAAAAAACTAGTATTGAATTTTCAGGAGACGATGATACGCATATTAATGTTCTGGAACAAAAGTGTAAAGAACTCCATGAACTCGATGCATGTTATATGGCAGGCTTATACTATGAAAAGCAAGTTAAAACTAATAGTGCAATGCTAGACAAAGCTTTTTATTATTATAACTTAGGGTGTTTTCATTTTTATGATGGTGGTTTTTTGAAAAAAAAATTAGAATATAAAACAGATGGATATTGTTGCCTTGGACAAGCAAGAATTTTTAAAAAGAAAGAAAATATATCTACATTTTATCAACCTTTGGCAGCCATGCAACTTAAAAGGGCAGCAGATTATTACTACAGTCAAGAGGATTTTGAACAAGCTTTAGAATACTATTTGGCCACGATTCAAAAAGCTAAATTATATGATGCCAACATTTATTACATATTAAGTCAAATGGCATTGAAGGGTGAAGGACAAGAAGTTGATTATAAGCTATCTAAAGAATATTATTATAAATATCTTCCAAAAGATGCTTTGAAATTACCAAATATGGAATTGCTTAAGACGTTAATATTTTCAAGATTCGAAAATCAGAGTGATAACGTACATATTGAAGAAAGAATAACGTTAAATGAAAATGGTACTATTGAAGAAGTTATTTTGACAAAACAATCAGAAGATGAGATCATTAATCAAGAGTTTATAAAGCAAAGTAAAGAAAAAATATATCATCCAATCCCTAGTGTGTATGGTATCAAAACAATGATCGTACCAGTGAATTTTGTAATTAAATTTAATGAATAATAAGCTTTAGACAATTATTCATCTATTATTGAATTTATACTTTTGGAAGACAAATAGCCTATCAAAAATTTTCATTTATGGTAAATTTGTTGAAATTGTTTTTTCTTCAACGGAAATATTTTGGATAAGTTACTTCAAAATTCAAAAATATCATAAAAAGTATCAGGTGTGATTCAAAATAAATGGTAGGCACTATTTTAGAATTTTCACTTGATAAAGCCATTTTATGGGTCTTTATAGAAGAACTCATAAAAGTTTCGCTATAATCCATGCTTCAAAAAGGTACAGTAGGTGATTGCTTGAACACTCACGTTTAAGAGGAAAGTCCGGGCTGCATGTGAGACATGGTTCCGCCTAACGGACGGCTAGGGTAACCTAAGGGACAGTGCAACAGAGAGTAAACTACCATTATGCCTCTCTTGCGAAAGCATAGCTTTTGTGAGAGGAATTGGTGATGAGCCTTGCTTGTCTCCAAGAAGACAGTTTAATGGAAAAGGTGAAACGGTGGGGTAAGAGCCCACCAGTGTTCTAAGTAATTAGAGCAGCTAGGTAAACCCAACCTGCAGCAAGAAGGGATGGTTTTGGTCTCACACACGATAAACCCTTCGCTAGAGGCTTACCGTAAGGTAAGTCGTAGATAAATAATCACCCACGACAGAACCCGGCTTATCGCTGTACCTTTTTGACACAAGCCTAAAATAAGGATACATTTGGAAAATCTTATCTTTTTAGCGCATGTTATGCTCCTAATGGTTCTCTCTCCTATTCTCTCTCGATTTTTTCGTATTCCTACCCCTGTGGTTGAAATTTTACTTGGCTCTTTAGCTGTATGGATAGGATTGTTACATGTAGGCAATGAAGTCTTCCGAGATCTAGCCAAAATCGGCTTTTTTTATCTTATGTTTTTAGCAGGATTAGAGATTGACATTCAGCGTTTTTTGCATTACCGTGATCGTTTTTTAAAAAAAGCACTTTTATATTTTTTCTGTTTATATGCGATTTCTTTCATTTTATACCTCTTTTTTAACCTTTCTCCTGTTTATATTGTTGCGATTCCGATTGTCTCTTTAGGAATGATTATGGCGCTGATTAATCAGCATGGACGAGAGCATCGTTGGTTAGAACTCTCATTGATTATTGGTGTGATTGGTGAGTTGATTAGTATTGGAGCGCTTGTTATTTTTGATGGTGCGATTACTCATGGGCTTGGATGGCACTTTGCAAAAAGTATTTTAATTTTAATCGCTGTCTTTTTTGCAACGTACTTTTTGTTTCAATTTTTAAAAATTATTTTTTGGTGGTATCCCAATTTAAAACGTATGATTATGCCAAATAATGACACCATGCAACAGAGTTTGCGCTTTAGTATGGCACTCTTCTTTGTGTTAATAGCCACCATGCAATGGTTAGAAATTGATATGGTACTAGGAGCCTTTCTTGCTGGAATTTTTATCTCTAACTTTTTTGCGCATAAAAAAGAGCTCCCACATCAGCTTTCAATGTTTGGATTTGGCTTTTTGGTTCCACTGTTCTTTATCTTTGTTGGAACAACACTTGATTTAAATTTGGTATTAACCCCTCACATCTTAATTCACGCACTTTGGATTGTTCTTGCTATGGTTGGAGCAAGAATGTTCAGCTCTTTTGCTGCGTACTACAGTTATTTGGGACTAAAAGGCACCATTCTTTTCTCACTAGGTGATTCAATGCCCTTAACCTTTTTGGTTGCGATTGCTACCATCGCGGTTAAAAATGGTGCCATTGGTGAAAATGAATACGCTTCTTTTATCGTAGCAGCCTTGATGGAAGGCGTTTTAATTATGATTTTGATTCAAGTCTTAATGCATCTTTTTAAACGGTATGAACAAAAAAATGAAGGTACCCAACATTAAGAACATTCAAATGAGCGAACGAGCAAAAAAGTTTTTTATGTTTCTCTCCCTCGTTTGCCTTGGTACGGGTGTTTTGGCTGAAAATTCGATTGAAGAACTTTTGCATACGATTGAAAAAACGAATGATTTTTCAAAAAAAACAAAATTAGAAAACAATGGTTTTTCAACCATCTACTCTCGCAATGACCTTGATATGATGCAGGTAAGATACCTGAGTGATATTTTAAAATATACCATTGATGGGTATCGCATCAGCCGTTATAGTTTACCCGACCCCTTAAGTTTTGGTCCCATTCCTTTTGCTTCAAGTATGGTGCGCATTTTTATTGATGATCAAGAAGTGACGACTGCAATGTATGGTAGTGGAATGATGATTGTGGGTGATTTGGATTTGGGTTTTGCAGATCATATTGAACTTTACAATCTCTCTTCTTCTTTTGAGTACTCCAGTGAGCCAACATCCCTTTTAGTTCGTATCTTTTCAAAAAAAGCAGATGCAGATGGTGGTGGAAGTATACAAACGCTTGTGACAAGCCGTGGGGGTTCAACACAAAATGTTCAGTATATTGGGCGGGAAAATGGTATAGACTACATGAGCCGTATCTCTTCATCTTACGATAAGCGAAAAGAGTATGAGACAAGCAAGGAAGATCTAAACCGTGATGTGAAGCGTTACAATCTCTTAACAAGCATTCACGATGAAACCCAAAGTGTCCTTATTAATGCGTCTAAAGCCAACAAAGGTGCTTGGATAGGACCGAGTGCTGATGCGAGTTTGGACAATGCTAAAATCTCATCAGAAGATGCCCACATAGGTTATACGAAAACCGTTGAGAATTGGAAGTTTTCGCTTGCATACGATGGCTTAAAAGATGAAGTATTGTATGAAGATTCTCCCTTGTTTTATTACAAGGGGACTCCTGTAAATAAATTAGAGAGTAAAGCTCAAAGTTCAGCCCTTACCACAGAGTTAAAATACAACACAACCCTTGGCAATCACCACCTCATTACGGGGGTAAAGTACCGTCAAAAATGGGTGGAGTTTGGAACGGTTAAAATGAATGGGGTAAGTATTCCGCAAAATGAGCATACCAGGCAAGCGGTTGGTTCATTCTTTCTCGAAGACAGTTACCTGATAGCCGATAATCTTGTTGCAACACTTGGAATCCAAACAAGCCATGTTGATAATAATGAAGGGTATAAAAGTGAAAACATACAGATGCTTCGTGCAGGAATCACTTATACCAATGATGCATGGACATCAAAAAGTTTTTTCTTTCATACGGAGGGGTATATTGAACCGTATTTAATAGATTCTTTTTTTATGAAAACAGCGTATCCTAAAAAAATGATTTTGGATTCTTTTGCACAAGAGTTTAAGTATGAAGAGGGCGCTTCTTTGTATGAGTTTTTTATCAGTTATGGATGGATTGATAATACTCCTTATGTCGATGAAACCCTAAGAGTTAATAGTGCAGATGGCATTACTCAGCATCTAAATGCCTCACTACAGTACACGTATCACTATAACACGATCAATAAAGTGCTCCTCTCATACCGATATAAACGTATCGATCATTCGGGGTACGATGTTGTGTATGAAAATCATCAAATTGTATTACGCAACCAAAACCGATACGGTAAATTTGATTTTTTTGAAGAGATGTTTATCACACACAGCAAATATTATGATTACACAGGATACGACCTTACCTTAGGACTTCGTTACAATGTAAATGATAATTTTATTCTAAGCCTTAAAGGACAAAATCTTTTAGGAAAAGGTGAAAAACAGTATTTTTCACGGTTTGATTTTTCAACCATGACTCCCCTAAAATCTTTGGGCATTCCTGTTCAAGAACGACAAATTGTATTGGGTTTTGAATGGCTTTTTTAAGAGCCTTATGGATTGGAGTTTTCTTTGGGGTACTCAGCTATGCCCAAACACCTGAACAAGAACTTATTGCCAAGGTTTTAAAACTTCTTGTAGTGGAAAATAGCACGTTGCGTGTGTATGAAAACCAACCTGCAATCTCTCTTCAGGGAAGCTCATTTGATGCCCTTGTGAGTACGTGTGAGCAAGCCAGCCTCATTTATGGGGAAAATTTTGAAGTACTCTCGTTTACATGTAAAGCTTTGCCCCGTTTTAGTACCAATTACGATGTTTTTAAAAATGATACACAGGTAATTGGTGCTTTTTATTGGCGCAAAGGACGTCCACAGCTGCGTTTTAATAAAGAACGCTGTGAAGCCTTTCATATTCTTTTACCGCAAGAGTTGGTACGTTATGTTGAATAAAATCAGCTTTTCACGCTTTTTAACCTTTGTTACGATGATGCTTTTGGCGATAACACTTCTGTTTTATCTTTTTTTCTCTTATACGAAAAATGAGATTGTAAGCCATTTTGAATTCACACGATTAGAAGAAGTGCGTGAGGTATCGCATAATATTTCGACGTATATATTAAGTATGCAAGACAAGGGAGATTTATACCAAACTTTGCGGCACTCTCCAGAACAAAGAGAAGCATTAGAGCGTTTTCTTGCAACGTTTCAAACACAAAAAATAAAAAATATTTTTTTGGTTGACCAACCTGATGTGCACTCTATTTTGTTTCGTGTTTTACTAGATGGTGGAGAAGAAAAAAGCGATAAATTTCATTTTGAAGAGCGTTTTGAACCTGAAAATAGTTTATGGCTTAAGGTACTTTATACACGTACACCTCAAGTGATTTATCAAAAAGAGAGTGTTGATTCTCTTTGGGCAACCTTGTTATATCCACTGGTGCAAAAAGATGGCAGTGTCGCTATTTTGGCGTTGGATTTTTCAAAAGAGCATTATGAAAAGGTCGTCTCATCTCTGGTTGGGTTGGAACATTTTCTTCAAACGATGGTTCTTTTTTTATTGCTTATTTTTGCCATTATGATTTTTGTAATACGTATGGACAAGCGACGTGAAGAACAAAAAAATGAAGTTCAAAAAGCGCTTGAAAAACTTAATCTAACATTGGAAGAACGGGTTCAAGAAGAGGTTGAAAAAAACAGACAAAAAGACCAACACCTTATTCAGCAATCCCGTTTGGCATCAATGGGAGAAATGATTAATATGATTGCGCATCAGTGGCGCCAGCCTCTTAGTGCCATTGCTTCCTCGGTAGAGGGCTTGCGTTTAAAAATGACACTCAATAAGTTTGATGAAAAACTGTTTGAAGAAAAATTGTGTGACATTAATAGATACGTTTACTATTTAAGCCAAACGATTGATGATTTTAGGCATTTTTTTAAAGGAAGCAAAGCTAAAAAAAGTGTTACGTTGGAGAGTATTGTTGAGAAGGTTTTAAGCATTGTTCATGATGCCTTAAATCATAAACAAATTGAAATTATTTTAGAGTTTCATGCGCACACAGACTTTATGACCTATCCCAATGAAATGATGCAAGTTCTCGTGAATTTAATCAAGAATGCAGAAGATGTATTGTTGGAAAACAGTGTTGAGCAACCATGGATTAAGATAGCAACCTATAAAACACAAACAGAATTAATCCTAGAAGTCAGTGATAATGGTGGAGGCATACCTCCTGAGATTATGGCACATATTTTTGAACCTTATTTTAGTACCAAAACCCAAAAAGATGGAACAGGGATTGGTTTGTACATGAGTCAAAAAATTGTTGAAGAGCATTGTGGTGGAAAGTTGAACGTCACAAATGGTGATAAAGGCGCCATTTTTACGTTATTATTTTCACTGAGTGAATAAAAAGGAAAAAAGATGGAGTCTGGGTTTAAACAATGTATTGAAAATGCTAAAAGTCTAACACTCTTGTATGTTGAGGATAATGTGGGTGTGCGAGCGGGTTCTATGCTTATTTTTGAAGAGTTTTTTGGTTCTGTTATTGAGGCTGTTGATGCTGAAGATGGGCTTGAAAAATTTAAAAAATACCCTGTTGATTTGGTTATTACCGATATAAATATGCCTAAGATGAGTGGTCTTGAGATGGCTGAGCGTATGCGAAAAATGAGTCCCAATACACCTATTTTAATTCTATCTGCATACAACGATACCCCTTATTTTGTTGAAAGTATTCGTTTAGGTGTCGAGGGCTATCTTTTGAAACCTGTTGAAATTGGGCAGTTTATGGAAGTGTTAAGCCGTGTGATTGCGAAAATTCATTTACAAAATGAAAATCAAAAAATACAGATGCTCCTAAGCCAATACCTTGATGTCACCAATAAAAGTGCCATTGTTTCTAAGACCAATAAAGAAGGGGTGATTACCTATGTCAATGATGCTTTTTGTTCGATTTCTGGTTTTAATCGTCATGAAATCATAGGTCAAAAGCACAACATTATCCATCATCCTGATATGCCAGATGATTTTTTTGAGGCACTGTGGAAGAGTATTAAAAGTGGAAATTTATGGCAAGGAGTGATTAAAAATCGTAGTAAATCAGGCAGCAGTTATTATGTGAAAAGTGCCATAAAACCTATTTTAGATATACAAGGTGAGATTGTTGAGTATATTGCTTTAAACAATGATATTACCGAAATTATGAATCCAAAAAAACAACTTTTTGATTATTTAAGTGTTAGCAAAGAGTCTATTGTAGTGTTATTTAAAATAGAAAATTTTGCGACCATTGAAGAGTTTTATGGCAATGAATTAATGGAGCTTTTGGAAAAGCGATTGTCTGAAAAACTCTTTGTAGGCGTCTCTTCTATTTGTCCGTTTAAAAAAATATATTTACTAGGCTCAGGTGAGTATGCTATTGCCATTGAAAAAAGTCAATGCCCTTTGGATGTAGAGCATTTTTGCCAAAAAATTAAAGAATTTTTACAACTCATTGAGTCTTCCACAATTCATCTTAATGAAATTGAATACAATGTCTCTTTATTGGCAAGTTTGGCATACGGTGGTAAAGAGCCTTATCAGAGTGCGCATTATGGCATTAAAAAACTTGAGAAAAAAAGAACCAATTTTATTTTAGCAACGAATTTGATTGTAGAGATGCAAACACAAGCTGAAGTGAATATGGGCATTATGATTGCAGTTAAAGAGGCATTAAAATCTTCTAATATTGTGTCACATTTTCAACCCATTGTTGATAATAAAACACAAAAAATTATTAAGTTTGAATCTTTGGTGCGATTAATCAACCAAAATGGTACGCTTTGGCATCCTTCTGATTTTCTTGACGTCTCTAAAAAAGGGCGCTATTATACGCAAATTACACAGCGTGTTTTAGAAAACTCCTTTGAAGCCCTTTATGATACCACTGCTGGTATTAGCATTAATTTATCAGCCGTTGATATTGAAGAAAAAGCCACACGTGAAAAGATTATATCGCTTTTAGAAGTCCATAAAAATGAGGTTCATCGTGTGACTTTTGAGTTGCTAGAAGATGCCAATGTGAAAGAATTTGATGTGATTAAACGATTTATTCAAGAGGTCAAAGAGCGTGGTGTGAACATTGCCATTGATGATTTTGGAAGTGGTTATTCTAATTTTGGACGCTTACTGGATTATGAGCCTGATATGATTAAAATAGACGGAAGTCTTGTCCGAAATTTAGCTACGGATTCTTATTCCCTCTCTATTGTGAAAACCATTGTTGGATTTGCCAAAGAGCATCAGATTAAAACCGTGGCAGAATTTGTTGAAGATGAGACTATTTTTACCATTTTGTGCGCCATAGGGGTCGATTATTCACAAGGGTACTATTTTGGAAAACCCCAGTTGATTCAGGCGTATAAAGATACAGAAGGCTTTTAGCCTTACACGCTTTACATGTAAAATATTTGGATGAGGAAAAAATGAAACATTGTTTAACAATTGCAGGTTCAGATAGTAGCGGAGGGGCTGGAATTCAAGCTGATTTAAAAGCATTTAGTGCCAATGGTGTTTTTGGAATGAGTGTGATTACGGCTATTACTGCACAAAATACGCAAGGTGTCTTTGATGTACAAGATGTGAGCTCTTCCATGATAGCCCATCAAATCGAAGCTATTTTTGATGACATTCGTGTTGATGCCATTAAGATTGGTATGGTCTCACGCCTTGAAACGATTGAAATCATTGCAAAAACACTCAAAAAATACTCACTCCCACCCCTTGTCATAGACCCTGTTATGGTTTCAAAAAGTGGATACAACCTTTTAGCCCCCCAAGCTCAAAAAGCGCTGATTGAGTTTTTAGTGCCGATGGCAACCCTGCTGACTCCCAATATTCCTGAAGCCGAAGTGATGGTTGGTTATAAGATTAACACGCTAGCGCTTATGAAACGAGCTGCAGAGGATTTGCACACACTAGGATGCACGTATGTTTTGGTGAAAGGGGGGCATTTAGAAGAAGATGCCACGGATGTTTTATTTGATGGAGAATCGTTTTATTGTTTACATGTAAAGCGTTTAGAGACCAAAAATACGCATGGCACAGGGTGTACACTTTCCTCCGCCATTGCTGCAAATTTAGCAAAAGGTATGCGTGTAAAAGAAGCCGTAGAAGAGGCAAAAGCATACATCACTGAAGCCATAACACATGGATTTGCCCTTGGAAAAGGGGTTGGACCTGTTCACCATTTTTACGCTTTGTATAAAAAAGCGGGCATAAAGGAGTAGGGTTATGGATATAAAAACACACATACACGAGGCTTTTGCTGCCCTAGAAAACACCACACCCCTGATTCATCATATTACCAATTATGTGACGGTTAATGAGTGTGCCAATGTGGTGTTAGCCATTGGTGCTTCACCTATTATGGCAAGTGAAATCAGTGAAGTAGCTCAAATGGTAGGATTTGCTCAGGCATTGGTCTTAAATATTGGTACCGCCAATACCCAGAGTATTGAGGCAATGCTCGAAGCTGGACGTGCGGCGAATGCTCAGGGTATTCCTGTGGTTTTAGACCCTGTAGGTGTTGGTGCAACAACCTTTCGTCGCCAAAGCGTGGCACGGTTGCTAGAGCAGATTCGCTTTAGTGTGATTCGTGGCAATATGGCGGAGATGAAAACCTTAGCAGGATTGGAAACCAAAAGTTCGGGGGTGGATTCACTTGAAGATGAAAGTGATGCGCTTAGTATTGCTCAGGGATTAGCTAAAAAATTAAACTGTGTGATAGCCATTACAGGCAAAGAAGATGTTGTGTGTGATGGCACACACGCGTATACACTTTGCAATGGTGATGAAGCACTAAGAAGTGTGACAGGCACAGGATGCATGAGTAGCTCATTGATTGGCAGTTTTTTAGGAGCAACAAACAATCCTTTGCTCAGTGCTATTTTAGGAATTTCTACTATGTCTCTTGCTGGCGAATTGGCAGATAAAAGTAAAGGTATGGGTACTTTTCGTATTTCATTATTTGATAGGATAAGCAAAATGAATGCTTCATTGGTGCTTGAAAAAGCACGTATATATTTAAAAGGCTAAGCAATGATGGATGTGACATGGGCACAATTTGCACCTGCTTTTTTATTGACTCTTTTTGCAGGTCTTAGTACAGGCTTTGGTGCCTTGTTGGCATTTTTTTCCAAAGCCAAAGATCACACTTTTTTATCCATTGGTATGGGGTTTTCAGCAGGTGTGATGGTGTATGTCTCTTTT
Source organism: Sulfurospirillum barnesii SES-3 (assembly GCF_000265295.1). Classification (NCBI taxonomy): domain Bacteria; kingdom Pseudomonadati; phylum Campylobacterota; class Epsilonproteobacteria; order Campylobacterales; family Sulfurospirillaceae; genus Sulfurospirillum; species Sulfurospirillum barnesii. The sequence goes on from NC_018002.1 coordinate 1,058,219, forward strand.
GTTGAGATTTTAGATAAGTCTAAAATATCGTTTATTACGATTTATGGCAGTGACGTTTTAGGGGAATCTTTAGCGTTGGTATGTTTTTTTGGCGGTATTGGTTTGAGTGCTTTAATTGATAAATTTATTCCTGAAGATGTCAACCCTCACGAACTCAAAAGCGATAAGGAACTCAGTGTACTTAAAGAGGGCAATAAACACTCTGTGCTTAAAAATTCAGCCCTAAAACGAACAGGAATTTTTACAGCACTTGCCATTGGCATTCATAACTTTCCAGAGGGTTTTGCAACCTTTATTTCAGCCTTAGATGATTTAAGCTTGGGCTTTAGTATTGCACTCGCTATTGCGATTCACAATATTCCTGAAGGTATGGCAGTTTCTTTGCCTATCTATCATGCAACGGGCAATCGAAAAAGTGCTTTTTGGTATGCCTTTATCTCAGGGCTGGCTGAGCCTGTGGGAGCCGTTGTTGGCTTTTTCTTACTTTTACCTATTATGGGTGAGCTGACCCTTGGCATTACCTTCGGAATGGTTGCAGGCATCATGGTATACATCTCTTTTGATGAGCTTTTGCCCTCTGCACGCATGTATGGCAATGCGCATACGACTATTTTAGGGATTGTTTTGGGGATGTTGGTGATGGCAATAAGTTTGGTTGCGTTTAAATTAGTCTAATTGGTAAGGAAAAGAGCGTCTGTGAAATTTGAATTTTTAGGAACAGCCGATACAGGTGGAATTCCTCTGCATTTGTGTTCGTGTGCGGTGTGCGAAAAGGCACGTTTAGAAAAAACAACCAATCGCTCTACCAGTGCCTTTTTGGAGTTAGAAGATGGCAGTGTCATTTTATTTGATGCAGGGTGTGATACCTTAATGGATCGCTTTAATACAACACCCATTCGAGCGGTTTTTTTGACCCATTTTCATGCCGACCATGCTTTGGGATTGATTCGTTTACGCAAATCCGCACAAAAAGTGATTTGCTACACACCCAATGATACAGAGGGCTTTGGGGATTTATTAGTGCATAAGAATAACATCGAGTACCGCATTTTAGCTCCCTTTGAAAAAGTGTGTGTTGGGGGTGTTGAGATTGTGGCGACACCTTTGCTTCATTCCAAAGCGACACACGGTTTTGTACTCTTTACATGTAACAAACGGGTGGCGTATTTGACCGATTGTGGAGGGATGAGCGAAGAGAGCCTTCTCTTTTTGAAAGCACAAAAACTGGATTATCTCTTTTTAGACGCTGCGTATACGCCTTCGTTTGATTCTGATAAACATCTGAATTGGGAGAGTGCACACACTTTGATTGAGCGTATCGCACCTAAAGAGGGCTACTTAATTCATGCCAGTTGCCACACCCTTTTAGGTGTTTTAAAAAAAGGTGTGAATTTAACGTATCCTTACATCGAGCAAGGATTTAGCATAGAGGTTTAACTACTTAACAAAATCCTTCAACTCACGCTTAAAATGTTCCACTTTTGGAGAGACGACAAACATGCAATAGCCTTGATTGGGGTTATTTTTAAAGTAGTCTTGATGGTAGGCTTCTGCTTTGTAAAAGTGTTCCAAAGGCTTTATTTCAGTGACAATGGGTTTAGTGAATTTTGCACTAAAGATTTTAAGCGAGGTTTGTGCTTTTTCTTTTTGCATCTCATCGTGGTAAAAGATGGCAGAACGGTACTGTGTTCCTACATCGTTTCCTTGTGCATTAAGACTGGTTGGGTCGTGAATGAGCCAGAAAATTTTTAAAATCTCTTCATAGGAAATAATGGAAGCATCATAGGTGATTTGTACTACTTCTGCATGTCCTGTGTTGCCACGACTTACCGCTTCGTAGGTAGGATGAGAGCTCTGCCCTCCCGTATAACCACTCACCACATCAAGGACACCTCGTGTCTCTTCAAAGACCGCTTCCAAGCACCAAAAACATCCGCCACCAAGCGTTGCCATCTCTTTCTTCATAGCGTTATCCTTTGCGTGTAGTGAAACATGAAACAGAGTAAAAGAGAAAAAAACTAAAAGAAGAACGTGCCATGTATGAGAGAAGAAGAGGTGAGGGGTGAAGTTATTCTTCATCCTCATCTTCTTCGTACGCTTCTTCACCATCTTCATCTTCAAAATAGATGTGCTCTTCGTTTCCATCGTAGTTATAATCACTTTGATAAATCGGATCATCTTCCTCGTCATCATCAAATTCATCCTCATCATCGAGTTCTTCTTCGTAATCATCTTCATTCATTAAAATCTCTTCAACTTTGTCCATAAACGCATCAATATCGCCGTTAAAGAGTTTTTCATAGCGCATTGCATCCAAAATAAATTCACTTGAACACCCGCTTTCTAAAAGAAGTTCTTTTAAATCAGCCATAACCTACCTTTGTTTTTTTTCGAATTTTACACTAATTTTAGATGTTTTTCAATTGCATTTCATAGCTTTCAAAAAGCTCATCGTGCTTTACATGTAAAGATTCAAATTGTTCATAAAGCCCATTTAAAGTCTCTTCATCGCTTTTTAGTTCTTTAGAGAGTCTTTGCAATTCTCCAAGATCATTGCCCGAAGCAATCTGTATTAGGGTTTCATTTTTGGTTTTGATTGTCTCTTCAAGCTGCATAATCTTTGCTTCACATTTTTCTATCTCTTTTTTAAGTGGAGAGAGTTTGGCACTGCGTTCTTGAATCAGTTTCGTGCGTAGTTTTTTACTTTCGTTGTAGTCACTTTGTGCCACTTTTTTAGACGGGGCATCACTCTCTTCCTCCCAGCCAATTTTTTCTAAAAATGCTTCGTAGCCTCCATCAAAGAATTCTGCTTTATCGTGGTGAAAAATAATAAGCGCATCGGCTAAGTTTTTAAGCATCATCTCTGAGTGCGTCACTAAAATGGTAGAGCCCTCAAAACTTTGAATCGCCTGTGTAAGCGCATCAATGGAGTACATATCAAGGTGGTTGGTTGGTTCATCCAAAAAGAGAAGATTGGCAGGTGTGGCAATGATTTTACCAAGCATGACACGGCTTCTCTCACCTCCTGAGAGAACAGAAATCTCTTTTTCCGCACTTTTGCCTGAAAACATCATTCCTCCACAAATGGAGCGCACTTTGGTAATGCCTAAGAGTGGATCAACCTCATAAATTTCATCAATGATGGTATGTTTCAGGTTGAGTCTTTGAATGTTGGTTTGTCCAAAATGAGCAATAGCTGTTTCAGGATGAAAGGCAATATTGCCTTGTTGTAGAGGCAATTCGCCTGCTAAAACATTTAACAGGGTTGACTTTCCCTTACCATTTTTTCCAATAATCGCAAGGCATTTACCTTTTTCAAGCTTGAATGAGAGATTTTGAAAGAGCGGCTTTTTTGCATCGTATCCAAAGCCAATGTTTTGCGCATCTAAAATAATTTTAGCAGGTGTTTTTTTGTAGTTAAAGGCAAAAGAGAGGCTACTTTCTTCCTCCAAATCATCCATTTCGCCCATTTTTTCAAGCTGTTTAGCTTTACTTTGTGCCATCACCGCTTTGGAAGCTTTGGCTTTTTGACGGGTAATAAAATCTTCTAGCTCAGCACGCTTTTTATCCAAATTGGCTTTGGTTTTAAGATAGCGCTCATCGTCTTCTTCAAGTTTGGCGTAGTACTTGCTACTGTTCCCCTCAATGAGGAGTAGGCTTTTGCGTCTAAGACCCATCGTGTGCGTCGTGACCGCATCCATAAAATCTCTATCGTGGGTGATAAGAATAAGCTCACCCTTAAACTCTTTAAGAAACTGTTTTAACCAACGCATGGAGACAATGTCCAAATAGTTGGTCGGCTCATCCAAAAGAAGCATCGAAGGGTTTGTTGCTAGGAGTTTTACAAGGTTGAGTCTGATTTGATACCCACCTGAAAAGCTCAGAGGATCTTTGTCTAAATCTTCGTGGCTAAAACCCAGTCCAAAAAGCATTTTTTCAATGATATAAACATTAAATGCTTCATCACCATGCAGGGCTGAAGCACACTCTTCACGGACGGTTTTATGGGTAAAATGAAGGTGCTGACGTAGGGTGCCAATGGTATAGTTTTTAGGAATAAAAACTTCACCACTGTCGGCTTCTTCTTCACCTAAAAGAATTTTAAACAGGGTGGATTTCCCTGAACCATTACGTCCAACAAGGCCTATTTTATTGCCTCTATTAAGCGTAAAACTGATGTTTTCAAAAAGGGTTTGTTCTCCAAAATGTTTAGAGAGGTTGGTAACTTGAATCATAGAAAAAGCTCTTTACATGTAAAAGTGATTTAGGCTTCTTTGAAGCCTAAAATAGACTCATTCACCCTGTTTTTTTAAGGTGTTGAGTGTATCTAAGATAGATTTTTTAGCAGTGGCGCTAGGCCCTGAAATACGCATAGTAAATTCAACACGGCTGTTTTTTTCACGTCCCTCATCGCTATCGTTACTGGCAATGGCTTTTGTTTCACCATACCCTGCTGAACTTAAACGATCTTTGGCGATGCCATTGCGAATTAAGACACGAATCACCGCATTTGCACGGGCACTTGAGAGTTCTAAATTGTCTTGATATTTTGAACCACGAGGGAGAGGTGTGTTATCGGTAAAGCCTTTGACAATGACATCCACATTAGGAGGTAGCATGGTAATGATATCTGAGATACGTTTGAGAAAAAGCATAGAATCGCTGTTGGTAATCTCCGCAGAACCTGCAGCAAAAAGCATTTTTGTGGGGAGTTTAAAGATAGAGCCGTCAATTTTTTGATCAAGTGAACCCTCTCCCATATTCATCTTTTCTATCATTTGTGCCATTCTGGCAATCTCTTCAAGTTGAGCGGTCATTCCACCCACATTGCCTTTGTCTTTATCTTTTTCTTTACCTGCATCACCTGAGCGGGAATTGAGATTAAGTACAGGCGTTGCTTCTTCAGGTTTTGCACTGTAGTCATAGATTTTGACAAACTCTTCTTTGAGGGCTTTCATTTTCTCTGTATTGACCGATGCAAGTGCGTAAAGCGCAATAAAAAGTGCGAGCAGCAGGCTTAGAAAGTCAGCATAAGGTACTGCCCACTTCTCGCCTGCTGGGCATTCTGTTGGTTTACACTTTTTTTTACCCACACGTTTTCCTTATGCTTTATCAAATTGGCTTTTTTTATCTTCAAGTGGAGAGAGGTAGTTTAGAAGCTTTCCCTCAAGCATACGTGGATTGTCACCGTGAGAGATACCTAAAATTCCTGCTAATATGACTTTTTTCTCTTTAATTAAGTCATGAGACTTTGCTTTGAGTTTATTTCCCCACGGTCCCATAAAAATATACGCTCCCGCAATACCTGTAACCGTAGCGGTAAATGCACCCGCAATACCTGCTGCCATCTCCGCTGGATTATCGAGTTTCTGAAGGGCCAAAATCAGACCTAAAACGGCACCAATCAAACCAATAACAGGGCACGATTCACCCGCAAGTAGCCAGTAGTGTGACGCTCCATGATAATACTCTTCTGTCTCTTCAATGAGAATTTCTAAGGTCTCTTCAATTTCATGTGCTTCTGTACCATCCACTGCCATACTAAGTCCTTTTTTAAAGAACTCATCGTCCATCGCATTGGCATGTGATTCAAGGGCTAAAATGCCATCACGACGAGCAATAATCGCTAAATCAATAATCTGCTTGATCCGTGCATGCATATTGACAGGTGATTTTTTGAAAATCATTTTAAACTCTTTAAAGGCGGCTCGAACATACTCAGGGTGTGTTCCTGTCATCGCTGAAGCCATGGCGGTAGGTACAACAATAATAATGGAAGTAATGTGTAGAACGTGTAGGGGATTTCCTCCCTCCATAATATCGCCAATGGCAATGGAGGTAATTGAGATGACCATGCCTAAGATGACAGTTAAGTCCATAAAGGTAGCTCCAAAATAATATTTAAACAATTTCAAGCATTATCGGTTAATACACGAAAAACTTTACATGTAAAGCAATCATATAACAAAATTCCTTAGTAAAAATAGTTTTTTCAAAAAAGCATCAAAATACATTGTTGTATAATGACAACAAATCAAATGAGGAGGCTTGCTTTATGGAAAAACAGACCTGCATCATGACACATTTGTGCAAACGACGCAGTGATAAGGCAGCATCACGGTGTACCAAAATTGTGGATGTTGCACACAGACTTTTTTTAGACAAAGGGTATGAAAATGTCAGTATGCAAGATATTGTAAAAGTCTCAGGTGGCTCTTTGGCGACATTGTATAAGCATTTTGGGAATAAATCGCAATTGTTGATTTATGTGTTAGAACAAAAATCAGAAGAGCTGTTTGGTGAGTGGGGTCGTCAAAGCTCTCATTATGAGGGGCGTTTAGAAGCTTTTTTACAGATGATTGCTACATCGTATTTGGATTTGTTAATCAAGGAAGATGCCATTTTATTTAATCGTTTGGTTGCCTCTTTAGGGTATTTAGAAGAGACAAAATCACTCAATCAAACTATTTTAGAGGTTATGATGCGTCCTGTGTATATGGTAGCTGAGTACTTGGAAAAAGAAAAAGAGCGAGGAAGGGTAGAGGTTGAAGATACCATGTTGTGCGCACATCAATTTTTAAGTTCTTTGGAAGAGCCATTTATGTTTCCACGCATTTTAGGTGTTTCAACAGATATTTCAGAACAGAGGTGCAAGCAAGCAATTCATCAAATTGTTAAGATTTTTTGTTCGGGTCTTAGACCTGCACATTGAAGCGTATCATAGCAGTATGAAAGATATAATCTTGACTTGTTAATATTTTGTGACTATAATTTCGCCGAAATGTAATATGTATTACACAATTAAATGGAGTTTAACATGCTAGAAAGAAAAACGTATTTACGTTACATAAGTTATATGGTTGTTATGAGTTTAGGTGCGTTGAGTTTTAGTGGGTGCACACAAGAGTCAAAAAGTGCCCAAGCTTCTCATGCAATGCCCCCCTTAAGTGTTATGAGCTATAAAGTTGCTACTTCGGATATTCCTGTTGCTTTAGAGTACCCTGCGAAAGTTAAAAGCATTCAGCATGTCAATGTGGTTGCCCGTGTGAATGGTATTTTAGAGCAGAAATATTTTATGGAAGGAAGTTTTGTTAAAGCAGGCGATATGCTCTACCAAATCGACTTTGAGCGCTATGAAGCCCTTATGCAAGAAGCCGCTGCTGATGTGGGGGTGAAAGAAGCGACCTTAAAAGAAGCTACCCGTAATTGGGAGAGGGTTAAAGTGTTATTTGAACAAGACGCTGTTTCGCAAAAAGAGCGTGATAATGCCCTCTCAGCGTTTGAGTCGGCTAGTGCTTCCTTAAAAGCATCCCAAGCGACCCTGAAAAAAGCGACCATTGATTTTAATTATACAAAGGTAAAAGCACCTATTTCAGGACTTACTAGCCTTAATACTCAAGACATTGGCAGTTATGTGGGTTCTAGCAGTGATACGATGACATTAACGACAATTACGCAAATGGACCCTATGTATGTTGAGTTTTCACTCTCTGATATTGAGATGTTAAAAAAACGCTATGTGTTACCAACGGCGAATTGGAACAGTATTGAAAAGGCAAAATTGCCTGTGACTCTTAGCACACCTGATGGTTCAACGTATGAGCATCAAGGGACGTTAGACTTTTTAGATAACCGTGTGGATGAGCAAACCTCCACCATAAAAGCCAGAGCAACGTTTGCTAATCCAAAGCATCTGCTCATTCCTGGTCTTTTTGTGCGTGTTAATGTGGGCGGATTGGTCTATAAAGATGCCATTAGTGTGCCTCAAGAAGCGGTTTTACAAGACGCCACAGGTTCATTCGTCTATCTTGCCAAAGAGGGTAAAGCGCATAAAGTACCTGTTAAAATAGGAACGGTGCATAATGCGAGGTATGTTATTGAAGATGGTTTACATGTAAACGATGTCGTGATTACCAATTACCTTACAAAAATTCGTCCAGGCTCTGCCATTACGCTTGCAGAAGCAAAGGAATAAACGATGTTTTCAAAATTCTTTATCAACAGACCCATTTTTGCAACTGTACTCTCTATTGTTGTGATTATTGCGGGGCTGATGAGTATTCATGCCCTTCCGATTGAAGAGTATCCAGAAGTGACTCCACCGCAAGTCAGCGTTGATGCAAGCTATGTGGGTGCGAGTGCGGAGACCATTTCAAAAACTGTAGCAGCGCCGTTGGAGCAACAAATTAACGGTGTTGAAGATATGATTTATATGTCTTCTACGGCTTCTTCAACAGGTTCTTTAACCATTAATATTTATTTTAAAATTGGTACCGATCCTGATCAAGCGACGATTAACGTCAACAACCGTGTTCAAGCCGCACTCAATAAATTACCCAGTGAGGTACAAGCACAAGGGGTAACGGTTACTAAACAGTCTTCTACCATCTTAAAAGTAATTTCCATTATTTCGCCCAATAACAGCTACGATGAAATTTACATGGCAAACTATGCTTTGATTAATGTTATTGATGAGTTAAAACGGATTCAAGGTGTGGGGGATGCAGGTCTTTTTGGCAATAAAAACTATTCTATGCGTGTGTGGATGAAACCTGATCAATTATCAAAATACGGTTTTACACCCACAGATGTGATTAATGCTATCTCTGAGCAAAACGCACAGTTTGCCACTGGACGCTTCAATCAATCTCCCTCTAAAACGTCACAAGCCTACACCTTTACTGTGACCACCCAAGGGCGGTTTGATAAGGTGGAAGAGTTTGAAAATATTATTTTAAAATCCAACAGTGATGGTTCAACCCTTCGTTTAAAAGATGTTGCAAGGGTCGAATTGGGCGCAGAATCATACGATGTTACTTCTACGCTTAATGGGCAAACCATGGTGCCTATTGGTATCTATTTGCAATCTGGTGCTAACGCACTTGATACCGCTCAAAGAGTCGATGAAGCTATGGAAAAACTCTCTAAATCATTTCCTGAAAATATGGAGTATCGTATACCGTACGATACGACAAAGTTCATTCAAATTTCGGTTCATGAGGTTATTAAAACCTTTATTGAAGCACTGTTGCTCGTTATAGCTATTGTGTATCTTTTCTTGCAAAATATGCGTGCAACGATTATCCCTGTTCTTGCCATTCCCGTTTCTATTATTGGTACGTTTGCAGGAATGTACGCTTTTGGCTTTTCCATTAACCTTTTGACCCTCTTTGGTTTGGTGCTTGCCATTGGTATTGTTGTGGATGATGCGATTATTGTTATTGAAAATGTGGAGCGTATTTTACATTCTCAAAAAGATATTTCCGTTAAAGATGCGACCATCCAAGCGATGCAAGAAGTGACAGGTCCTGTGGTTGCAATTGTGTTGGTGTTGTGCGCCGTGTTTATTCCTGTTTCGTTTATGGGTGGTTTTACGGGACAAATGTACCAACAATTTGCCATTACGATTGTTATTTCCGTGATTATTTCAGGAATGGTGGCATTGACATTGACACCTGCATTGTGTGCTATTTTCTTAACCAAAAAAGAGCTAAAACCTTTTTGGTTTGTACGAAAATTTAATGAATTTTTTGATGCTTCAACCAACTGGTTCACAAGTGGTGTAAGTTTAGTGGTACGCCATAGTATCATCAGTCTTATTGTCTTTGCTGCATTGATGGGAATGACGTATGGTCTTTTCCAAAAAGTACCCTCAAGCCTTGTTCCTATGGAAGATAAAGGGTATTTAATTGCCATTACAGCACTGCCTCCTGCCGCCTCTTTGTACCGTACCCAAGGGGTGAGTGCGCAAGTCAATGAAATTACAAAAAAGATGCCAGACATTGAGTATAACCTTGCTATTTCAGGGTTTGATCTTTTAAGTGGTGCCGCAAAAACCAATACCGCTACTACCTTTTTACCGCTACAAGATTGGAGTGAGCGACAAGCGCCTAATCAGCATTCACAAGCGATTAGTGGAGCCTTAAATGGGGCACTCTTTGGTGTGGCAGACGCAACGATTTTTGCACTCAATCCTCCTCCTATTATGGGTCTTAGTATCTCAGGTGGTTTTGAGATGTATTTACAAGATAGAACAGGAGGTTCACTGGAAGTACTCGGTGAATTGGCCGATGCCATTGTCGCCAAAGCCAATCAGCGACCTGAGCTTATGATGGTAAGAAACTCTTTAAATATGAAAATTCCTCAGTACAAAGTAAGTTTGGACAGAGAAAAAGCCAAAGCCCTAGGTGTTTCGATTAATGATGCGTTTAAAACCATGCAAGCAACCTTTGGAGCTTACTATGTCAATGACTTTAACCTTTTTGGACGTACCTATCAAGTGAATGTCCAATCTGAAGCTGATTTTAGGGAGAAACCAGAAGATTTAAAAAATGTTTTTGTGAAATCAGCCAATGGCAGCCTCATACCTCTTAGTGCCTTAGTACAGTATGAACGCACGGTTGGTGCGGATCTTATTGAACGCTTTAACGTCTTTGCCGCTGCTAAAATTGAAGGGGAGCCAAAACCAGGGTATAGCTCTGGGGATGCACTAAGAGCTATTGAAGAAGTGGTCAAAGAAGTTGCACCTGAGGGATATGGTGTTGCATGGGCAGGAACATCTTTCCAAGAAAAAGAGATGAGTGGCAGTGGTTCACAAGCGTTTATCTTTGGTATTATCTTTATTTTCTTAATCCTCGCAGCACAGTATGAAAGATGGTTGATGCCACTTGCTGTTGTTACATCTGTACCCTTTGCGGTTTTTGGTGCGATTATGGCGGTGTATTTACGAGGACTCAGCAATGATATCTACTTCCAAATTGGTCTGTTGGTCTTAATTGGTCTCTCAGCTAAAAATGCCATTTTAATTGTTGAGTTTGCGATGCAAGCCCAAGAGAGAGGCAAGTCTATTTTTGATGCAACGCTTGAAGCAGCACGCCTTCGCTTCCGCCCGATTGTTATGACATCGCTTGCATTTACCATTGGTGTTTTACCACTCGCCCTTAGCTCAGGTGCAGGTGCTGGAAGTCGTCATGCGATTGGTACGGGTGTTATTGGAGGGATGATTGCCGCAACGACCATTGCGATTTTCTTTATTCCTCTTTTTTACAATTTATTAGCCAAACTCAATGCAAAATTTACGACAAAAGGAGAGCCTCATGATGCGTAATTTTTATGCCCTCTCATTATCCGTTTTAGTGTTTGGGGGATGTTCACTCTCTCCTGAGCTTAGCCTTCCTACAACACCGTTTCCTGAGAGCTATCGTGCCGATATGAAAAGTGAAACCACTGCGCTTAATACGGCATGGTGGAGTCATTATGGTGATGAGAAACTCAATGGTTTAATCCAAGAGGCATTTGCCAATAACTATGACCTCCAATCTGCCATGGTCAATATCTCGCTAGCACGTGCAACGCTTTCAAGCAGTACTTCCAACCGCTATCCTAGCCTTGATGTGGAGGGAAGTGGCAGGAAGTATCGAAGCAGTGCGGATACCTTTAGTTCCAATGAGCATAACACGTATAACAGCTTTGGAATAAGTGCGGTGCTCAGTTATGAGCTTGACTTATGGGGTAAATACAAAGAAGCAGAAACCTCTTCAAGAGCTTCACTCATTGCAAGTTATGCTGCCAAAGAGACCGTTAAAATCTCGCTAGCAGCCAGTGTGGCAGAGAGTTACTTTACACTCATTAGTCTGTATGAACAGCTAGACAGCGTGAAAGAGACCATTCAATCACGTGAAGAGGGTTTAAAGCGTTATGCTGTTCAGTACCAAGCAGGCTCTATTACTAAAGCGACCCTTTTGCAAGAAGAAGCCGAGCTTAGAAGTGCGCAAATTAGCAAAGATAGCCTAGAACAGTCCATTGTGACACAACAAAGCGCACTAGCTGTGCTCGTGGGTAAATCGCCTAAAGAGATTGCTGAGTTTGCTAAAACAAGTCTGCCTAGAGTGCTTCCAAATGACATTACTGTGCCATCAAATTTACCCTCAGAACTTTTACAAAATCGTCCTGATATAAAACAAGCTGAGGAAAATCTTAAAGCCGCTAATGCCAATATTGGTGTGGCACGTTCTGCTTATTTTCCAAGTATTAGTCTCTCAGGTGTTTTAGGCTATGAGAGCACGCAACTCTCTAATTTGGTCAGTTCTCGTTCCGCCATGCATAACTTTGGTGGAAGCGTGGCGTCTCCTTTGTTTAACATGGGAAGAACGAGCTCCAGTGTTGAGAGTGCTAAAGCCAATAAAGAGTTAGCAGAAATTAGCTATGCGCAAACGGTGCAAAAAGCGTTTCAAGAGAGTTATGATGCACTCAATTCTCGTCATATTTTAAGCACTAAACTTGAACACCAAAAAGCTTACCTTGATAGCATGGCACAAGTCTTTGTGCTTACCAAACGACAGTATGAGGCAGGGTATGGGGATTATTTAGCGCTTTTAGATGCTAAACGCAACTATTTATCTGCTCAATTAGCCTTGATTCAAGTGAAACAAGCTCTGCTTAGCTCAAGTGTTTCTTTATACAAAGCCCTCGGTGGTGGCTTTGATACAGAGCGTTTTAGCAAAGAAACATCCGCTCTTTAACCGTTACATGTAAAGCTTCTTGCACGAAGGTGTCAGAGGCTTTACTCCCTCATGTTTTATCATAACAGTGTAGAATTAGGCAACCATTTTGGAGAATATATCTAGCGTTAATGCGCATTTATCTCTATAATAAAAGCTTACTTGTAAAAAGGAGTAATACGATGGATGAAGCGATTGAAAAGTGTCGTTTAGAGGTGATTGATGTCATTGATAGGCTCTATCCTCACTGCAATGAGAGTGTTCAAAGCAAGATAGCGCCTCTTAGTTTTTATCTAGCATCCTCTCCGAGTGAATTTAAAAGCATTGTGTATGAACCTTCCCTTTGTTTGATTTTACAAGGCTCTAAAGCGGTAGGGTTTGGACATGAGATGTATCATTATCGAGAAAACGAGTATCTTTTAGCCTCAACGCATATCCCAGCGGATGTTAAGATTATTGAAGCCTCTACACAAAAGCCGTATCGAGGGCTAACACTAACCTTTAGTTTAGAGGCGATTTATGAGGTGCTTAAACGTGTCCATCCTATTAAACTAAAATGTGAACATAAATCCGAAAAAGGACTCTTTTTTGATACCTTACATGTAAAGCTTTATGAACCCATTGCAAGGCTTGTGAAGCTTTTAGAACGCCCACAAGAGGAGATTGATTTTCTCTCACCACTGATTATGAAAGAGATTTTGTTTACGCTCATCAACGATAAAAGTGGCTATTTTCTCAATAAATTTGCGATGGAGGGTACGACTTCCAATAAAATCGTCAAAGCCATTTCAGAAATCAAAAACAACTTTAATGAAAAGCTCAACATGGTAGAACTTGCCAAGCATATCGATATGAGCGAGTCGCATTTGTATCAAAATTTTAAAACCATCACTTCCCTCTCTCCACTGCAATTTCAAAAAAAACTGCGCCTTGAAGAAGCCAAAAAGATGCTAAGTGTTCGTAAAATTGACATCTCTGAGGTGGCATTTTTAGTCGGTTATGAGAGTCCATCACAATTTAGCAGAGAGTACGCTCGTATGTTTGGCATGCCTCCTAAAGAGCATCTCAAACAGTTACACGCCTAAAATCTATTTTTTGGAGGAATAGGCATCTGCATAACGATGGCATTGTAAATGCCATCGTCTTAAAGATTATAAAGCATTTTTGAGAATTTCAGCAATGACCTCTTTAGTATAAACTTTTTCCATTCCAAAATAGTGGGCGTTATCGACAGCATTTTCGATAATTACAGGAAGTGATTTTTCTTCAATTCCATACTCTGAAAATTTCGTTGGTGTACCAATTTTTCTAAACCATGCCTCCAGCGCCTCTATGCCTTCTTCAGCACTTTTTTGTCCAAAAATGGTTGTGGCAAAACGAGTAAATTGCGTTTCATTGTATTGGCGATACCACTTCATCCACGCAGGCATCACAATCGAAAGCCCCGCACCATGAGGAATATTGCACATAGCGGAGATGGCATGTTCTATCATGTGATTTGGAAAACCAATGCCCGCAACACCCACATGCGTTAAGCCGTTTAAAGCACACGTAGCCGCCCATGCAAATTCGCCCCTTGCCTCATCATCGTTTGGATTTTCTAGAAGCTTCTCTGTGGTCTCCATCACGGTTGTAATAATCACTTCAATCTGCTTACTGATAAAGAGAGGATGCGTCGTTGCCGTAAAATAGCCCTCAATACAGTGTGCAATCACATCAGAAGCCGAATAGACCAAATACTCTTTGCTCACACTGCTTTGAAGTTGAGGGTTGATGATAGAGACTTTTGGGAAGAGTGCGGGTGCTTGAATAAAATACTTTTGATGCGTTGCATCGTTAGTAATGACCGCTCCATGGTTCATCTCACTGCCTGTGGCGGCAAGCGTGATAATATCAAAAATGGGCAATGCTTTTTCAACCGTTGCTTTGCCTAAGAAAAAATCCCACACATCATTCTCTGTGAGCGCACCTGCGGCAATGGCTTTGGAACTATCCAACACCGAACCACCACCAACTGCCAAAATGGCATCGACGTTGTGCGCTTTGGCAACGCTGATACCCTCATAGACTTTAGAGAGCAGAGGATTGCTCACGATACCGCCTAATTCAACAAAAGCAATGTTGTGTGCCTTAAGACTCGCTGCGACCGTGTCAAACAGTCCATCTTTTTTAATACGCTCACTTCCATAGGCAAGTAACACTTTTTTAATGCCATTTGCTTCTAAGTGCTTGCCTATTTCTTTTTCTTTATCTATCCCAAACTCAATGCGTGTTGGGTTCCAAAAAGTGAAATTTTCCATGTTTTTTCCTTGAATGTATTTGGGGTATTATAGAATGAAAAGGGCATAAACCCCTAGACCAATTATCTGAAAAATTTGCCTAATTCTCCAAAACGATGTTACATGTAAAGAGTTTACGCTTGAAATTCACTCATATACGTACGGTACAAAAGAGGCACTAAGTTCTTTTGCAGTTTGGGATTGTGTCTACTTTGAATAGCCGTGGCTTTAAAAAAGCGTTTCCACAGCTCTTTGACATGGGCTTCGTTTTGGGAGTAGATAGGTGCATCAAAAGAGGCAATGGAGTGAATCTGCATAGAACTTTCATCTTTCATCAAAGCCAAAGAGCGTCTCACATCGTGAATAATAAAAGGAATTTTGCCTAAGCGTTTGAAAAAATGCTCTCCTAAAAAAGGCAAAATGTTAAATTTTGTCTCGATTTTTGCGTAGAGTGTGCCATCTTCTAGCTCTTCAAAACGGGTGAAGCCGTACATTTTATGTACCAAAGAGAGCAGTTCTTTTTCTAGGTTTTGAATGTAAAAAAGATGTGGATTGGTGATATTTCCAAGAAGTCTAGTGTTTTTAAATCCAGTGCGAATGTACTCTAAAAGGGAACGTTCATGTGCTTTAGTGTCGCATAAAAAGATGTTAAAAATGGTGCGTTGGTTTTCTTTACTGAAGTGCTTTTTTAGAGCATTTAAGACTTTGCTAGCTTTTACGTCATCACTAAAGACTTCATGAACGCTCTCAAACACCAACCTCTCAGGCATTTTCTTGATAATAGCGCTTACATGTAACTTTGCATAGTACACTTCATACACCAGCGTTAAAAACCCCTCAAAACTCCCATCGTAGAACACTACCATCACAGCTCTCCCGTGTAAATAGACGTATCAAACAATGTGGGTTGAATAATATCGCCTCCTTGATGAATAAGGGCAAGTTTGAGTCGTTCTTCATAGAGGTGTGAAGCTCTGTAATAATCACTCCCTGCAACGATGAAATAGCGTGATTTTTTGAGCGAAATTTTAAGCTGTGTAAGGTCTTCAAAGCTAAGTTTTTTAAACCGTCTGGCTTGTAAAATTTTTAGGATACTTCGAATGCCAAGCCCTGGAATGCGAATCATCACCTCTTTGGGTGCGGTGTTGATGTCGATGGGAAAAAAGTCTAAATGGCGCAGTGCCCAGAAGGTTTTGGGGTCAAACTGCATGTCTAAGTTTTCATTTTCGTTTAAAATTTCATCGTACGAAAAGCCATAAAAGCGAAGTAACCAATCGGCTTGATAGAGCCTGTGTTCTCGAAGCAGGGGCGGTTTTGTAAGCTCTGGAACGGGAAGGTTTTTATGGTGATTGACCGCAATGTACGCCGAGTAATAGACCCGCTTTAACAGCGCTTTTTGGTACAAGGAGGAAGAGAGTTTTAAGATGTCAAAATCGCTCTCACTGCTTGCTCCCACAATCATCTGTGTGCTCATCGAAATAGGCTTATTATGACGCTCTAGGCTGATGTCACGCGCATGTTTGAGAGGTGAGAGAAGCTTCTCTTTGCTTTTATCGGGGGCTAAAAGAGCGAGACTTTTAGCACTGGGAAGTTCGATGTTGGAGCTCACACGATTGGCTAAAAGAGTAGCTTCGTGAATCAGCTCTTTGGAGCTTCCAGGGATGAGTTTGACATGAATATAGCCGTTAAAGCGGTACTCATGGCGCAAAATACGCAAGGTTTGTAACAGCAGACTCATGGTGTGGTCTTCGTTTTTAATAATGCCAGAGCTTAAAAAAAGCCCCTCAATGTAGTTGCGTTTGTAAAAAGAGATGGTAAGTTCCGCCAATTCTCGTGGACTAAAAGCGGTGCGAGGTGTGTCGTTGCTCACACGGTTGATGCAGTAGGCACAGTCGTAAATGCAGATGTTTGAGAGTAAGACTTTTAAGAGCGATATACACCTGCCATCGCTGGTAAAACTGTGGCAAATCCCGCTGTTATGGGTTGAACCTAACTCACCTGTTTTATGGTTGTTCTCACTGCCACTTGAGGAGCAGGAGACATCGTATTTGGCGCTGTCGGCTAAAAGGGTGAGTTTGTCGGTCACGGTCATTTTCATGCAAAAAGCATACTTTGTTTTTACATGTAAAGGCTAAAATATTTCAAAATGAAATGTGTTAATCTTAAAATTTAACCAAATAGGAGAAAAATTGGGTTATAATTTTGAAAACAGTTTAAGGAGCCATTATGGATAAGAAAAAATTATTTTTAGATGCGATGAATTATCGCCATGCGTGTAAATTATTTGATACAACAAAAAAGATTTCAGAAGATGATTTGAACTTTATTTTAGAAGCAGGTCGCCTAAGCCCTAGTTCATTTGGCGTTGAGCAATGGAAATTTGTGGTGGTGCAAAATCAAGGCTTAAAAGAGGCGATTGAAAAGGTTGCATGGAATCAAAAACAGATTTCAACATGCAGTGATTTGCTGGTTATTTTAGCCAGAAAAGATGTTAGAAGTAGCGATACATATACCCAAAAACAACTGAGCCGTTGGGGTTTAGCGCCTGAGGCGTATCAGGGATTTTTGGGCGTCTATCAAGGATGGGTTGATGGCAGAGATGACCATACCATCGAGATGTGGAGTGAAAAACAGTGTTATATTGCAGCTGGAAACATGATGAGTGCAGCGGCGTTTATTGGGATTGATTCGTGTCCGATTGAGGGGTTTGAGTTTGAAAAAGTTGATGCACTTTTAGAGATTGATACGTCGGTGTATCAAAGTGCGTTAGTGATTCCTTTTGGGTATCGAGCAGGAGAACAAAGGGGTAAACACCGCTTAAGCTTTGAAGAAGTCGTAGCGTTTAAAAAATAATTCTCATAAAACCTGTTTTATGAAGCTTTAGGGGGTGTCGGGGATTTATCCTTGAGCTTCAGCAATGGGTTTTACACATTGCTTAAGATACCGTTACGCTAACTGCGTAACATAAGCTTAAAAAATAATACGTGCTAGCCCAAGCGTAAATAAAACCAATGCGACCTCTTTTTGTGAGGGGTCGTACATGAGTGTAAAAAGCGCGCTTAAGAGGAGTACTATACCAAACATAAAAGGTTTGAGATAGCTTTTTAACTCTTTTTTGAGCCATTCTAGTTGGGAGAGTGAGAGTTCGACTTTAAGCTCGCCATCGCTGATTTGTTGGAGTGAAGATTTGACGTGGTGAATGGTTAAGGGAAGTGATTTGAACTCTTTGATTAAACTCTCCAAAATACCCTCATCTGCACCTAAGGCTTTAGGAATATTCTCTTGTAAAATGGGCAAAATATCTTTAATACCATTAAAATTTTCAATATACGTTGTGCCTAAGCCCTCAATAATCGCACTCACACGCAAAATATAAATCGCTTCTTGTGGGAGTTTAAAGGGTAAATCACGGGTAGAATTTAAAACATCAAAGGCGAGTTTTTGCATGTTCTCTGAGCTTAAATTTTCATTGCCAAAGATGTCAAACATACGCTCACTTAAAAGGGCCAACTCTCCCACGGGCGCTTCATACGCAATGGTTCCAAGGCGCTTACTCGCACTAATGTAAAGCTCATAATCTTTTTCATTGGCGGCTTTTAAGAGTTCAATAATGGCAATTCTTGTTTGGTTGGGAATAGTTTTTACCATACCAAAATCAAGCAGGATTAGCTCTCCTTTGGGAGTAATAAGCAAATTTCCAGGATGAGGATCGGCGTGAAAGTAGCCACGAAGAAGCATCTGTTCGGTGTAAAAAGAGATAAGCTTGCCAATAATCACTCTAAAATCAATTTTCTCTTTTTGCAATCGCTCTTTATCATCAAAACGAAACCCCTCCTCAAAACTCATGACCAAAGCATCTTCACTGCAATACGCCTCCAAAGGCGTTGGAAAACGAATGCCTGAACGGGCGTAGGTAGAGGAGAACTTTTGGAGGTTGTGAAGCTCTGTGGTCATGTTGACCTCTTGAAGTATCATCTTTGAAAACTCAACAATGACTGCTTCAATAGAATTTTTTGTGTAGTGTGAAAAGAGTGGACGAAAGAGGGCATTAAAAAAAGAGATAATCACAATGTCCGCACGCACTTGCTTTTCAATGTCCAAACGCCTGAGTTTAATCGCTATTTTTTGCACACCTAAGCGTGCTTCATGCACTTGCCCAATGGACGCTGAGGCAATGGGTTCAAGCGTAAAATCTTCAAAAGGCATGGTAGGAAAAGCACGAGAAAGTACGCTCTTTAGCTCAGAGGCTGACATGGGAGGTAGTTGGTCGTGCAGGGATTTTAACGCATCCAAATATTCAGCACTAAAGAAATCCGCCCGAGTGGCTAGCACTTGTGCTAGTTTAATAAAACTCGCCCCAAGGCTTACAATCGTATGGTTAAACGCACGAGGGGAGAGGGGTTTGAGAAAAAAAAGACGCTCCTTTTTTTTCAGCAATAAATAGACACTGAGCAAAAAGGAGAAAACGTCATAAACCCTTTTGGGGTTGAAAAGATGCCAGTAAATCAAGAAAGTTTTGATTTAAGCTCCTCAATGTCACTTTTGGTCGCAAGCCCTAATTCACCTACCACCTCTTTGATCATCTCTTTGATTTTGGCTTTGACACGCTCATCTTCATCTTTGCCCCTTTGGCTGATAGAGTCTATAAAACTCTTTGCATCGCTGGTGCTTATTTTGCCTTTTTCTTCAAGCACTTTAAGCTCTTCTTCGATTTTTTCTTTGAGCACAACCATTCCGCCTAAGCCTACATGTAAAAACTCTTTTAACATACGATGCTCCTTTTGTTTTGTCACTATTTTAACACGATTTGAGCAACACGGAGTAAACGAAATTAGGGTGTGTGTGAAAAGGTACTTAAAAAGCGTTTTCGAGCACTTTCATGCTCGATAATAGGTCTAGGATAGTTGGGAATGGTATGGCGTAAAAGGTAGCTCTCTTTGTGAAGCAAGGCGGATGGAATCTCTCTGAGCTGTGGCAAAAAGCGTTTAATGTAAAGGGTTTCTTTGTCAAATTTGAGTGATTGGGCGTAGGGGTTAAAGATGCGAAAGTAGGGCTGTGGGTCGATGCCCGTACCTGCGCACCATTGCCATGAAAGCACATTGGCTGAAGCGTCATAGTCCAAAAGGTGCTGTGCAAAAAAGGCTTCTCCTTTTTGCCATGGAAGCAGTAAGTGTTTCGTAAAGAATGAGCCAACCACCATACGGGCACGATTGTGCATAAGCCCTGTTTCAAGCAGTTCATTGACCGCTGCATCCACCAAAGGATAGCCTGTTTGCGCCGTGATAAAGCGCTCATAACTCTCTTGATTTTCTTCATAGGGCGGATTGTACTTGTAATTTTTCCAGGCAAGTTGGGGAAAATGGTAGAGCAAATAGGCGTAAAACTCACGAAAAATGAGCTGTCTAAAAAAAGGTTCTGTCTTATGTCCTTGATTTTTGAGACCCACCAAATAGCGCACCACTTCACGAATGCCAATCGTTCCAAAGCGCAGATGCACACTTAAGAGCGAGGTGGCATCAAGCGCTAAAAAGTCTCTATCGTTAGCATACGCATTGACTTTACATGTAAAGATTTCTAGGGCTTTTTGAGGCTCGCTCATCTTTACATGTAAAGGGGTAAATCCGATACTTTCAATCTTTACATGTAAAGCTCTTTGGCTTCCTTTTTCAATGTGCCACAAAGCCGTAAAATCAAACGCACACAGCGTTTGTATTGCTTTTGTGTAATTTAATACATGAAATTGTGTGTAAAGTTGCTGACACGCTTTGTAAAAAGGGGTAAAGACAAGGTAAGGCGTGCCATCTTTTTTGAGCACTTCATTGGGTTCAAAAAGGTAGCAGTCATTCAGTGCGTGAAAGTGCATGAATTCTCCTACCTTTTCATCTCGCTCTTTAGCGTACGCATCGTAATCCACACTGGCGTAAACCTCGCTAAATCCTAGGCTTTTTAGATACGAAAATACCTCCAAAGGTGTGCCATAAAAAAGCGCTAACTCAAGCCCTAAAGCCCTCAGTTTGGCTTTAAGACGCACAACCTGTTCGAAAATAAATGAGACCCTTTTATCATTCTTTTCAAGCGCATTTAAAATGTTTATATCGAAGATAAAAATGGGCAAAACCTCACCCTCAACGCTTAAAAGCATGGAGTCATCGACTCTCAAATCTCGCCTAAACCAGAGCATCTTTTTCATGCCTATTTTCCCTCTTGAATGCTGGAGCGCAGTGCCAAATCTTTAGGATAGGGATTTAGAAATTTTTGCTTGAGTAAGTAATGAATATCATACTTTTTGGCTAAAAATTCAATGGTACTCATCACAGCTATCAGTGGGACTATCTCATCTCGAAACTCTTCAATTTGTAGATGAAGCGCTTGTTTTTCAACGCTTGTAAGCTCTTTTTTGAAAAAGCCCACCATGTGTTGAAGGACATTAACCGTTTTAGCGATGGTGCTTTTATGCGCAATGGTTTTCTTAAAAAGGCTTAGGTACTCTTGTAAAACCTCGTTTAAGCTTTTTTTCTCATGGTTCGCAACGATTTTGCCTAAAAGGCGGTAGTTCCCTTCGTGTTTGCTTTGCAGTAAAAACTTATACGCTGTATGAAACGCAACCAATTCATTCATGTTTTGTGCGTGTTTTTCTAAGTGCATGGCATCGTGGTAGGCAAAGAGTTGCATAATGAAGTTTTCCCGAAGCCACGGGTCGAGGAGACGTGCTTCTTCCTCGATAGGAAAACCTACAAAAGCCTTTTTACATGTAAGCGCAAACAGCCCATCTTTTTTGCCCTCACTCATCGCACCTGTATAATACTTCGTACTGCCAAGCCCACAGCTAGGAGACTTTGACTTTAAGATGATGCCAC
The DNA here is from genome assembly GCF_000265295.1 of Sulfurospirillum barnesii SES-3. Classification (NCBI taxonomy): domain Bacteria; kingdom Pseudomonadati; phylum Campylobacterota; class Epsilonproteobacteria; order Campylobacterales; family Sulfurospirillaceae; genus Sulfurospirillum; species Sulfurospirillum barnesii. Next base: position 1,079,855 of record NC_018002.1, read on the forward strand.
AAATGGGTTCATTTTGAATCTTACGTAGTTCCTGTGCCATCGCCTCATGCATTGCTTCGGTGACATCGGCTTTTGAAAAAACGGTGATGACCTTTTTGCGCTCATTTTCCAGCACAATACGTATCGTCTCACGAGGTGTACCAAAGGCTAAATGTTCAGGACAAAAGGGGATAAATGAAGCATACTTACCCAGCTTGTTGGTAAGAAATCTATCCCGTTGTCCCGTCTTATCATAACGAATCGGCTCACCCAGTAAACAGGCGGAAATAGCGACTTTGAGCATGACTTCTCCTTTGAAAAAACTATGACTATTATAGCTCTTCTTTTGAGAAAAAATTTAGTAGAAATATTCTGATAATAAAACGGTGAAGATAATACATAAAAAAGTTAAAAATAGATGAAGAAGAGGGTGGCTTTACCCTCTGTATTCGCAGTTGTTTTGGTTGAGTGAGCCTGTAAGAAAAGTGCGGGTTTGTTTAATTTTTTGCATGGTCTCCCATGTTTTAGATTTTTCATTTTCCATTAAATGCAACGCTTCTTCAATGAGTGCACGAGCGTGAATTCTCTCTTCTTTGGTTTCAAATTCAGGCATGGTCGAGATAAGTGTTCCTATTGCAGAGGCATTGGCTTCTACAACTGCAACGGTAAACGCATCAATCCACGACTTCATCGGTCTCTTCTTTCCATGCTTGTAGCAACTCTTTAGCGACATTGAGTACTTCATCGAGTCGTGCGGCATCGTTGTGTAAATTGGCTTCTGTGAGAAGTCTGAGTTGCTGTGTGTACAGACCACGTAAGTAGTACGCAACAGTACCGCCTTCGTAGTTGAGTGAGTGAATCAATTCTGCAAAAATTGCAGACGTGCGATTAATCCAATAGGTTCTTTTTTCAATGTTGCCATCTTCTATGGCTTTTTTAGCTTGAGAGGTAAAACGCAAAACACCCTCATAAAGCATTTTAATGAGCTTCTCAGAAGACTCAATTGAGATGTTGTTTTGTGAGTACGTTGAATAAGCTAAATTGGTATACATGGTTTTTCCTTTTATGATTAATCGTCGCTATCTGCGTTAATAAGATACGATAGTGATTGAAATGAATTGGTTAACTTACTAATGAGCGTATCGTATGAGGCAAATTTTTTAGCCATTGCTTCGTATTTGGCATCAAGACTTTCTACTAGCTTTGCTCTTTGTTTGGTAAGCGATGTCTTTTCTGTTGTTAAAGATTCAGAGTAAATGGATAAAACACCTTTGTTGCTATCGGTATAGCTTTTCAAAGTCTCATTGACCGAAGAGAACACACCGACCGTACTTGTACTCGAACCGTATATCGTTGTTGCTTTAAGCCCTAAGGAAGAGAGTGCAGCGCTTTTGCCTGTAATTGCTATATCTTCTCCAACAGTACTTTTCAAAACAACAGCATTATTTTCACCAACAGTTGCTGTAACACCTGAAATACCCGCCGCATTAATAGCTTTTTGCAAGGCAAGAGCGTTCTCTTCTGCGGTTGCTCCAGCGGTTGTGCTAAAACGAACACCTATATCGTTAATGGTTAAATCACCATACGTGATATTGAGTTCACCACTGCTGACACTGGTTCCTGTAAACGTAGTGGTTTCGTAGGTGGTTGAGCCTGAGAAATACTCTTTAATATCTTCTGGGTCACTTGTTATTTTTTTATTGAATTTTGTTTCATCAAATTCAAGTAACCCTGAAGAGTTTAGCGATATGCCATAATCTTCTAAACTGCGACCTTGTTGATCCAGACTAAAGAGTTGTTTGCGCAGTGTGGTGCTAAGTGAAGTTAGTTCACTAACACCTTGAAAGACACCTGCCGTTTTTGTTTCGCTGTTATAAGAAGTAGCCGTTTTTAGGTTAGACATAAGGTTGTTGTAAGAGCTGACAAGACTGTTGAGTTGCTCTTTAATATCACTCCAATCTTGAGTAATAGAAACTTTAGTCGATTCTGTACTTTCTTGTTCTTTGTTCAGTGTAATCGTTACACCTACAATTAAATCATCAATACTATTGGATGAACGGGTTATGCTGACACCATTAAAGGTAAAAGTCGCATCACTTGCTGTTTGAAGATGGTTGTCGCTGTTGGTTAAGCCTAGGGCATCTGCTGCTGTACCTGATTGAACAGTAATGGCATTTTCTGCACCTGTGTTGTCTGATTTTAAGATAAGGCGATAAGGGTTTGTTCCACCTGTGTTCAAAATGGAAGCCGTTACCTTACCATCCATTTTATCATTAATCATATCAGCAAGATCAGAAAGTGTTGTGGCAGAAGAGACACTAAAATCATAAGATTTACCATCAAATTCAAGCGTGATGGTATCTTCTCCTGAAGCAAAAGTACTTGTTTTAGATAAATAAGAAGTGCTTTGGTAAACATCTTGCTTTGCAAGTTCTTCCACTCTAATCGTAAAATCTTGTACATTTGTTCCACCTGTTGCACTAATACTGACGGCATCGTTTGAAACGGTTGTGGTACGTTGTAGATACGACGTTTCATCCGCAAGGGCACTGGTAGATGCTTTAAGCGTTGATGCAAGTGTTGTAATGGTTGAAAGGTCTGTTTGTTTGGTTGAATTAGTGGTTAATTTGGTATCAATAGGGTCAAGTTGTGCTGCCTCATCAACAGCTCTTAATTTATCAATAAGATCATAATTAAGTACACCATCACTACCAAGCCCTAATGAGCTTAAGCTACCAGTCGTTGCCATGGTCTATCCTTTTTTATCAAAAATAATGCCTACGATTTCTTTCATTTTAGCCGAAAGTGCCATTGCCTCTTCGGTTGGAATTTTGCGAATGGTTTTTCCTGTACTTTTTTCCATAACACTCACATACAACATGCTAAGTTCATCGTTAAAGCCAAACGCAATGTTTGTTTCCAGCCTATCCATTTGTTGATTAAGATCACTCACGGTTTTTGTTAAAGTATTTTTGCTCTCTTTTTCTTCTTCAGGAGCAGTTTTACTTACCTCGTCTACTTTGTCCACTTCTCGTACTGAAGCTGTTTCTGAAACCTTTGGAGCAACGGTTGTTCCAACCTGTTTGCTCGTTGCACTAAAAACATCCATCACTGACCTCCATTGAGATTGTGTCATTTCCTAAGCACTACATCGGCACTTCTTTTGTTTTGTTTAATACAGACCTAATCCGTATCTTACATGGATGCTTCATAATTTAAGTCGCTCTGTGTTATATTTCCAACTCTATATTACAACATAAGGGTGAGTATGAAAGTGGCATTGGTGTGTCAGTCTTTGCTGTTAAGTCGTGCCGTCAAAAGCTTTTTAGGCGATATGGTCGTACCTTATAAACAGTGTGACTTTGTCATCAGTGACAAAAAAATTGAACTGGATAAGCCTGTTTTTTATATTGGGCATGATGAGGGAAATGTACTCATCCCTTTTTCAAAATCAACACTTTATCTTGCGCTTGATAAATTTTTTCAAGATCTTTTAATGCACCAAAGCAGTATGGATGGTCTTGTCTCTTTCTCTCCTAATACGGAACTTTTAGAAGAAAAAATTACAGCTTTAACGGAAAAGTTTAGAGCCGAATTGATTCAAACGATTCGGGGATTTTATGGAAACTAAACCGCTTTTTAGCACCATTGTCGCAGGAAAATACAAGGGTAAGAAACTCATGCTTCCCTCGCTAGAAAGTACACGCAGCACCAAAGCGATTTTAAAAGGCTCCTTGTTCGATACGCTTCAGTATGACATTGTCGATGAAGTTTTTGTTGAAGTCTTTGGTGGCAGTGGTTCGATGGGACTAGAGGCGTTAAGCCGTGGTGCCAAACATGCCTATTTTATAGAAAAAGACAAAGCTGCTTTTGGTATTTTAAAACGTAACTGTGAAGCGATTGACACGATGCATACTACCGCTTTGCATGGCGACAGTTTTATTGTATTTCCCTCACTGATTTCAACCTTTACATGTAAAGCCTATTTTTATTTTGATCCACCTTTTTCCATTCGTGATGGTATGGAAAATGTCTATGAGAATGTCTTAAAACTCATTGCCGCAATACCTCAAGAAAAAGCCCATTTTATTGCGATTGAGCATATGAGTGAGCTTGAATTACCACAAAATATAGGTCTTTTTACCCGTCAAAAAACAAAAAAATTTGGCAAAAGCTCACTTTCGTATTACATGTAAAAAATTGGAACATTAATTGCTTTTATGTTGGGAATAACGCTAACTATAAAGGGATTTAATGAAACCGATGAAATGTTTATTCATCTGCATTGTTGCGATGACAAGCCTTTACGCACAGCGTTTAGGTGATATTGCAAATGTCATTGGCGTCAGAGACAATCAACTCATTGGGTATGGTTTGGTTGTGGGACTCAATGGTACGGGCGATGGCTCTTCGTCTGAATTTACCCTGCGTTCACTTTCAAATTTATTGCAAACCGTGAATGTTAAAATTGATCCTGATGATATTAAATCAAAAAACATTGCAGCCGTTGTGGTCACAGGAAAATTACCCGCATTTGCAAGGCAAGGTGATAAGCTTGATGTTACGGTCTCTTCCATTGGCGATGCAAAGTCGCTTCAAGGTGGAACATTGCTTCTTACCCCCCTAAAAGGTGTTGATGGAAAAATTTACTCTTTAGCACAAGGCTCTCTAACTATCGGTGGCATGAATGGTAAAGAAAAAGGACAACTGAACCATCCAGCAGCGGCTAATATTTTTAGTGGAGCAGTGGTTGAGCGTGAACTTGAATACGATTTGCATGAGCAAGAGTTTGTGAATCTCTCTTTGAAAGAAGCCAATTTCAATACGGCCGTTTCGGTTCAAAATGAGCTCAACAAAGCCTTTGGTAAAAAAGTGGCAGTTGCTACAGATTCACGCACCATTCGTATGATGAAACCTTCTCATCTTTCTACCGTAGAATTTTTAGCACAAACTTTAGATATCAATGTTGATTATGAGCGGGAAGAAAAAATTGTCATTGATGAGCGTACAGGCACCATTGTCTCAGGTATTAATATAAAAGTAGCCCCTGTAGTGATTACGCACGGCGATATTACGATTAAGATTGAGCCCAGCGAAATCATAGCAGATGACAAAAGTGTGGACATTGGCGATAATGTTCAGATTGTTGGGGGTGAAAGCCGCATTAAAATGCAAAGAGAAAGCATGACAGTGGCAAATATTGCACGAGCTTTGAGTAAATTAGGTGCACGTCCTAAAGATATTATCTCTATTTTGCAAAACATTAAACGCTCAGGCGCTATTACCGCACCGTTGGAGGTTATCTAATGCAGGTTGATAACAGTATAGCGCTACTAAATACAAATTATCAAACTCCTTTTGCAGGGGCACACTCACAAAGCAGTGACACCTTACTCAAAGAGCAAACCGATAAATTTGAAGCTTTTTTTCTTAAGCAAGTACTTGATATTGCCATGAACAGTGAAGAGGAGAATGGGCTTTTTGAAAAAGATGCAGGGGATAAAATTTATAAATCCATGTATAACGATACGATGAGTAGCGCATTAAGTGGTGGTCTGGGTTTAAGTGAGATGCTCTTTAATTATTTAAAAGAGGGGCGTTAAAGTTTTATCATTTTGGACGATATGGTTGTAAAGATTCACAACCAAAAAAGGGTTTAAAATGATTTCAAAAGTTCAAGCGTCCAACGTGGCGTATATAAAACAGAGTGCTCCTAAAGAGGATAGCACTAAGGGTATTTCAAAAACAGACAAGAGTGAGGGAGTAGATAAACTCTCTGCCATTAAAGCACAGATTGAAGATGGAAGTTATAAAGTTGATCTTGTAAAAACATCTGGAGCCGTGGCAGAAGCGTTACTCTAAATCCTTACATGTAAAAGGATAAACGATGTTGACACACTATTTAAGCAATGCAATTCAAGATATAGACCACCTGATAGAGCAAACACACAAAGATATTGCCGATATTAAAGTTGCCAAACACGGTGAAGTCTTTGAGCGAGCCAAAATTAAAGAAGAACTCATTCACTCTTTTGAAACGAAAAAATCGCTTTTAGATAATGAATTGATGAAAATGCTTAAAGAGAGTCAAACCAAGTCATTAGAAGAGTTATTAAGCGCTGAGCAACAAATGTTATTAGTTCAGATGAAACAAAAACTCTCTGAACTCAAGCTATGCAATAAAGAGTATGCCAAGTATGTTGTGACAATTAGTCAGTTTTACAATGTTTTGTTAGATAGCATTTTCCCTAGAGACTTAGAGGGGTATAAAATTGCCAATCACAAGCCAGCATCCTTACTTCAAATAGAGGCTTAGCTATGAGTATCTTTAGCACACTCAACACAGGCACTTCGGCACTTAATGCTGCCCAAGTTGCTGTTTCAACCACCAGTCAAAATATTGCCAATGTTGATAATGCCTATTATACTCGCCAACGTGTTACCTTAACAGCCAGTAATGCGATTAATACCAGAGGTGTTAGCATTGGTACAGGTGTGAACGTAACCTCTATTGTACGGATACATGATGAGTTCGTTTTTTCAAAGCTACGAGATTCTTCAACAACCCTTGCATACGATAGCTATTCAAAACAGATATTAGAAGAGGTTGCTAAAAAATTTCCTGATTTAGATGAATCAGGTCTGTCTCAAAATATTGCAAACTATTTTTCTGCCTGGAATGACCTTGCAACCAATGCTACAGAGGGGTCCCAGAAAATTGCATTGGTGCAATTAGCCTCAACCTTGACTTCTAATATACAATCCAGTAAGGATTCGTTGCGTTCTCTACAAAGTACGTTGAATGACCAATTAAAAACTTCAGTCGATGAGATTAATAGTATTGGTCAACAAATGGCAGACCTCAATAAACAAATTAATATGGTTGAAGCCGAAGAGGGAAATTATGCTAATGATTTACGTGACAAAAGAGATCAGCTTGAATTAACATTAGCCAATCTTATTGGCGTTTCTGTTTCCAAAAGCAACATTAGCAGTAATACAATGATTGATGCGAATATGACAGATTCGGGAACAACGTATAATATTAATATTGCTGGGGCTTCTTTTGTGGATGGCACAAGCTTTAATCCGATTGTGATTGATAACAGTAACAATAAGAGTAGTTTCTATTCTATTTACACCGAATTAGAAGATGGAAAACGGTATGACTTAACTGAAATTTTAAGTGGTGGGAAAGTAGGTGCTATTCTTGATTTAAGAGGAAGGGTCATCTCTTCTTCCGAAAATGGTGGTTATCCTCAAGATGGTACGATTCAAAAGTATATTGATAGCCTCGATACTCTTGCCCAAACATTGATAACAGAAACCAATAATATCTACGCACAAAGTGCGCAAGAGCGTATGCAAAGTCCTCTACTTGATCTTAAATCCAACACGTCTTTACAAAATGCTTACAATAACATTCAAAATGGTACGTTTGATGTAATTGTTTATAACAGCGCAGGGGAAGCAGTGGCTCGTAAAACCATCACTGTGAATAGTTCAACAACCATGGGAGATGATACATTTTCGACCAGCATATTAACCCAAATCAATACCAGTACCGATGACAATAACGATAATAATGGTTTGAATGATGTGGATGATTATTTTCAAGCAACATTTTTAGATGATGGGACATTTGCATTATCTCCCATTGGCAATAACACAGGTTATACAATTGCCCTTGAAGATAATGGTAGTAATTTCCCTGGCGCTATTGGTGTAAGCCAGTTTTTTACAGGAACGAATGCTTCTGATATTAGCGTAGCAACGCAGTATAAAAAAGACCCTTCTTCAATGCAAGGGTACAGCGCACCTATTGATGGGAATAATAAAGTAGCTAATGCAATGGTACAACTGCAATACTCCACGCTTAGTTTTTATTCTCAAAATGGTAGCAGTGTTAAAGAAACACTCTCAGGCTACTACAGTGCACTTACAACAAAAATTGGATCAGATGCTTCTGCTGCTGGAAGTAGCTATAGTACCAATAGTGCACTTTATAACAGTATTTATGAGCAACATCAATCGGTAAGTGGTGTCAATAAAGATGAAGAGCTTGCCAATTTGATTAAGTATCAAAGTTCTTATAGTGCAGCTGCAAAGATTATTACGACAATTGATCAAATGCTTGAAACCCTCTTAGGCATTAAATCATAGTGAAACGGTTTCCTCTTGCGAGCACCACTGTCTTGGTGCTCATTTTTCTCTTTTGCTTTGGTGGACCTCTTTTTTATACCGTATCTGCGTATGATTTAAATCCTTCTGCCATTTTATTAGCGCCCAACAGTGAGTATCTTTTAGGAACGGATCGTTTAGGTCGAGACCTTTGTGCACGATTAATGTTAGGAGGACAAACTTCTCTTATCATTGGGCTTTTAAGTGCTATGAGTGCTAGTTTATTGGGATTGATGGTTGGTATTAGTGCAGGTTTTTTTCAAAAAGGTGTGGATAAATTTATTATTATTATGATTGATCTCTTCTTAACTTTTCCTACTTTTTTTCTTCTTTTAGCATTGATTAGTTATATGAGTGCATCCCTTTGGGTGCTTGTTTTTGTTATTTCTATTACAGGATGGATGGGGATGGCACGGCTGATTCGTAGTGAAAGTTTTGCCATTTCACAAGCTCCTTTTATAAAAATTCTCAGACTCTCCCATGTAGCTTCTTTTAAGATTATTTTTAAATACTTTGCTCCTTTATTAGCCCCTATTTTTTTTATTAGTTTTACTTTTGGTGTCAGCGGTGCTATTTTAGCAGAGAGTGGTCTTAGCTTTTTAGGCATTGGAATTACGCCACCACAAATGAGTTGGGGGGTTATTTTAAGTGAGGGAAAAGAGGTGATTGACATTGCATGGTGGCTAAGTTTTTTTCCTGGTTTTTTCATTTTTCTCGTTACATTTTCTCTTATTAATCTCTCTGATTACCTTCAAGCAAAAAGTAATGAAAAAGACAGCGTGAATGACGTTTGAAAAGATTTCAAAACTTTTAAACGAAGAGTCCGTAAAACGTAATACTTCTTTAGAACTTAATGCAGAACATCCTGATCCTTTAATGATAGCTTCTGCGTATCCTAATGAATTTAGTGCACTTGTGTGTGCTTTATTTGCTTATGGGAATGCAAAAGCGATTGTTCGTTTTTTACAAAGCTTAGATTTTTCATTATTGGATGCCACAGAAAAAGAGATTTCCACCTATTTACAACATCATTATTATCGCTTTCAAAATGCTGAGGATGTTGCAGCTTTATTTATAACCTTACGCCGTATTAAAGAACAAAATATCTCTTTGGAAACACTTTTCCTCCCTTCGTATCGTAAAGATGGAAATGTTATGGATGGGTTGCGTTCATTAATCAAAGAACTTTATGAAATTAACCCCTATCGTTCACGGGGGTATCAGTTTTTATTGGGTACAATTCCTCCTGCACGCCCGCAATCTCCTTATAAACGGTGGCATATGTATTTACGATGGATGGTTCGTAAGGATAATTTGGATTTGGGTTTATGGAAAGAGGTCCATACGAAAGATCTTTTAATGCCCTTAGATACACATACGTTTACATTAGGGAAAAAATTGGGATTGATTCAGCGAAAATCGTATGATTTTCAAGCTGTATTGGAGTTGAGCCGTGCACTCAAAAAGATTGATCCAAGTGATCCGATCAAGTACGATTTTGCTCTGTATCGCTTAGGTCAAGAAAAAATTCTACCTTAAGGCTTCACAATGAATGTAAAATATTGGCTCCCAAGGAGCTTTACAATTCTACAAGAAGGTTATTCTGCTCGTCATTTCTCTTCCGATATAGTAGCAGGTTCCACAGTTGCGATTATCGCTTTACCTTTAGCTATGGCCTTTGCAATTGCCAGCGGTGTTGGTCCTGAAAAGGGTCTTTTTACAGCTATTGTAGCTGGGTTTATTATCTCTTTATTAGGGGGAAGTAGGTATCAGATTGGAGGTCCTACGGGGGCTTTTGTTGTGGTACTTTATACGGTTATTTTGAAACACGGTTATGATGGTTTGCTCATGGCAACATTTTTAGCAGGGCTTATGTTGTTTTTAATGGGAGCCTTTAAGCTAGGCAGTATCATTAAATTTATTCCTTATCCTGTAACGGTTGGTTTTACCACAGGTATTGCTCTGATTATCTTTTCTTCACAAATGAAAGATTTTTTTGGATTACCTGTCGCTACGATGCCTGCAGAATTTATAGAACAATGGAAGCTTTACTCTACGCAACTTTCTCACATTAATTATTACGCATTGACGATAGGTGTAGTAAGTATTTTTTTATTGATAAAATTGCGCCATGCCTTTCCCAAAATTCCAGCGCCTATTATTGTAATTGTATTATCATCGTTTATGGTGTATGTTTTTAATTTACCTGTAGAAACCATAGGTTCTAAATTTGGAGAATTACCCTCAACATTGCCATCGCCGCAGCTTCCCTCTTTTTCGTTTGAAAAAATACGTTTAGTCTTTCCTGATGCGATTACCATTGCACTTCTAGGTGCTATTGAATCTTTGCTTTCTTGTGTCGTGGCAGATGGTATGACAGGAGATCGTCATCATTCCAATAAAGAGTTAATGGCACAAGGTGCTGCGAATGTTGCTTCTGTTTTTTTTGGAGGGATTGCCGCAACAGGAGCAATTGCTCGTACGGCGACCAATATTAAGTCGGGTGCTTATAGCCCTATTTCAGGAATGATTCATGCAATCATGTTGTTGGTATTTATGTTTGTATTTTCACAATTGATTGTTTTAATTCCTCTTTCTGCGTTGGCTGCAATTTTAGTCGTTGTTGCATGGAATATGAGTGAATTTCACCATTTTAAGGCGATTGCTTTAAAATCAGAACGTAACGATACGGTTGTCCTTTTAATCACGTTTCTTTTAACCGTTTTGATTGATTTAAATACGGGTGTTCAAACAGGTATTATGTTGGCAGGGCTATTGTTTATTAAACGAATGATTGATGTTACAGGTATTATTGACAAGAAAGATCAAATTCGTATGCCTTTTGATAGTGCAGATGAACCGTATGAAACAGAGGATGCTTTTGCCATTTCTAAAAAAAATATCCCTCAAGGTGTTGAAGTCTATGAAATTGATGGTCCTTTCTTTTTTGGTGTTGCAGATCGCCTGAAAAATGTTTTAAATGAAATTGCTCAAAATCCCAAAGTATTTATTTTACGGATGAGGCATGTACCTATGGTTGATGCAACAGGCTTGCATGCCTTAGAAGAGTTTTTGGATTTATGTAAAAACAATCAAACAATTCTTGTTCTTTCAGGGGTTAATGAACATATAAAACTCAAATTAAAACGAATGAAGTTAGAAGAGAAGATTGGTCATGAAAATATCACTGACAATATTGACCATGCCCTTATACGTGCCAATGAACTTTTAAAAAAGGAGCCATACAATGCCCTACGTGAACATTAAAATTACTAAAGAAGGTGCGAGTAAAGAACAAAAGGAAAAGCTTATTTTTGGAGTCACGCAACTTTTAGTTGATGTTTTAGGTAAAAACCCAGCGACTACGGTTGTCACCATTGATGAGGTTGATATGGACAATTGGGGAATTGGCGGTGTTCAAGTGAGTGAATTGCGCAAAAAATCGAAGTCTTAATAAACTATTAAATGATTTATAGATACAATCTTGCAAAATTATTAACTTAAGGAAAAGTGTAATGGGTGAAATTTTTACATTTTTAGGTCTTATTAACCACTCTCACGACTTTATTATTGCCTCCCACGTTGTGTTGGTCGCCTTGATAAGTCTTGGATTGGCGAAGATGGCAACATCAAAAATGCAACTCGTGCCAAGCGGTGTTCAAAATGTGATGGAAGCGTATTTGCTAGCGGTGAACAACATGGGTAAAGGTATTGTGGGCGATGAGTTAGCTCGTAAATATTTGCCATTGGTTGCAACACTTGGTTTTATCGTAGGTATTTCCAATATGATTGGTATTATCCCAGGATTTGAAGCGCCAACAAGCAATTTAAATGTTACATTAACGCTTGCTATTATTGTATTTGTGTATTACCACTTTGAGGGTATTAGAGCCAATGGTGTGATTCACTATTTTGCACATTTTATGGGTCCTGTAAAATTATTAGCTCCTTTAATGTTCCCTATTGAGATTGTTTCACACTGTTCTCGTCTGGTCTCTTTGTCTTTTCGTCTTTTTGGTAACATCAAGGGTGATGATCTTTTCTTGGCGGTTGTTTTAATGCTTGCACCATGGATTGCACCGCTTCCTGCATACGTTTTATTAACTTTTGCGGGTTTATTACAAGCGTTCATTTTTATGATTTTGACGTATGTGTATCTTGCAGGTGCTGTTTTAATCAGTGAAGAACACTAATTTGTAAAGAGATAGACGTCTTTATGCAAAACGTACGTTTTGAAAAATTCCTCAGTTTTTTGCAAGGTGCTTCTTTAGCCTTTGCAATTGCTGGAGGGATGTATATGTTTTTAGCTTTTCTTCCTTTTGGCTTTTTGACTGCTTTTATTGTTGGACTTCTTTTCTTTCTTGTAGGTTCATTTTTTTTCATTGTATTTGAGATGGCGCACCTGCAAATTGACAAAGTTAATGAACTCAAAAAACAAACCCATCTTCTAGAAAAGTTTTCTTTAAATGATCAAAAGCTATCTCATCACTGATCCTCTTTTTTATACTTCAAAGACTCAAGTATTTCTCCAAAAACTCTTACATGTAAAGCATAAACATCAGCCCCATTACATTTGCTTACGGGATAAACAAAATGTCGAGTATACAGCACTTGCTAAAGCAGTCGTAGAAGCAGGTATACAAGATACGCATACAAAACTCTATTTGCATACAGATTTTATGCTTGCGTACGAGCTAGGATGTGATGGTGTGCATTTGCCCTCAAGTGCACTGAACATGATTGAAAAAGCTAAAGCATTGGGCTTAGAGGTGATTGTAAGTACTCATACCTTAGAAGAGATAAATGAAGCAGAAAAAAAAGGTGCAGATGCGATTACGTTTAGTCCTATTTTTGAGACACCCAATAAAGGCAAACCTCTAGGTTTAGAGAAGTTGAAAGAAATAAATGATAAAATCGGAGTCAAATGTTTTGCGCTTGGTGGCATTATAAATGAAGAGCACGTGAAGGCTTGTGAGAGCGTTGGTGTGTATGGTTTTGCCTCAATTCGCTTTTTTATAGATTAATCTCAAAGGCTATTTATGCAATTTGAAGTTGTGATTGGACTTGAAGTTCATGCTCAATTAAATACAAAAACAAAAATTTTTTGCAGTTGTCCAACCAGTTTTGGAGATGAACCCAATACCAATGTATGTGAAGTATGTTTAGGGCTTCCTGGGGCATTACCTGTTTTAAATAAAGAAGTTGTTAAAAAAGCGATTGCTTTAGGTACAGCCATCAATGCGACCATCAATCAAAAATCCATTTTTAACCGTAAAAACTATTTTTACCCAGACCTTCCTAAAGGGTATCAGATTAGTCAGTTTGAAATTCCTATTGTTGAAAATGGTGAAATTGTGATTGATTTTGAAGATGGAAGCAAAAAACGTATTGGTGTAACACGTGCGCACCTTGAAGAAGATGCAGGAAAGAATATTCACCACGGCAGTGTCTCTCACGTCGATTTAAACCGTGCAGGAACACCGCTTCTTGAAATTGTAAGTGAGCCTGATATGCGAAGTGCGGAAGAGGCTGTTTTATATCTCAAAAAACTTCATGCCATTTTGCGTTATCTTGACATCAGTGATGCCAATATGCAAGAGGGAAGTTTTCGCTGTGATGCAAACGTTTCTATCCGTCCCAAAGGCGATACAAAACTGTATACCAGAGCGGAGATTAAAAATCTAAACTCTTTTAAATTTATTCAAAAAGCCATTGAGTATGAAGTTGCACGTCAAAGTGAGGCGTGGGAAGATGGTGTGTATGAGCGAGAAGTGGTTCAAGAAACCAGACTGTACGATACCGAAAAAAATGAAACCAGAAGCATGAGAGGCAAAGAGGATAGTGCGGAATACCGTTATTTTCCAGATCCTGATTTGTTGCCTGTGCTGATTCCTGATGCGATGTTGGCTGAGTGTATCCAAATCCCAGAACTTCCTGATCAAAAACGAGATCGTTTGGTTTGTGAATATGGTATTAAAGAATACGATGCGAACGTCATTACCTCTAGTGTTGAAATGGCGCATTTTTATGAAACAATGATTCGTGAGGGTGCAGGTGCGAAAAATTCAGTGACGTGGTTAACGGTTGAATTGCTGGCTCGTCTAAACCATGGACTAACACTTAGCACTTCACCCATTGATGCCGTAAAACTTGCGCAATTGGTCAAACGCATTGAAGATGGAACGATTAGTGGTAAGGCAGCTAAAGAGGTGTTGGATTATTTAATGGAACATGAAATCAGTGTTGATGAAGCCATTGAAACATTAGGACTCAAACAAGTGAGTGATGATGGTGCTATTTTAGCCATTATTGATGCAATTATCAGTAGCAATGCAGACAAAGTTACAGAATATCGAAGTGGTAAAGATAAACTCTTTGGTTTCTTTGTGGGGCAGACTATGAAAGAGAGTAAAGGGGCTGCCAATCCTACAAAAGTGAATGAATTACTTAAATCCAGACTTGATGTGTAAGTTGGCTGACGTGAGTATAGCAGTTATTGGCGCTGGCAAATGGGGACAAGCGCTTCAATTTGCACTTTCTCGTAATGTTACATGTAAGATTACTTCACGCCACACTAAACCTATTGAACATTTTGTGAGTGTTGAAGAAGCGTTAAACTGTGAGTATCTTATTTTTGCACTTCCCGCACAAGTGGTGCGTGGTTGGTTGGAAGCGCATTTTACGTTTCATGGGCAAAAGATTTTGGTTGCGGCTAAAGGAATAGAACAGGGCAGTGGTGCGTTTTTGAATGAGATATTTGCGCACTATGTACCTAAAGAACATTTGAGTTTTTTATCAGGCCCTTCCTTTGCCAGTGAAGTGATGCAAGGATTGCCAACAGCTGTTGTCATTAACTCAAGCAATGAAATTCTTTCCAAAGAGTTTGCTTCTTTTTTCCCTTCGTTTATGAAGACATACACCTCCAAAGATGTTATTGGCGCAGAGGTGTGTGGGGCGTATAAAAATGTTTTAGCCATTGCTAGTGGTATTTGTGATGGGCTAAAGCTTGGAAATAATGCACGAGCAAGTTTAATTGCAAGAGGGCTTGTGGAGATGCATCGGTTTGGAAAATATTTTGGAGCCCTTGATGAGACATTTTTAGGACTTAGTGGTGCAGGTGATCTTTTTTTAACGGCTTCAAGCACACTTTCACGCAATTATCGCGTAGGGCTTTTTTTAGCTGAGGGTAAGAGGCTTGAGGATATTTTGCTTGCATTGGGTGAAGTGGCTGAGGGTGTTTTTACCTCAGAAGCCATTTGTGAACTCTCTTTAAAACATACCATTTATGTTCCCATCGCACATGAGATTGCGCTTATTTTAAAAGGCAAGGAACCTCGTGAAAGCGTGAGGGATCTTTTAGCGGATTGATGATGATGAAAAGTGTGCTCGCTTGCTTTTTATGTTTTGTCACTTTGTATGCAAAAGCACCCTCGTTAGAAGAGATGATTGCTCAAATGATTGTTATTGGCTTTGATGGTGAAAAAGAGGGCGATCAATGGGTGGAACAAATCGCAAAAGATATTAGACGAGAAAAAATTGGCGGAGTCATTCTTAGCCAAAAAAATATCCAAAATCCTTCTCAGCTTAAAAAATTAACATATTATTTGAAAGCGCAAAGCAGTAAAATACCTCTTATTGTTGCGGTTGAACACGATGGTACGACTCCTTTTCAAGGCTTTAGCCCACTTCTTTTAGCCCACGACATGGTTGAAAAACATGATATTGTGGAAGCGGAGTTGGTGTATCAAAAAAGTGCTCAAGAATTAGCCAGTGCAGGTATTAATCTTAATTTTGCTCCCGTGCTTGATCTTCAAGAAAAGCGTAGAAGCCAAAGTTACTCTTCACTAGAAGAGGTTGTGACAAGCTATGCAAATGTATTTATTCGTGCGCTAAAATCTGAGAAAATTATGCCTGTTGTAAAGTATTTTCCAAGTGCAGGTGAGAACATAGCCAATGATTTCTCAACCGAAGCGACACTCTCTTCATGGCATTTTAAACAATTAAAACCTTATTATGATTTAATCGCATTTGGTGGCCTAGATGCTGTGCTTATCTCCCATGCGATGGTTCATGATTTGGATGAAAAAAATCCTATGATTTTCTCTTCCTTAGTGATTGAACATCTTTTGCGTCAAAAAATGCATTTTGAAGGTGTTGTTTTTGCTAACCATTTGCGTACCAATTCCATTTCAAATCACGTGGCATTTAAAGAGCGTATTATTCGTGCGATTAATGCAGGGGTAGATATTTTTGTCTTTCCTAATTATTTTGCGGATGAAGCCAGCATGCCTTTTACTGTACAACGAACGATTTTAGATGCTATACACAAAAAAGAGCTCAGTGAAAAACGTATAGAACTCTCTTATAAACGTATTTTAAAATTCAAAGAAAAAATAAGGGATTAATAATAAATCCGTGAAAGATAAAGTCCTTGAGGGGGCAAGAGGGCAGTGGAAATCCTTTTCTCCCTATTGATTTGTGCGACTAAATCTTCTAATCTTCGTTCCTTATAGCAGACTTTCAACAAAAAATCAGACATCATACGTATTTGTGAGCGCAAAAAAGCATCGCCAAAAAAGTAAAGAACAATAAAATTTTTATACCGATACGCTCCTGTCCGAAATAAGGTACGTTCATTTTTGGTTGTACCTCCTCCTTGTTTTTTGAAAAATTCGAAGTTGTGAAAGCCTGTAAAGACCTGTGCTAAAGTGTGTAGTTTTTGAACATCTAAAGGCTTTACATGTAAAGCATAATTGGCATAAAAAGGCTGACACATTCCATCGTATAATACATAGCGATAGAGCCTTTTTTTAGCACTAAAACGTGCATGAAAATCTTGTGTAACAGGGCTGATGTGTTTAATGTGTATGTGAGGAAGAAGCGTACGATTGAGTAGGTATTGGAGTTTTTCCAACTGTGTTTGCCATAATGGGGGCACATCAAGGTGAATGACTTGTGCAAGTGCGTGCACTCCTCTGTCCGTTCTTCCACTGCCAACCACTTGGGTATGAATATTTAAATGTTTAAGACTTTGCTCAAGGCTTCCTGCAACGGTTTTAAAAGCGGTGTTTTCATTTTTTTGGTGTTGGAAGCCATAAAAAGCGCTTCCATCATAACTAAGGGTTATTTTAAGACGCATGATAATTTAGAAGATAGCTTGAATACGTTTTTGATAAATTTTGTATGCCACACCAAAGCTGAGTAGAAAAACCACAAGTGGCGCACTTTGGGGATGCCATGTTGAAAAAAGTGTGGCAGAGGCAAAATAGAGAAAAATGGTGGTAAAAATAGCACCATAAATACCTCCTTTGTTGTAACGGTAGGTCACAATACCAATACTTAGAGCAATTAATGTCGAAGCAATAGGGAAGAGGGCAATTAATAAAAAGAAAGAGAGGTCATAGGCCCGTTTATCGTCAACAAAAACGCCATTCCAATACTCCTTAACACTCTGCATAACGCCAATGGCTGATTTGGGTTGGGAATTAATGTGCATACGTTCAAAATTAATTTGCTCAATTTCATCTTTTCTAAATTCAAAAATTTTTCCCTCTTCCAAATTGAGCCTTAATTTGCCTCCCTCATTTTCAATCGTGGCATGACTTGCTAAAATCAGCCTTTCATTCTCTTTAGGTGTGGGTGTTTGGTAGAGAGTTATACCGCTGTAATGTTTTTGGTCATCATTTTTTTCAATGTATACCAGCCATTGTGAAAATTTTTGACCAAATTCACTGGCTTTAATGTTAAATTTTGCTTCTGCTTTTTTATAATCAATAAAATTGCTATTGAGTTGTTTTGAGATAGGAATTAACACAAAAATAGTCACCATTAAAAGAAGAGAAAGTGCAACAGAAAGGCTCAAAAAAAGGTGTGCAATTTTTTTAGGATTGTAGCCAAGCGTAAAGAGCACAATGGTTTCATTCTCTTTGGAGAGGTTGAAAAGGGTAATGACAAGAGCGATAAAAAATGTCACAGGAAGGGTATAAATCAGTGTTCTAGGAAGCAAATAGACATAAAGGGTTCCTAATTCTAAAAAATTCATTTGAATAATGGCGGTAAGGGCTGTAATCTTAATAAAAAAAACAATGGATGTAATAAAAAAAAGAATAAAAAATAAAGAGCTAAATAAGGCTCCAAAATGTTTCAAAAGATAACGACTTGCTCTATTCATAAATCTGTCCCATAAAATGTAAAATTGGCTCACTAAAAAGCCATGTGATCAAAAGCCCTAGTGAAAGAAAGGGAATAAAAGGAAGCGCATACCCTCGCTTTCGAACTATCATAAAGGCTAAGAGTGCGATGAGAGCTGCAATATAAATGGCAGCCATCGCAAGTTGAATGCCAAGTACTGCTCCCATAATACCAGCAATGATACTATCTGCTTCCCCCATAGCCTCTTTTTTGCTTATAAAAGAGACTAAAAAACGAAGTAAGGTAAATGTTCCTAGCAACAAAAGTCCATTTTGGAGGGATTCTAAAGGATTCCCAACACAAAATGCTATCAATAAGGCAGGTAGGCTAAGTGTATCAGGTACGGCTTTATAACGCCAATCAATAAGGCTAAGCGCTAATAAAAGAGCAAAAACAGACCCAATCAGAAGCGCTTGTACGAATTCATGATGGTGAAAATAGACCATACCATACAGCAGAGCCACCCCAAGCTCAATCAAGGGGTATTGTAGCGAAATTGGGCTGTGACAAAAGGCACATTTTCCTCGCAGGGCAAGCCATGAAAGCAGTGGAATATTGTGATACCATTTTAGGGGATGTTTGCACTGTGGACAGTGTGAAGCGGGTAAAGCGATGCTTTCATCTTTGGGTAGACGAAGAATAGCAACATTTAAAAATGAACCAAAACAAAGCCCAAAAAGTGTTATCAAAGCGGTTTCAATCATTCCTAGCCCTTTAGATCTAAAACTAAATCATTGCTATCAAACAGTGGCTCAATCTCTTGTTCTAGTCCTAACTCAATCGATAAATTGGCTTGATGCAAGGCTTTTTTTAAGGTAATAAAACTTGTCTCATAAAGGCAAAAGAGAAAGAGTTTTCCTGTTTCTATCCTGCCTTGTAAAGGGCCTAGGTGTTCAAAGGCTATATAAAAATGTAAGACGCTATTTTCGTAGTGCATTTGGAGTAAAATTTTCTTACCTTCGTGTAAAAATGGCACATGCAGAACGTGTTTATTGAGAGCTAAAAGCATGTAGGTGTAGGTTTGAAAGAGATTTTTTGGCAAGGTTTCATCACAAAGTTGTTCGAGTAAAAATGTTTTAAATTGGGTGTATGAAAGTGTTTTTTCTTCAAAGAGCTTGTCTAAACCTATCGGTAAAAAAGCCTCTGCATTTTCAAACAAAGTGGGCTGTTTGTAAAGGTGAGACAGGGTTAAGACTCCTCCTTTGCCTTCAAAAAAATTGCCCCAATAGCTTTGTCCCTCTTTCAAAGTTTTATGGCTTTTGGTGGTGAGCTCTTTGCGTCCAACTTTGAGTCGATAACGCATAGGATCTATTTTTTTGAGCACTGCAATGCTAATGGGCAAGGTTGAATTAAAAGGTACTGAAGAACTACTGGTTTTACCTATATCGCTACCAATGCCTACAAGCTTTTGTAAGGATGAAATCATAGATGGTGTGACTGCTCTGCAATAGATTGCGCAATACGAAATTTATCCGATAAAGCGAGGGTTTCAACGTGCGTTTTTGTAATAAAAATGATTTCATTTTTATTGCTTCCAAAACCGTTTTGCTCTTTGAGAATGTTCAGGCATACGGCATCTAACTCTTTTTGTTCAAGCATCTTTTGCGCATTGCTCAGTGCATTTTTTTCATCCAGTTCGGCTTTAAATCCAATAACTTTATAGCCTTTTTTAGGAATGGAGGCAAGAATGTCTGTATTACGTTTTAGTTCTAAGCAAACGTTCTCGCCAAGGGCTTCTTTTTTGAGTTTGCCTGTATGTGTTTGCAGTGGAATGTAATCACTCACCGCAGCTGCCATAAAAAGGTAGGGTGTTTTTTCAGAGCGTTTTTGTTGTTCCATCTGGTGCATTAAAGCGGTTTGTAACTCAAAACTACTCTTTACATGTAACGAATAAATTTCTTGCAAAAGAGGCGTTTCTCCACTGCTTATTAATGTAACATTGGCCCCTTTGAGGTACAAAGCAAGGGCAAGGGCAGAAGCTTGTTTACCACTGGAAAAGTTGCTTAAACATCGCACATCATCTATCTTTTCCCTTGTACCTCCTCCTGTGATAATGACATTGCGACCGTGCCAAAAAGGCTCACTAAGCAGTGCTCTAGCACTTTGGTAAAAGATTTCTTCTACATCGGCTAAGGCTCCAATTCCCTCATCATTGCATGCAAGCAGTTTGGATTGAGGTTGGATAATGCGATAGCCATAATGTGCAAGTTTATTTAAGCTCTCTTGTGTGATGGGATTGAGCATCATATTGGTATTGGCAGAGGGTGCTATAACCATCGTTTTGGTAAAAGCAATCGCCGTTTGAGTAAGAAGGTTGTCAGCAATGCCATGAGCAAGTTTGTTGATGGTATTCACAGAAGCTGGAGCCATAAGAAAAAGGTCTGCCCATTTGCCTGTGTGAATGTGACTCAGCTCTTCACTCCAACTCTCGGTTTCTACATGTAAAACCTTATTTTGACTAAGCGTTTCAAAGCTCAGTGGTGCGATAAACTTTTTCGCATCTTCGCTCATCACCACCTTCACTTCAGCGCCTGATTTCACAAACAGACGAATCAGCTCTAATGCCTTATAAATCGCAATACTTCCTGTAACACCAAGGAGAATTTTTTTGCCTAGTAGCAGTTCTTTATGCATGGTCTTTTCCAAAGAATTTATAGAAGAAGCCTTCCATGATTTTAAGAGGTGCACGATTGATGGCTAAGGCACCTTTTGGGATGTTTTTCGTGACGGTTGTTCCCGAAGCGATAATCACATCATCCGCAATCGTGACGGGTGCAACCAGTTGGCTATCGCTTCCGACAAAGACGTTTTTACCGATGATGGTTTGATATTTGGCTTTCCCATCGTAATTACATGTAATTGTCCCACACCCAATGTTGGTTCCCTCATCAATGCTTGCATCACCCAAATAACTTAAGTGTCCCGCTTTAACCCCTTTAAGGGTTGATTTTTTCACTTCCACGAAGTTTCCAATGTGTGTATCTTCAATGTACGAATCAGGGCGAATACGTGCCATCGGTCCAATATCGGAGTTTTTGATGACGCTTTTTTCAATGACGCTATGTGCTTTAATGTGTGCATTCTCTAAAATTGTTCCTTTAAGTAAGCTCACACCGTTTTCGAGTTTACATTCACCGCTCATTTGCACATCCGCTTCAATGTAGATGGTTGAAGCAAGACGCATACTCACACCTTGTTCCATAAAACGGCGTTTAATGCGCTCTTGCATCAGCTCTTCGGCTTGAGAGAGGTGATATTTAGAGTTCACTCCCATAAAGGTTTTTTCATCCACAAAAAGGGCTTTAACGGTTTTGTTTTCAACATTCGCCAGTGCGATTAAGTCCGTGATGTAATACTCATTTTGGTTGTTTTGGTTGGAGAGTTTAGGAAGATTCTCTTGTAAAAAGTCGGTCTTAAAGAGGTACACACCCGCATTGACCGCAGTTACTTTTTTCTCTTCAACACTCGCATCTTTTTCTTCAACAATTTTTTGTACATTTTGATGTGCATCCATAATGATGCGACCGTATCCAAAAGGCTCTTTACATGTAAATACACTCATAACAACGTCTGCATCAACGTGGGTAAAATTTTGCATATCATCCGCTTCAAGCAGAGGCATATCGCCGTTTAAAACCAGAACTTTTTCATGTTTTGGCACGACGCCACGAATAGCACCACCCGTACCAGGAAAGTTTTGATGGTCTTGAATGACATAGTGAATTCCTGAAAAGTAGCGATTCATCTTCTCTTGAACGAGGTCTGCTTGATGGTATAAAATCACATGAATGTCATCGCTGATTTTTTGTGCCTCTTTGATGATATGATAGAGCATCTCAAAGCCGCTGATTTCATGAAGGACTTTTGGGAGTGTGGATTTCATCCGTGTGCCTAGTCCTGCTGCCATAATTGCAATCGAAATATTCATACATTCTTTTCCTGCGCATTAGATAGTTCCCATTTTAACGAAAAGTTGTTTAAAGATTAAATGGTTTTTAACGCAAAAGCAACTAAAATCATGCAATTACATTGAAGGACGCTGTTTGAAAAACCTTAAGAGAATTTTACTTTTACTTGTGATGGGTATGACACCAATGGCATTTGGTGCTGATACCATTCCTACCGTGAACCTCTCTTTAAGTGCACCAGACACTCCTCAACAGCTTGTGACCAGCATGAATTTGGTGTTGGTACTGACCATTCTAACACTCGCTCCTTCGTTGATTTTTATGATGACCAGTTTTTTACGCCTTTTAATTGTTTTCTCTTTTTTACGCCAAGCCATGGGTACGCAACAAATGCCTCCCTCTCAAGTTATGGTCTCTTTGGCAATGATTTTAACGTTTTTTATTATGGAACCTGTTATGAAAGAGTCATACGATGTGGCAGTAAAACCTTATTTAGCAGAAAAAATGAGCTATCAAGAAGCGTTTGAGAAAGGCTCAGCACCTTTTAAAGCGTTTATGATTCGCAATACCCGTGAGAAAGATTTGGCACTTTTCTTTCGTATTCGAAACCTTGAAAATCCTAAAAATATTGAAGATGTGCCCTTAACCGTGGCGATGCCAGCCTTTATGATCAGCGAACTTAAAACCGCTTTTGAGATAGGCTTTTTGCTCTACTTACCTTTTTTGGTTATTGATATGGTGGTCAGCTCCGTGTTGATGGCGATGGGTATGATGATGCTTCCACCTGCTATGATTTCTCTACCCTTTAAGTTGCTTATCTTTGTGTTGGTAGATGGATGGAACTTGCTGGTACAACGATTGGTGGAGAGTTTTCACTAGTTGGTAAAAACACTCCATAGGCGTTACATGTAAAGCTCAAATCCCTTTTGTTGCTTTAAAATCGTATCAAAAAGTTTTTGTGCTTCTTGAAGCATTTTCTCATTTTGATTTTGCGCTTGTTCTAAGATTTTATCTAAGCTTTTGAGTAAAGAACCATTGGCATAATTTTGGGTGTCAAGATTTTCGCTCTTTGGAAGAAGTGCGTTGATGTCGTATGCGGTGTTGGTCAGTTTTGCGGAATTTGTGTTGCTTTGTTCAACATTTTTGAGGTACTCATCCATCATCGGTTGAATGACTTTCATGGCCTCATCAATCTCTTTTTGATCATTCGCATCAATGCCATTCCCCTCATAGGAAAAGCTGTATCCGTAAGCATGTGAGAGTGAGAGTGTCGTTGCTCTTGTGTTTCCCTCGGTGGTTTGTGAAAATGCGGAAGAGCGTTCGTTGTACATGCTTAAATTAATCGTATCACCACTGCTCGTTTGCAATGAAAAGCCAAAGCTATTGTAGTTGTAGGTGCTTGCGCTAATGTTTTGCATAGAAACTCCTCATAGATGTTGAAACGTATATCGGCAAAAAAATTAGCTGCTGAAGTTACTTTTAAAGGAAGACTCTTTAGCTATCACAATGGCTTTTTGTTTCTCTTTTTTGTGCATTTCTTTTTCCACAAAGAGGGGTTGGCGTGTTTTATAGTGAAGTCCTGTGTAGTACATGAGCGTCGAGTAGGTTGAAGGTGTGGGCGTAAAGACTTGGGCTTGTTCGGGGTTGATTTTTAAAACCTGTGACGCAAACTGTTTGAGCGAGTGCATATGGCGCTCATCGCATCCTGGATGTGCCGCAATGAGGTAGTAGGTCAGAAACTGTTTTTTTCCCGATTCTTTGGAGAGTTTATCAAAGAGGGCTTTGAACTCCACCAGCGCATTCTTACCAGGTTTACCCATCAGGCTCAAGATTTCATCGTCAATATGTTCAGGCGCAATTTTCATTTGACCACTGGTGTGATGTTCAATAATCTCTTTGAGATACGTATAGCCATAGGCTTTATCCTCACTGATTAAATCGTACCGAATCCCTGATGCCACAAAGGCTTTTTTAATATGCGGGAGTGCTCTGATTTGGCGGAGTAAATCGAGCTGTTTTTTATGGGTTGGTTTAAGCGCTTTGCATATTTTTGGAAACATACAACTTTTTGTTTCACAGCTTCCTTTGCTCAGCTTTTTCTCACACTCATAACCGTACATATTTGCCGTAGGACCTCCTAAATCGGAGATGATTCCTTTAAAATCTTTATACGTTGCAAAATGTTTGGCTTCATTGACAATGGAAGCGGTTGATCGGGAACGAATGGTTCTGCCTTGATGCACGCTAATGGCACAAAAATTACACTCACCATAACAGCCTTGATGGGTTGAAATGGAAAATTTAATGGTCTCTAACGCTTTAATAGCACCCATTTTTTTGTAGTAAGGATGGGCATCTCGCATAAAAGGTAAAGCACTTACTTCATCCATCTCTTCCGTGGTCAAATAGAGTGCGGGTGGATTTTGAATGAGGTAACGGGTATCGACTTTTTGACAAAGACCTTTAGCGCTTAAAGGGTCATTATTGTGGTAAAAAAGGTCAAACATATCCATAAATTTGAGTTTATCTGCTACACATTCATCATGGCTTGGAAGAGCGATATACGACTCTTTTGGTTCTTTTGAAAGGTAGGAAAGTCCTTTTACATGTAAAGGTTTTTCACCGTTTTGAAGCGCATTGGCAAACTCTAAAATGCTCTTATCGGACATTCCATAGAGCAAATAATCGGCTTTGGCATCAAACAAAATGGGTTTTCGAAGTTTATTGCTCCAAAAGTCATAGTGCGTGACACGCCTTAGGCTTGCTTCAATGCCTCCTAACATAATGGGCGCAGTCTCTTTAAAGCATTGACGAATAAGATTTGTATAGACTAAACTGGCACGATCAGGACGTTTGTTGTTAATGCCTCCTGGCGTGTAGTCATCAGAATTGCGAAATTTTTTTGTTGCGGTATAGTTAGAAACCATGGAGTCTACACTACCGCCACTTACACCCCAAAAAAGCTTTGGCTCACCCAAACGTGAAATATCCTCTTTACATGTAACATCAGGCTGAGCGATAATGCCTACTGTATATCCTGCTTTTTCTAAAATACGCCCCACAACAGAAACCCCCATATATGGGCTATCAATATATGCGTCTGAAGTAATGAGAATCACATCAAGTTGCTCCCATCCTCGTTGGTGCATTTCTTCTTGGGTTGTGGGTAAAAACATGGCTTTCCTATGGTCATAAATATAGAGATTAATATAGCACAGCACCCCTATATTTTGGCTTTTTTAAGATTGTTAATAGTAATATCTCAACAATTATCACATGGAGGATACGTTTGAAAAATTCACTCTATTTTAACATTAAAGTAGAAGAGGGCATCTTCGATAAAATCGTTGCTGAACAAAAGAGCATTGGTTATTACGCACTGCCTGAACAAGATATTAGTTATTTGTTAAATTACTTAGAAGAGTTTAAATCTAAAAATGATTATGATGCGATTAAAGATATTGCCATTATTGGTATTGGAGGAAGTTCTTTAGGGCCTAAAGCTATTTTTAGAGCGTTACAAGGTATTCGTGATTTTGACAAACGCTTGCACCTTTTTGAAAGTACAGACCCTGCGTCCATTCGTTCCACCCTCAATAAACTCGACATTAAAAATACCCACTTTTTTGTCATCAGCAAATCAGGTACAACCATTGAAACCATTTCGGTTTACAAATACATTCTTTCACTTTTAAAAGCAAAAGATATTTCATTGGATTATCGTTTTACCTTTGTCACGGATGATGGTTCAAAACTTGAGGCACACGCTAAGACGTTTAACTCTTTTGTATTGCATATTCCTGTCAATGTGGGTGGACGTTTTTCGGTTTTAAGTGCAGCAGGTCTTGCGCCACTTTTTCTAGCAGGTGTGGATATTCAGCGTTTATTGGATGGGGCAAAAGCGATTAAACAAAGTTTTTTTGAAGATGGTTATATCAAAGAAACTTTGCTTAAAAAAGCGACCTATTATGCGAAAAATTCTATGAATTACAACATTAACACGCTTTTTGCCTATTCTGAGAGTTTAGATAGCTTTACGGATTGGTATGTTCAGCTTTGGGGTGAGAGTTTGGGTAAAAAACAGCGTCACAGTAGTTTTAACGTAGGTCTAACTCCTGTGGGGCTCATTGGTCCTAAAGATCAACACTCTTTCTTACAGCTCATTGTTGAGGGATTGCGTGATAAGAGTGTCACCGTGCTTAAAATTGAAAATTTTGACGATAAAATTAAAATCCCTGCTATTACGCTCAAAGAGCTTGAAGGGCTCGATTTGATGAATGGCATTGCATTTTGTGATTTGATTAATATGCAAGCGGACTCTACGATTGAAGCCTTGTTGGATAAAAAAGATATTCCTGTGGATACCATTACCCTTCAACACATTGATGAGGAAAACATTGGAAAGCTAATTTTTTATTATGAGTTACTCACATCACTCGTAGGTCAAATGATGAATGTCAATACCTATGACCAACCAGGTGTTGAGAGTGGAAAGAAAATTCTCGAGGGTAAATTGATTGAGGAAAAACGAAAAAGTGTTAAAAAGAGTAAATAAACTTTGCTAAAAACGCCTCTACCGTTTGGCTGGGAAAATCCCAGCCTTATCTCTCTGTAAAGACCAGTGCTTGCTCATACAGTGCTGAACCTGCTTTCCCCCACATGGAAAAAAGATGCATTTTCGTTTCGTCAAGTTTAAAGATTTGTGCAATTTTATACATAACTTTATGCTCATAAATACCATATTTATCATCAATGTGCACCAGTACCATTAAAGCAAGAATAGCAATTTTTTGACTTTTAGGCGATTTGAAAATTGATAAAAGTGTATCTAAATCAAACAATTCCATATTAATTTCTACATTTTCTATTCCCATTTCTGTGCAGTATTCTTCAATGACTTCACGCTCTTTTGGACCATATTCTCCATCAAGTTTTGCCACATATTGTGCCAATTGTAAAAAAGCGAATTTTTCTTCAGATGATAGTTTCATTAGTAACACAGCTTGCTCCTTAATATATTTTCGCCTGAAAGTATAGTCAAAAAGTGTAAATAGTGGTAAATGGCATTTGGTATAGATGTGTTTACTTTTATCAATGAATTAAGAAAAAAAAGTCAGTATGATAATTTATATTTTTTTAATACTACACACTTTTTATCCTCTTTTTTTGTTACTTTTTTACTCTCAATAGCCTTTAAACCCCTAAATGAAGTAGTCTTACAGCATCTTCTTACAGTAACTTTGGTTTTATGACTATGAAGATTTAGTGAGGTAAACCATTTTTGCCTTATACTAAAAATTTAAATTGTTCTTGGAAATTTTATACAGGAGAAACTATATGGAACATGCGAAACTTTATGAAAGACTTGCACAAAGACTGAGCAGTCTTGAGAAGTTCCCTCGTGTCAAAGAGGGTAAATCCATTGCGGCATTAATGGAGGAGAATGGTATTAGCCGTAGAGATTTTATGAAATGGGCAGCGGGCGTTACTGCTATGTTATCTCTACCTTCGTCTTTTACTCCATTGATGGCACAAGCTGCTGAACTTACAGATCGTTTACCTGTTGTGTGGTTACACATGGCAGAGTGTACAGGATGTAGTGAGAGTTTATTACGTTCAGATGCACCAACGATTGATAGTTTGATTTTTGATCATATCTCATTAGAATACCATGAGACACTAATGGTTGCTTGTGGATGGCAAGCTGAGCATAACTTAGAGAGTGCCATTGAAAAATACAAGGGTAAATTTATCTTGATGGTTGAGGGTGGAATTCCAGCAGGCAGTAGTGATTTTTACCTAACGGTTGGACCACACGGGCATACAGGTCAAACCACAGCTAAAAAAGCAGCTGATGCAGCTGCCGCTATTTTTGCGATTGGTTCATGTTCAAGCTTTGGTGGTATTCAAGCAGCGCACCCCAATCCAACCAATGCGCAACCCATGAGTAAAATTACCAATAAACCTGTGATTAATGTACCAGGCTGTCCTCCAAGTGAGAAAAACATTGTGGGCAACGTGCTTCATTATCTTCTTTTTGGAACCCTTCCATCATTGGATGCATACAACCGTCCAAAATGGGCGTATGGCCTTAGAATTCATGATCTGTGTGAGAGACGTGGTCACTTTGATGCAGGTGAGTTTGTTCAAGAGTTCGGTGATGCAGGTGCTAAAAAAGGCTTCTGTCTTTATAAAGTAGGCTGTAAAGGACCTTATACGTTTAATAATTGTTCTCGTGAGCGATTTAACCAACATACCTCATGGCCCGTTCAAGCAGGACACGGCTGTATTGGCTGTTCTGAACCTGGATTTTGGGACAATATGGGACCGTTTGAAGAGCCATTAGGCGATAGACTCTACCATACCGTTTATGGTGAGGGTGCCGATAAAACGGCAGATAAAGTCGGTGTTGCGCTTCTAACAGCGACTGCAGTAGGTATTGCGGCTCACGCAGCAATTGCTGCGGTTAAGGGCAGTGGAAAAAGTGAAGAATAAGAGAAGGATGATTAAATGAGCAAAAGAATCGTAGTTGATCCAATTACCAGAATTGAAGGACACTTGAGGGTTGAAGTCATTGTTGATGACAATAATGTGGTTACAGAGGCGTATGCTTCTTCAACTTTATGGAGAGGAATTGAGACCATCCTAAAAGGTCGTGACCCCCGTGATGCTGGTTTTATGACACAAAGAATTTGTGGTGTGTGTACGTACTCTCACTATAAAGCAGGGATTGCAGCTGTTGAGGATGCTTTAGGCATTGAACCACCTTTAAATGCGAAACTTACCCGTACACTTATGAACTGTGCACTTTTCTTACACGATCATCCTGTGCATTTTTATCATCTGCATGGACTTGACTGGGTTGATGTGGTCTCAGCACTAAGCGCAGATCCCCATAAAGCAGCGCAAGAAGCGTTTAAATATACCGATGCACCTATTGCGTGTGGCGCTGATGATTTGGTTGCAACACAAAAAAGAGTCGCTGAGTTTGTTAAAAAAGGAAATCTTGGACCGTTTGCCAATGCCTATTGGGGACATCCAACGTATAAATTAACACCTGAACAAAATCTGATTGCAGTCTCTCACTACCTAAAAGCACTTGAAATGCAACGAACAGCAGCTCAAATGATGGCAGTTTTTGGTGCAAAACAACCGCACCCTCAAAGTTTAACGGTGGGTGGTGTGACATGTGTTATGGATCTACAAACACCGTCTCGTTTGGGTGAGTACATGACAAAATTCAAAGAGATGGCAGAATTTGTTAATCGTGCGTATTATCCTGATGTTGTGATGGCTGGACTTGCGTATGCAAAAGAACCAAGTGTCACTGCAGGTCTTGGTATCCCAAATTTGTGGACACATAAAGAGTTCCAAATTAATGCCAATGAATATTTGTTTGACAGTGGTTTAATGATGGGTGAAGATGTCATCGCTCTTGTTACAGGTAAACCATTTAAAGTACAAACCTTAGATGAGAGTAAAATTACCGAAGAAGCAACCCATGCATGGTATAAAGATAATGCAGCTTACCATCCGTATGATGGTCGTCAAGAGCCAAATTATACAGGGCTTAAAGATGCTCAGACTATCAATGACAAGGGTGTATTGGCTCCAACAAAAGTGGTGGATGAAAAAGGTAAGTATACATGGGTTAAAGCACCACGTTATGATGGTAAACCTCTTCAAGTAGGACCATTGGCAAATATTGTGGTGAACTACGCTATGGGAAATAAACGTGTTAAAGCGGTGGTAGATAAGTTTTTAAAAGATACAGGTCTGCCTATTACAGCGGTTGCTTCAACACTAGGACGTACAGCATGTCGTATGCTTGAGACAAAAGTAATTGCGGATCATGGTTTAGAAGCATTTAATGCCTTGATTCAAAACTTAAAGGTCGATGATTCAACCTACACCAGTTATAAAATTGACAAGAACAAAGAGTACAAAGGTCGCTACATTGGCAATGTGCCTCGTGGTGTTCTAAGTCACTGGGTTAAAATTAAAAACGGTGTGATTGAAAATTATCAAGCGGTAGTGCCTACAACATGGAATGCAAGTCCAAAAGATGCTAAAGGTGTTAGAGGGTCTTATGAAGAGTCGTTAATTGGTCTTAAAATTGCAGATCTTTCTCAACCGCTTGAAATTGTAAGAATTATTCACTCTTATGATCCGTGTTTAGCATGTGCTGTACATGTCATGGATACAAAAGGGAATGAGATGAGCAGTTATAAGGTTAATGTTAGCGGCGCATCTTGCTAAAAGCCGAAGGGAGTCTAAAATGAAACGAAATATGGAATTTGAATTCTCGGCGGGTCTTCGTTGGACGCACTGGTTACGAGCAATTGCTATGGTGGTGCTCACCGCTACTGGTTTTTATATTGCTTATGTTTTTGTGACACCAGAAGCATCTGATGAGCCTATTTTATTTTTAAATGCAAAGTTTAGAATGTGGCATGAAATTTTTGGGTTTTTATTGATTGCAATTACAATCTATAAAACCTACCTCTTCTTTTTTGATCGTATTAGTTCAAAAGAGAGAATTTCATTGCAAGATTGTTTAAGTCCTACCATATGGATTAAACAGATTAAATACTACCTCTTTATGGGAGAACATCCTCATCTTAAAGGTGTGTATAATCCTTTGCAATTTGCAGCGTACGCAGGTTTGTATTTTATGATTTTTGTTTTGTGTCTTACAGGACTGATTTTATATGTACACTCGTATCAAGGTGGAGGTATTGGTCTGTTTTTATACGATTATATGCGACCACTTGAGGCAATGATGGGTGGTTTGGCAATGGTAAGACAGATTCATCATATCTTTATGTGGGGTATTTTAATTTTCTTACCTATCCATATGTACTTAGCGATGTTTAACTCTGTTATGGGTAAAGAGGGTGCAATGGATGCTATTATTAGTGGGTATAAGTTTCTTAAAAACGACCACAAACATTAAGCGAGTCTGGGTTTGAATGTATTGATTTTAGGCATTGGCAATGTGATGTTCTCCGACGAAGGTGTCGGAGTTCATCTGTGCCGCCTTGTTGAACAAAAATATGCGTTTTCTTCAGATGAACATACCATTACCTTTGTTGATGGTGGTACCCTTGCTGAGAGATTAATCCCTATTATTGCAGAGTATGACTACCTTGTTGTCTTAGATTGTGTGGATGCACGTGATGCAGAAATAGGGGATGTTTACTTTTTTGATTTTGAAAATGTTCCAAGTTCCATTACATGGCAAGGAAGTGTGCATGAGGTAGAGATGCTTCAGACCTTATCCATGATGGATCTTCTAGGTGATAGACCTCCGACGAAAATTGTGGGTATAATTCCAGAAGTTGTCGATATAACAACCCTTAAAATGACACCTGCGGTTTTAAAGGGGAGTGAAGTGATGGAAGCGACACTGCTTAAGCATTTAAGTGAGTTAGGATTTTCATATCAGCAAATCAAAAGTCTTGATATTCAAAGTGTTGCTGATGGGTCTTGTTTGGAGGAGCGATGATTTTAGCCTTTGATTTTTATTATATTTCAAAAAATGGCGTTTTAGAACATTTATTGAAAGAGATTGCCAATGATTTT
The DNA here is from genome assembly GCF_000265295.1 of Sulfurospirillum barnesii SES-3. Lineage (NCBI taxonomy): Bacteria > Pseudomonadati > Campylobacterota > Epsilonproteobacteria > Campylobacterales > Sulfurospirillaceae > Sulfurospirillum > Sulfurospirillum barnesii. Next base: position 1,111,699 of record NC_018002.1, read on the forward strand.
TTAATAAGCCATAAAATACTTCGTCAAGATGATACTGTGAGATTTTTTGTTGAAGCGGATGAACATCGTTTGGGAGAGTTTGCAGACTATCTCTCGAATGCTTTGCCTTTGTCCATTTTCTTTAAATCTTCGTGTGTTGAGGTTGTCGCGTCCATGCCTTTGGGTGAAGAAAATATCGTAGCCACAGAGGCACCTGTACTCTTTACCCCAAAGCGATTAGCCCAAGCAGAAGACAACGAGCTTATTTTACGTGAAAATACCCAAGAGCTTTTACATGTAAAGAGTGCACGAGATCAAGAAGATATGTATGAACGGGTTGCGACTTTGATTGACCAGGGCGAGTGTGTTAGGATTGAAACAGGGACGAACACTTATGTCATAGGAAAAATAGAACAGAGTCATGCCATCAAAGATTTTGAAGTCATAGCCACTGATTTAAGTGTTGTGGAACGTATGGTCGTATGCCACGACAATGAAATGAAAGCATTGGCTTCTCTTGAGCGTCCTGCCATTCGCTTTAAAGTGAATGCTTTGTATGAGCAAAAAGGTATTTTAGACGCTAAACGTGTTTTTATGCGATTATCGGATGATTTATTTTTGTATCCATTATGTAAAAAACTTTTTGAAAAAGGTATTTTCTTTCTTTTTAGAACAGATGCATGCCCTACACCCTATAGCGTCGTATGTGAAGCGGTTGAGGGCAACAATGCGCCTTTACATGTAAGCGTTTTAGAAAATGGGGTTATTTTACTTTTAAGAGGAATGCGTTACGCTTCAAGAGAACTCAAAGAGAGTTTAAAGAAATTTGATGAACCTTCTCATGCCTCTTTTGCTTCTTTGATGCAAGAACACCAGTTGTTTGATGTTGAATCAACGTGTTTTTATTTGAGCAAAACGCATGATGATCGTATTATGCATTATTCAAAAGAGCATGGAATGCTTAATTTAGTAGGAATTTCTTTGCCTTCTTCCTTTGCAGAATTGTTTGCTCAGATTGAGCGTAGCAGTTCGAGTGCAAAACGTCTGGTGCAAAACTATCAAGAGCAGTTTCCTGAACTGTTTTCTCATGCAATGAATACCCCACTTCCACAAAAAGCACCTCAAAACATCTATACTTTATGGGGAATGGTCGCTGTGGTTTTAGGTTTAAGCAAAACAATAGAAAATGGTGCACAGAGGCTTATTGAAAATGCGGAAGATTATGGTGGTGAAAAAGGCCCTCGTATTGATTATTATCTTGAAAAAGAAGATGCACTCAGCTCTGATTTTGATTATGTGCGCTTGTTTCGCAGTGGGATGAGTTATAAGCTTGCTGGCACGGATGATAATACGCTCAGTTTTGGTTATATGGAAAGTTTGGCGTATTTTATTACGGATATAGCAGATGCACACCGTGAAAATCTTTCTTCAAAAAATAGTGCATTAGGAGGCGCTTTGTTTGGGTATAAGCGTTTCAGTGAAATGGTTTTTAAAAACCTAAAACCCAATCATACGATTTGTTTTAATCGAGAATTGCCTATTGATCAGTAATATGCGACTGCTTTATCACATTGAAGGTATCGTACAAGGGGTTGGTTTTCGCCCTTTTGTCTATACCTTAGCCTTACGTTATAAATTAGGTGGATTTGTTTTAAACAATGAAAAGGGCGTAAACATAGAGGTGGAGGGTTTACAAGAGAGCCTAGAAGCATTTGAAAAGGCTTTGTTTCAAGAACTTCCCCCTTTAGCGCGTATTGATTTTTTCTCCAAAGAGGTGCTTACATGTAAACATGATGGAGGGTTTGAAATCCATCATAGCGAAGAAGGTGCCAATAAATCTTCTCTTATTTTGCCTGATATGTCGATTTGTGATGCGTGTTTGAAAGAGTTGCACGACCCACACAATCGTCGTTATCACTACTTTTTTACCAATTGTACCAATTGTGGCCCTCGCTATTCTATTACACGAACGGTACCTTACGACAGACCCAATACCTCTATGGCTCCTTTTGTGATGTGTCAAGCGTGTGAGCATGAATATACTAATCCCCTAGATAGACGCTATCACGCACAGCCCATTAGTTGTTCTCAGTGTGGTCCAACACTTTTTTTACGCTCCATTGAAGGAAAACTGCTTGCAACGAATGAACAAGCCTTGGTGCATTTAGGTGCACTGATTCGAGCAGGAAATATAGTTGCTATTAAAGGAATGGGTGGGTTTCATTTGGTATGCGATGCGAGCAATGAAGCGGTTGTGGCACGCCTAAGGGAACGAAAACATCGCCCTTCTAAACCCTTTGCGGTGATGTTTAAAAATGTAGATGCCATTAAAGAGGTGTGTGAGATAAGTGCAAATGAAGAGGAGGGGGTGTGTTCTCTTTTGCGCCCTATCGTTTTGGCTAAGCAGAAAAAAGAGAGCACACTCATTGCCTCAAATGTGGCTCCAAGACTTGATAGATTAGGGGTTTTTTTGCCTTATACTCCTTTACATGTCATTCTTTTTGAATACCTAAAAAAGCCTATTGTTGCAACCAGTGCAAACCTTTCAGGTGAGCCTATTATTTACGCATCAGATGTCTTAGTGGAAAAACTAAGCCATGTGGTGGAGTACTATTTGGATTATAACCGAGAGATTGTCAATTCAAGCGATGATAGTTTAGTGCAATATGTGGGACATGAGCGTATCATGATGCGTGCTTCAAGGGGAATAGCCCCTCAAAGTTTTCGTCTTAAAAGCACGGATGAGCGTAGGATTTTGAGTGTTGGGGCGCATCAAAAAAATGCCATTGCCATTTATTTGAACCATCAAATGATTATCAGTCCTTATATTGGTGATTTGGACACGATAGCCTCGTGTGAGCTTTTTGAGGCGATGCTAGAGCGCTTCAAGCAATTTTATGATTTTGAACCTGAGCTCATTGTTGCGGATATGCATCCTTATTATTTTTCAACACAATGGGCAAAAAAACAGACCATTCCCTGTGTCTTTGTGCAACATCATTATGCTCATATTCTCTCTGTTATGTGTGAGCATGCATTGGACGAAACGGTTTTGGGTATTGCGTGGGATGGCACAGGGTATGGCGATGATGGTAGTATTTGGGGTGGAGAATTTTTGGTATGCACTAAAGAGAGCTATGAGCGGGTGGCTTATTTTGAGCCATTTTACCTTTTGGGTGGCGATGCAAGCATTAAAGATACCAAACGCATTTTAGCGTCACTGTTATGGGATGTTTTAGGGGATGAAGCTGATGCTGTGTTGTGTAATTATTTTGATACGCCATCGCTTAAAAGACTCAAACAGGTCTATACCAAAAAAATAAATGCCCCATTATGCTCTTCTGTGGGCAGACTTTTTGATGGCGTAGCGGTTTTGTGTGGTATGCATGAGCGTATTAGTTATGATGGAGAGAGTGGTTTATTGCTTGAAAGCTTGTATGATGAAACCATTCAAGAATATTATGAAGTAGCGCTTGAAGGTAAAAAAATTCTCTATAAATCCATGTTTGTAGAGATGCTATATGATAAAGAGCCCATTTTAATTGCTTCAAAATTTCTCAATACACTGGTGCATATCTTCTTTGAAGTGACAAAACACTATCCGTATAAAAAAGTGATGGCAGGTGGAGTGTTTCAAAATCGCACACTTTTAGAACAATTGATTCAAAAAAGTCACGAAACGCTTTTCTTTCCACACCATATTGCGATTAATGATGGAGGTATTTGCGTGGGGCAACTCTATAAAGTGTTACAAAATCGTACACATTAGTGAGAATTAAAATATTAATCTTTTTTTCTTTTGGGTTTTAAAGAATAGTAAGATTAGAATAGACAAAAATCAATGAAGGATAGAAAATGGATAAAATTATTCGATTTAGTGTTTCTTTGCCTGAAAAATTACTCGAAGAACTTGATAAAAAAGTCGATGCGCAAGGCTATGCATCACGCAGTGAATTTACACGAGATTTGATTCGTGAAAAGATTGTTAAAGATGATTGGCAAGATGATAATAGTGATGTTATCGGTGTTTTAACAATGATTTACACCCATCATCAAAACGAGTTGGTTCAAAAAATATTAGAGATTCAACACGATGCAAAAATTCATATTATGTGCAATACCCATGTGCATGTGAGCCATGAAAATTGTTTAGAAACCGTCATGGTTACAGGAAAAGTGCCTGATGTAAAAGATTTTGCTCAAAAAATCGGTGGTCTTAAAGGGGTGAAATTTTGTAAATTAGTAGAAGCATCTATCCCCGCTTCATAAGCTTTTATAGACTATGAGTCACTCACGTAGTGGCTCATACGTTTTTACATGTAAAGAGATTTAGCGTAAAACTTTCCATGCTAACACTGCAATGATACACAGAACAATCCAATGCGAACTCATAAGAATACCTCCAAATACAATTGCTAATAAAAGTGCTGCATAACGCATTGTTTTGTTGGTTGCTAGTTTATAGGCTGCAAGGAGAGCAATGGTTGCATTGGCGATAAAAAATCCATCGGCTAAAGCGACTAAATCTTCTGTCCGAAATACGTTCACACAGACCAATCCTAAGACCAGAGCATTGATAGCCGATAAAAAAAGTGTTGCACTTATGGGTGAGCCATTTTGCAGACGTGTGCTTAAGAGCCTTAGGATACCTTTATGCTCACAAGCCAATCCACAAATCAGCCTTGAGACACCACCCACAAACAACAAAACCGTGCTTAAACACAAGAGCATCACTAAAATACCCATGACCTCATCACTGATACTACCAAAGAGCGGAGAAATAAGTGCAGTCATGGCATTAGGATGCTTAGGTGCGACAAAGGGGATGGCACAAACAACCAAAAGGTAGATTACAGAAATAATCACAGCACTTATCTTGACTGCTTTTGGAATAGTTTGTGTGGGATTATGTACTTCTTTTGAGTAGTTTCCTATGACTTCCCATCCGACAATAGACCAAAAACAAAGCAGTAAGGCTTTTGAAATTAAAGTCATATCCAAAGGTGTATCCCATGAAACCATCATTTTATTTTCCAGTAAAATAAGACTACTGCCAAGGCTTAAAACGATTCCAATGATAGTAGTAACACCCAGCGAAAGGATGCCTAAAAAGTGAATCGGGCGAAGGAGGGCAAAAAGGGTAAACAGTAACATAAGGAGTGCAATCAGATGAACATTAAGCCCTAAAAGGGGTTGCAAAAACTGTGCGCCTACAAGATACACAGCAACAGGACCAAAAAAAACAGCGCTAATAAGATAGTAAGAAGTCAGGTATTTTAGTTTCGTATTGAATGCGGCTTGTACGGCATTGGTGACACCCTCATCCCCTGGAAATTTAATACTTAAATTGCCTAAAACCAAAGCAAATGCAAAGCCCAATGCTAAAACACCACACCACACAAGAATAGAAAAATGACCAACGAGACGATACACAATGGGTGGTAAGAGAATAATACCAGAGCCTAAAATAGGTCCTATTATCAAGCCTGAAAGGGTTAGGGTGCTAAGCTGTTTTTTCATGGGGTTCACTTTGAATAGATTGAAAAGAGAGTTTATCAAAATATTTCTCTAAAAAGGCATCACATCTTTAAGATGTGATGCCTTTATGTTAATACAATTCTAATTTATAATTTAAGCGAATGGTGCGTGGAGAACCTGAGGCAAGGCGTGTCCCACCTGCTGCCCAATACTCTTTATTGGTGACATTATCGACATTGATTTGCCAAATATTTTTCTTACCATACAGCTTAGTGGTGTAGCGTCCACCTACACTAAAGAGTGTTACCGCATCTAACCACGCTTGGTTCAGGTCATTGACAGGGCGACGACCTGTATAGTAAGCGCCTGCGTTCATTGAAAGTCCAGCAATGCTGCTCAACTCGTAGCTTAAAAATAGACTGCCTGTACGGCGTGCTGCATTTTCAGGCAATTTGCCATTGAGTGCGCTTGCATTACCACTCATATCTTTAAAACGAGGGTCTAGCCATTGTGTGGAAGCAAGCCAACTGAGTTGTTCGGTGATTTTCCCCTGCGCGGAAAGTTCAACGCCACTGTAGCGTTTATGCCCACCCGCAACATAATAGTTCGCCGCGTCGGTGTAATATCCAGGGCTTTCTATATCAAACACCGCTGCTGAGACAAGTGTACCTGTCGTTGGTATCAGCCAATGAGCGCCTAGCTCGTACTGTTTGCTGATACCAGGATTTAGGCGTTCAGCTTCATTTTGCGTTCCTGTGGGTGCCGCTTCGCCTTCTTCCAATCCTTCTGAATACGAAGCATACAACGATACACTCTCTAAAGGTTTGTAAACAAGGGCTACCATCGGTGTGGTTTCACTCGCCTTATAGCGTGTTACATCTTGATTGCTCTCATATTTGGAATGGCGCACTCCTGCGATAACCTGCCACTGCGGATCCAGTGTGACACGATCCATCGTATAAAAACCCGTATCTTTTGTGGTATACGAAACACCCGTTGTTTGCGTGAAAACCGTTGGGGTTATAGAGTGTGGTGTATAGAGATTTTGCGCCATTGTGGCAGATGTTCTACTTCCAAGAGGTTTTTGATTTTTCTCAGTGTAACTGGTACCTAAGGTTAAATCATGTTGAATATCTCCTGTAGTCACAACGCCGTAAAGTTCCGCACGTAACAGATCAGAGGTGTACTCGTACTCTTGGTGGTTCACTTTTACTGTTCCAGCACCTGTGTTGAGCGTGGTCGCTTGAGGGTTTGAAAAGGTAAAGGTAGCAAGGTTACGTTCACGCTCCGTTTTTGCTCGTCCTGCTTCAAGCCCAAGACTCCATGTATCGCTAAGCGCATAATCGGATCTGAGCAAAACATTGGTCGTTTCGGTTTCAAACTTACTCGAATCAGGTCCTACCAATGTTGTTGGATTAACCGTTTTAGGTAAGGTGATAACACCGTTAACCGCTTTGGGAAGAGCAATGCCTACTTGTTCCGTCACTTGACGATGTTCATGCTCGACATCGGCTTTAATGATTAAGCGATCATTCACGTGCCAATCCAGCGCCATGGAGACAAAGCTTCGATTGCCATTGTCCACATCATCCAGATACGAACCCAGTGTGCCTCCTGCGGCATTGACCCTTACACCCACCTGTTTTTCTTCGCCAAAACGTTCACTCACATCCGCAGATCCAACGGCTGAACCATACTGATCCATCATTAAACCAACGGTTGCCATAGGCTCGTTTGTCGGGCGTTTGGTGACGTAATTAATAATACCAGCAGGAGACGTAAATCCATAATAGAGTGCTGAAGCTCCTTTAAGCACTTCAACGCGCTCTTTATCTTCAAGGGGAACTTGACTAAAGTTCATCAGTGGCAAAGAGCCATTAAGTCGATAATTGGTACGGTTTTGAACTTCAATACCCCGAATGACCAACTGATCCCATGTCTCACCACCGTTTTGCTGTTTGGTGACACCTGCGGTATTGCGTAGCGCGTCATACGTGCCTGTTGCTGCTTGTAACTCCAAAGCCTCTTTGGTGATGACATTCACGGTTGAGGGCACATCCATAATGTTGGTTCCTCGAAATGTTCCTGCTTCTACCGTTTCAGGTCTCAGCCCATCGGCACGTATATCTTCAATCGTAATGCTTGAAAGGACAGATGTATCCTCTTTTTCTATAAGGTTTGTCTCTGCAAGTGCACTCACCGTAGCTAAGCTTAATAACGTGCCTATGACATGACGAGACTGGATCCTAAAAATGCTCATTTTACTCCTTGATGTATTTAAATGCATAGTTTGTTGGGAATTATTTGAATTCTTGCATAAGTGATTTGAGAAGAATTTTATATAATTGATAATCATTGTATAAAACATATATTTAAACAACACTATTGTAGTTCGAACTAGAAGGTAAAATTTAGCAAAATATCAAATTTTATTGAATGAGTTTGTGGCTTAAAATGGATCGTTGCTCATCTTGAGTGTAGTTAAATTTAAACTCCGCCTCTTTAAGATAATAGATAAAATTCTCCTTTTTAATGCCTTTAAAATGTTCCATCCAACTTTCTAAAAAATGCCAAAAGTCGATGAGAGCGTTATTGAAACTCTCGTAGTGCGCGACTTTATGTTGGTTGAGGTAGCGTGCGTAGGTCTCTTTTTCAATGGAGTTTTCTTCTAAATTTTTAAGATGGGCAAATTGATCAGGGAGTAAAAGCGTGTGTATACGCTTACCATACAACATCCCTAAAATACCGATAGCATCGAAAAGATACTTTGGTTTTCCTCGTTTACATGTAGGAAGATAATAGTACTCATCGTACTGTGAAAAGGTTTGTGTTTGCTCTGTGTAAAGGGTTTGGGAGTGTTCTATGAGTAAAAAGCGCAGTTTTTGGTAGGTTTTGCTAACGCTTGGGTAGTTGACTCCTAAACGTATGGCACACTCATTTGCACTGTGATTGGCGATAAAAGAGTCAATAATATGCATGTTTTGAGTGTATTTTACATGACTAAAGGTACGTTTACATGTAACGCAACGATACTGTGTGGAAGAGACTTTGTACAGTTTGCGTTCTCCGCAAAAAATACACACGTTTTGTTCTGTTTTCATCGTCTTATTTTTCCTAAAAATAACTAAGAAACTTCTTTTTTTAGCTCCTATTTAAAGAGTTGTTCTATAATAGAGGAAAAATATGCCTAAGGATTTAAAATGTGTAAAGATTGCGGTTGTTCAATTACTCCGACTCAATGGTCTGCTCATACGCACGAACACTCTCACGATGGTCATACGCATAGCCATTCACACGATCATGACGATCATACCCATCATGAGCATCCTCATGCGCATGACCACGCTCATCATGAGCACAAAACGCATGATGAGATTCATGCCAATCCTCAACTGAACGATAAAAAAACCATCGCAGTCATCACCAAAATTTTGGATGCCAATGACAAACAAGCAGGACACAATAGAGCACATTTTGAAGAGCATGGTGTACTTGCTATTAATTTAATGAGTAGCCCAGGTAGTGGAAAAACCACGCTTTTGGAAGCGACGATTGATACAAAAGAGATAAAACTTGGTGTCATTGAAGGTGATCTTGAGACCAATCAAGATGCCGATCGTATCATCGCCAAAGGCGCACTTGCGCATCAAATCACCACAGGACAAGCATGCCATTTGGACGCGTTTATGGTGCATGAAGGGCTTCACCATCTCCCAATTGAAGGGCTTGATGTTGTCTTTATCGAAAATGTGGGCAATTTGGTTTGTCCAGCCAGCTACGATGTGGGAAGCCACCTCAATGTTGTGTTGCTCTCTGTTCCTGAAGGCGATGATAAACCCGCCAAATACCCCGTGATGTTTCGAAGTGCAGACCTCTTCTTAATTACCAAATGCGATTTATTGCCGCATTTTGATTTTAGTGTTGAAAAAGCCATCCGTGAAGCTCGAAAGCTTAATCCAAAAGTGGATGTCATCGAGATAGACAGCAAGTCTGGCAAAGGAATTGATCAGTGGATTAATTACTTAAAAATGAAAAAAGCATTGAGGTAACTATGTGTTTATCTATACCTTCTAAAGTCGTTGAAATCGACGAAAACAATTATGCAACGGTGGATACTATGGGTGTTAGGCGCCAAGTGACGCTGGATTTAATTTCTGAGCCTGTGAATGTGGGTGATTATGTACTCATTCACGTAGGATTTGCCATGAATAAGATTAGTAAGGAAGAGGCAGAATTGAGCATTGCAGCGTATAACGAGATTGCAGAAGCGATGCGAGAGGGTGAGATCAGTGAGGATGAGGGAAACAGTAATTATGTCTGAAGTGGATCTCATTGAGGGGTTTCGTGACCCTGAACATATGAAAGCTTTGGCGGCGCTGATTAAAAAAGAATGCAAATCCAAAATTAACATTATGGAAGTGTGTGGTGGGCATACGCATACCATTATGAAATTTGGGCTTTCTCAGATTTTACCAGAGCTGATTGACTTTATCCACGGTCCTGGATGTCCTGTGTGCATTATGCCTAAAGAGCGCATTGATCATGCCATCGCTTTGGCTTCGATGCCTAATACCATTTTAGCCACTTTAGGTGATATGATTCGTGTGCCTGGGAGCAAAACTTCTTTGCAAAAACTACGTGCGGAGGGTAAAGAGATTCGCTCGTTGTATTCTCCTTTGGATGTGATTAAAATTGCGCAAGAAAATCCTGATAAAAACGTGGTTTTTTTCGCCATTGGCTTTGAGACTACCACGCCGATGAGTGCGGTTTTAATCCAACAGGCGATTGCGTTAAATCTAAAAAACATTTTCTTTCACATCAATCATGTCACGGTACCTGAAGCAGTGGAAGCGATTATGAGTAGCGGAGATGCACTGATTGATGCGTTTTTAGGACCATCCCATGTGAGTGTCATCACAGGCTATAAAATTTATGAGCCAATTGCAGAAAAATACCACACACCCATTGTTGTTGCTGGTTTTGAACCTACTGATGTCATGGAGTCAGTTTTACGCATTGTACGTCAAGTCAATGCAGGTAAAAGTGAGGTAGAAAATGAGTATGCTAGAGCTGTTTCCCGTGAGGGAAATCTTAAAGCACAAGCTTTAATCAATACTTATTTTGAAAAAAGAGACCATTTTAGATGGCGAGGCATTGGGGATATTCCCAAAAGTGCCTTGAAACTTAAAGCCGAATATGCAGCCTATGATGCGGAAATTGTGTTTGGTGAAGTGCTTCCTAAAACAGAGTTGAACGACCATAAACTTTGTATTTGTGGCGATATTCTCAAAGGACGTGCGAAGCCATTTGATTGCAAAGTATTTGGTAAAGCCTGTACGCCTACCAATCCTATGGGCTCGTGCATGGTTTCAAGTGAGGGTGCGTGTTCAGCGTACTTCAAATATGGAAAACTCAATCTCAAAGGAGCAAGAGCGTGAGCAAAAAAATACTTCTCTCTCATGGCGGTGGCGGTGAAGAGACGCAAAGTTTGATTAAAGAGCTTTTTTTTAAACACTTTGAGAATGAGATTTTACTGCGTATGGAAGATGCGGCAAGTTTAGTGATGAATAGCACAAACATTGCTTTTACGACAGATTCTTTTGTGGTAAGTCCTCTTTTTTTTAACGGAGGAAACATCGGTAAACTTGCCATTGCAGGAACGGTAAATGATTTGTGTATGATGGGAGCAAAGCCAAAATACCTAACCTGTTCGTTTATGATTGAAGAGGGGTTTGAATACGCAAAATTGGAAGAAATTGTTATTAGTATGCGTGATGAGATGGCAAAAAGTGGTGTGAAAATTGTAGCGGGTGATACCAAAGTAGTTCCTCGTGGGGGTGTTGATGGGTTATTTATCAATACCACGGGTATTGGGGAAATTATTTATAAAGGTATTTCTGCACATCATTTAGCAAACGATGATGTCATTATCGTTTCACATGAAGTGGGTAATCATGGGGCGTGTATTTTAGCTACTCGTGAAGAGATTGAGTTGGAGAGTGAGCTTCAAACGGACTGTGCAAGTTTATGGAAACCTGTGGAAGCGCTCATAAACGCAGGTATAAAAATCCATGCGCTTCGCGATGCCACCCGTGGAGGGCTTAGTGCGGTACTTAATGAATGGGCTGAGACATCAAAGGTGTGTATTGAAGTGGATGAGGCTAAAATCCCTGTGGCAAAAGAAGTTAAAGGGATATGTGAGCTTTTAGGCTTTGAGCCTTATGAGTTCGCTAATGAGGGTACGATGGTGATTGCCTTGCCAAAAGAAGAGGCACTAAAAGCGCTTGACGTACTTCAACACTTTCCCGAAACAGCACACGCTACCATTATTGGGAAGGTGACACAGGCCTTTACATGTAAAGTTATTTTACACACGCCGTGGGGTTCAGAGCGCTTTTTAGAACCGCCCAAAGGTGAGTTACTTCCAAGGATTTGTTAATGCATGAATTTTCTATTGTAAATGCACTTTTAGAGATGTGTGAAAAAAGTGCCAAAGAGAACAATGCTACAAAAATTACCAAAGTAGAGATCAAAATAGGAAAACTAAGCGGCATTGAGCCTTATTTACTTGAGAGTGCCTTTGATACGTTTAAAGAGGAGGGCATTTGTATGGGTGCCAAGCTTGAGATGCATCTTCAAGAGGTTGTCATTCACTGTAATGTGTGCCATCATGAGGCAACCCTCAACCAAAATGAATTTCTCTGCCCAGCATGTCAAAGTCCTGAGATTAGTGTTATTGATGGCGAAGAGATGTTTTTAATGCACTTAGAGATGGAGTAAACAGCGCCTAAGTCATCTTAATGTAAAATAAGTTTTTACATGTAATGTGTAATATCTATTGTGAAAAGAGATGTTATGTTAGATGATTTAAGAGTCGCAAGCCTACATGATCTGCCTGAAATTATTAAAATTTATAACGAGGCCATTCAAGATGGTATTTCAACAGCTGACAGTAAAATGGTCAGTGTTGAGGAGAAATTACCATGGTTTTATGCCCATAATGAGACCTATCCTATTTTGGTGAAAGCGTATTGTGGGCGCATTATTGCATGGATTAGTTTTCAGCCTTTTTATGAGAATGTTCCTGTATATGCACACAGTTGTTTTATCAGCATTTTTATTGATAAAAACTTTCAAGGTAAAAAATTAGGGCAACAATTCTTAAAAGAGGCGATTGAACAAGCGCAAACAGGAGAGATGAAGACCTTGTTGGCACTTATTTTTGCAGATAATCCTGTGAGTCTTAAACTCTTTAAAAAATTAAACTTTAAAGAGTGGGGGCATTTAAGTCGTGTGGCAAGTGTTGAGGGTGTTGATAAAGACCTTCTTGTGTTAGGACTTCGCATAAAAGAGTAGGGTATGAAAAAAGAGAGATTGGTTATTTTTGATATGGATGGAACGCTCATTGACTCCAGTGAAGCAATGACGCAGAGTGTTAATTATGTAAGAAATGCGATAGGGCTTGAAACGCCTGTGAGTAAAGAGGCATTAGAATATCACATTAATGCGCTTGACCAACAGCTTCCTAAAATCTTTTATAATACAGAAACCTATCATCCTGAGCATCGTGCTCTTTTTAAAGAGCATTATATGCAATACGCTCCTTCTAATATTAGTTTATACCCTGATGTACGTCAGATGTTAGAGGTTTTAAGTCAAAAAGCACATTTAGGCATTGCGACCAATGCGCATGATTGCTTTGCGCATAATATGCTTGATGCTTTGGATATTGCGCACTATTTTTCAGGTGGTATCGTTGGTGCAAATAATGTAGCAGAACCAAAACCAAGCCCTTTGATGGTTGAAGAGTTAATGAAAACCTTTGGAGCGAAGGCTGAAGAGACTGTTTTGGTGGGCGATAGTATTAAAGACGAGCAAGCTGCTTTCAACGCAGGCGTGTCGTTTATTTTTGCCAATTGGGGATATGGCAAGTCTCAAACCTCAAACCTTCGTGCGCATAATGTGCATGAACTTCTCCTTCTTTTAAACACCCTTATTTAAGAAGCTCTAAGGGTGCCTCAAGCGTACGTTTGAGAATATTCACAGGCGATTTTAGGGTGTCTAAGAGCAAGTGTGTTTCAATATTAGGCTCATCTAAAGTCCCTTTAACATCCACGTTGGTTGAAATACGTTTATCTTCACCTAAAATGAGACCACCAACAAGGGGTATAAAATCAATAGCGGAGCTAAAGGTTTTGAGCGTTTTAACACGCAATTTTAAATCCAGTGCATCGGTGTGCAAATCAACACTGCCTTTACCTGTAATATCTGCATTCTTCCCTCTAAGCTGAAACTCTTTAATGTTTAAGGTGTCTTCATTTTGTTCAAAAATAAGGGTACCCGTTTCAACAAAATAGCCCTCTTTACTAAAATTTGGGTCACTAAAAACAAGCAAAGAAGGAATGGTATTAATCGTTGCCATAAGGTTATTAAAAAACTTTAAATCCTTAATAAAAGTATTGTGCATTTTAAAAACACCTTGTGTTGTTTTGAGTGTTGTAGGCTCTAGGCTAAGTTCAAAAGTGCCTTGATGAAAATAGGAGTGGTTAAAAAGAGCATTTATGCTTTCATCGTCCATGGCTTGTGCATGAAGCGTCAGCTGATTGTCTTTTTTTTGATACGAAAAAGAGGCAGTGCCTTTTTTTGATTCTAAATGAACTGTATCTTTAAAAAGACTTAAGGTGTAGCGATTAGAGAGTATTGTACGGCTACTGTTTGCATCTATAATAGAGCTATTCTCTCCATAAAGTGTTGTTTTAATAGGAATATTTAAAGGTTCAGTGCTATTGGGGACCAAGAGGTCAAGATTCTTTACATGTAAAGCGATTTCCTTGTCTAAATGCAACGCTAAGGCATAATCACTGGTGTAGGCATCAAGGGTTTTAGTGTTGGTTGTAAGGGTAATATCAAAATCTTTTACAGGAATGCCATTGGTAAGAAAAGGCGTGGAGACATCGTAAAGATTTAGTTTTGCCAAAAAACTTTCAAAATCTTGTGTGGTAACCTTTACACTCCCTTTTTCTATTCCATTTTCATACATGAAGGGTGAAATAGGAGCAATTTTTGAAAGGTCATTAAAAATAAATTGATTATTTTTAGGCTCAAAAATAATGTTCGTCTCAAGTCCTGGTAAACGCATGGTTGTCGTATTTTTATCAATTGTAAAAGAGGCTTTTTGATGTTTGAGGTTTTTTCCTTTTAAAAGTTCCATTTCTCCAAATTTTAACAACAGTGAACGAATATCAATGGAGCCATTAAAATCAGAAGTTTTTGTTTCAAAAATGCCTGTAGTATCAATGTCAAAAAGGTTTTTGTATTGCAAATTAGCACGATTTAATGTCACACGGTAATTATCGAGTAAAACCTCACCAGAACGTGTTGCCATTGGTAAACCACTGAGGTTAAAGGTACTAGGGGAGAGTTTAAATTCGCCTGTTGCATTAATATCATAGGGTAAAAATTTAATATCAAGTTTAACATGAGCCTCTGTTTTTCCTGAGGTCTGTGTAATAGGTACATCAATCTTAAAAGCATGTAAAATTTTATGTATCGAAGCATCCAATGTAGCGGTCGCATTTAAATCCACCACAATACCTGTACCTTTGGTTAAAAGATTGTAAATGTAGACATCTGCTTGTTGAATCTCTTTTTGTTCATAGTAGGGCTCAAGCACATCAAAAAGAAGTTTATCTTCGTGCAGGGTAATCCCAATTTGCTTTGCAAAAGCAGGCGGTACACTAGGCTCAAAGCTAATGGTCGCATCTTTAACAGTAGCGTGACCTCTCATTTGCATTGGAAAATAATCAAGCGTTTGAATGTCCAATTGTCCCTCTAAAAACTCCAAAATATACTCTTGCCCCACGATATTGGTATGAATCCAATCTTTAGCTAAAGGTTCTAATTCGACTATGGGTGATAAAAAATTCATAAAATCACTCAATGCTTGATTGGTAAAAGGTTCACTTTGAACGTGGTAGCTTAGAAGATTTTTTTGAAGTTCTAAACGTGTGCTACCTTTAAGCCCAAAAGTATCATACGCTCCTTCAAAACGGTAATTTTCTGCTTTTAAATCAAGATGGGCATTTCCCTTTACATGTAAAAAGAAATCTTTAAAGTTCGCTTCTAAAATGGTGACATCCAAAGCCGTTTTGGAATAAGGGGTGAGCATAAGCTTCACATCAAGGTGTTGGCTGGTGAGCTCAAACTGATTCTCTGCATAATATAAGGCGATACGCTCGTTTGCATAAATGAGATTTTGAATGCTAATGTGTTTAAAAAATTGATTAAGATACGGAAGGCTTTGGATAATTTGAGTGCTCTCTTCTAGGGAGGTATCGGTTTGTGTGTGGGCATTGATTTCAAGGCTTTGAATGGTTACAATCAATTTTTTATCTAGTTTAATATATAATTGATCAACTTTTATTTTGGGCAGGACAAGAGAATCCAGCGAGATACCATACATAAGAGTACCAATTAACACTACAAAAAAAAGAACAATGAACAGAAAAAATTTCCAAATATTTTTAATCGCATGCGATATTGCTTTAATTATCATCTATACACTTCTCTTTCACTTAAGCAGACCTATGGGTTCAAGCTCCGTTGCTTTCGTACCTCAAGGCTCAATAGCCCAAATTATAACATATATGGTGGATAAAAATTTCGACCTGCACCCTGAGGTAGATAAATACCTCTTACGCTTCATTGGTAAACCTCAAGCAGGTTGGGTGAATATTAACAAAGAAGTGTTAACACGGGGTGATTTTCTCTATAAATTATGCACGGCTAAGGCACCTTTAAAGGCGATTACCTATATTCCAGGCGAAACCAAAGAGCTTTTATTTGTACAACTTGCATTGGCATTTGAGCTTTCTTATGAAAAATTGCACGAAGAGTATGCTCTAGCAACCCCTTATGTTGATGGGTTTATTGTGCCTGAGACCTATTATATCCCTGTTGGTATTAGCGAAAAGCATTTGATTCATTTCCTCCTAGCCCATGCAAAGGCATATCATAAAGCTGTTTTTGAAAAAATATTTGGTGAATTTAATGAGGCAAAATGGCAAAAATTTATTATTATTGCTTCGATTATTCAAAAAGAAGCAGCCAATGTAGAAGAGATGCCTCTGGTTTCATCGGTGATTTACAATCGTTTGAAAAAAGATATGAAGTTACAGATGGATGGAACACTAAACTATGGAGAGTATTCTCACACAAAAGTAACGCCTCAGCGTATTCGTGAAGATACCTCCTCGTACAATACCTATATGCATAAAGGCTTACCTCAAAACCCTATTTGCAGTGTCAGTAAAGAGGCTATTTTTGCTGCTATTTTCCCAAAAACAACCAATTATCTCTATTTTGTAAAAAATAAAAGTGGAACGCATAACTTTTCCCAAAATTACGAGACACATTTAGAAAATATTCGCAACGGTTTTTAATAAAAAAATGGGTAGCATTTTTAAAATTTAATTTCATAAAAGGCTAAGATATGGCACACACACCCCACAAAATTATTTACACACAGGTTGATGAAGCCCCTGCGTTAGCAACATTTTCACTTTTACCTATCCTTAAAGCATTTACAAAAAGCTCACTGATTGAGATTGAAACACGTGATATTTCATTAGCAGGGCGCATTTTGGCAAATTTTCCTGAGTATTTAAAAGATGAGCAACGTATCCATGATGATTTAAGCTATTTGGGAACACTGGCCAACACCCCTGAGGCAAATATTATCAAATTACCTAACATTAGTGCCTCTTTACCCCAACTAAAAGCAGCCATTCAAGAGTTACAAGACAAAGGCTATGCACTTCCTTCCTATCCTGAAAATCCACTTAATGAAGAAGAAGCACAGATAAAAGCACGCTACGCTAAAGTTTTAGGCAGTGCCGTAAATCCAGTACTGCGTGAGGGAAACTCTGATAGAAGAGCGCCGCTTTGTGTCAAAGAATACGCACGCAAAAACCCGCATCGCATGGGCAAATGGACACACGACTCTGCTTCACATGTTGTCTATATGCAAGAGGGTGATTTTTACGAGAATGAACAATCTATAACATTGGAGAAAGCAAGCACCATTCGCATAGAATTGATTGGAAACGATGGTAAAACAACACTTCTAAAAGAGCACTTAGCCCTTTTAGAAGGTGAGATTTTTGATGCTACTTTTATGAGTAAAAAAAAGTTGGTAGACTTTTTTGAAGCACAAATGGAAGCGGCAAAAGCTCAAAATATTCTGCTCTCTTTGCATCTTAAAGCAACCATGATGAAAGTCAGTGACCCCATTATGTTTGGGTATGCCGTTAAAACGTTTTTCAAAGATGTATTTGAGAAATATGCCACAACCTTTGAAACATTAGGCATTAATGCAAATAACGGTTTAGGGGATGTGTACAGCAAAATCTCAACCTTGCCATTGGCACAACAAGCGGCAATAGAAGCAGATATACAAGCGTGCTATGCCAAACGTCCACCAATAGCCATGGTCAATTCAGACAAAGGTATTACCAATTTACATGTACCCAGTGATGTGATTATTGATGCGTCTATGCCAGCGTGTATTCGGGATTCTGGTAAAATGTGGGGAAAAGATGGGGCATTACACGATACTAAGGCATTGATTCCTGATAGGGCTTATGCACGTATTTATGAAGAGACCATGAATTTTTGTAAGAAAAATGGTGCGTTAGATCCTAAAACCATGGGTTCAGTTCCTAATGTAGGTTTAATGGCACAAAAAGCAGAAGAGTACGGCTCTCACGATAAGACATTTGAAATTCCTTATGATGGTATGGTGCGTGTTGTTGAAATCAGCAGTGGTACAATTTTAATGCAGCATAGTGTTGAAAAAGGAGATATTTATCGTGGATGTCAAGCCAAAGATGCCCCTATTAAAGATTGGGTAAAACTAGCGGTTAATCGTGCACGACTCAGTCAAACTCCCGCTATTTTTTGGTTAGATTCTAAGCGTGCGCACGATGCTCAAATGATCAAAAAAGTAGAAAAATATTTAAAAGAGCATGACCTCAGTGGTCTTGATATTAAGATTATGAGCCCAGAAGAGGCGATAAAAATATCCTTAGAACGCATTGTAAAAGGGCTGGATACGATTGCCGTAACGGGCAACGTGTTGCGTGATTATTTAACCGATTTGTTTCCTATTTTAGAAGTAGGTACAAGTGCAAAAATGCTCTCGATTGTTCCTTTGATGAACGGAGGAGGATTGTTTGAAACAGGTGCGGGTGGTTCTGCACCTAAGCATGTTCAGCAATTTGTGCAAGAAAATCACTTACGTTGGGATTCATTAGGTGAATTTATGGCACTTACTGCTTCGTTAGAACACCTTTCTGCCGTTATGGGCAATAAAAGAGCTGCTATCTTAGCTAAAACATTGGATGTGGCTACTGGAAAATTTTTGGATAATAACAAATCTCCTTCACCTAAAGTTGGTGAGTTGGATAATAGAGGAAGCCACTTCTATTTAGCAATGTATTGGGCGCAAGCTTTAGCAACGCAAGAAGAAGATAAAGCCCTTGCGGATGAATTTAAATCTTTAGCAGATTTTCTTGAAGAGAATGAAACGGTTATTGTCCATGAATTAAATACTGCCCAAGGACAAAAGGTCGATATGGGTGGGTATTATAAACCTAATAGTGAAAAAACAAGCAACGCAATGCGCCCAAGTGCAACTTTCAATCGTGCATTGGAAACATTTAACGCTTCTATCTAGTCTTTACATGTAAAAAAGGAGTCTCTTTGGCACAGGGAAAAAAAGTCTCTATTATTGGTGCAGGAAACGTAGGTGCAACCATCTGTTATTGGTTGGCGATGCGTAAAAGTTGCCGTGAAATTGTCATGATTGATTTAATTGAGGGTGTGGCACAAGGAAAAGCTTTAGATATTTCCCAAGCCACCAGTCCTGAGGGCAGTCATACACAAATTCGAGCGTCCAGTGAGTATGCGTCAATTGAAAACAGTGATATTGTGGTTATTACTGCAGGCAGTCCACGCAAACCTGGCATGAGTAGAGATGATTTATTATTGATCAATGCAAAGATTACAAAAGGTATTGTAGAACAACTAAAAACGTATGCACCTGAGGCTATTGTGATTACGGTATCCAATCCTTTAGACGCCATTACCTATGTGGCACAAAAAGTGGGAAATTATCCTCGAAATCGTGTTATTGGGATGGCAGGTATTTTGGACAGTTCACGTATGGAGACCTTTATTTCTGAAAAATTGGGTTTTGGGTATGGACAAGTAACTGCAAGCGTTATGGGCGGACATGGGGACGACATGGTGCCTCTGCCTCGTTACTCTTCGGTGAATGGTGTTGCCCTTAAAGATTTGCTTTCGCACGGTGAAATTGCAGAGATTATTGAAAAAACCCGTCATGGTGGTGCTCAAATTGTGCGTTGTATGGGAACATCCGCCTATTATGCGCCTGCTAATGCTACGGTAAAGATGATAGAAGCCATTTTAAGTGATTCACACTCTATTTTTCCTTGTGCAACCCTACTAGAGGGTGAATATGGCTATTGCGATACCGTCAATGGTGTTCCTGTTGTCTTAGGCAAAAATGGGATTGAAAAAATTGTAGAATTACCTTTAAATGAGGACGAACAAGCTCAGTTTGCTAAAAGTATTGCATCCGTGGATGCGTTGTTGGAAACATTACATGTAAACCATTTTTTTGGAA
Source organism: Sulfurospirillum barnesii SES-3 (assembly GCF_000265295.1). Lineage (NCBI taxonomy): Bacteria > Pseudomonadati > Campylobacterota > Epsilonproteobacteria > Campylobacterales > Sulfurospirillaceae > Sulfurospirillum > Sulfurospirillum barnesii. Next base: position 1,131,863 of record NC_018002.1, read on the forward strand.
CTTAATATTAGAGCAAAAAAAAGAGGTAGTTTAAAATTTTTCTTGATTGTAAGATAGCTTCATTATAGAGTTAAGGACTTAATCACTAAAGGTAGAATGATGAATATTCATGAGTATCAGGCCAAAGAGATTTTTAGGCGCTACAATGTTCCAACGCCACGTGGGTATGTTGCTAGCAGTGTTGAAGAAGCAGTGCAAAATGCACAGAAACTAGGCGGCACGCTGTGGGTAGTCAAAGCACAAATTCACGCAGGTGGCAGAGGTTTGGGAGGCGGTGTTAAATTAGCACGAAGCCTAGACGAGGTCAAAGCGCACGCACAAGCACTTCTTGGTATGAACCTTGTGACGCATCAAACAACAGCTTTGGGAACATGTGTCCAAAAAATCTATATCGAAGAGGGTGTGGAGATTGCGAATGAGTTTTATTTAGGGATGGTTTTAGACCGCTCTCAAGAGTTGCCTGTCATGATGGCATCGTGTGAGGGAGGCATGGAAATTGAAACGATTGCTCAGAGTGCACCTGAAAAAATTATCAAGGTCAGTATCGATCCTTTTATTGGTTTTCAGTCATATCACGGACGAGAGCTTGCCTTTGGTTTAAATTTACCGCAAGAAGAGACACAAAATTTTATTCACTGTGCTAAGGCTTTGTATGAAGCATATATGCACAATGATGCCTCAATGATAGAAATTAATCCTTTAGTCAAAACGAAAAACGGAACATTTATTGCCCTTGATGCGAAAATGAGTTTTGATGACAATGCTCTTTTTCGTCATCCTGAAATTGTGGCGATGCGTGATACGAGTGAGGAAAATCCTATTGAGAGAGAAGCCTCAGAGTATGGGTTGAGTTATGTTAAGTTGAATGGTTCTGTAGGGTGTATGGTCAATGGTGCAGGTTTGGCGATGGGAACCATGGATATTATTGATTATGCAGGGGGCGAGCCTGCAAACTTCTTAGACGTGGGTGGTGGGGCAAATGCCAATACCGTTGCAAAAGGGTTTGAGATTATCTTAAAAGACCCAAATGTGAAGTCCATTTTTGTGAATATTTTTGGTGGTATTGTTCGTTGTGATCGCATTGCTAATGGTATTTTAGAAGCGACCAAAATGGTAAAAGTGGATGTACCTGTGATTGTTCGTTTGGATGGCACCAATGCCAAAGAGGCAGTTGAAATTCTCAAAAATGCAAATATTAAAAATATTATCAGTGCTACAGATTTAAGTGATGGAGCACAAAAAGCAGTTGCTGCCGCAAAAGGAGCGTTGGTATGAGTATTTTGATTGATAAAAATACCAAAGTCGTGGTGCAAGGATTTACAGGCAAAGAGGGAAGCTTTCATGCAGAACAGTGTTTAGCATATGGTACAGACATTGTAGGCGGTGTGACACCTGGTAAGGGTGGAAGTGTTCATTTGGGTAAGCCTGTTTTTAATACCATGAAAGAAGCCATTGCGAAAACAGGCGCAACAGTGAGTATGGTCTTTGTTCCTCCTGCCTTTGTTGCAGATGCCATTTTGGAAGCGGCGGATGCGGGTATTGAACTGGCGGTTATTATTACAGAGGGTGCCCCTGTTCGTGATATGCAACGGGTGAAAGCCTATGCCACAAAAAAAGGTATGAAAACCATTGGGCCTAATTGCCCTGGGATTATTACTGCGCAAGAGTGCAAAATAGGCATTATGCCAGGTTCTATTTTCAAAAAAGGCTCAATTGGTTTAATTAGCAAATCAGGAACATTGACCTATGAGGGTGCAAATCAAGTCTGTAATGAGGGCTTAGGGATTTCAACCGCCATTGGTATTGGAGGGGATCCTATTATTGGGCTTTCGTATAAAGAATTGTTGGCACTGTTTGAAGCAGACCCTCAAACAGAAGCCATTGTGATGATTGGTGAAATTGGCGGTGATCTTGAAATTCAAGCAGCTTCATTTATTAAAGAACATATTTCAAAACCTATTGTGGCATTCATTGCAGGGCAAAGTGCTCCAAAGGGAAAACGTATGGGACATGCAGGAGCCATCGTGAGTGGAAGTTCAGGTACGGCGCAGGAAAAAATGACTGCCTTAGCATCGGTGGGTGTTCATGTGGTCAAATCACCCGCACATATTGGTAAAAAAGTAGCAGAGGTACTTAAAAAATGAAAAAGAACTACGAAGTGTTAAACATTAAATGTGGCGGTTGCGCAGGTACAGTTAAATCAAAACTTAAAGAGCGTTTTCCTGATATTGAGGTGAGCCTTGAGAGTGATCCTAGAGTGGTTAGTGCAACCATCCATTCCGATGAGGAAGAGCGTTATTTGTTGGAAACTTTAAAGTCTCTAGGATACCCATCAATTCATGAAGATTTGGGTGGCTTAGAGGGAGCGCTTTTAAAAGGGAAGAGTTTTGTTTCGTGCGCAATTGGCAAGATGAATCAAGATAAAGGGGAATAAGCAATGGGTTTAATGAGTGCTCCTGAACATACACCAGTATGGGTAAATATAGCACGATGTAAAGCATGTGATATATGTGTGAGTATGTGTCCAGCAGGGGTCTTGGCAATGGTGCCAGCCCCGAGTTCAACACAAGGCTCCATGATAGAAGTAGTGGTTCCTGATGCCTGTATTGGCTGTAGGGATTGTGAATTACACTGTCCTGATTTTGCAATTTTTGTGGCAGATAAAAGTGAATTTAAATTTGCAAAACTCTCTGAAGCGTCTAAAGAGCGTGCAGAAGCTATTAAAAATAATCACTTTCAAAAACTTGGTGCATAAGGAATCAGAGATGGCAAGAGAAGTAATATCAAGCGGTAATGCACTGGTTGCAAAAGCTGCCGTTGAGTGTGGCTGTAAATTTTTTGGTGGCTATCCTATTACCCCCTCCAGTGAAATAGCAGAAGATTTAAGTGGATTACTCCCAAAATTTGGTGGTAAATTTATTCAGATGGAAGATGAAATTGGCGGTATTTGTGTAGCCCTTGGTGCATCAATGAGTGGAACAAAGGCCATGACTGCATCCTCCGGTCCTGGTATCTCTTTAAAAGCGGAACAAATTGGATATAGCTTTATTGCAGAAATTCCATTGGTCATTGTCAATGTAATGCGAGGAGGGCCTTCTACTGGACTTCCAACACGTGTTTCACAAGCCGATATTGGACAGGCAAAGTATCCAACGCACGGTGATTTTGCTTCCATTACACTGTGCCCAGGAAGTTTAGAAGAGGCCTATACCGAAACGATTAGAGCATTTAATATTGCTGAAAAATATATGACACCTGTATTTTTACTTTTAGATGAAACGCTAGGACATATGCATGGTAAGGCTATATTACCTGATTTAGTGGAAATCGAAAAAAGTGTTATTAAGCGTGCAGAGTTTATGGGTGATCCTGATGCTTATAAACCTTATGCAGCGGCGCCAAATGAGCCAGCTGTACTCAATCCTTTTTTCAAAGGCTATCACTATCATGTTACAGGGCTTCATCATGGAGATATGGGATTCCCCACAGAAGATGGAAAAGCGTGTGAGTATAATATTGAGCGTTTGATGAATAAAATTAAAACAAAAACGGATGATTTAGTTACGTATGAAGAGTTTATGTTAGAGGATGCTGAGGTATGTATTATTGCCTATGGAAGCATCAGTAGAGGAGCAAAAGAGGCTGTGATGAAGCTTAGAAATGAGGGCATTAAAGCAGGACTCTTTAGACCAATTACACTCTGGCCAAGCCCCGCATCAAAATTACAAGAGATAGGCAAACGCTTTTCTAAAATTATGGTAACTGAACTCAATATGGGACAATACCTCGAAGAGATTCAACGTGTGATGAAACGAGATGATTTTGCAACACTGCATAAAGCGAATGGTCGACCAATTGCACCACTTGAAATGGTTGCTAAAGTGAAGGAGATGATGTAATGGCTTTTAATTACGATAAATATTTACGTATGGACAAAATGCCAACCCTATGGTGTTGGGGGTGTGGCGATGGTGTGATTTTAAAAGCGGTTATTCGTGCGATTGATAAAATGGGCTGGGATATGAACGATGTGTGTGTAGTTTCAGGCATTGGGTGTAGTGGGCGTTTTAGCTCTTACATCGACTGTAACACGGTTCATACGACACACGGTCGTGCCATTGCGTATGCAACAGGCATTAAACTTGCCAATCCTGACAAGCATGTGATTGTCGTGACAGGTGATGGTGATGGTTTAGCCATTGGCGGTAACCATACCATTCATGGGTGTCGTAGAAATATTGACTTAAATCATATTTTAATTAACAATTTTATTTATGGTTTGACCAATTCTCAAACCAGTCCAACCACACCACAAGGTATGTGGACATCCACAGCGCATTATGGTAATGTTGATCCTAGTTTTGATGCCGCCAAACTAGCCGATGCTGCAGGGGCTACCTTTGTGGGACGTGAATCCGTACTAGACCCTCAAAAACTTGAAAAAATATTGGTTGCTGGGTTTTCGCACAAAGGCTACTCCTTTTTTGATATTTTTTCCAACTGTCATATCAATTTAGGGCGTAAAAATAAAATGGGTGAAGCGGTACAAAATCTTGCGTGGATTGAAAACCGTATTGTAGGTAAAAATAAGTTTGACCTTTTAAGTGAAGAAGAGCGTGTAGGTAAGTTTCCAACAGGCATCTTAAAACAAGAAGAGGGCAGACTCGAGTACTGTGAAGCGTACGATAAAGTCATTTACGCAGCACAACATAAAACAACCGTAGCGTTATAAGGAGCCCTTGATGCGAAGACAATTACGTTTTGTAGGTGTGGGTGGCCAAGGGGTTATTTTAGCAGGTGAGATTTTAGCCGTTGCGAAGATTAAACAAGGTGGGTATGGTGTGAAAGCCTCAACGTACACTTCTCAAGTAAGGGGAGGTCCTACCAAGGTTGATATTTTACTCGATGAGAGTGAAATATTATTTCCCTATGCGAATGAGGGTGAAATTGAGTTTATGATAGCCACGGCACAAGTGAGTTTTAACCAATTTAAAGAGGGTGTGAAAGAAGGTGGTATCATCGTCGTGGAGCCCAATCTTGTTAAACCCAGTGAGGACGATCGCAAAAAGTGGAAGATTATTGAAATTCCTCTCATTACCATCGCCAAAGAAGAGGTAGGAAATGTCATCACCCAATCAGTTGTTGCCCTTTCCATTACGGTTGAAATGACACAGGTGCTTCCACATGAACTCGTTCGTGAAGTCATGCTCTCAAAAGTACCTGAGAAAGTACATCCTGCCAATAATAAGGCTTATGAATTGGGCGTTAAATACGCTAAAGAAGCACTCAAAACGCTTTAAAAAGAGTTTACATGTAAAGAAATTTTTCTTTACATGTAAAGGATTATATTTTATTGAAACTGAGAGAGTTTTATATTGAGATTTTCTGCTAATTTTGACAGATGATCAGCAGCGGCGGCAATTTCTTCTACACTTCTTGCATTTTCTGAGGTAATGGTATTAATATTTGTCACTAAATCGACAATTTTATCGGTATCTTTGGCTATTTTTGTGGAGTTATTGGCACTAATACTAACGGATTGAACACTCTCATCCATCACCGTTGTTGTTTCAATAATGGTCTCTTCCACCGTGGTTGAAACCCCCGCAAGGCGTCTAATATTTTGTGCATTTTTACTCATTTTATCAGATGAATTGACAATGGATTGAACAATGATATTAATCGTCGCATTAATCTCAATAAGGGAAGATTGGGTACGCTCTGCTAGTTTTCGCACTTCATCGGCAACCACCGCAAAGCCACGCCCGTGTTCTCCTGCTCGTGCGGCTTCAATGGCGGCATTCAGCGCTAAAAGATTGGTCTGATCGGCAATATCTGAAATCACCGTTAAAATTTGCTTCACTTGTTCTGCATCTTTGCTCATCTGCTCTAACTGCCCTGCTAATAGCGTCTCCTCTTCGCTAGCAAGTTCGACTTCATCTTTAAGCTTAATGACTTCATTTTTAGCTGATTCTAGTTTATTCCCTGCAATACCAATGCTCTTTTTCATCTCCTCAGAAAGCAGTGCGGTTTCTTGTACAAACTTTTTAATAGAGACAATCTCTTCAATCGTATTGTTGACAATGACCGTACTGTTTTCTGCATTGCGTCCTATTTGCATACTGGTGGTACCTAGTTCATGTGAAACAGAAGCATTTTCAGCTGAGGAGCGTTTCACATCTTCTATAATTCCTTCTAAGGCAGAGACCAAGTCATTAAAGCTATTGACAATCTCTTGAATTTCGTTTTTTTTACCATAGTGAATGCGAAATTTTAAATCTTTATGCGTGACAAAACCAATAATGCTATCATGAATCAGTGAAACACCGTGCATAATATTTTTTCGAATCATAAAGCTTAAAATTAGAATCACAATAGCAACCAAAAGGGATAACGCAATCATGATAAATGTAGCACTGTTTTTTTCATTAACGGCATCTATAGCATCTTCTTGTGCTAATTTTTGGTTGTATTGCATATGTTCATCTGTGGTATTCATTAACGTACGTGGAATATTTGCTGTTTCTTCAAGAAATTTATTCAGCTCATCTTTTTTGCCTTCATTGGAGAGTGCAAAAACCTTTGCTACAAGATTGGTGTATTTTTGGAAATACTCTTGTTCTTTTGCATGCAAGGCTTTATCCTTATCATCGACTAAAAAGCGTTCGTAATGTTTATTGGCTTGTTCAAACTCATTTTTGTACTTAGAAAAGGTCTCTTCAAGGGCTTTTTTGGTTTTAAGATCTTCTGCTAGTATATGTTGAAGTCCTGTAAGGCGCATGCGATACATGGCTTGTTGTAAATCACTAAGCAGTAAAATACTGGGTAAAGAATTGACATTACATGTATTGGTTTGTGTATAGACCTGCTCCATTTTTGTAAAACCTATGCTAAAGACAGCTAAAATTCCCAAAATCGCAATGCTTAGCATTGTAATCAATTGTTTCGAAATACTCATACTTTTCTCCTTCCTAATAATATATAGTACTTAGTAATGTTATCACTAAATATTCGAAAAAAAAAGCGCAAAAAGTCGTTTTTATAAACAAAAAGATGGAGAAAGAAGAACCTTAGTGAAAAAGACCCAACCGAAATGCTTTGGGCGTCATTGTATGATACGATTTAAAAAAGCGTGAAAACTCAGAAGGTGTTTGAAATCCAAGCATAGAAGCAATGGCTGCAATGGATAAATTGGTATATTCTAGCAAATAAAGTGCCTCTTTAAAAAGGCGATGATGAATGCACGAGAGGGCATTTTTACCCAAAGTCTCTTTGATGGTTTCGCCCAAATGTTTGGATGAGATATGAAGCAATTGTGCATAGTCTGATACTTTTTTATACTCTAAAAAGTGTTTTTCAATCAGTTCTAAATAGCAATGCGTAATGTGTTGTGCACGTGATGTAAAGACAATAGCCGTTTTTTGTGCCATTTTTTCACGTTTTAAAAGCATAAGCAGTTTTAAAATAATGAGGCGTATGAGTAAATGATGCCCTTCTTGTTTTTCATGCAATTCGGTATTAATATCCATATATAAATTAAGAATACGTGTATACATAGAGGTAGAAAGATGCACGGGGCTTAGATTATTATGGTGATAATCAAAGAGCTGTTGAATTGTTGGGCTAATGTGATGTTCTTGATACGCCTTAATATAAGATTCACTAAAGAGTAAAATGTAAATTTCTGTTGTTTCTGTAATGTTTTCAAAAGAGTAGATGGTATTGGGGGGAATGAGTTGTAAGGTATGTTTTGTAATTGTGTAGGTGTAGTGATTAAGGTGGCGTATAAGTTCACCATCAAGGCACAAAAGTAGGGCATAAAAGTCAAATTTTAGTGCGGTCTTTTTTTGTAAATTGACATCTTTTTCTAAAATGGCAACGCCATCGATGTCTACATTGTCACGATGCAAATCAAGACCAAATTTTGGATGTTTCATAAACGAGTATTGGTAGATTTTCATAGCATCTTTTAAGCTTAGTAATATCATAAGGATAGCTCCAAAACTATACAAAAGTACGGATAGTATACCCCATCGTTTCTAAAAATATAAAAATTATTTTTTTCTGAAAATGTTTATCAAAATATAATCTTTATTGTACGATACTATGATTATTTTTTCATCAAAGGAGTTTTCATGGAGTATCGCATTGAAAAAGATACGATGGGTGAGATTAAAGTTCCTAATGAGCGTTATTGGGGAGCACAAAGCGAGCGTAGTTTGGAGAATTTTCGCATAGGGACGGAGAAAATGCCTCATGAATTGATTCGTGCGTTTGCTTATTTGAAGCGTTCTCTTGCAACGGTCAATCAGAACCTAGGCAAGCTTGATGCCAAAAAAGCCGAAGCGATTATTCAGGCGTGCGATGAGATTTTAGCAGGGAAGTTTGATGAAGAGTTTCCTTTAGCCATTTGGCAAACAGGCAGTGGTACTCAAACCAACATGAACCTTAATGAAGTCATCGCCAATCGTGCGACGGAGATTTTAGGTGGGGATTTTCGCAAGGAAAAACTCGTGCACCCAAATGACCATGTCAATATGTCTCAAAGCTCTAACGACACCTTTCCCACAGCGATGCATATTGCCAGTGTCATAGAAGTGGAAGAGAAACTTTTGCCATCCTTAGCCAAATTGCAAGCGGTGTTGGAGGAAAAAGAAAAAGCGTTTGCCTCCATCATCAAAATAGGGCGAACCCACCTTCAAGATGCCACACCTCTGACCTTAGGACAAGAGTTTAGCGGGTATAAAAGTATGCTAGAACACAGTGCCTCGCATATTCGCCTTGCATTAGAGTCTTTGCGAGAACTTGCCATTGGTGGAACGGCGGTGGGAACGGGTATTAATGCCCATCCAAAACTAGGTGAAATGGTTAGTGTGGAGCTTTCAAAACTGACACAAAAGCAGTTTGTCTCCGCCCCCAATAAATTTCATGCGCTCACCTCACACGATGCCCTTGTGTTTGCCAGTGGAGCAAACAAAGGTTTGTCCGCCAATTTAATGAAAATCGCCAATGATATTCGTTGGCTCGCCTCAGGGCCTAGGTGTGGCATAGGGGAGCTCAGTATTCCTGAAAATGAGCCAGGCAGTTCCATTATGCCAGGTAAAGTCAATCCCACGCAAGCCGAAGCCGTGACGATGGTGACATGCCAAGTCTTTGGAGCAGACGCTGCTATTGCGTTTGGGGCAAGTCAGGGTAATTTTGAGCTGAATGTCTTTAAGCCTGTCATCATCTACAATTTCTTACAGCAAGTGAGGCTCTTAAGCGATGTGATGGATTCGTTTCGCATTCATTGTGCGCAAGGAATTGAAGCCAACACGGAAAAACTCACGCATAACCTCAATAATTCACTGATGCTCGTCACCGCCCTCAATCCTTACATTGGCTATGAAAATGCGGCGAAAGTGGCAAAATTGGCGCATAAAGAGGGTTTAAGCCTCAAAGAGGCGTGCGTGAAGTTGGAACTTTTAAGTGAAAGTGATTTTGATAAGTACGTTATTCCATCCGAGATGATTCACCCAAAAGCCTAAAAAAAGGAAGCGATAAAGCGTCGCTTCTTCTTTACATGTAAGCCTAATTCTCTTTGAGGCTTAGGCTTACCTTGCCTTTTTCTTTATCGACTTCCAACACACGAATGCGCATGAGTTGCTGATTGATGCTTAAGACTTCCAAAGGATGGGCGATGCGTTTATCACTCATCTGCGAGATGTGAATCAGCCCATCGTTTTTAAGTCCAATGTCCACAAACGCTCCAAAATCGGCGATATTTCGCACTACGCCTGAGACGATAGAGCCTTCGCTAAGTTCGTTAATATCTGTCAAATCCGAGCGAAAGGCAATGGGAGGCAACTCTTCTCTAGGATCAAACCCCGGTTTTAAAAGCTCAGCCACAATGTCTTGAAGCGTGACTTCTCCGATGCCTTGCTCTTTTGCTAAAGCGATAATTTGCTCCTTAGAAAGTGTCGCCAAATCAGAACGTGCTAAAAGTTTTTGTGCTATGGCGTAACTCTCAGGATGAACACCCGTGTTGTCAAGCACGCTTTTGCCCTCACGAATGCGGAAAAATCCCGCACATTGTTCGTAGGCTTTCGCACCCAAACCCTTTACATGTAAAAGCTCCGACTTGCTTTTAAACGCTCCTTTGCTTTCACGATGCTCAACAATTGCTTTGGCAAGCTTTGCGCCCACACCTGCCACATACGAAAGCAAAGAAATGGACGCACTGTTGGGATCAACCCCGATGCGGTTTACCAAATCTTCGATGACTTCATTCAGTTTTTTCTCCAACTGTTTTTGGTCGACATCGTGTTGGTATTGACCTATTCCTAGCGATTTTGGGTCGATTTTCACCAGTGCTGCCATAGGATCACGCAGACGTTGTGCGATGGAAATAGCCCCACGGATGGTCACGTCAAGGTTCGGGTACTCCTCTGTGGCAATTTTTGAAGCCGAATAGATGGAAGCACCCGCTTCAGAAACCACCGTGTAGGCAAGACTCAATCCTTCTTCACGGTTTAAACGTGCAAAAAACTCTTGGCTCTCACGAGAGCCCGTACCATTGCCAATCGCCACGGCGGTGATGTGGTATTTTTGCGTAAACTCTTTAATGACTTTAGCGGATTTTTCATAGTCACTTTGGGGCGGTGTTGGGTAGATAACCGCATGCGTGATATACGTGCCATGCTCATCCACGACAGCCAGTTTGCACCCCGTGCGATACGCTGGGTCAACGCCTAAAATCACACGCTTAGTAACGGGTGGTGTGTTAAGCAGTTGAGAGAGATTTTTCCCAAAGGTCGCAATCGCCTGTGTATCGGCTCTTTCTTTGACAATGACATGAATTTCACGCTCTAATGAAGGAAACAAAAGTCGTTTAAACCCATCCAAATAGGCTTCCAAAAGATAGCTTTTGGAACTTTTAGCATTGCGTGGTATGCGGTAACGATCAACAGCACTTTCCACTCGTTCCATCTCGTGCAGTATCTTTACATGTAACTCTTTTTCGCTCACACCACGCATCATCGCAAGGTAGCGGTGGGAGGGAATGGAGGCGATGCGCTCACTTTTTCCTGCCAATTTGGCGTAAAGTCCATCAGGCTTGAGCGTTTTGGTTGCTTTGATCTCAAATGAGGCGTAATCATGCAGTTGCGCCCTCCAATACTCTCGCTCTTTCGCATCATCACTGTAACGCTCTGCAATAATATCTTGCGCCCCTGCAATCGCCTCTTTGACACTCCCCCTTTTCTCATTCACAAAACCCTGCGCCTTTTTCTCAAACGCTTCTATTTCAAGTTCGGCACGCTCTAAAATGTCCGCCAAAGGCGTCAAACCTGCCGCAATCGCAAGAGCCGCACGGGTGTTTTTCTTCTCTTTAAAAGGTCGGTAGATGTCTTCTAGGACTTGAAGTGTTTGCGCTTTTTCCACCGCACTTTTCACCTCATCGCTCAACCGAGCTTTCTCCGCAATCAACCGCAAAATCTCCTCTTTGCGCTCATGGAGTTTCTTCGCATAGGCATAAATGTTCTCAAACACACGAAGCTGCTCATCACTCGCCCCACCCGTCATCTCCTTGCGGTAACGGGCAATAAAAGGAATGGTTGAGCCCTCTTCTAACAGTTTTAAAATGTTGATGATATTTTCTTTGGCAATGCCTGTTTTTTGGACTAAAATGGGAATAAGTGGATTCATAAAATTAAATTCCTTGCTTTACATGTAAAGATTTTTGGAGGAGGTATTGTAACGAAATTTGTCTCTATATATTTAAAAATTTGATACAATTAGACATCTGTAAAACAAAGGTAACGGGTTATGAAATCACGCGAAATTTCAAAAGAAACGATCAAAAAAGTTGTTTCAATCTCCCAAAGTATAGAAGGCTACAAGCCTGCATCTAAACTTTTGCAACAACAAGCTAAAGAGATTATGGCAAAGTACAATGTCAAAATATCGGCTTGATGAGAGTCCTATCTACATTGAAGGAACGGATGTTCCTAAAAACAAACTAGGCATTGCTGATGCAGATATTATCCACGAAATAGAAAACAATCTTCTCTTTCAAGCCTACGAAAAATTTCCCTCCCAAATCACTGAAAAAACACTCTTCGATGAAACCTATTTCATCAATCTTCACAAAAAAACATTTGAGTCTTTGTACGATTTTGCAGGAGTGTATCGCACGGTCAATATGAGCAAAGGCGACTCACAATTTTGCCTAGCATAGTACCTTCCAAGCGAGTCTACAAGAATCTTTACCGAACTCAAAAAGGACGCTTATCTTCTTACATGTAAAGATAAAAAAGAATTTGCAAAAAAACTGGCATACTACAAAAGTGAGCTGATAGCCTTGCATCCTTTTTATGAACTAAACGGTCGAATACTCCGCCTTTTCATCGATATGCTTTGCCTTTACAATGGTTATAATTTTATTGATTATTCCATGACTATTGAAAATAATGCCTATATCGAAGCATCAATTTTGTGTGTGCAATATGCTGACAGTTCTAAGATGGAAGAGATTATTGAAAATGGATTAACAAAAAGTTAAAAGTTTAGCTCGGACTCCTATCTTTGATTTAATTTATCAACAAAGAAAATAAATATTTTTCTTAATATTCAAAACTCATTGACCACTGAATACCAGTTAATTCTTTAAAAACTTTCATTTGCATTAATCCATAAAAAGTTCTATATTCTTGAAGATTTGAATACTGCTCCATCAATAAATTGAATGAACGATTATACTCATTGCTTTCTCTCATAACTTCATTGACTGTTGATGTAAATGAAGTTAATTTGTCAAAACTAAAATCTTGACCATCTATATTGTTTAAAGTTTTTAGTAAATCAACATTTTCAATTTTTTCTGGTTGACTAAATGCTTTTGAGATTGTTCCCGCTTGAACAAATGTATTTTTATGATGCCCTGACAAGTTTGACACTTTTTGAAAGTTTGTTTTTTCAATTATCTGTTTTTTCATACTTGCTTCTACTAATTCTTCCACATTTTTAATAGCAGGTGCAGCATATAAAACCAATGCTTGTTGTCCAAACTGACCTTCAAGATGCTCAAGTAATTTTTGCTGTTTTGGATATATTTCATATCTAAAATATGGTTGTTTCCAATGACTCCATTGTCCGCTCGAAGGTAATATCAAATATTCAGATCTTTTGTACTGAAATAATAAGTTGGTTTTTATTTTTGGTATATTGTGAATACTTGCTTTTGTATGATACTCCATCTCCTGTGCAATATCCTGTAAATTTCTACCTCTGTAAGGTGGCTGAAACCAAAACCAAGGATAACCGAACATCTTCCATAGTTGCCTATTTTTTGAATATGCTACAGAATCTGCACCTATGACTCCTTCTTGTGTCTGACCAAGAGGGAAATAGACAGAACTTAAATTACCCAATTCTGCATTAAAATAATTTTCAAATGTTTTTTCTTCATACGATGTATTCATTGTTTTCCTTCGATAATACATTTATCAAACCCAAACTGTTAGTTAAACAGAAGAGCTTTTTTGTCATCACTAAGCTTCAAAAAGCAGTTGATAACAAAAAACAAAAAGGATCGGAACTAAATTTTTAACTTTTATCTTGCCACCAACTCTTTTTTCATCACCTCTATTTGAACTTTAAGCGTTGGAAACTGCTCAGTAATCACTTTCCAAACAATCTCTTCATCGATTTCAAAGTACCAATGAATGAGCTTATCACGCATTTTTGCCATGAGTGACCAAGGAATTTGGAGGTATTTGGAGGCTATTTCATCGGGGATTTGTTTGGTGGCTTCACCGATAACTTCTATTTCACGAACACAAGCGCTTACTGTTTTATCATCAGCCTTGAAGCGTTCAAAGTCATAGCCAGCGGTGAATGTTTCTATCTTGTGAATGCTTTTGAGAATATCATCAAGGTATAAAATATAATTGCGTTTCATACCGCAATCGCTTCTTGGAGAATGGTTTGGGAGAGTTCAGCTCTTAGTTTTCGTTTGGGCACCAAATCAACATTTTTACCCAGTGCACTTTTTAGTTTCTCTTCGAGTTCGATAAAAGTCAATAAATCAGGAGTTTGCGAAAAATCGACGAGTACATCAATATCGCTTTTTTCTGTCGCCTCGCCTCTTGCCATTGAACCAAAAAGAGCAAGTGATGTGATATGATAGTTGGGTGCAAGTTGAGCTTTTAAGACAGATAATTTTTGCAAAATTAGCTCTTTTTCACTCATCTTTTCTTTCCTTAAATTTTTTATTTTATTGTATCAAAAAAGTCCATTACTTCGATAATATTAGCTTTACATGTAAAACTAAAAAATCATTTCTGAAGTGTATTCACATCCGCTGGTAAAGAAGCTCTTCGCACTACAAAGCCTGTTGGGGTTTTGTAGATTTCAAAGCGTTGATTGAGTGTGATTTCTTGATAAACGGAGCTTCCGTATTCGATGTCGACGAAGGGATTCCAGCCAAATAGGGTGAATCGGTCTAGTAAGGTGTTTTCGCCTAGATCGTGTGAGAGTTTTTGCTGAGTGTTTTGGTCTTCACTCTTTTTGTAACGTCCTTCAAAGCGCTCTAAAACGTAGCGAGAGTCTAGTTTTAAAAGATTTGACCAGTATTTCATTTTCATAAATTTAGCATCGATGCGCCACTGCTCACCATAGATTTTAAAGTCTCCAACCACTTTGCCATCTTCGCCATTTAGATGAGCGATATGAAACCCACTGCTCTCATAAGGTTTGCTAAAGGAAACCGTGGCGATGAGTGTCTCTTGAGTAAGCGCTGTGTACGTCCATGAAAACAGCAGTACCAGAACGGCATTTAACACAAGGCTCGCAAAGATGAACCCCAAAGAGATACGCATCAAAAATCGTCTCATTGTCTCTCCCTTAGCACGTTTATCGTTTCAGTATCATAGCTAAATTGTTCTATGCTATGTTTATATAGTAATAATTTGGTAATGCTGCTTTAGTATGATACTTGCATGATTGGATGAAACATTGATATTGTCATGGTACACAAAGGAGTGTTATGCAGGTTGGATTTAAACAAAAAATTGCCCTCTCTTCAGGGCTGTTTTTAGGGATTTCTCTGTTGATTTTAGGGATTTTTAGTTTTAACAATGCAAAAGAGGCGCTACGCACGGAAATAGGGCAAACACAATTAAGTAAAGCCAATGCTTTAAAGATAGATATTAATGCATGGTTTAGTGAACAACAAGCCGTCTTAGAGACAACAGCTGAAACGCTCTCTCGTTTAGACGTTTTTACGGAAGCGTCGATGAAGCCTTACCTTAAAACTGCCTCAGTAAAGACGAAAGCGGCTATGGCATATATGGGCGTGGAAGAGACGGGCTTAATGGTCTATAGCGATGAGACAAAAGCAAAAGAGGGGTACGACCCTCGAAAACGACCGTGGTACATCAAGGCGAAAGCGGAGAAAAAGTCTGTCATCACCGATGTGTATACCGATGCAACTACGGGGCAGCCCACAATTTCCATTGCAACACCTGTTATGGTTGATGGCGTATTTAAAGGCGTTGTCTCTAACGATGTCTATTTAACACACGTTATTGAAAAAATCAATACAATTAAGTTTGAAGGTGGGTATGCTTTTGCCATCAATGAACTAGGAGAGCGAACGGTACATCCCAAAAAAGAATTAATTGGCAAAGTGCTTTATAACGCTACCGCTTCGCTTAAAAATCTTGAATCTTTAGTGAAAAATAATGAAACAGGTACATACGAATACACTGCAAGTGATGGAAAAGAGAAATTTTTAGCGTTTAATAAACTGGTTAATGGCTGGATTGTTTTTATATCAATAGAAAAAGATGTAGCGTTTAAACCTATTCAAGAGATGTTTATAACCCTTCTTTTTACAGGTCTGATTATGGTTGTAGCTTCACTCTTTTTATTGCAATTTATCCTCAACGCTCAGTTTAAACCTTTGATAAAGCTCAATGATGTTATTAGAAATCTCTCAAGTAATGATGGCGATTTGACGCAACGTCTTGTCATTCACTCCAAAGATGAATTGGGCAAAATTGGTGAAAATATTAATCTGTTCATTCATAAGATTCATACCATCATCACAACTGCAAAAACCAACAGTGCGGAAAATGCCTCCGTAGCGCATGAGCTTTCTATCTCTGCTATTGATGTGGGTAAACGTGCTGAAGAAGAGGCGATGATTGTGCGGAAAACAACCACAGATGCACTTGCTTTAAAAAATTATCTGCAAGCTTCTATCTCAAGTGCTGAAGCTTCCAAAAATGAATTAGAAGAGGTGACACATAGTCTTAAACGAGTGGAAGAAAATGTATCAAATCTCTCAACACTGCTCCAAAATACAGCGCATAATGAGGTTGAACTTGCCAACAAACTCACCCTGGTAAGCGATAACACCACAGAAGTTAAAAATATTCTTAATGTGATTAATGATATTGCTGATCAGACCAATTTATTAGCGCTGAATGCTGCGATAGAAGCGGCACGTGCAGGTGAACACGGGCGTGGCTTTGCTGTAGTTGCCGATGAAGTACGAAAGCTTGCCGAGCGGACCCAAAAGTCTTTGGTTGAAATTAACGCAACCATAAATGTGGTTACACAATCCATTAATGGTGCGAGCATGGAGATGAATACCAATTCGCTCAATATCAATAAAATTTCTGATATTTCTATTAATGTTCAGTCCAATGTTTCAGAGGTTACGGGTGTGCTTGGTCGAACCATTAGCAATACGAAAAAGACCGTGCAAGATTATATTGACACATCCACGCAGATTGATGCAATCACCAAAGACATCGAAGCGATAAGTGCACTGACCAATACCAATACACGTAGTGTTGAAGAGATTGCAGGGGCAAGTGAACACCTCCATGAACTAACAGAAACTCTCAATAACGAATTAGCAAAATTTAAATCTTAAGTCCATCTCTTATGGGTACATTTTTGATGTACCCAATGCTTTTACATGTAAACTCTCAAGCTTAAAAAGTCTTCCTAAATCTCTTAAATTATCTCCTCAAAAGTTAAGGATTCCCTTTTGATTTTCCTTGTGAAGCGTGGTTACATTTTAATCACTCGTGACGCAAAAATAGGAATTTTTATATGGTACTCTTGCGTATTGCAATTTTATTATGATAGGGTTGTTAATTATAAAAGTATGACAATTTAAAGTTATTTGAATTGTTGTGTGCCTTTATAATCAAGATAAAAAAGCTTACCAGTAGTTTTCAAAAATCATTGGTAGTTAAAAACCAATACAAAAGGTGGAACAATGAAGAACAAAGAGCTTCAGGAGAGAAAAAATAAAGCATTTGCACGAGGACAAGGGAATGCGTATCCTATTTTTGTAAAACGTGCTAAAAATGCCGAGTTATGGGATGTGGAAGAGAATCGATACATCGATTTTGGAACAGGTATTGCGGTGTGTAATACAGGGCATAGCCATCCAAAAATCATTGATGCGGTCAAAAAACAAATTGAAAATTTTAGTCACACATGCGTCATGGTCAACCCGTATGAAGTGGCCGTAGAATTGGCAGAAAAACTCACTAAAATTGCTCCAGGACCGAGTGAAAAAAAAGCTATTTTTGTATCAACCGGTGCAGAAGCCGTTGAGAATTGTGTCAAAATTGCACGAGCCTATACAGGACGTCGTGGTGTTGTGGCATTTAACGGAGGTTTTCATGGCAGAACCAACTTAACGATGGCACTTACGGGCAAAACTGCTCCTTACAAAAAAGCTTTTGGTCCTTTTGCGGGCGATATTTATCATATACCTTTTCCATGCGTACAAACCGATACCACAGTCAAAGATACACTTAAAGCTATCAAAAATCTTTTTAAATCTGACATTATTCCTGAGGATATTGCCGCGTTTATCATTGAGCCTGTACAAGGTGAGGGTGGTTTTTATGCTGCACCTTTAGAACTGTTGCAAGCCATAAGAGCACTGTGTGATGAGCATGGTATTGTCATGATTGTGGATGAAATTCAATCTGGATTTGGAAGAACAGGCAAAATGTTCAACATCGAATACTCTGGGATTGAGCCTGACTTGATGACGATGGCAAAAGGTATTGCTGGAGGGTATCCTCTTTCTGCCGTTGTGGGAAAAGCTGATATTATGGATGCCCCAATTCCTGGAGGACTTGGTGGAACCTATGGTGGTTCACCCGTGGCATGTGCTGCAGCCTTAGCCGTTTTAGAAATCATGGAAGAAGAAGATCTCTTGACACGCTCAAATCAGCTTGGCGCATTGTTTAACACAAGGTTAAATGCCCTCAAAACACAATACCCAGAGCTTATCAGCGATGTAAGAAATCAAGGCGCTATGATAGCCTTAGAGTTGATGATGGAGGGTGATTATACAAAACCCAATGTCGAATTGACACAAAAAATCATTGCCAATGCGACGCAATTTGGACTCATTTTACTCTCATGCGGCTTTAATGGAAATGTCATTCGTTTCTTACCTGCCCTTACCATGAGTGATGCTATTGCCAATGAAGGCTTAGACAAATTTAGTGAATTGTTTGCACACGTAGTCCAAAAATAAACCATACAAGGAGGAAGCAGTACTTCTAGACGCATCATTATTTTTTAGAGCGAATACAAAATTACAATCAATAACACAGAAGGAGATGTATTAATGTTGAATTTCATCCGTAATATTAAGAAAAACATAGTGACGACTTCCGTCATTGCGCTATTAGGAGTTATGGCTATCGTGGATACTGCATCAGCAGCGGATTATAATTGGAGATTTGCAAACCTTTATGGTAGAGGTACTGCCTTTGGTGAATTGTACGAAGGACTTGCTAAAGACATAGAGAAAAGAACTGAGGGTAAAATCAAAGTTCAAGTTCTTTATTCAGGAGAGGGCGTTGGTACCTCAGGTTTACTCGCAGCAGCAAAATCAGGCTTAATTACCATGGCAGCACCGTTCCAATCTATGCACGCAGGTGAATTACCAGCAGGTGTTGTGGAAATTGGTTTACCTGGTGGAACAGACAATCCTGATGAATTGTATAAGCTCTTTCATAATGATGGCTGGGACAAAGTCCTAACACAAGCGTATGGTTCTCAAGGACTTGTCTGGCTAGAGCCTTACATTCAACCAGCGGTCTATATTATCACCAAAAAACCTATTAACTCTGTAGAAGATTTCAAAGGTCTTAAAATTAGAGCACCAGGAGCGTATGGTAAATTCCTTAGAAACCTTGGCGCATCGCCTGTCTCTTTAGCATGGAGTGAAATTTATACCAGTTTAGCAACGGGTGTTATTGATGGCTCAATCGGTAGTAACATGATTGATCATAGAGATGGTAACCACGTAGAAGTCGCAAAATACATGTACAAATTACCACTAGCAGGTGCGCAAGTATTGCCTATTTTAGTCAATAAGGCTGCTTGGAATAAATTGCCAGATAATTTAAAAAAGGCTGTTCAAGAAGCCACAGTTGAGCATGCAAAAACACAATTAGCGATGTCTAAAAAATGGGAAAGTGAAGCGATTGCTCAAATGGAAGCCAAAGGTTTACAATGGAGTCCTGCCCCTTCAGATGCGGATAAAGCTGCATGGAAAAAAGCAGGTGCAGGCTTGTGGGATGAATACGCAGCTGCGGATAAATACAGCAAAGAGTTGATTGATATTCTTAAAAAGACTCAAGCACAATAATTCAATTTTGAGAACAGGAGCCAACCATGTTGATACAAAATTTGAAATTATTTTGCATCGTGGTCGATAAAATTATTATGTGGTTGGGCAAGGGGGCATCAGTAATGATGCCCGTTCTTGCCTTTATTGTCGTGTTTGAAGTAGCGGCACGGTATTTGTTTAATGCGCCTACGATATGGGCGTACGACACCTCTCTTTTTTTATTTGGTTATATTGCTGCACTTGGTGGAGCGTACGCTCAACAACGAAAAGCGCATATCAATGTTGATATTCTCTATATAACCGTCTCTCCAAATGTTAAAAATATTTTTAATCTTATCTCATTCTCTTTGGGAATCTTTTTTCTTATTATCGTTTTTTATGTTAGTTTTGGAAAATTTAATGAAGCTATAGAATATGACTATCGTCGTGAAAGTGAGTGGGCTCCAGCCATGTGGCATTTTTGGGTCATGTTATGTATCGCCAGTACACTTTTTATCATGCAGTTAGTGAAAGATATAATCCTAGAGTTGTATCACTTAATAACGGGTCGAGAATTGTTTGAAAAGGAAGTAACCAATGGGTATTGAGTTATTAACGATTGTTCTATTATGCTCTATCTTGATTTTTTTCGCCCTAGGTGCTCCTGTTGGATTAGCCTTAGGTGGCATTGCCATGCTCATTGGCTATTTTACGTGGGGAGAGGGCATTTTTAATGTGATTCCAACAACGGTTGAGTCAACATTTTTTAGTTTTATTTTACTTGCCATCCCGCTTTATATTTACATGGGGCAGCTTTTGACCCATTCGGGTATTGGCGATGCCATGTTTAAAGCAAGTCAAATGGTCATTGGTAAACTTCGTGGCTCATTGGCGATTAGCGTTGTGTTTATCTGTTCGATGATTGGAGCGATGGTGGGTATCATTGGGGCTGGTATTATGAGTTCAGGTAGTATTGCCCTAAAACCGATGTTAGCAGCAGGCTATGATAAACGTTTAGCGATGGGAACAATTATGGCAGGTGGTGCACTTGGTATTTTAATTCCACCTAGCATTCCGATGATTATGTTTGCAGCATCGACACAAAACTCAGTGGGACGTATGTTCCTAGGAGCAATGACACCTGCTTTGATTACGATTCTGCTCATTGTAGCCTATATTATTATCAGCTGTAAAATCAATCCTGAACGTGCCCCATTACTGAGTGAAACCGAAGTGGGATTGCCAAAATTAACCACAAAAGAAAAAATCAAGGTCTTAACAGATGGTACGCTCTCCATTGGATTGATTTTTGTTGTGCTTGGAAGTATTATGAGTGGTATTGCTACACCTACAGAATCAGGTGCACTTGGGGTTGCAGGTGCGGTATTGCTTGCTATCTTTTTCAAGCGTTTTAAACTGGAGATGTTTCGCTTGGTTGGTTTTCAAACCGCTGCTTTGGTGAGTGTGGCGATGTGGATTATCTTTGGGGCATCTGTATTTAGCAATTTTCATTTGCTTATGGGCATTCAAGGGATGATTGCGGGTTTTACACAAGGATTGGATTTACCTCCTATCATGATTATTATCATGTTTCAAATCATTATGCTGCTTTTGGGATTTATTATTGATGAGTTTATTATTGTCTTGATGTGTGCACCTTTGTTTACACCTATTGCAGTTGCCTTGGGGTATGATCCTATTTGGTTTGGTGTTTTGATGATTATAAATATTCTGATTGCTGTACAAACACCTCCGTATGGCTTTGCGCTGTTTTATCTTAAGGGTATTGCACCCCCTGAAGTAGGCATGGGAGAAATTTATAAATCCGTTACTCCTTTTATTCTTGTGAACCTTACTGTACTGGTTCTTTGTATGGTGTTTCCTGATATAATTCTATGGCTACCCAATAAAGTTATGGGTTAAAGGATGTAAAAATGTTTAAAAATATTTTAGTACCGCTTCATTTATCCTACAAAGAGAACCACAAAAAATTGTTTGAAGGGGTTTTAAATGTATTGGATGAGGATGGAAAGATGACTCTGTTTTACGTCAATGAAAATCTCATTCATGGCTCAGTACAGCCTATTTTAGAAGAAGCACAAAATAAGAGCGCCAATCAGCTCGCATTGGAAGAGTTACAAGCCATTGCAAAGAAGCATGCTTTGCCTCTTGATAAAGTAACGTTCAAAATCAAAGAAGGGGTTGTCCATAGAGAAATCCTTCAAAGTGCGCAAAAAATGAAAGCAGATGCCATTGTCATGATGGCAACTAAACCTGGTCTTGGGAGCTATTTTATCAGTAGTACGGCTGAACGGGTCATTCGTCATGCGAATTGTTCAGTCTTTGTGATCCGTTTAACGGAGTATTAGGCTATAAAATTCATTTCGCAAGAAAGTTATTATAAAAATGAAAAAGGTACACAATGAATACAATTGAAGTGACATCTCCCTTTGATGGAAGCGTCGTAGGTACGGTTCCTTATGGTTCTACTGCGGAGGTAGAAGCTGCGTTAGATTTAGCAAAATCTACATTTTTAGATCACAAAAACGCATTACCAAAGTACAAAAGAGTTGAGATTTTAGAAAACGTTGTCAAAATCATGTCGTCTCAAATTGATGAACTGACCAAACTGTGCGCCTCAGAGGGTGGCAAACCGTGGATGGATTCTAAAGTTGAAGTGAATCGAGCGATCAATGGGGTTAAATTAGCGATTGAGGCATTAGGCGTTCATGAGGGCAAAGAGATTGCGATGGGACATACGGCTTCATCTGCCAATCGTATGGCCTATACGTTTAAAGAGCCTATTGGTGTGGTCGCTGCCATTTCTGCGTTTAACCACCCCCTAAACTTAGCCATTCACCAAGTCATCCCAGCACTTGCTGTTGGGTGTTCTGTGATTATCAAGCCTGCGACACAAACACCCATGTCTGCGATTCGATTGGTTGAGATTTTAGAAGAAGCGGGGCTTCCCAAAGGTTGGGCACAAGCGATTGTGTGTGATCGAAAAGGTGGAGAGCTTCTTGCAACATCCCCTAAAATCAATTTTTTAACCTTTATTGGCTCAGGTGCTGTGGGTTGGTACTTAAAGTCTAAAGTGGCGAATGGTACCCGTGTGGCATTAGAACACGGTGGTGTCGCCCCTGTGATTGTTGAAGCGGATGCAGATATTGATGAATTAATCCCCTCCATCGGCAAAGGTGGTTTTTACCATGCAGGTCAAGTGTGTGTATCGGTTCAGCGCGTCTTTGTTCACGAGAGCATTGTAGAAGAGGTTGCTTCAAAATTGACCCAATACGCATCAAAGCTTGTTGTTGGTAATCAGTTAGACCCAAAAACCGAAGTGGGACCATTGATCAATTACGATGAAGTAGACAGAGTAGAAGCGTGGGTCAATGAAGCCATCACCAAAGGTGGAAAAATTTTAACAGGTGGAAAAAGAATCTCCGCATCGTGTTATGAACCAACGGTTATTTTAAACCCCTCTGATGATGCTTTAGTGTCGACTAAAGAGGTTTTTGCTCCTGTGGTATGTATCTACTCGTATAGAGATATTGAAGAGGCGTTTGATCGCGCCAATCAACTTGAAGTATCGTTCCAAGCGGCTATTTTTACCAAAAATATTGATACCGCACTCAGAGCCGTTAAACGCTTAAATGGCACAGCCGTGATGGTCAATGACCATACCGCTTTTAGGGTTGACTGGATGCCATTTGGTGGCGCTAAAGCCTCTGGTCTTGGACTAGGAGGCATTCACAATTCCATGGAAGAGATGTCCAATCAAAAATTAATGGTGATTAAATCGCCTGTTTTATAATCCAAACTTCATTGATAAAAGGGAAAAGGTAGCCTTTTCCCTTTTTACATGTAAAGATTCTTTACTTAGAATAAATCTTAAATAACCCCTCATTTTAGGACTCCTTTTTTATTATTTGACACTTTTTTGTTTTTTTGTGCTACAATTTTTTATTTAATAAAATTAATTTATTAAATTAAGGAGGTTATAAAATGGAAGCTGGTTTTGATGTAAAGTATTATACAAAACTTCTTGCACCTGTTATTGTGGGTCTCTTCGTTTTTATGTGTCCAACACCAGAAGGTCTTAGCATAAATGCCTGGCTTTACACCAGTATTTTTGCAGGTCTTGTTGTGGGTCTTATTTTAGAACCTATTCCCCCTGCATTGATAGGTATTATTGCTGTTGTATTAGCTGTATTGTTTAAGGTGGGTCCTGTTGGTTCAGGGAAAGATGGTGCTCTTATTAAATCAGCAGTTGCTATTAATTGGGGTCTTAGTGGCTTTTCGAATGCTGTTGTATGGCTTATCTTTGCAGCTTTTATGATCGGCATTGGTTATCATAACAGCGGTCTTGGTAAACGAATCGCTTTTTTGCTTGTGAATAAATTAGGGACTTCAACCCTAGGACTAGGTTATGCTATTGCACTAGCTGATCTTGCTTTAGCACCATTTATACCTAGTAATGCAGCTCGAAGTGGTGGAACAATTTATCCAATTGTTACAAGTATTCCACCTATGTTTGAGAGTTATCCTGAAAAAGATGCTCGAAAAATTGGTGCCTATCTTATTTGGGTTTCACTCGCAACCACATGTGTTTCTAGTTCTATCTTTTTAACAGGTCAAGCACCCAACCCGCTTGCTCTTGAATTGGCCTCAAAAGCGGGTGTACATACGGTTAGTTGGATGGGTTGGTTTATTGCTTTTGCTCCTGTAGGTATTGTCCTTTTTGCATTAACCCCACTTCTTGCATTATGGATCTATCCACCAGAAATTAAGGGCTCACCCATTATTTCAAAATGGGCTGGTGAAGAATTACACAAATTGGGAAAAATTAGTAAAAGTGAAATTTTTATGCTTACTATTTCAGTACTTGCTTTAGTGCTTTGGATTGGTAGTTCTGCTTTTGGAATTAATGCAACAACAACAGCACTGATTGTGATTGTTTTAATGATTGCAGCGAAAATTATTTCATGGAATGATTTTTTAGGAAATAAACCTGCATGGAATGTTTTAACATGGTTTGCAACGCTTGTGACAATGGCAGCAGGACTTAAAAATGTTGGATTTTTGGATTGGATTGCCAAAGCAACAGGTAGTTATTTACATGGCTTAACACCGTTTATGGCAGTACTTGGTCTTATTATTGCCTTTAGTATCTTACGTTATTTCTTTGCCTCAGGAACAGCCTATGTTACAGCAATGGTTGGACTCTTTACGGTTTTAGCTATCTCTATTCCTAATACGGATCCATCTCAAACGATGCTTTTATTACTGCTTCCTATGGGTATCATGGGTGTTTTAACACCGTATGGCACAGGTCATAGCCCTGTTTGGTTTGCCAGTGGATATGTTACAGGACCAGAGTTTTGGAAACTTGGAGCTATTTTTGGAATTATTTATCTTGGTGTTTTCTTAGTGATTGGGCTTCCTTGGATAAAATTTATTTATCCTTATATCGCAGGATAAGAGAATCAGGATGAGCTATAGGGCTCATCCTAAAATAGGATTACATGTAAACCTATTCATCTTTAAATGCGAACCCTTGTGCGACTAAGCTTTTTGCAGTTTTTCGGTAGTAAACATCGGCATAGTTGCTAGAGGTTATCTTTGCATACGTTGGCATTGAACCACTGCCTGTAGTATCACGAAATGTTTTGAGTATTTGCTCATACCCGAGCACACCATTGCGTACTTTCTCTCTATCATAGGTCTCTTGCATCACAAAACTTTCCAGTGAAATACGTGGTTTGAGTGGAGCATTTTTAGCTTCTTGTGTGGGGACTCCAATGGTACAACCTACTGCTAAAAAAGTCTTTTTAGGAAGATTAAAAATCTCAATGATAGCATCAGAGTCTTTTCTTACCCCTCCAATAGCTGTTGTTCCATAGCCCAAAGCTTCTGCTGCAACTTGTAGAGCGTGTAGCATAATGCCAGCATCCACTGCACCAACCATAATGCCCTCAGCGCTTTGTTCAATAATCTGCTTTTTTCCAATACTTTCAACAATAATATCTGTGCGGTTAAAATCAATAACAACACCTACAAAAACATCGGCAGTGGCAATGTGCGTTTGCCCACCACACAGTTCTGCAATGGTTTTTAGCTTTTCTTTATCACGGGTATAAATTAGGCTGATTTGTTGTCCATTAATGGAAGTAGGTGCACGCTGTGCTGTTTTAAAGATAGTCTCTAAGTCTTCTTTACTGACTGCTTCGCCTGTAAAATGGCGAATCGATTTTCGGTTTTGCAGCTGCTTAAGGGTTTGATTTTCCATGCCTCATCCTAAAAAGTTTTTGGACAAAATATCAATAAATTTAACTTTTTCCATTTCAATGTTCAAATCACCTTTAAAAATGTCATGCACAGAGTAGGTTTGCATGGGTTTTGCGCCGCAAAATTGCCATGTTTTATGTGTAGCGATGTTGGCTTCATCAAGGCTAAGGCCATCAAAAAAGCCTGCTTTGTTGCTAAATTCTGAGCTTGGGCAGTTATAGGTTAAAGAGAGCATGTATTGTTTGCCTTGCATTAATCCTCCACTGCCGTAGCGTTTGCTCGCATCACTTCTGCTTCTTCCATCATTGGCATAAATGCCATTATTCGTTCCTGCTGAAAAGACTTCATCAATGTATTTTTTCATCATCCATGGTGTGCCCATCCAATAAACAGGGTATTGAATGATAAAAAAATCTGCCCACTTAAACTTTTCAACCTCTTCAAGAGGATTATAGTCGCTTTCGGCTTTGGCATGTTTGACGTTAAAACCGTTTGTTTTTAAAAAACTCTCTGCGGTATCGACATACATTTGTGTGAGTTTACCCTCTGCAATATTTGGGTAGTATTGGTGGCCGTTGATAATCAGTACATTTTTCATACGTTTCCTTTTTTTTGAAGTGCTTTATGAAGTATAAAATGGCTCTACTTAAAATACTCTTACGATACTTTAGTAATGTAATGATGAAAAATAGATACTGTGTTATAATACGTACAAAAAAAGGAATGTCATGTATTATGTTAACGGCAAGGAGTATATCTGCTCGGTTTCAATCGTACAAGATATTTTCAATGACAAATGGAAATTAGGCATTATTTGGCATTTGCTTGAGGGTGAAAAGCGTTACAAAGAGTTGTTTGAAGAGGTCTCTGAGATTACACAAAAAACACTCACCATTAAGTTAAGGGATTTGGAAGAAAAACACCTCATCAAACGGGTTGTTTTTCCAGAAATTCCTCCTAAAGTTGTCTATTCGCTCACACCTATTGGAGAAAAACTTAGACCTGTGCTTAAAGAGATGTTTGAGTGGGGTATTTTGTATGTAAAAGAGTGTGGAGAAGTTACAAAAATGAATGCTTGTGAAGTAAAATTTAGCAACTAAAAGAAGTGCACAGGAGGAAGTGTTATCCCTCTTGTGCATACAATGTATTACGCTTTTTTTGCTTTTTTCTCTTCACGTTTTTCTTTTAACGATTTTTCGGGCTTCTTCTTGACTTCTTTTTTAACATCTTTACTTTTTGCCATGCTTTCTCCTTTTTGAATGTTGGTTAAAACGCTCCTTATTTTATAGGAGTTTAGCTTAAAGACTAAAAGCCTCTCTTGTGGGCGTTTTATTCTGAGAGAGATTTGAGTATAATGAGTCTTATTTTAAGGTGAAAAATGCAGACATTTTATGGGAATAGAGAAAAATGTTACCGCTGTTATAGACCCAAAAGTTCGTGTATGTGTCGTCATATTCGTCCCATTAATACGCACACTAAATTCATCATTTTAATGCACCCAAAAGAGTTTAAAAAGACCAAAAATGGGACGGGGCATTTGACGCATCTCTCTTTACCAAATTCTGAGCTTTTTATGGGGATTGACTTTAGTGACAATGCACGCATTAATGAGATTATCGCAACGCATGAGAGTTTTATTCTCTACCCATCTCCTCATGCTATCAACCTTACTCACACAAATCTTCTGGAAAAAAAAGCTTTACATGTAAAGAGACCTATGGCGATTTTTCTCATTGATTCGACATGGGCATGTTCGCTTAAAATGATGCGAGAGAGTATGAATTTACACTCCCTTACACATATTAGTTTTGATGCGACAAAACCTTCAGCGTTTAGAATTAAAGAGCAACCTTTGGCGTATTGTTTATCCACCATTGAATCGACGCTTCGGGTATTAGAACTTCTTCATGAGTGGCATCATGAAAGCATCTGTCCAACACAATTAGAAGACTTCCTTCGCCCTTTTTATGCGATGGTTGAGTACCAACTAGCGTGTATTGAAGCCTCTTCGCATCATGCACTTAGATTCAAGCCTAAAACATTGTAACTGCGCTATAATTTTTTAAAAATCAAAGGATAGGCGTGCGCAGAATCACTCTTGTTTTCATAGGGTTGTTTTTTTATTCATTGCCACTGCATGCGATGCCAGAGGATGAAGCTTTAAAAAAGATGATAGGGCATATGCTTATCGTGGGTTTTGAGGAAGAAAAGCTGGTTGCCACCAGCCCTATTGTGGAAGCAATTGAGCGTTATGAGCTGGGGGGAGTCATTTTGTTTGACCGCTTTTATACTGATAAAAGTCGTGTTAAAAATATTCGCTCCTCAGAACAACTCAAAGCACTCACACATACGCTTAAAGCTTCTGCTAAAACACCTCTGCTCATTTGTGTGGATCAAGAAGGTGGAAAGGTGGCACGGCTGAAACCTTCTTACGGTTTTGTGCAAACGCCCTCTGCATTAAAAGTAGCAAGCGAGTCATTGGAAAAAGCCAAAGAGACGTATGACGCTTTAGCGTTGATGCTGCGTGAACATGGTATTAATTGTAATTTTGCTCCTGATGTGGATCTTTCTCTTAATCCCAAAAACAGTGTTATCGTAGGTTTGGAGCGCTCGTATGGCACAGAGCCACACCGTGTTGTTTCGTATGCGGGAGTGATGTTAGAATCCTTTGTGGAGCATAATATTACGGGTGTGCTCAAGCATTTTCCAGGACATGGCTCCTCCTTTGAGGATTCACATTTGGGATTTGTCGATGTAACGCAAACGTGGAGTGAAGTAGAATTAGACCCCTATCGAATGCTTATAGCACAAGAGAAAGCCTCAATGATTATGTCAGCACATGTTTTTAATGCAAAGCTTGATAAGAACTATCCTGCAACGCTTTCGTATGCGACCAATACGCTTTTGCTAAGACAAACGCTAGGCTTTAAGGGTGTGTTGGTCAGTGATGATATGCACATGCAAGCCATTGCGAACGATTACTCCCTAAAGGATGCCATAACCTTAGCCATTAATTCAGGGGTGGATATGCTTCTTTTTGGCAATCAGCTCTCATACACATCTACCCATGAGATTATTGAGACGATTGCCACACAAGTCAAAAGTGGTGCTATTTCACTGCAACGTATTCGTGAAGCCAATACGCGTATAGAACACCTAAGGCATTAAATCCTTTACATGTAAAGGGTCTATGTCCTTGTTTTTGTTACAATGAAAAATTACGTCTTAGGAGCAGATCATGAAACAAAATCCACTCTCTTTGGAAGCTTTAGCGCAAGTGGATGCTTATTGGAGGGCATCGAATTATTTAAGTGTGGGGCAGATTTACCTATTGGACAATCCTTTGCTCAAAGAGCCTCTTAGCATAAAACATATCAAACCTCGTCTTTTAGGGCATTGGGGGACAACTCCTGGGCTTAATTTTATCTATACCCATATGAACCGCCTTATCAATCAGTACGATTTAAATATGCTTTTTATCGCAGGGCCAGGGCATGGAGGACCTTCGGTGGTAGCACAGACCTATTTAGAAGGGGTTTACAGTGAAGTGTATCCTGAAATTTCACACGATGAAGAGGGTCTTCAAAAGCTCTTTAAACAGTTCTCCTTTCCAGGCGGTATTCCTAGTCATGCTGCACCTCAAACACCTGGTTCGATTCATGAGGGAGGTGAGCTTGGCTATGCACTCTCCCATGCCTATGGAGCGGTTTTTGACACGAAAGATTTAATAGCATGTTGTGTGATAGGCGATGGGGAGGCGGAGACAGGACCACTGGCTGCTGCATGGCACTCCAATAAATTTTTAGACCCCAAACGTGATGGTGTGGTTTTGCCTATTTTGCATCTTAATGGTTATAAAATTGCCAATCCAACCATCCTCGCCCGTATTTCGCATGAAGAGTTAGAAGAGCTATTTTGTGGTTATGGATATGAGCCTTATTTTGTTGAGGGTGATGAGCCAGAACTTATGCATCAAAGAATGGCAGCAGTTTTAGATGAAATGGTGCAGAAGATTAAAACGATTTGGCACAATGCACGTACGTTAGATTCCCATGAGCGTCCACGCTGGCCGATGCTGATTTTACGAACGCCTAAAGGCTGGACTGGCCCTAAAGAAGTCGATGGACTCAAAACAGAGGGGCACTGGAGGTCGCATCAAGTACCTCTTTCCTCTTTAGAGAGCAAACCTGAGCACATTACTATTTTAGAAAAATGGCTGAAAAGTTATAAGCCTGAAGCGCTTTTTGATGAGAAGGGAAAACTCTTTGCGCACATTGCTTCGTTAGCACCCAAAGGTGAAAAACGTATGGGTGCCAATGTATATACCAACGGTGGGCAGTTACTTAAGCCGTTAGTGCTACCTGATTTTACAGCGTATGCGGTGAATGTTCCTGCTCCTACTCAAAGTAGTGCCGAGGCTACACGCATTTTGGGGTATTATTTGCGGGATGTTATGCGAGAAAATATGCAAAATTTCCGTGTGTTTGGCCCTGATGAAACGGCATCCAATCGTTTAAGCGCACTCTTTGAAGTGACCAATCGTGTCTGGATGGCTGAAAAAAACAGCTTTGATGAGCACCTAAGTTCGGATGGTCGTGTGATGGAGATACTCTCAGAACACACCTGCCAAGGGTGGCTTGAGGGGTATTTGTTGACAGGTCGTCATGGCTTTTTCTCGTGTTATGAGGCGTTTATTCATATTGTTGATTCGATGTTTAACCAACATGCTAAATGGCTTAAAGTGACCAGTCGTGAAATACCGTGGCGAAAACCCATTGCTGCACTCAATTATCTTTTAACCTCACATGTTTGGCGACAAGACCATAATGGATTTTCACATCAAGACCCTGGATTTATTGATGTCGTGGTGAACAAAAAAGCACACATTATCAATGTCTATTTTCCACCCGATGCCAATACCCTTTTATGGGTGGGCGATTGGTGTTTGAAAAGCAGGGATTGCATTAATGTTATTGTGGCGGGCAAACAGCCTGAAGTGCAGTGGCTGAACATGAATGATGCCATAGCGCATTGTGAAAAAGGCATGGGCATTTGGGAGTGGGCGAGTGATAAAGATAAGCCTGATGTGGTCATGGCATGTTGTGGCGATGTGCCTACACTTGAAACCTTAGCCGCAGTGAGTCTTTTAAGGGTGCTTGTACCAAGCTTGAAGATTTGGGTGGTTAATGTTGTTGATTTAATGGCTTTACAACCCAAAGAAGAACACCCTCACGGATGGACACACGAAGCGTATAATGCGCTTTTCCCCAAAGATGTTCCTACGATTTTTGCGTACCATGGCTACCCGTGGTTGATTCATCGTTTGGCATACAAACGAGCGCACCATGAACATTTACATGTAAGAGGTTACAAAGAGGAGGGCACGACCACAACCCCGTTTGATATGGTGGTTTTAAATGATACCGATAGGTTTCATCTGGTAATGGATGTGATGCATCGTGTGCCTAAAATGAAACCCTATCAAGAGGAAGTATGCCAAAAAATGTCTGCAAAGCTGGCTGAACATAAGGCATATATTGAGGAGTATGGCATTGATATGCCAGAAATTTTAACGTGGAAGTGGGAATGATGCATTTTTAAGCACTCTACCTCTTTTACATGTAAAGAAAAAGAGGTAGACTTCGCTCTTTAATTTCGCTTTTAGAGCAGTTTTGCTATAACTTTAAGTTTTATTTTAAATATTTAGAATTTTTTAAGGAAATTGAATGAATCCTGTTGTCGTTTCTGTCCTTTTGATGTTAGCACTGAGTCTTTTACGGGTAAATGTTGTGGTTGCGCTAACATTGAGTGCCCTTTTGGGAGGATTTATTGCAGGGTTGCCTTTGAGTGAGACAATGAGTGCTTTTAATAAAGGACTAGGCGGTGGGGCTACCATTGCATTGAGCTATGCGATGTTAGGTGCTTTTGCTGTTGCCATTTCGCATTCAGGTATTACCGATGTTTTAGCACGCTATGTGATTAAAAAAATGGGTAAAGAGGCAACACCCACACAAAGAAGTTATTTAAAAGCAACCCTTTTAAGTGCTATTTTACTGGTTGCTATTAGTTCACAAAATCTAATTCCTGTTCACATTGCGTTTATCCCGATTTTGATTCCACCGCTTTTACATACGATGGCACAACTTCACATTGATAGGCGTATGGTGGCATGTGTGATTGCTTTTGGCTTAACCGCTACGTATATGTTATTGCCCGTTGGCTTTGGTGGTATTTTTCTCAATAATATTCTTTTAAAAAACATTGTTGAAAATGGCATGATGGTCACATCGGCTCAAATGCCTGTGGGTATGATGATTCCTGTTTTTGGAATGTTTTTAGGTCTTTTGGTGGCTATTTTTATCACCTATAAAAAACCACGCCATTATTCGGTTCAAAAAATATTAGATACCCAACCAGAAGCCCGCACATTAAATGTTTTACATGTAGGGACTGCTCTTGTTGCGATTGTCTTAGCACTCTCTTTGCAACTTTACAGTGATTCCATTATTGTAGGTTCTTTAGCGGGTTTAGTGGTCTTTGTTATGGGTGGGGTTGTCAAAGCCAATCAAACGCACGATGTCTTTACCAAAGGTGTCTACATGATGGGCATGATAGGTTTTATTATGATTGCAGCGAGTGGATTTGCAGAAGTGATGAAAGCCACACAAGGGGTCAGCTCACTTGTTAATTCTGTATCATTACTTATCGGGAGCAATAAAGCATTACTTGCTTTTTTGATGCTTCTTGTGGGACTTTTAATTACCATGGGTATTGGCTCATCCTTTTCAACCATTCCGATTATTGCAACCATTTATGTACCTTTATGTGTAGAATTTGGCTTTTCGCCTCTAGCAACCATTGCGCTTGTGGGTGCGGCAGCAGCCTTGGGTGATGCAGGTTCTCCTGCATCTGATACCACATTAGGACCTACATCGGGTTTAAATGTGGATGGTCAACATGATCATATTTGGGATACGGTTGTGCCTACGTTTATTCACTATAATATTCCATTGATTCTTTTTGGATGGATTGCGGCGATGGTGCTTTAAGATGCTTTTACATGTAAAGCTGAATTCACGAAATGTCACTTTACTTAACAATTTTGAGATTTCATTTTTAGACTGTAACTTTTTTTCTCACTAAAATGTAGCGAATATACACAAGAGTCTTTTTTTAGCGCTTGATTTTGGTTTCAAAAAAGAAAAAGTCTCTTTCGGGTCGCTTTGGGTTTTTAAAATAAATTTATCTTATAAAAAGGAAGAAAAATGATGGCATGGTGGAAACACTTAGCGCTTTGGAAGAAGATCTTTATTGGTCTTTGTTTAGGTTTGGTTGTCGGTCTTTTATTTAAAGAGACAGCATTGATGTTGAAACCTTTGGGAACACTCTTTATTAACATGATTAAGATGTTGATTGTGCCTTTGATTTTCGTAACATTGGTTACGGGTATTACTTCTATGGAAGATATTGGAAAGATGCGTCGTATTGGTCTAAAGACGTTTTCTATCTATTTGGTTACAACAGCCATTGCGGTTGCAATTGGTTTGGCATTTGGTATTGTATTTGAACCAGGTTCTGGTGTTTCACTAGAGAGTGCAGCTGCAATGAATGCTAAAAGTGCGCCACCATTAATGGAAACGCTCTTAGCGCTTATCCCCTCAAACCCATTAAACAGTTTGATGAAAGGTGATATTTTACAAATTATCGTTTTTGCTATCTTTTTAGGTATTTCCATTAACCTAGCAGGTGAAAAAGGCAAACCTGTTGCGGCATTTTTTGAATCGTTTTCAGAAGCGATGTTTAAAATGACTGAGATTGTTATCTCTTTTGCGCCTATTGGTGTTTTTGGTTTGATGGCATGGGTTTCTGCATCGTATGGTATTAAGCCTTGGTAAAGTCATTGCGTGTGTGTATGTGGCTTCTTTGATTCATATGGCTCTTACCATGGGTGGTGGTATAGCCGTGTTTGCAAAACTCAGTCCTGTTAAATTCTTTAAGGGTATTTTATCCGCACAAAGTGTTGCTTTTACAACCACCAGTAGTTCAGGAACATTGCCAGTGACTACGAGCAATACCATTCACAACCTCGGTGTTTCAAAACCAATTGCAAGTTTTGTTTTACCATTGGGTGCAACTATCAACATGGATGGAACCGCACTTTATCAAGGGGTTTGTGTCATGTTTGTTGCGCAAGCTTTTGGAGTAGACTTAAGCTTTGCGAATTACTTAACCATTATTATCACCGCAACACTCGCTTCTATTGGAACGGCAGGTGTGCCAGGGGCGGGTCTTATTATGCTTTCATTGGTATTAACATCTGTTGGTCTTCCTTTGGAGGGTGTTGCGATTATTGCAGGAATCGATAGAATCTTAGATATGGCTCGAACGACTGTGAATGTTACAGGCGATGCGATGGTTTCTGTTTTAGTCGCCAAGAGTGAAGGTGAACTAGACGAGAAAATTTACAATCAAGACAACGTTGAATAAAAAGATGTAAGTAGATTTACATGTAAGGCAAATGCCTTACATGTAAACACTCTTAAACACACTCTGCTTTAAAATAGTGCTTCAAAATAAACGGCGGAATCACCGTGGTAATGACAATCACAAAAATCAACATGGCATAAATCTCATTAGGCAATACACCATTGATACGTCCCATCTCAGCAAAAATAAGTCCCACTTCGCCACGTGGAATCATGGAAACACCAATAAGAGCGTTATTGCGAATGGATTTTTGAAAGATAAAAAATGCCCCTGCAAATTTTGTTAAAAACGCTAGAAAGATAAAGCTTAAGCTCATAATCCAAAACGTACCAGAACTAAAGTCAATGACCCTTAAATTCAACGAAAGACCCACCATAACAAAGAAAATAGGGGTAAAAATTTGAATAATAGGGGTCATATTGACCTTAACATCGTTAAGCAGTTGCTCGTTGGTTCCAAGAGCGGTTCCAAAAGGAAGAAAGAAACGACGAGAAAGGGCAACACCTGCTGCAAACGAGCCTAAAATGGCAGGCGCTCCTACCATATGCGAAAAATAGGAGAAGATAAGAATCAAAGAGATAATAATCGTTGGAATGTACCCTGGAACAAGCATCTTTGCGTGGAATTTATGAATAAGAAAGGAGAGTACTTTTGCAAGAATGGGGGCTAAAATTAAAAAAGAGACCACCATCGTCGTTACGGAGAGTGTGTGTTGAAAACTTACCTCTTGTGCAATGGAAAAATCATAAATAAAGACCAATAAAATTATTCCAATAATATCATCAATGACCGCTGCACCAATGACAATTTGAGCAATATTGGTCTGTTCCATATGAATGTCTTTAAGCACCCTTAGCGTAATACCAATACTCGTTGCAGTGAGCGTTCCTCCAATAAAAAGAGAAATATCAAAGGAGAGGTTAAAAAGATAATAGGCTAGTAAAAATCCACAGATAAAAGGAAGAACAACCCCCAATATAGCAACCGTAAATGATTTCATGCCCGCATCTTTGAGTCTATGAAAATCAGTTTCTAAGCCCACTTCAAATAAAAGCAAGATAATACCAATCTCAGCTAATATTTTTAACACTTCATTGGGAGTAATTAAACCAAAAACAGAAGAGCCTAAAAGAACCCCTGCTAAGAGTTCTCCTAAGACAGAAGGAATGCCGTATTTTGCAAAAAGTTCGCTCAAAAAGCGTGCAACAATTAAAATCAAAAAAAGCGATAAAAAAAACTCATGAATTTGCATCTGTTGTCCTTGATTTTAAAGGATAATCAAACCAATAGTAGTCTTACTCCAATTAATTCGCTCTTAATGAAAAAAGTTTTTTATCCCTGTAAAAATAAGTTGAGCAGCCAGTGCGGCTAAAACAAGACCTGTTATCTTACTGAGCACAATCAATCCTGTGCGACCAATCAGTTTTTCAATATGTCCTGAGAGGTAAAGAAGCACACCAATACTCATAATAGCACATAAGAGCGCTCCCGAACCTAGCAGCATATCATCAAAGCCATTCATATCTGCACCCATGACCATTAACGCACCCACCGTACCAGGTCCTACAGTGACAGGAATGGCTAAAGGCACAACCGCATGTTTTAAAATATCGGCTTTACATGTTGGTTCAGCATTGACATCTTTTTGAACCAAATCAACAGCGGTTAAAAATAAAAGTGCTCCCGCTCCAATACGAAAAGCATCCAGAGTAATACCAAAAAGCTCAAAAATATACTTACCAAAAAAGAGAATAATAAGACAGGTGATAGAAATCGCTAAGGTGACCTTGATGGCAAGACGTTTTTTATCACCCTCATCAATCCCTTTGGTCATAGATAAAAAAATGGTAGTCACAAAAAACGGTGTCATAATGAAAAAGAATTTAACAAAAATAGCAAAAAATGCTGAGAGATGAATCATGAAATTACTCCTTTAAAAAGCGGGTATTATAGCACTTTTTCAGTTGCACTTTGGCAGAATAAACGTATGAAAAAAGAGATACTTTACTTAACCGAATACCTTGCGAAAAGCAAAGAAAACCCATTCTATCCACGCCTAGTAGAAAACCTTAGTGAATGTTCCTTGTATACACCTACGCATTTTACACAGGCACACATCTGTGCTTTACTTAAACATCACTCCTTGCGTGTTCCTAGCAATGAAGAAGAGGGTATTCAACAGCTTGATATGTGTTTGCAAAAATCTTTACCTGAAGCACTCAATGAAGCCAAAAAAACGCTTTTTATGACACTTTTACAAAGCAATTTTCCAAAGAAAAAAAGTTTTTTAAATGTTTCTTTAGAGCTTTTTATCTCTCAGCTTGAGCCTGCTGAAAAAAGTATTTATGAAAATCTTTTAGCTTATGTTGTAGGTATAAATCGTGCGCTAGCACTTTTTTTCGTCTTTGCAAAAGAGGAGCAAAAAGAGCTAACACCAGAGCATTTGGTCACGTTTGCGCAGTCTTTACATGTAAGCTTAATGGCATTGATTTTTAATGATGATGAGCAAGCCCTTTTAGAAGAAGGCTTAACATCTTTGTTAGGGGTTTATTTAAGTTTATATGGAAAATACCTTTACATGTAAACAGAGAAAAAAAGAAGTCAAGCCCATAGGGGTGCTCCTTTTTATTTAAATAAAATACTCCCTAAGCGAATCATATTCGCACCACATGCAATAGCAAGTTCAAAATCATTGCTCATACCCATAGAACAATATTTTGCCCCTTTACTTTGGAGTGATTCAAAAAGCGTGTGGGTTGTCTCAAAACTTTTTTGAATCAACTGTGTATCTTCGCTGTGTGCTCCAATGCTCATAACTCCCTTAAGCTGAATGTTTTTACATGTAAGGCTGATTTGCTCATAAATTTCTAAAGCTTCTTCAGGAAGAACACCTGCTTTTTGCTCTTCATAGGCACTGTTGATTTGTAAAAGCGCATTCATCTGTTTATTCTTTACATGTAAACGTTTATCGAGTTCTTGAGCAAGTTCTAGTGAGCTGAGTGAGTGCATTAAAAAGGGGTCAAGGTCAATGAGTTGATTGATTTTGTTGGTCTGCAAACGCCCGATAAAGTGCCACTCTAAAGGAAGATGTGCGAGTGCGTGTACTTTTTCACTCATGTCTTGAATCTTATTTTCTCCAAAACAGCGTTGCCCTATGTTATACATGGCTTCAATCATCTGGGGCGTTGCGCTTTTACTCGCTGCGACAATTTTGACGATATGATGACCACTCACGCCCAAACGTGCTTTTTCAATACGGGTAAGAATCGCATCCATTGTTGTGACAAATTGTTTAGTTTCCATTGGCCAACCTGTATATGTCATTGATAATTGTAAACGCCATAAGGCTCAAAAGCAATCCCCACCCTGCCATAGTAAGGCTTGTAAGAATTTTCTCATTGGGCGCTTTTTTTGTCAGCATTTCATAGGCATTAAACATAATGTGCCCACCATCAAGAGCGGGAATAGGCAATAAATTAAAAACACCCAGATTGACTGAAATAAGCGCTGTGAGTGCAAAGAGTGCGATGATACCTGCATCACTTGCATCCGAAGTGACTTTGACGATGCTGATAATGCCACCCATCTCCTTGGGAGAGACAACCCCCTCAACCAGTTTTTGCAGTCCTGTGAGAATCAATGTGGTTGCCCTTAGTGTTTGTTCCCACGCAAATTGAGGGAGTTCATCCATACCATAGTGTATCTCGAGGGTTTTACCACTCGGAGAGATTCCTAGCATTTTTTTCTCTAAAATTTCACCAAACATATTTTGATATTGAGTAATTTTAGGTGTCATATGAAATGTAAAAACACTGCCCGCTCGCTCAATTTTAACTTCCAAAGTATCTGTGCTTTTTTGAATTAAAGCGCTCACTTCATCCCACGTTTGAATCAAAACACCATCAATCATCACAATGCGATCATTGCTTTGAATACCCGCTTCTAAGGCAACAGAATTTTCACTCATTTGACCAATAATAGGGGAGAGTTTGCTCACACCCATACTCCCAATTGCCATATAGAGTAAGAAGGCTAATAAAAAATTTGCAAAAGGCCCTGCAAAAAGAATGATAATACGTTTCCACGGTGCTTTTGTTGTGTAGCTATCGGCATCATAACTGAGCTTAGTAGGGTCTTTGTCGTCTTGCCCTTTCATTTGAACATAACCACCAAGAGGAATCAAAGAGAAGCAATACTCTGTTTTGCCAATGATCTTAGAAAAAACTTTTTTCCCAAAACCAATGCTAAAAACTTCCACATGAACACCAAAAAAGCGAGCGGCTAAAAAATGACCCAATTCGTGAAAAAAAATCAAAAAAGAGAGGACGAGAAGAGATGTAAGTGTACCCATTATTTGACCTCTTTTTTCGTATAACCTATAATATATTCATAACCAGAATAGAGTGTCAGTGCCACTGCAATCCATAAAAGAAGTTCTGCAAAAGGCCAATTCATCATTAAAAAGCCAATGGCAATCATCTGAAAGACCGTTTTGACTTTTCCAGCCATACTTGCCGCAATATTTTTCCCCTCGCTGATTGCTGCCACACGCAATCCTGTAATAAAAAATTCACGGGTAAGGATTAAAAAAATAGCCCAAGGATTGGCTCTGTCTATCATCATTAAACCTAAAAATGCCGCCAATGTGAGCATTTTATCTGCTAAGGGGTCTAAAATGGCGCCTAATTGTGTTTTTTGATTCCAGCTTCGAGCAATATAGCCATCAAAAAAATCAGTTGCACTGGCGAGTACAAAAATAAGGGCTGCAAAATAGTCCAACCAGCTTACATGTAAGCCTGCAAACAAAGCTATATCACGATTGACTAAAAAAATAAACATGAGAGGCGCTAAGGCAATTCTCATGCTTGCAAGGGCATTGGGAAGATTCATCATTTAAATGTCGTTCCGCCATCAATAAGCATGGTATGCCCTGTAATCCAAGAGGCTTTCTCAGAACAGAGAAATAAACACGCACCTGCTAAATCTTGTGGTTGTCCCATGCGACCTAGTGGTGAGAGTTTGGCAGTGACATCACGCACTTCCTCGTAATTGGTAAAAGCACGTAAGGCATCTGTTTCAATAGGTCCACCACTAACCGCATTGACACGAATGCCCTTGCATCCAAGTTCTGCTGCTGCGTAACGAACCATTGTTTCCACAGCTGCTTTTGCCGTACCATGACCTGCATAATTTTCAATATAAACTAAATTACCTGTGGATGAAAGGGAAATAATACTTCCTCCTCCTACTTTTTCCATACGTTTTGCCGCTTCTTGTGCTCCTACGACAAATGCATTGACCGTTGCAGTAAAAATATTATTAATGCCTCTGGGTTTTAACTTCATAAATTTAGTATAGCCACCTACAACAGGACGTCCCGAAATAATAGCGTTGGAGATGAAAAAATCCACACGATCAAACTCTTTATCAATCTCTAAAAAAAGATCTTTATAGGTTTCAGGTTCTAAAATATTTAAAGAATAAGCTCTGGCTTTGATACCATAATTTTTTTCTAAATCCTTAACTTGTTCAATGGCTAATTCTTCATTTGAGTTGTACGTAAATGCAATATTTACTCCCTCTTTTGCAAATTCATAAACAATCGCTTTGCCAATACCTCTGGTACCGCCGCTAATTACAAGTGTTTTACCTTGCATTAAAATCCTTTAATAGTATATTTTTTAAGTGTGTTTTCAATACGTTTCATATTCGCAGGTGTAGGTGCACACAGTGGTAAACGATACTCTAAGGTATCTATCAACCCAGCAATATACATCGCCGCCTTAATAGGAATAGGATTACTCTCACAAAAGAGAATTTTATTGATTTCATAGAGTGAATCATTGATAGCTTTAGCTCCATGATAATCCCCTTTAAGTGCTAAATGTGTAAGCTCTGCAATTTGGTCTGGCAAAATGTTTGAGGTAACTGAAATAACCCCTGAACCTCCATTAGAAAGAATAGGGTAGTTAATCGCATCTTCTCCACTAAAGACAGAAAGATTGGGTTGGTGTGCCAGTAAATCCACACAACGATCAATCGAACCCGTTGCCTCTTTAACCCCAAAAATATTTTGACATGCATCAAAGAGTCTAAAAATTGTATCGGGCAATAAATCACAGCCTGTGCGTCCAGGAACATTGTATAAAAGGACTGGGATTTCAACCGAATTTGCAATGGCTTGATAGTGTAAAAAGAGACCCTCTTGGGTGGGTTTATTGTAGTAGGGAGTTACTGAGAGGATAGCATGTGCACCATGAGATTGTGCAAATTTTGCCAAATCAATGGCTTCATGCGTTGCATTACTTCCTGCTCCTGCTAGGACTTTAACATTGCTTTTGGCGCACACATCCACAGCGATTTCAATACACCTGCGATGCTCTTCATGATTAAGGGTTGCACTCTCACCCGTGGTTCCCACAGGTACAACAACATCAATGTTATTTTTAATTTGTCTTTCAATAAGTTTTGCATATTGAACTTCATCTAATTTTCCATTTTTAAAGGGGGTGATGAGAGCAGTCATTGCTCCTTGTAAACTGTATTGCATTTTAATAATCCTTTCGTAAGATCACTGTCGTGGATGATTGTGGTACTAAATAACGAGTTACAGCGTTAATAATATCTTCTTTTTTTAGTTGATTGATCTGTTCTTCATAATTGAGTAACGGTGCAATATCGCCTTTTGCATAGTACGAACCAAAAAGGCTTGCTAACTCACTTGAACTTTCTAAATTATGAATAAAATCTGCTTTGGTGTTGATTTTAATTTTTTCAATCTCTTTATCGCTTATTTCACCTTTTTTGAGGCTTTCAACAATCGCTAAAATCTCTTTTTCAACATCTTCTGCCTTCACCCCAGGGTTACACACCGCTAGAAAAAGAAATAAAGAGGGGTCTTTGGCTTGCATGGCATAACCGTATACTTGATTGACTAACTGTTTTTCATCCACTAAAACACGTTGTAATTTACTACTTTTCCCGCTGCTTAAAAGTTCACTCAGGCCTGAAAGTGCGACTTGATCTTCATGTTTAAAATTTGGAATTTTATAGGCAATTGCCACCATTTCAACTTCACTCTCTTTTTTAAGCATTACTCGTTTTGCACCATCTTGTTGGGGTTCAATTTGATGGTGCGGTAAAGGTACCTCGGTGTCGTTTTTGATAGAAGCAAAATAGGTTTCAACATTTTGAAAGACTACTTCAGGGCTAATATCTCCTGCTACAACCACAATTGCGTTGGCAGGTTGGTAGTATTTCGAGTGAAAACTACGAATATCTTCAATGCTCCAATGCTTAATATCTTCCTTAAAACCAATGGGTGTCCAGTGGTAGGGATGATAGGTAAATGCGTTGTTAAAAAGTCTAAAGTATAAATAACCAATTGGAGAGTTATCCGTTCTCCATAAACGCTCTTCCAAGACTACATTACGTTCAGGTTGAAACTCTTCATCGGTAAGTCTTAAATTTTGCATCAGTTCTGCAAAAAGTTCTAAAGATTTTGCAAGATTTTTTGAGGAACTTTTTATAAAATAGTGGGTGTAATCAAATCCTGTTGAAGCATTATTGACGCCACCAAAACCTTTTACAATTTCATCAAATTCACCCGATTTTAAATTTTTAGTCGATTTAAAATTAAGGTGTTCAAGCATATGCGCAATACCACTTTTACCCATAATTTCATTGCCACTGCCTACTTTATAGAAAATATCAGTGGTAATTACATCGCTTTTATTGTTCATAGGAATAACGACAATTTGCAAACCATTGTCTAAAGTTTTTGTCACGTGTTGGGGAAGAGAGTTAGCCATTAATGCTCCTAAAAAAGTTAAAAAAAGTAATAAATATTTCATTGTGTATCATCTCCTATCGCTTCCTATAAGCTCACTAATATGTGTAAAACCATCTCGGTTCATACGCTCTAAAATGCCCAAATTGATTTCACGATTTAGAGATGGACCTTTAAAAATAAAGGCTGAGTAAATTTGGATTAAGCTAGCACCCGCTTTAAGCCTTCGATACGCTTCATCGGCTGAGTCAATGCCTCCAACAGAGATAAGCGTGGTTTTTCCAAAGAACTCTTTAGCTAAAGCTTCAAACATGTTAAAGCTTTTTTCACATAAAACTTTACCGCTAATGCCTCCAAAATCTTTGGCATTAGGAAGCAGTGAATAATCAATCGTTGTATTGGTTGCGACAATACCTTGTGCACCATTTTCAAGGGCACATGAACAAAGCTCTAGTGCCTCTTTTATTTCTAAGTCAGGTGCAATTTTTAGTAAAACAGGTTTACATGTAAGCTCTTTTGCCATCACAAAAAGCTCTTTAATAAACTGTTCATTTTGCAAATCTCGAAGTCCTGGAGTATTAGGAGAAGAGATGTTGATCACCAAAAAATCACTTAAATCTTTAAAGCGTTTAATAAGCTTTTCATAATCACTGAGTGCATTCTCCGCACTGGTAGTTTTATTTTTTCCAATATTGGCTACTAAAGGTGTTGCAAAAGGGTAGAGTGATTCTAAGCGTTTTGCAATTTTATGCATACCATCATTGTTAAATCCCATAGCATTTTGAATGGACTCTTGTTCAGGAAAACGAAAACAACGAGGTTTTGCATTACCATTTTGAGGCTCAGGTGTCATGGTGCCATATTCAATATGTCCAAATCCAAGGGCTGTAAGCATTTTTATCATGGTGGCATTTTTATCAAACCCTGCCCCTAATCCTACAGGATTGTGAAAGGTGCGATCAAACAGCGTTTGTTCTAAACGTTTATCGTGAATAAAAAAGCGCTCAGCCAAAAAGGAGAGAACAAAAGGTGTATAGTTTGCCCCATGTTTGAAAAAAAATTCTGCAATGGTGTGTGCATTCTCTGGTGAGAAGTTAAACATCAATTTTTTCATCATTTTATAGCAATCAAACATCTTTTATTTCCTTTGGTATAAAGTATGCGATTATACTCTATGAAAGATAAAAGATGGTTGATTTTGGGCTTTTCTTAGTGTTGAAGCCCTT
This sequence comes from Sulfurospirillum barnesii SES-3, assembly GCF_000265295.1. NCBI lineage: Bacteria > Pseudomonadati > Campylobacterota > Epsilonproteobacteria > Campylobacterales > Sulfurospirillaceae > Sulfurospirillum > Sulfurospirillum barnesii. Next base: position 1,175,295 of record NC_018002.1, read on the forward strand.
TAAGTTTAAGATACTCACTTGAGCTTGCTAAGAGTTCTTCATCGCTTCCTATCGCACAAATATGACCGTGTTTTAGAAGGGCAATTTTATCAGCCTTTTTAATGGTTGAGAGACGATGTGCGATAACAAAGGTAATTTTATCTTTAATAAGATTTTCAATGGCTTCAGTAATTTTTTGCTCACTTTGTGTATCGAGTGCGGATGTTGCTTCATCAAGAATCAGCACTTGAGGATTTGAATAGATCGCTCTTGCAATGGCAATGCGTTGTCTTTGTCCCCCTGAGAGATTGGTTCCAAATTCATCTAAGTGTGTAAAAATACCATCAGGAAGTTTTTGTATAAAATCATAGGCATTGGCTTTTTGCAGTGCATCTATGACTTTTGTCTCATCAATTTCTTTTCCATACGCAACATTGGCGGCAATACTATCGTGAAAAATATAGACCCGTTGCGTCACCATAGCAATATTATCTCTTAGATCATATAGGTTAAATTCTCTAAGATCAACTCCATTGATACGAATAGCACCTGAAGAAGGATCGTAAAAGCGCATCAGCATATTCATAAGTGAACTTTTGCCACCACCACTATCTCCAATAAGCGCTATCATCTCGCCCGCTTTGGCTTCAAGGTTCACCCCATGGAGTGCTTGTTTTTCTCCATAATGCAGTGAAGTATTTTCAAAAGAGATTGTATCAACCTGTGTAGGAAAAGCATGGGTACCATTTTGAATATCTGTGCGTTGGTCGAGTAAAAAGAAAATACGCTCACTAGCAACCAGGGCATCTTGCATTTTATTGTAAAGAGATGAGATTTTTTTAATAGGGGTATAGAGCATAAAAAGTGCTGTTAAAAAGGAAAAAAATGAGCCAACACTCATCGTTTCATCAATGACTTCTCCTCCACCAATAATCACAACAACGGCGACACCCACTGCCCCAATAGTTTCCATTAAAGGACTCACCAATTCATTCACTTTAACAGATTTCATGGTTAGCTTAAAGTAGCGCTCATTATCCTTTTGAAAGAGAGCATGCTCATAGTTTTGTGCATTGTTAGCTTGAATCACTTCGATATTATTAAAAATTTCACTCAGTTTTGCTGTAATATCAGAAATTTTTTCTTGAGAGGCTTTGGAAATTTTTTTCATTTTTTTAGCCATTTTGCTCAGTGGGTAGATGGCTAAAGGCATGATAATCAAAGAAAAGAACGCCAATTTTGGACTTTGGTAAATGACCACTCCCATGAGCCCCACAATGGTGAATGATTCACGTAAAAATTCAGGGATAATGCTTGAAACCACAGATCTTATACGTTCTACATCGCTGGTATTTCGGCTAATAAGCTCGCCTGTTCTATAGGTATGAAAAAAGGAGAGATTGAGCTTAAGAAGGTTTCCCAAAATATCTTCACGCAGACGTTTGATAATATTTTGACCAATGTAGGCAGTTGAACAGGCTTGGAGGTATTTTCCCCCTTCTTTTGCCGCATACACTGCGATAATGGCATAAGGAAGCAAATAGAGCATTTCTCTGTCTTTGGCAATAAAAATTTCATCTAAAAGAGGTTTGACCAAATACGCAGATGCTGCTGTTCCGCCACTAGCAAGTGTCATACCAATAACCACTAAAATAAAATAAGGAATATAGTCCTTATAAAAAGGGGCAAATCGCTTTAAAACATCTTTCAGGCTGTACATTAAGCGTTTACCTTTTCCCAGTGTGTACCATTTGCTGTATCCATGAGTTGAATTTGTTTGGCTTCTAAAAGAGTGCGAATCGTGTCAGCTTTGGCAAAATCTTTGGCTTTTTTGGCTTCTGTTCGTTCTTGAAGTAATGCTTCAATGTCTGCTTTTTCTACTTCACTCACACCCATTTGAAAATACATGTAGGGATGATAAAGACCAATGCCTAAGAGTTCTTCAATCCATTTCAAATTTGCATGCGTTGTGGCTTTGAGGGGTTTGTCTTTAGGATTTGCATCGAGCATTTCATTGGCGGCAGAGATCATTTCATCCAAACTGGCCAATGCTTTTGAAATGTTTAGATCATCTTTAAGTGCTTCAAGCATCAACTCTTTAAAAGAGGATGAAATCTGTGAAGGAGGTGTTTCAAAAATACGTTTCTTCAGCCGATAGAGTTTATCAAGGCGTTTTTTACTCATCAGTAAATCTTCTTCAGAGAAGTTAAAATTGGCTCTGTAGTGTGTTGCAAGCAAATAAAAGCGTAAAACTTCACCACTGTAGTTGGCAAGAGCATCTTTTAAAAAGAAGCTATTACCTAAAGATTTGCTCATTTTCTCACCATTAATCGTGACAAAGCCATTGTGCATCCAGTATTTTGCAAGTTCTTGATGGCTTTTACATCTGGTTTGTGCGGCTTCATTTTCGTGGTGGGGGAAAAGCAAATCAGCCCCACCTGCATGAATGTCAATCTGAAAATCACCCTCACTTGCAAGATGTTTTTCTATCATCGCCGAACATTCAATGTGCCATCCTGGACGACCCGTTCCAAAAGGGGCAGGGTAGCTTGGTTCATTCTCTTTTGAAAATTTCCACAGAGCAAAATCTTTTTGGTCTTTTTTCTCTTCTTTTTGCTCTACACGTGATTGTGAAGCCTCTTCTTCCACAAGGCGATGACTTAAGCAGAGGTATTTTTTATCTTTTGACGTATCAAAATAAATCCCATCACTGGTCGCATAAGCAACCTTTGTATCTAGCATGGATGCAACAAAAGAGATAATCTCTTCAACCGTTTCTGTCGCTTTTGGCTCAATATCAGCATCCTTTACATGTAAAGCATGCATTTCTGCTTTGTAACGCTCAATATAGTGCGATGTAATCGCTTCTAGGGATTGATGGCTCTCGTGCATTTTCTTAATAATTTTATCATCAATATCTGTAAAATTTTTGACAAATGTGACCTTATAGTTTAATGCAATAAAAACACGGCGCAATAAATCAAAAGCAATAGCACTTCTTGCATGGCCTAAATGAGCATCATCATAAACGGTTGGACCACAGACATAAATTTTAACTTCATTGTCTCTAATGGGGATAAAGGGTAGTTTTTTCTTGTGTACCGAATCATAAATAAGCATGAATAAGTTCCTTTGCATAACGTAAAATGACCCATTCTAAAAGAAGTAGGGCGAGTAAAATCATCAGCTTTTTACTATACAGTATAGCAAAAAAGGCTCTAAAGCCAAAAGAGCGGAGGGTAAAAAACAACAACACGCATCCTGCTAAAGAACCTGCCAATGCAAGCCCAGCAGCCCCCATAGGTTTGATGAGTGCCAAAGAAAAAAGAAGGTTAGCAACCAGGGAATATGCGGCAATAACCGCAGCCTCTTTTTGGCGCATACGGGCATAAAGCCACAGTGAAAAGAGTTTAGCCAAGCCAAAAGGTACCAGCCCTATCATGTACATCGCTAAGATAAACCCCGTATTTAGGGTGTCTTCTTTGCTAAAAGAGCCATGCTCAAACAAAAGCCAGACAATTTCATGGCTAAGCATATAGCCACCAAGCGTAGACGTTGTCAGTAAAAAAGCTAAAATCCAAAAGCCTTGAGAGAGTAATTTGGATGCTTCTATTTCGTTATTGGCTTTTAAAAGGCGTGTCATTTTGGGAAAAATTCCTGTGGTAAGCGCAATGGCAAAAAGTGCTAGGGGAAGCTGAAAAATGCGGTTACCATAATAAAGGTAACTAATACTTCCACTGATTAAAAAACTAGCCAATGTTGTGTCAACAAAGGAGACAATTTGTGGGGTTGAATTTCCTAAAATTGAGTGAAAAAAAGCACGGTTAAAGTTTTTATTGCTCTCTTTTAAAAGAGCATCTTTCTTCTTTCTATGTCGAAAAGCGAGGGTAAAAAGCCTGCAAAAATTATCTTTTTTGAGGGCAATAAGATGGACGATAACTTGTAAGATACCACCGACTAAGACACCATAACTGAGAGCATAGACAATGGTTTTTTTATCGTATCCTTGAAAGAACAATAAAGCACCTATCATACCAATGTTTAAAAGGGCGGTGGAAAAAGCAGTGACCGCAAAATGATGCTTGTATTGAAGCAGTGAGCCAAAAAGAGTGACACAAAAAATAAGCGGTAAATAGTAAAAATTAATAGCAACAAAAGGTGCGCTAAGCGTAATGGTTTCTTTATCAAAACCAAAGGCAATAATTTTGGCAAAAAATTCACTAAAGAGTGTTACAATCAGTGAAAAGAAAATCAGAAACAAGAAAAAACGTGTAAAAATAGTATAAGTAAAGAGCGCTTTTCTAGGTGTTTTAATAAAACTAGGAATAAAACTTTGTGTAAAGGCTCCTTCAGCAAAAATACGGCGAAACAAATTAGGGAATTTAAAGGCTACAAAGAATATATCACTGTAAATATTTGCCCCTAATATAGAAGCACTAAGCATATCTCGAATAAAACCGAAAATGCGTGATACTAGGGTTCCAATACTGTTTGTAAAAAAAATTTTAATAAGCATGCGCAATGGTATCTAAAAATCGTTTAAACGAAATTTTTATCTATTTTTTGCTACCATTCCCTAATCTTTTACATGGCATTCGCCGATATGTAATCACACCGTTATAAGTTTATGTCACTAAAGGTTATTATTTTGGGAATATTTGATAAAATTAAAGGTCAAACTTCAGACAAAACAACAGAGGTTTCTCAAGTATCGCCTGAATTTAAATCTATTATTATCGACACCAACAATGTTTTAAAAGAGATTAAAAATGTTGCCACAGCCAATCGACTAAACAGTTCAGATTTGGCGTTTAAACTACTTAAAATCATTACGTATTACAGTGATGAAAAAAGTGAAAATCATGAAATGACGCAAGAAGAGATGTCCTTGCTCCTTGATGATAGTTTTTTACTCAATCCCAATCTGAAAATTACACAAACTTACCGAGTAGAAATTTATAAAATAGGGCAAGAAGAGACGCCTATGGCGCATTTACCTGAAATCACACTCAGTGGAAATAAAAATTTAACCAAAATTATTGCAACGGTTGCCCAAAGCCATGATGTGACCTACAGTTCTGATTTAGAACAACGCATGATTGATGATATTCAAATTAAAAAAATTAAAACAGGCATTTTGGTAGGTATTCGTGATCACAACATGTATCAAGAAGTTAAAAAGTTGGTGGCTATGATTCATGTGAATGGTTTTTTAGATAAAAATCATTCTTTTATTGTTTGTGCGGGTGTGGATGAAATCGCTCCAATTAATGATAATTTGGTGTTCCATTACAAGAAAAAAATGAATGCGAAAAGTTCGGATGGAAAAGTAGATTACTCCAAACGGGGTTTTATTTTAGCGGTTGAAAAAGATGAGTGTATTCTTGAATACATCAAACCTCAAGCAGGTACCCCTGGTCGTAATTGTCGGGGTGTTTTTATAGCGGTTCCTGAGCCTCGTGTTTCTCATACTGAAGTGATAACAACAACAGAACATATTACAAAAAAAGAGAGTGAAACCAGCATCAAATATATCGCAAATCGTGGAGGATATGTCAATATTGATAAAGGTACCTATGATATTCAAGAGCATATGGAAATTAATGAAATTAGCTTTAAATCCACAGGTTCTATCGATGCCAGTTTGGATTCTAATATCAAGATAAATATTAAAGAGACGGATATTCTCAAAGATGCCATTGGTGCGGGAATGAGTGTAGAGACTGCTGAAGTGCATGTGCAAGGGAATGTAGGCAGCGGAGCAAGGGTAAAAGCAAAAGTGGTTGAAATTGGTGGACAAACGCATCAAAGCTCTTACATTGAAGCGGATAAAATTAAAGTAACGGTTCACCATGGTGAAGCCAATGGTCAGGATGTTGAAATCGAACGCTTAGAAGGTGGTAAAGTCATAGCCGATACGGTCTATGTGAAACATATGACAGGCGGAGAAATTATTGCTAAGGTGATTAAAATTGACAATTTGATGTCCAATGCAAAAATTACGGCTTCGGAAAAAATTGAAATTGCGGAGTTTAAAGGAAGCAATAATAAACTGATTATTGATCCCAGCGTCACGAAAGAATTTAATGAAATGATAGCGTCTATTAATAAAAAAATTGAAGTTTTAGAAGAAGAACTCAAAGCCTTTCCACGACAACTTACCAGTAAAAAAGAGTTTATTGACAAAAATAAACCTATGGCAGAGATGGTCAAAGAAAAAATCATGGAGTTAAAGCGTAACAATGTTGAACCCCCTATAACGCTTTTTGCAAAAGTAAAAGACTTTCAGGAAAAAGTGATGGACTACAACGCTTTTTTACAAATTTTTAAAGATAAAAAAGAGGAATTACGTGAGTACAAAGAAGAGCTTAATGGTGTTCAAAATAAAGTCTTTTTGGCAAAAATCATTAACCACTCAACCTGGAAAGAGTTCAATGAGGTTCGGTTTAAATTGATTTATCCACCACGTGACATGACGTATAATCCAAAAGAGAATGAAATTATCCGTGAAATAAGCCTCAAAGATATGGGTACAGGAGAGTATCGTATTATACGGGCAAGTGAGTACAGTCGTTCATGATAGTGGGCATTGAGGGAAGTGTTGTCAAAAAAGAAGTGACATCGGTTTGCATTAAGACGGCTTCAGGATTAAGTTATAAAGTGTTTGTCTCACTCTTTAGTATTTCAAAAATTAATAAAAATGAAACAATTTCTTTACATGTAAGTCAGATTATTCGTGAAGATCAGCACAGTTTGTATGGTTTTATAGATGAAAATGAACAAAAAGTTTTTGATACCTTGATTAAACTTAATGGTATTGGTCCTTCCACCGCCCTTGCCATCTGTTCAACCTTAAGCCCTGATGATTTTGCGGGGGCACTGCTTTCTCAAAATATTAGTGCTTTCCAAAAAGTTCCAGGCATTGGTCCAAAGAGTGCAAAACGTATTTTGGTGGAGCTGAGTGATTTTTCATTGCAATTGTTGAACGATGAACATAGCAATAGCAGTATGCAAGAAGCCTCTATGGCGCTTGAGAGTTTAGGATTTAAAAAAGAGATGATTCGTAAAGTTTTAAGCACACTTCAAGGGAACGATACCCAAAGTATTATTAAAGAAGCGCTGAAAAAGCTTTCATAAGAAAAGGAAAAAGATGAAAATAGCCGTTTTATTTGGCGCACAAAGTTTTGAACATGAAATTAGTGTGGTGAGTGCCATTGCTTTAAAAAAAGTCTTAAAGAGTGAGATAGTTTATATTTTTTGTGATTATGAGCGAAATTTTTATCTCATCCCAACGGACACCATCAACGCTAAGCGTTTTAGTAGCGGTGCCTACAAAAAAGATAAGAGCCTTGTTCTAAAACAAGGAGGATTTTTTGCACAAAAAATGTTTGGTGAAGAAAAAGTGGCGTTTGATGTCCTGATAAATTTAGTACACGGACGAGATGGTGAAGATGGTAAATTAAGCTCTTTACTTGAGTTTTTCGCTATTCCTTACATTGGCCCTCGTATAGAGGGAAGTTGCATCAGTTATAACAAGCTTTTTACAAAACTCTATGCAAAAGAAGTGGGTGTTGATGTATTGGATTACCAAGTTTTGCACAAAGAAAGCAAAGACGATATTCGCATTGCGTATCCTTTTATTGTCAAGCCTTTACGTTTGGGAAGTTCCATTGGCATTGGCATTGTGAAAGACGAAAAAGAGCTCTCCTATGCCCTTGATGTTGCATTTGAGTTTGACGATACTGTGCTTATTGAACCTTTTATGCAAGGGGTCAAAGAGTATAACCTTGCAGGATGTAAAACCGATGGCTTTATTTTTTCAATTATTGAAGAGCCTCAAAAAGAGGAATTTTTGGATTTTGATAAAAAGTATTTGGATTTTTCACGTACCAAAAGAGTCACTGAAGCACATCTTGATGTCAAAATACAAGAAAAAATTCGTGAAGCTTTTGTAAAACTCTACGATCCGCTTTTTTTAGGGGCATTGATTCGTTGTGATTTTTTTGTGATTGATGAGACAATTTATTTGAATGAAATCAACCCAATTCCAGGAAGTATGGCAAATTATCTGTTTGATGATTTTGATACGATTATTACATCTTTAGCTCAGTACTTACCTCGTACTACAACCGTTATGAAAGCGTATCATTATATTCATTCCATTCAAGCTGCTAAAGGGAAGTAAAAGTCTTTTTTACATAAGATAATACATAAAATTTTGTGAAAAAGGTTTTTTGTATGACCTATACTAAAAATGAAATTATGACAGCAACTGATATGGTGCGTAATTTTAGCTCTGTATTGGGAAGCCTTAGCAAGGGTGAGCATAAGCGTATTGTCATTGTTAAAAATAATCGTTTTGAAGCAGTGATGGTAACAGTGGATGAATATGAAAAAATGAGCGAAGCGGTTAGTATTTTAGAAAAAATTTATGCGAGCACCAAAAAGAAGAGTGATGGCTAAGAAAGAGATTGTTTTTCAGGGAAACACTTACACGCTTAGCTACGAGATTCTTCATCTTCATCAGCCCAAAATAATTCTCTTTTTACACGGTTGGGGCAGTACGAAAGAGATTATGAAACAAGCGTTTGGAAAGACGTTTGGAGGGTATCAACATCTCTATCTTGATTTACCTGGATTTGGAAATTCTTCTGTTCACGAAGTCCTTGATACGGCTATGTATGCACGTATTGTTCAACTTTTTTTAGAGGCATTACATGTAAAGCCTGATATTGTTTTTGGGCACTCCTTTGGTGGAAAAGTAGCCACACTTTTAGAACCTCAGGTGTTAGTTTTACTTTCCAGCGCTGGGGTTGTTGTTCCAAAGTCATTGAAAGTGAGGGCAAAGATAGCTTTATTTAAAGCATGTAAGCCTTTTTTTCCACAGCGTTTTTATCGTTTTTTTGCGAGTAAAGATGTGGAAGGAATGAACCAAAGAATGTACGAGATTTTAAAGCGGGTGGTGAATGAGGATTTTACACCTCACTTTCTTACATGTAAAGCGCAAACCTTTATTTTTTGGGGAAGAGAAGATAGTGCAACACCGCTTAGCAGTGGAGAAAAAATAGCTTCTTTGATCCAAAAAAGCCATTTTTATCCTTTAGAGGGAGACCATTTTTTCTTTGTTAAGAAGGGAAGAGATATTGAAAAATTGTTGTTGGAGCTTGGTTTTTGAATACGTATAAATTAATCGTTACGGGGCGCGTACAAAAAGTAGGATACCGTCGTTTTGTGATAGAAATGGCTGAAACGCTGGGGTATAGAGGGTATGTAAAAAATACGACTGATGGGAATGTTGAAGTTGTTATTAATGCAAGTTATGAAGAAGATTTGGAGTTTTTTATTTCCAAATTGTATGATGGTTCCATGTTTTCACATGTCGAAGATGTGACATGCCAAAAAATCGATTCTTGTATTTTTCGTTCTTTTGAAAAGAGGTCGTAATGGAAATATTCCTCACCAGTGTGGTGCATTTTGCTTTTGTATTGTGCATCGGGTATTATTTTATGACGGCAATGCAATGGTATAGTTATCGATTAGAACGTATTTTATTCCATTATAATCGTTATGATTGGCATCTTTATTTTTTTATTTTTCCCTTATTTGCTTATTATCTGCTCGATGGTATTGTGTTGTATTGTTTTTCCATTCTTCTGATTATTGCACTGAGCCTGTGGAACAAGAAAAATGATAAAAAACTGGTTTTTACCGCACGGGTGAAGCGTTTTTTTCTTTTTTTAATTTTTGCAACACTTTTTCAAAACACCCTGTGTCTTACGTATATTTCGTGTCAAAAATTTGGTATTGTGATACCACTTGGTCTAGCCCAACTTTTAAGCATGATTTTTGAGAAAATTCTTTTTGAAAGTTATAAAAAAGAAGCGTTTCATAAAGTGATGCAACGCTCATCTATGAAAGTGATTGCGATTACCGCAAGTTACGGAAAAACAAGTATTAAAAATTTTTTAGCCCAGATACTTTCAAAGCAATTTTTAGTTTACAAAACCCCTCGCAGTGTGAATACTATTGGTGGAATTATCAAAGATATTAATACGGATTTACCTCAAGCATGTGATGTTTATATTGTCGAAGCAGGTGCGCGTCTTAAAGGGGATATTGATGCGATAGCACGTCTAGTTAATCCCCATATAGCAATTGTTGGACGTATTGGGGCGCAACACATTGAGTATTTTAAAACACTTGAGAATATTCGCAATACCAAAATGGAAATGATTCATTCAAACCGTCTTGAAAAAGCTTTTGTTCATGAGAGTGCACAGGTAAAAGCTTCTGAGACAGTTGTCTGTTTTGGTGATGATCTTAAAGATGTAGAAGCAACACTCGATGGTGTAAAGTTCACGATGGTTATTGATGGGAAAGAAGAGCGCTTTTTTTCACCTCTTTTAGGTGATTTTAATGCCATCAATCTTGGCGTGTGTATTCATGTAGCTAAAGAGCTAGGCATGCGTTTGGAAGCCATTAAAGAAGCCATTAAAGAGCTTAAAGGGGTAGAACATCGCCTTCAAAAAATTGAAGCAGGTGGAAAAGTGATTATTGATGATAGTTTTAATGGGAATTTAGAAGGTATGCTTAGTTCCTATGCATTGGTGGCATCGTATGCAGGGCGAAAAGTCATTGTAACACCTGGTATTGTGGAAAGTACAGTAGAAGCCAATGCTCTGTTAGCACAAACAATCGATGATGTTTTTGACCTTGTGATTATTACAGGAAAAAGCAATGCAGCGATTTTAGGATTACATGTAAAGAAAGCACAAAAAATTGTTTTAGCGGATAAGTCACAGTTACAAACAGTTTTAGCAGAACAAACACATGTAGGCGATTTAATTTTATTTTCTAATGATGCACCAAGCTTTATATAAAGAAGACGTAAAAATTCTATATTATAGTATAGTTCTTAGATAGCTCTTAAATGATTATGCGTATGATTAAAGCATTTGCAGAAGTAAACACAAAGGAGTGAAATGCAAACGAAAAGTTTATATATTTCATCGTTAGAATCAGCAGCGGGCAGCCTGATTGTGACGATGGGTATTATGGAGTTGCTAAAAGGTCGTCTGGGTAAGGTTGCTTTTTTTAGACCCGTCATCGCAAGTGAGCATGAGCCTGATCAAGATATTAGTTTTATGTTGGAGTATTATGCTCTTAAAATGGCGTATGAAGATACGTATGGTTACACCGTGCATCAAGTCGAAAGCCTTATTGCCGAGAATAAATACAATGAGGTTTTAGAAACCCTTATTGAAAAGTTTAAACTCTTAGAAAGCCAGTATGATTTTGTGCTTGTGGAGGGGCTTAATCAATCTATTTTTTCAAATACCCTTGACTTTGACATCAATCTTTCCATCGCAAAAAATCTTAGTTCCCCCTTTATTAGTGTGTTAAAAGGAAAAGGGAAAAGTGTTAAAGAAGTGGTGGATGAAATTCATATTGAAACCGAAGCCATTCGTGCGACAGGATGCCAACACTTTGCTACTTTTGTCAATCGTTTGGGACAATCTGAAGCCCAAGCACTCAAAGAGCTTGCAAACTCTCTTGCGCTTCAATCAACACCGATCTATTTTTTAGAAGAAGTGCCAGAACTTGACACTCCAACCGTGGCTGAAATTCAGAAAAAATTAGGGTGTATGCATATTTATGGTGAAGAGAAAGATTTAAGACGTGTGGTCAAACAGAGTAAAATTGCGGCGATGCGATTGGAAAATTTTTTAGAACATATCGAAGAGGGTGATTTGATTATTACACCAGGTGATAGATCTGATGTCATTGTTGGGTGTTTAGGAACAGTGTTGTCTAAAAACTATCCTAATATTTCAGGCATTTTGCTCACAGGTGGCTTGCTTCCCCATAAATCGATTAATAAACTTTTTTTAGGTTTTAATGATTTTTCTGTTCCTGTCCTAAGTGTTGATACGGATACGTATCATACTGCTGTTAATGTTGCACAAGTTCCTGCAACGATTACCGCACAAAGTGTTCGAAAAATTGCCTTAGCGATGGGACTTTTTTCATCCAATGTGAATACCAAAGAGATTGAGACAATGATTAACGCTGAATCGTCACATGCTTCCATTACACCTGTGATGTTTGAATACGCACTGTTTGAGCGTGCACGAAGTGATCGCAAAAAGATTGTACTTCCTGAGAGCAGTGATGAGCGTATTTTAAGAGCAACAGAGATTTTATTGCGTCGTAATGTTGCAGATATTATTCTTCTTGGAAACCCTGAAGAGGTTTTGCGTAGAAGTGCTTCTTTGGGATTAGACATTAGTAAAGCAGAGATTATTGATCCGATTCATTCTCCGCTTATGGAAGAGTTTGTGACTGCTTTTTATGAAATGCGAAAAGCCAAAGGGCTCTCTTTGGAAGTGGCACGTGATAGTATGATGCTTACCAATTATTTTGCAACCATGATGGTCTCTTTAGGCTATGCCGATGGTATGGTCTCAGGAGCAATTCATACCACGCAAGAGACAATTCGTCCTGCCCTTCAAATTATTAAAACCAAACCAGGGATTTCCATTGTTTCAAGCCTTTTCTTTATGTGTTTGGATACCCGTGTTCTTGTATACGGTGATTGTGCGGTCAATCAAGACCCGAATGCAGAAGAGCTTGCACAAATTGCCATCTCTTCAGCAGATACCGCAAGCATGTTTGGAATTGAACCAAAAGTCGCCATGCTCTCGTACTCAACAGGGGATTCAGGAAAAGGTGAAGAGGTTGAAAAAGTAAGGCTTGCAACAAAAATTGTTAAAGACTCACGTCCTGATTTAATGGTAGAAGGTCCTATTCAATACGATGCAGCCATTGATCCTAGTGTGGCTAAAACAAAACTTCCTAACAGTAAGGTTGCAGGTGAGGCTACGATTTTTATTTTCCCTGATTTAAACACAGGGAATAATACCTATAAAGCGGTTCAACGAAGTTCAGGTGCTGTGGCTATTGGTCCTGTCCTTCAAGGGCTTCGCAAACCTGTTAATGACCTCAGCCGTGGCTGTTTGGTTCCTGATATTGTCAACACAGTAGCGATTACTGCGATTCAAGCACAAACCAATAATGGAGTAAACAATTGAAAATTTTAGTCTTAAATGCAGGCAGTTCTTCCGTTAAATTCCAACTTTTCAATATGCAAGATAATTCTGTTTTAGCCAGTGGGCTGATTGAGCAGATTAGCGAGCCTATGTCACGTATACGTATGAAATATCAAGATTCTACAGGGATTGAACAGGTTGTGGAGCAAACATTGCCTATTTCAGACCACCACGATGCTTTAAGAAAAATGAGTGCTTTATTGATTGAATCAGGTGTGATTCATAATTTAAATGAGCTAGATGGTATTGGACATCGTGTGGTGCAAGGAGGTGCTTCGTTTCAGGCACCTGCTATGGTCGATGAATATGTCATGTCAGAGATAGAAAGGCTTATTCCCCTTGCACCTTTACACAATCCTGGGCATCTCTCAGGAATGAAAGTCTCTGTTGAGCAAAGCCCTAGTGTGCCTCAAGTTGCTATTTTTGACACAGCCTTTCACTCCACGTTACCAAAATATGCTTACATGTACGCCTTACCGTATAAATATTATGATGAACTTAAAATTAGACGTTATGGTTTTCATGGAACCTCCCATCGTTATGTTGTCAAAGAAGCAGCACGCTATTTAAAGCAAGACATTCATACCCTCAATGCGATTACTTTGCATTTGGGAAATGGAGCAAGTGTTGCGGCCATTGAAAATGGAAAGAGTGTGGATACTTCCATGGGACTCACCCCACTAGAGGGCTTAGTAATGGGTACACGCAGTGGTGATATTGACCCTGCGATTTTATTTTATTTGGCACGAAAGCGGGGACTCACACTGGATGAGTTAGACCATATGCTCAATAAAGAGAGTGGCCTTAAAGGGATTTGTGGAAGCAATGATATGCGTGAAATTAGCCGTTTAGCCCATGAAGGCAATGAACAAGCACAACTTGCACGGGATATGTTTAATTACCGTTTGAAAAAGTATATTGGTGCTTATAGTGCGGTTTTAGGACGTGTGGATTGTATTGTTTTTACAGGAGGCATTGGTGAAAATGACAGTGAAACACGAAAAGAGTCTTGCAGTCGCTTAGAAAATTTAGGAATTAAAATTGACGCAGAGCGTAATGCATTACGCAGCAGTGGTATCATGCAAATCAGTACCGATGATAGTGCTGTTAAGGTTTTGGTGATTCCTACCAATGAAGAGCTAGAAATCGCTGTTGAAACAATGGAAATGATCGAAAAACATTGTTAAACTTCGTTTACATGTAGAGATAATTTCTCTACATGTAAATTTAAGCTAAAAGCTCTTTTGCGATGGCATTAATTCTCTTACCATCAGCAACGCCCTCACATTCAGATAAAACCGCACCCATCAGTTTTCCAATCTCTTTCATATTTGACAAACCAAGGGCTTGAATGTGTTTAGAAAGAATTGCTCTTAATGCTTCATCACTGAGCTGTTCAGGCAAGTAGGCTTTGAGAATGGAGGCTTCTTTCATCTCTTTTTCATACAAATCCATTCTTCCCGCTTCTTTAAAAGCAAGGGATGCATCGTCTCGTTGTTTCAGCGATTTTTGAATGATTTTAATAATATCCGCATCACTAAGCTCTTTACGTTCATCCACTTCAATTTGCTTTAGCGCACTCATTAAAAAGCGAATCACATCACGCATGAACGTATCTTGAGTTTTCATCGCATTTTTAAGGTCATTTTGAAGTTTCATTTTTATTTCAGACATTCTGTTTCCTTTTTTGCTTAAGACTTCATTAGCAGAGTATTTTATAGTATAATCTCGTAAAATAGAATAAAATGGAGTGTTATGAGAGTTTTTACATGTAGCGTCTTTGCTGCTTTTGTCCTTGTTGGATGTTCGAGTCATCCTGCCAGTCCAGAGATAAATATGAAACCTCCTGTGTATGTCGATGAGATGCCTACTCGTGTGAATGAAAATACAGGATCCAATCCTGGCAGTCTCTTTGGACAGGGTGATAATCCCCTTTTTGCGGATTTAAAAGCAATGCATGTCAATGATGTTGTTACCATAACCATTACGGAAAAAACCGCTCAGACATCTTCTGGGAAAAAGTCCCTAGAGAAAGAGAGCAGTAGCGACTTAAATGCAGGGGTCATAGCAGGTGTGCCTTTTGGAGGTCCTGTGGGAAAAGTAGCAGATAAGATAGCAACTAAATCAGCCAATTTAGGATTTAACGCAGGTTCGACCAACTCTTTTTCAGGTACGGGAAGTCTAAGCCGTAATGAGAGTTTTGCAACAACGATCTCGGCTCGCATTATTAAGGTTTTAAGCAATGGGAACTATTTTATTGAAGGAAGCCGTGAATTGCTCATTAATGGTGAAAAGCAAATGATACAAGTTAGCGGAGTGATTCGTCCTTACGATATTGACCAATACAATAATATAGACTCAAAATATATTGCGGATGCTAAGATTCTTTATAAAACAGAAGGGGATATTGACCAAACAACCACAAGACCATGGGGTTCCAAATTTATGGAATCCATTTGGCCATTTTAAAACGAAAATAGTTTATGTTATTATTTAATAAAGGATAGTTCATTTGGAAACACGTAATCCACCTAAGTTTATGGAAAGAGACAAGCTTTTTAAAGGCAAAGATATTATTGTTGCGCTGAAATACTTTGGTGCAAGTTTTGATAAACTCAAAACCAATACCCCCAATCGTGCCCGTGCACTTGTTCTTGGCTATAAAGCATGGAAATTAGGACTCAATGAGGCACAATTACGTTCCGTCTTGCCACGAGAAATCAGTGATAAAGAGATATTAGAAGTGCTCGAATATAAAGAGAAAAAAAGTATTCGCAGCTGGAGTATTTTTACCAAAGTAAAAGAAGACGATTATAAAATCAAAGTTGAGCGAATGTGGTGTAAAAAATTAGGAGCCATTTGTCTTATTGCAAAATTAGGACAAAAAGAGCTTATCGCATTGGCCAAAGAGAGGTTTGAAAATGACCTTGATTGTACTATTCCTAAAGAGTTTTAAGCAATTTTAGCCTTACATGTAAAAAGATGTAAGGCTCTCTTTTACGACTTAACCGCTTTTGCCATGTCCCACATGGGCATAAAAATACCCAGAGCCATTAACAGTACCATACCCGCAATAAATCCTAACAAAATAGGCTCAATGTAACTTGCAATATTGTCAATGATTTGGTTAAAACGAGATTTTAAATACAGTGTTACTTTTTCTAACATTTTATCAAGTGTTCCACTTTGTTCTCCCGCTTGAATCATCTGAATCAGCATTCCCTCAAATAAATTTGTGTCACGAAAAGATTCAGTTAGTGAAATTCCACGTTGTACAGAGATTTTTACAGAAGAGAGTCTTTTTTTAAGATGCGTATTTTCTAAGGTCAACAATGACGTATCCAAAGCATCAGCAATGGGAATACCTGCTCGAATAAGTTCTGTAAAAACAAGGCAAAAACGACTGAGTGTTGCGTAGAAAATAATATCGCCAATGAGATACACTTTAAGAATATATTCATCAAAGTTTTTCTTAAACTCCTCATTCGTGTTGAGTAAATACTTAATAAGAACAAAACTCAAGATAATACCTGCAAGTAAAAAGAAGCCATACTGATTAATCATATGCTCCATAAAAAGAAGGATTTTGGTGGGCAAAGGCAGTTCTGCTTTGAGCTTCTCAAAAATATCTTTAAATTTTGGTACAACATAAACCATTAAAATGGTAAAAGCAATGGCAATAGCAATTACAACGGTGATAGGGTAGCGTAATGCTTTTTTAAATTTTTGCCTGTTTTCTTCAATCTCTTCAAGAATATCTGCAAGTTTTTCAAGCGATTCTGCCATGTTACCAGTACTTTCACCTAGTTCCACCATAGCGATGGTGACATCCCCAACACTCTCACGATAAGACATCAGTGATTGTGTAAGGCTTAATCCTGAATTCAAGTCGTCATTTACCGTATGAAAAATCTCTTTTAAAGAGGTGTCTATGGTAGCATTGGCAACCTCTTTAACACTGTCATGAATTGAAATACCAGCATTTGTCATAACACTTAATTGCCTAATGGCAGCAATCAATGAGGTCATTTTTATTTTTTTGCGTAAGAAGGTTCCTAAAAGTTCATTTTTAAAGCCACGCAATTGATCTTCAAGGGGTGCGGATGTTTCTTTAATGGTTAAAATAATCCCAGGGACTTTATTTTTGGCAATTGAGATTGCATCTTTACGATCAGGAGATTTAATAATGGTTTTGGATTTTTTACCTTTAAAAAGGTAATTGATTTCAAAATATTTCATTCTTTTGCGACCCTTATGATTTCATCTAAGGTTGTCACACCATTAGCTGCACGTATGATACCATCATGGTACATATCAATAAAGCCTTCGAGTAGTGCTTGTGCTTTAATCTCGCTTTTCCCCGCTCCTTGTGCAATCATACTGGAAATTTTTTCACTAATAACAAGAATTTCAGAAATCATCTCACGCCCAAGATAGCCTGTTTGTGAACATTTCTCGCACCCTGTGTTTTTATAAAATTGATAATTCTCAGGTAGCATATCTTTAATTTCATCGTAAGCTGTTTTAGGGAGTGTGTGTTTGACTTTACAATGCGGACACAATTTACGCACCAAGCGTTGTGCTTCAATAGCAATGAGTGAACCGCTCATAAGATAAGGCTCAATCCCCATATCAACCACCCGAGTTACAGCACTTACTGCATCATTGGTATGCAGAGTAGAAAAGACTAAGTGACCTGTAAGTGCCGCTTGAACTGCAATACGTAGTGTTTCTGTGTCTCGAATCTCACCAATCATAATAACATCAGGGTCTTGTCTTAAAATAGAACGTAGGGCAGAAGCAAAGGTAAGGTTGGCTTTTTCATTGACCTGAACTTGCTGTGTCAATGTCAATTGATACTCCACAGGGTCTTCAACGGTAATAATTTTAGTTTGTACACTCTTAATCGCATTCAGTGCAGCATATAAGGTTGTTGTTTTACCGCTTCCTGTTGGACCCGTGACTAAAATAATCCCATAAGGTGAATGCATGGCTTGCTCAAATTTGACATAATTATGAGGGTGCATGCCCAAATCTTCAATTTTAATCATGACTTTAGATTTATCTAAAATACGAATAACAATAGATTCACCATTAATGGTTGGAAGTGCTGAAATCCTAAAATCGTATTCTCGATTTAAGATGGTTGCCGAAAAACGACCATCTTGTGGTTTTCTTTTTTCCGCAATATCCATATTAGAGAGCAATTTCATACGTGAACCAAGAGGAGGATAAATGTCTTTGTCAAAAATAAATGTTTCGGTAAGCATCCCGTCTATTCTGCTACGAACAATACAGTTATTTTCTGTTGGTTCGATATGAATATCACTTGCTCGTGCTAAAATAGATGTTTTTAGAATAATCTCAATGAGTTTTAAGATACCTGATGATTCTTGAGGGTTATCAATAGCGCTAGAAGAGATCTCTTTACGAATTTCGCCAATCAACCCTTTAATACTTTCACCAAGCTCCATTTTGACAAGGTATTTGTCAATTTGCATGGGTTGTGCAATAATGATTTTAAGCAGTTTTCTGGGAAATAATCGTTGAATGCCCTCTTGCGCATGAAGATCCAGAGGGTCTTTTAGTGCCACATATATATTAATTTCATCTTCTTTAATGGGAAGTGCTTTAAACTTTTTCAGTTGCATAAATGGCAACTTTGATGCGAGACGATAGTCAATGTCAATAGAATCTAAGTCCAAATACTCACATTTTAAATTTTTTGCCAAAGCCTTTAAAAAAATCTCATCTTCAATGGCAAAGTGTTCATCTACATCATCAAGGCTTATGTGCCCCTTTTTGAAACATTCAATAACAAGACTAAGCATATCTTCTTTGGTTAAAATAGCGTTATCCATAAGAATTTCACCTAGAATTTTATGTGCATCTATTTTAGTTTCTTCTCTCAAGCGTGTTGCAGTTGGTTCATCAATGAGATGCGTATGAATAAGGTGTGTTAAAACAGGGCTTATAATATCACTCATGCATTATCCATTTTCTAAATTTTTACTATTGTAGCATCTATCGGGTACATTTGGATTACTCAATGCTTGCACCAATACTCATCTGCTGTAGCAAACTCTCCGCAGCCTTTGATTTATGATTTTTTAAATAGGCTTTGAGTGCTCCTTGAGCATCTTCTTTATGCCCCAATTTGAATTTTGATTTTGCAAAGAAAATCCAACTTTTTTCATTTTCAGCATCAAGATTATTCGCAATTAACGCCCATTTATTACTTTCACTATAATTTTTATTTTTATAATACTCTTCACAAAGCATCAGTGCAAACACAACATTGTGTGTTTTATCAAATCGTTCTTTAAGGTATTGGATTGTGTCAACATCTTTTGTTTCAATATGAATCACACTTTTTTCTTTGTTCTCATTCATCAGTGGTGGAGGTAAGAGTGTTGTGTCCAACCACTTTTCTTCTTTGGGATCATTTGAAAAATCATCCTTTGGTAGAGGGATGTTGCTTATGCGTGTCTCTTGCATGGTGACATGCGATACATTGGTTTCAACACGGGGTAATTGCAAGAGCAGAGGTTGCTTTTTCTCGCTTACAAGAGGTAACAAGGGTAGGGCGCTATGGGTAGAAAGATTGCTTTCGTAGGGTGGGGGTGTTTCATCTTTTTGTGTATCTACACAGAGGAAAAAATAAAAAATTATATAGGTGCTGATTGCTAGAACACTTAGCCCAAGAATAGGGCGAAGTTTTTGCTTGAAGCGATAGCGAAAAACTCTTTTTTCCAGCTCTGCTATTTCGTGTGCATTAAGCATGAATCATCCCTAAACTAATTCCAGCCATTTGCACATACTTTACATGTAAAGCGTGGGGTGAGAGGTGTGATGGCTTATTCAGGTCATAATATTCTAAGATTTCAAATAATTTGTACATCAGTTTATTGATGCTCCTTAGGTTTCCATTGGTGAGTGTTGCGATGATTTTATAGTGTTTGTCGGAAAAAAGAGTGGTGTGTTCGAAATGTTTATGAAAAAGTAGTTTTTTTTCAATGTATGTTTTTATCTCTTTAAAAGAAGCATTGTCTATTTCTATGGTCTCCCAAATACGTGTTTGAAAATAATCTTTTGCCAAGAGGTCTTCTTTGTCTGTTTTGTGAACCGTAAAGAGAAATTTGAATAACCTTGAATCTGCCATAAGACGAATTTTTTCAATCAAATCACTCGGATAAAGTTGTGCCTCATCAATTAAGACTGTAATGGCTTTTTCTTTGGAGACAATATGCTCTCGCATAACTTCTAAAAACTCATTGTAATGTTTGAATTTAGGAGATTTTTGCTTCATGACTTCTTCATAAAGAGCTTCAATAAAAGCTTTTTCTTCAAAAAAAGGTCGAGGAAAAAAAACAATAGGCTTTTCATTTTTATAATCATGGTAAATTTTTTGAAGTAAAAATGTTTTACCTGTCCCTGGTTTTCCGTAAAAAAGAATCAACTTCAATGGTTTGTCAATTGTTTGAACCAATTTGTCATACGTGCTTACAGACTTATCCAAATGAATATAATCAAAGACTTCACCATCAACAAAAATGGTTTTAAGATTACTATAAAGACTATTCATAGATTTTTTGACTGTACCCTAAATCTTTCAGTGTAGCTTTGTCTGTCCCTTTCGCACCAATAATGCGAGGAGTAATCACAAAAACAAGCTCTTTGGTTTTAAGCGTCTCTTCTGAATGCTTAAAGGCTTCACCCAGAAAAGGAATACTGCTTAAAAGAGGTACACTTGAATTTTCTTGACCTCTCTCCGATGCAATAAGACCCCCTAAAATAATCGTACTACCATCATTTACTTTCACCACAGTAGAGAGCTTTTTCTCTTGAGTATCTGGCGCCATAACCCTTTCATTCCCAACACTTCTTTGGGCATCATCGCTTGCATATTTAAAGCTACTCACCGATGGATTGATGCGTAAAATAATCTCATTATCTTCTGAAATTTCAGGGGTGATATTCAGCAAAACACCGATAAAAATAGAGTAGTTTGTGTAGGTTGTCGTTAGTGTTGTATTAGTTGTTGCAGCGGTATTCGTGGTATCCTCTGGAACACGGTAATTAATATTATCTCCAATGGTAATAAGGGCTTGTTGGTTATTCATGGTTAAAACTTTTGGACTTGAAACCACTTTTGCATCCCCACTGCTGCCTAAAAAATCAATTAAGCCAGAGACAGAAAAAACGGCATCATTAACAACGGTTAGATTATTATATGTTCGAGTAATAGCAGAATCAATAGCGGTATCAGAGGATGTAGAACTTGTATTAGTGTATGTATGGCTTGTTCGATTATTATTGTTACTGTTATTAAATATACTACTGCTACTAAATCCTAAAGAAAATTTACTCCAATCAATACCTGTTTTATTGGTGTTATCCAGAGCCACCGAAATAATAGAAACATCAATGAGTACTTGTTTATGTAAGCGTTCTCTTAGAAGATCAATATAGTCTTTCGCACGGTCTAACTGTTTTTTGGTAGCGGTCACTGTAATAATTCCAGCATTAGCATTAATCATAGGAGATTGTGCATGATAACTCTCTGCACCTGTGTTAATAACAGCCATCAGTTCGGTAGCAATTGTTTTCCAAAAATCAAAGGTCTCATTAGAAGAAATACTGTTTTGGCTTTGCATGGTCTGATCTTTTGTTCCACCTTCTTCTGTAGGAGTGGAATCAACCGATGCATTAATCACCGCAGTACCTGTGCGTACGGAGGTAACATAATCGACTTTAAATGATTTTGTTGCCAGTGCAGAAATTTTTAGAAAATTTTTATCGTAGGTGTAGAAAAGATCATTGTCATGAATGACAATTTGAAACACTTCATCTAAAGAGAGGTTTTTTATATTAATACCATTGAGATTTTTAGCCAGAAGCTTCTCTGCCTCAGCATCTTTTACAACAATACTAAAGTCACACATTTCAGCCAATTCATTTAAAAATTCAGCCCCAGTTGCTTTGTTGTTGGTTTTAATGGTAAAGGAACGATACTCACATGCATTTCTATTTTTTTCAGCACCTAAAAGAGGTGAAAGGGCAAGCGTTACCAACGCTATCAATGCGATAAATTTATTTGGAAAATATCTGGATGTTATGTGCATCTTTTGTCCTTAGTAAAAGTTCTTTTTGTTCAATTCCATTTTTGAGAATAACACGATTCGAAGAAACATCACTGAGCTCAAAAAGCCCAACGAAATCATTTTTTTTATACCATGTTCCATCAATTTTTGCTTTTTGATTTAAGGTTGCTTCAAGGATATAAGCAGGTTCATGAATACTTGCATTCGTATCTTCTCCCTCAAGAGGTTTTGTCATAACAACAAAAGGGTTTTCCAATGAATCAATCATAATGGCATTGGCACCTAAGCGTTTTTCTGCAATTTTATCAAATAGAGTATCGTAAACCTTTTTATCATTATTTAATGAAACAAGATCGTTTGAATAGAGTACATTAACAATGAGTAAACAGAGGATACTTTTTATACCGATTGTTTTCAATATTTCATCCCCCAAATGGCAATATTAAACTCCCCTTCTAATTCTTCTTTCCCTAGCCATGTAAGATCATGAATATCCACTACCAACTCACTCTCCTCAATAGCATTCATAAATTTCATTGTATTTGCAAAAGACCCATTAAACGTAAGTTTTAAACTTAAAATTTGTTCAATTTTTTGCAGATTTGGTTCATTCATTTTGTTTTCAAGAAGTTTAATTTTTACAGAATATTTTTGTGCCAAGAAGGTAATAGAATCAATAAATTTTGCCCAATTTTCATTATTGAAAAGTAAATAGGAAAGGTCTCTTAATTTGGTATCAATATACAAATTGGTATCTTGCGTTTTTTCAAACAGTATTTTTGCATCTTCTATTTCTAAGGTCACTTTTTTGATGAAATAGTTTGAATCACCCTCTTTTGAAACAGAGGCAAGATACGCTTGTTCATCACGAAGTTTTCTCTCTATTTCTTGTGCGTTTCTTTGGGTTCTTTTTAGTAAATCCTGTGTTATAGGACTCACATACGAGTAAGTAAAAAAAGCAATAGAAGCAAAAATCATTAAGAAAATTAAGTAGACCTCGCTCTCTTTTTTATCGCCAAAGTAACGATCAATCTTATTTAAAAGCGTATCAATACGGTTATTCATGGCTCAATCCTATTGCTATTTTACTTGTATAGAATTTTAACGTATCATCGTATTGGATTTTGTCCGTGTTGACATAGTATGTTTTTAAAGCAGTTAAATCTTTGATAAATTCTGTAATTTTCTTTTCATCGCTATTGCGTATATTAAAATGAAAGACATTTTTTTTGAACTCTATGGATTCTAATCTGCACCCATTCTTATTGGATAAAGCAAAAATTTCTGTCAGAACGACTGCTTTCATTGGATAGGATATTTTTTTACTGTAAATTTCATTTAATAATTTTTTTCTAAATTCAAATTTAGAAGTTTCACTGCTAACTAAAGCATCAATTTTTGCTTTTTCTGTTTTTAAAAGAGCTAATTCTTGACGAATAAGGGAAGTTTGTTGAACAATGGTGTTGTACGTATTTGTTTGTTGATTCATTTTTAGAGTTAAAAAGGAGTGATAAACAAATTGGTACGCAGGATAGGCAAAACCAATAAGAAGACTTACCGCCATAACACCTAATAATTTACCAGCGGGTCTTTCTTTTAAGGCAGGAGGACGTTTGTAGAGTGAGAAATTGAGCCTATCATCTAGGTTTTCTATATAATGCTGTGCTGTTAGCATCATCAGAATATGTATTTGATCAATATACCACTCTTTTGAATTAATCGCTATATTAAAATTAAATTCAAAAGGCTCTAGCCCTAAATAATTTTTTGTGTATTCATCTGTTCCAAAAAAAGAACCTACTTCTGAGCCTATATAAATTTTATCGACATAATCAATGGCGTATGTTCGTTTAGTGAAAACAAGCACATCACTGATGTATAAAAATATTTCTTCAAACAGTTGTGCTAAATACTCTTTATACAGCGTATTAGACTTTCTTAGACCCTCGTGGGTAAGAAGCTTATAAAAATCATCCTCATCAATACGTTCACCCATAAGTTCACAAAATTTTTCATTCATTTCACGTAAAGAGTAGTGAAGCGATTTTGAGTAGAGGTATTCACCGTTTTTATAAAGCGCTAAAAAAGCATCAGCTTTTTGAAAATAGACAAAACCGTGTGTGCCATCCGCATCAATGAAGTTTTTATGATAGAGCGATTTTAAAAGAAAAGGAGCGGTTGTAATGTAATCAATATAAGGAATTTTATCACACACAAAACGGAATTTTGTGTTGAGAAGGTTTGTGTCAATTAGAAAAACATTAAAGGATCTATTTTTTGTATCGCTTGAATCGGTTTCCGTATAATTCATGCTATAGGCAATCGAAGAATCCAGTGCCAGTTCGTCATATACTTTGATTTCAATAGCATCGTTTATATCACTATCAGGAATGTTTCGGCTAATGTCAATAATGGTGCTAATAACATCACGTGTGTGTAAATAGGAGATGAAAAAAGCGTCTTTATTGCTTTTTTCAAGATTATTCAGTTTGATTTCATTTTTAGAATAGATATAAGAGGCAAGAGTTTGTGAATCAATGGAGATAATCTCTGTCGTAGAACGCTTCCCCTCATGTATATTCATTTTTAAAACCTTTTCATGTGTAAATTTACTATTTTTTATTGAGTGTGTTTTATTCGACCGCGTAACCAATTTTTTTCAAGAGGTCTTTGTCTTGACTCCACCCTTGTTTCACCACTACCACTAATTTTAAGAAAAGGCGTTTTTGTGACAAAGATTCTATCAGTTTTCGTGCGTGTGAGCCAATACGTTTAATGGTTTGCCCCTCTTTACCGATAATAATCCCTTTTTGGCTCTTTTTATCGACAATAATAGTAGCATAAATGTTGTCGATTGTCTCTTTTTCTTCTACTTTATCAATAATAACATCTGCAAAATAAGGTATTTCATCACTGGTATTCTCAAAAATAGCTTCACGAATAAGTTCTTTATAAATATCACGAGAACGCTCTGTTGTAAGGATTTCAGGGTCATACAGGTACGGGTGTTCTGGCATATATTTTGAAATGGCTTCCAAAAGATAGGATTGTGAGGTTCCTTTTTTGATGGAAACGGGGACTAAGGCAGCAAATTTGTCTTGATATGCTTGGTATTCACCTAGCTTATCAAAAAGGGCTGTTTGTGAAATCGTGTCTGTTTTACTGAGCAAAACCATATGCGGGGTATTGCGTTTATTTAAGGATAAAAAATCACTGTAATTTTGAAGAGAGTCACTTGCTGGGGCTAAAAATAAAATAAGATCACAATCGCCCATGGCTTTCATGGCCTCTTCAAGCATAAATTGATTTAAAAGGCGCTCTTGTTCATGAATACCTGGGGTGTCAATGAAAATAATTTGCGTATTTTCATGCATAGCAATAATATTTAAGCGTTTTCGTGTGGCATTGGCTTTATGCGAAACAAGGGCTAGTTTTTCACCTACGAGCCAGTTGAGTAGGGAGCTTTTCCCTGCATTAGGTCTGCCGATGACTGCAACGTAGCCTGTTTTTGTTTTTTCGTTCATTGTACTTCTTTACTTATAAAATATAGCGACTGCTATCTTCGCTCTCTACGATGGCATCAAGCTTTTCATGGACAAGTTCTTTGTTTACATGTAAGGTTTCGCCACTGTGTTCATCGGCTGTATAACTAATGTCTTCTAAGACTTTTTCAATAATGGTATGCAAACGTCGTGCCCCAATATCTTCTGTTTTTTCATTGGTAATCTGCGCAATTTTAGCGATAGAGCGAATGGCTTCATCTTCAAAGACAAGTTCAACACCCTCGGTTTTCAACAAGGCTTGGTATTGACGAAGCAATGAATTTTTAGGTTGTGTTAAAATTTGATACAAAACCTCTTCTGTGAGAGAATTGAGTTCAACACGCAGTGGAAAACGTCCTTGTAATTCAGGAATTAAATCGCTGGGTTTGCTCACATGAAAAGCACCTGCTGAGATAAAAAGGATGTGGTCTGTTTTAATACTGCCATACTTGGTATTGACATCACTGCCCTCAACAATAGGGAGTAAATCTCGCTGAACACCTTCTTTGCTTGGGTCACTGCGGTGCGACATGGACGCACTCACTGCAATTTTATCAATCTCATCAATAAAGATAATACCGCCATTTTGCGCTCGCTCTCTGGCTTCACTCTTTACCGCTTCCATATCTAATAGTTTCTCGCTGGCTTCGCTTTTGAGTGCTTCTTTCGCATCTTTGACCCGCATCTCTTTTTTAATGGGAGCATGTCCTGAGCCTAAAATTTTGATGAAGGATTCTTGCACCTTAATCATTTCAGGAGGAAGCGATGAATCACCTAAGTCAGAACTGTTTTGAGCTATTTCAATTTCAATTTTGAGTTCATCCAGCTCACCATCACGAAGCTTCTGACGCATTTTTTCAACACTTTTTTCATAATCACTTTTTTTCTCTTCACTCACACCTTTAGGAAGAGGAGGAAGAAGCTTTTCAATAATGGTTTTTTCTACATGTAAAGCAATATCAGCTTGATTTTTTTCCTTGTGTTCTGCTTTGACAAGGTTAATAGATGCCATCATCAAATCTCTGACCATCGACTCAACATCACGCCCTACAAAACCCACTTCTGTATATTTACTTGCTTCAACTTTCACAAAGGGCAAGGAGAGCATTTTTGCCATACGTCTAGCAATTTCGGTTTTACCTACCCCTGTTGAACCAATCATGAGAATATTTTTTGGCATGACTTCCTCAGCCATATCCCCTTCAAGTTTAAGGCGACGGTAACGATTTCGAAGGGCTATTGCAATCGCTTTTTTGGCATTAAACTGTCCAATAATATACTCATCCAAATACGCAACGGTTTGTTTAGGTGTTAAATTCATGCTTCTTTACTCTCTAGGACAAAGGTTTTAATGCGATCATTGGTGTAAATACACAATTCGCTGGCAATTTTAAGGCTCTCTTTGACAAGGGTTTCCTCATCTAATGAGGCATGTCTATCTAGCGCACGGGCTGCAGATATGGCATAGTTTCCACCACTACCAATGGCTGCAATTTTTCCATCTTCTGGTTCTACCACATCTCCCGTGCCACTTAAAATAAAAATGTGCTCACAGTTTAAAACAATCATCATTGCTTCTAAACGTCGAAGCATTTTATCTTTGCGCCACTCTTTGGAAAATTCAATAACTGATTTATACAAATCACCTTTTTTCTGCTCTAAGATATTTTCAAACATATCAAAAAGATTAAACGCATCGGCGGTACTGCCAGCAAAACCAGCTAAAATTTGACCATTATAGAGTTTACGAATTTTGGTTGCGTTATTTTTTAAAACGGTATTGCCAAATGTGACTTGTCCATCACCGCCAATAACCGCTTTTTTATCGCCACGGCACGCAAGAATGGTGGTTGCTTCAAACATAGTGTTTATTCTCCGATAATAATCAACGCTAATTTAGCATGAATACCATGCCCTAGCTTGATGCTAATGTCAAAATTGCCAGTAGTTTTGATAGGATGTTCCATCTCAACCATTTTTTTATCGATTTCAATGCCATATTGGTCTTTAAGCTCATGGGCAATTTCGTCTTTGGTTACAGCACCAAATAAACTTCCATTAGCGCCTAGTTTTCGTTTTAGTGTAAGTTTTAATTCGGCGATTTTTTTCTCAATACTTTTTAAATTAGCAAGCTCTTCAGCATCTTGTGCTGCTTTTTTGCGCTGATCAGATTCGTATTTACGAAGTACCTCATTGGTAGCTAAAAGCGCAAAGCCTTTACCAATTAAAAAGTTTTGACCGTAGCCATCTTTTACCTCTTTAAGTTCACCTTTTTTTCCAAGGTCTTTAACATCTTTAATCAATAAAACTTTCATTTATTTTCCTTCAGTTCTAATATTTTTTGGAAGTGGGGCATTTTTGATTTTTTCACCTTTATACTCAATAATGCCCCCATGCAAATGGGCAATATTTGAAAAGCCCATACGCTTTAAAATATGTAACAGTTGCAGTGTTCGGTTGGCACTTCTACAATAAAAAATAAGCAAAGTACCATGGAGCTTTTTAAGCTGCTCCATGTGAAGGTGAATGGTTGATGTAGGAAGCAAGAGATCCGTTCCTTTGATACTGAGCTGTGTATATTCGTATATTTCTCGAATATCAACCAGTAAAAAATTAAGCTTTCCTTGTGCTCTTAAATTGAGCATTACATGTAATGTTTCAGGCGTGACTTCTAAGCTCTTTGTGAGCGTTTGTACTAAATTCATAAGGGCTTCTTCACTCCATTCATCTGGTAAATCCATACTAAATTTATGCTTTGCCTTGTTTTTTTCTATTTTTACCGCTAATAATAAAGCGAAGTGCGTTGAGTTTAATAAACCCTTCTGCATCTTTTTGGTTATAGACTTCATCTTCTTCAAACGTACAAAATGCTTCATTGAAAAGATTGTTGGTTTTCGAATCTCTTCCAATCACAGAAACATTACCTTTGTAAAGTTTGAGTTTAACCGTGCCGTTGACGCTCTCTTGTGATTTGTCAATCGCTGCTTGCATCATTTCACGCTCTGGTGAGAACCAAAAACCGTTGTAAATTGTTTTTGCATAGCGAGGCATAATCTCATCTTTAAAGTGTGCCGCTTCACGATCCAGCGTAATGCTCTCAATCGCACGGTGTGCTCGAAGCATAATCGTACCACCTGGTGTTTCATAGCACCCTCTACTTTTCATACCCACAAAGCGGTTTTCAACGATGTCCGTACGACCAATCCCATGTTTACAACCCAACTCATTAAGTTTGGTAAGCATAGTTGCAGGGCTTAGTGTAACGCCGTTCAATGCAACGGGATCGCCTTTTTCATAGGTGATTTCAATGACTTCAGCAACATCAGGTGCTTTTTCAGGGCTTACTGTCCATCGCCACATATCTTCTTCTGGCTCTGCATTAGGGTTTTCAAGTACCAATCCCTCATACGAGATATGAAGGAGATTTGCATCCATAGAGTAGGGTGATTTACCTGGCTTTTTCTCGATGCTAATGCCATTTTTCTCTGCATATGCCAATAATTTTTCACGAGAGTTTAAATCCCACTCACGCCATGGCGCAATAATCACCAAATCGGAATTCATACTAAGATACCCCATCTCAAAACGGACTTGATCATTCCCTTTACCCGTTGCACCATGACTCACGCCATCCGCACCAACAAGGGCTGCAATTTCTGCTTGACGTTTTGCAATGAGTGGACGTGCAATAGACGTTCCTAAAAGGTATTCACCCTCATAAATTGCATTGGCTCTAAACATAGGAAATACATAGTCTTTAACAAATTCTTCTTTTAAATCTTCAATAAAAATATTTTCTGGCTTTATGCCCAAAGAGATCGCTTTTTTGCGTGCAGGCTCCAACTCTTCACCTTGACCAATATCAGCCGTAAAAGTAACCACTTCGCATTTATACTCATCTTGGAGCCATTTCAAAATAATACTGGTATCAAGACCTCCAGAATAGGCTAAAACGACTTTTTTGACATTTTTTTTCATAGTATGAATCCTCACAGAATTGATAGAATGACGTGATGGTATCGCAAGTTTGTAAAAACTTTGCTTATAATCTTGGATGCCTTTACATGTAAAAGCTTAAAAAGCAAATTTAAATATTCTTTCGATAAAATGAACACCAAATCCTAATTTAAAGAAGTTTTTGATGCGTGTTGATAAATATTTAAACAGTGTAAATCTGACAAAGCGCCGAGCGGTTTCTGAAGATATGTGCAAGAATGGCGTTGTAAGCATCAATGGTATTGTGGTCAAACCTGCCAAAGATGTCAAAGTAGGGGATATTATTACCCTTACCTATTTAGAAAAAACAATGAAGTATGAAGTCTTGCAAATTCCTGAGACAAAAACGATTCCAAAAACGAAACAAAATGAGTATGTAAGGGAAGTTCAATGACTTATCAAGAAGCTTATGAAAGATTTGATGCATTATTTGAGAATCAGTTAAGTTCTGAAGAGGCGGCACGTTTTTTAGTAGAGTTATATGAACGAGGCGAACGTTTTGAAGAGATAGCAGCTGCAGCACAAGTAATGCGAGAACACAGTATAAAATTAAATATCCCCGAAAAATTAAAATCCCAAATCATTGACATCGTAGGTACAGGTGGAGATAAAAGTGGGTCTTTTAATATCTCCACAACCACTTCCATTGTTTTAGCAAGCCTTGGATGCAAGGTAGCCAAACATGGTAGTGGTTCAGCTACTTCTCTTTCGGGGAGTGCTGATGTGCTTAAAGCGTTGGGTCTCAATCTTAGTTTGACGCCAGAAAAACAAGTAAAAATGCTTGAAGAGTGTGGGTTTGTCTTTATGTTCGCTATGAATCATCACCCGTGCATGAAACATATTATGCCCATTCGAAGAAGCCTCTCCCATCGCACCATTTTTAATATGCTAGGTCCTTTAGCCAACCCAGCAGGAGCGCAAAAACAGGTTATCGGTGTTTTTCATGTAGATTATATTGAACGTTTTGCTCAAGCATTAAATGCTTTGGGTACCAGTAAAAGTATGGTTATTAGTTCACTTGATGGTTTGGATGAAGTCAGTATTTGTTCGCTTACACGTTATATTATGATTGAAAATGAGACGATGCATGAGGGGGAAATTGACCCTCAAGCGTATGGTTTTAAACTTGCACCACTTGAGGCGATTCGAGGCGGAGAGAGTGTGGAAAATGCTGAAATCACCCGTGCTATTTTACGGGGCGATGAAAAAGGTGCAAAGCGTGATATTGTACTTTTAAATGGGGCATGTGCTTTGATGGTGGATGGTAAAGCCAGAGATATGCAAGAAGGCCTTGAAATGATGAAAGAGGCACTTGAGAGTAAAAAAGCATGGGATAAGCTTGGAGAAATAATCAAGCTTTCGTATCTTATATGAGAGAATCCTTTGATATTGTGTGTGATATAGCACACCTAGATGTTTTAGCAGAGGAGATAAAAGCGAGTTTGGGTGATGCTGGTGTCTTACTTTTACGGGGTAATCTTGCGAGTGGGAAAACCACTTTTGTCAAAGCTTTTGCAAAACAGTTGGGTATTAAAGAGGCTATTGCTTCACCTACCTTCTCGATTTTACATGAATACGAAGACAAACTTTTTCACTATGATATATATCAATGTGGTACAGAGGGATTCTTAAAAAGTGGTCTTATTGAGAAGTTTGATTGTAAAGGCTACCATTTGGTGGAATGGGGAGAAGGTGAATTTGAAAACCTTTTACGCCATTTTGGCATTGCTTATGGTACTATTGACATTACACCCAATGATTTAAAACGACATTACAAGGTTAAGATTCATGCATACGCTTAAAGTTCAGCAGTTAGAAAAAACAATTAAAAAAACACAGATTATTCAAGGGGTATCCCTTGAGGTTCACAGCGGAGAAGTTGTAGGACTTTTAGGCCCTAATGGTGCGGGTAAAACAACGATGTTTTATATGATTTGTGGTCTTATTGAACCTAGTTCGGGAGAAATATATTTTGACAACCAAAATGTAACTAAAATTCCTTTACATGTAAGAGCAAAATTAGGTATTGGCTATTTACCACAAGAGTCCAGTATTTTTAAAGATTTAAGTGTGGAAGATAATATTATGCTTGCTGCTGAGATTGTTTTTTCCAACAAAGAAGAGGCGATGAAACGTGTCGAGGAGTTACTTAATCTTTTAAATATTGAGCCGATTCGAAAACGAAACGGTGTGAGTTTAAGTGGTGGAGAGAGAAGACGGTGTGAGATTGCTCGTTCGCTTGTGTTACAACCCAAATTTTTACTGCTTGATGAGCCTTTTGCAGGTGTTGATCCTATTGCGGTTTCAGATATTCAAAGTATCGTTCAAGACCTTTCAAAACTAGGTATTGGTGTCTTAATTACCGACCACAATGTCCGAGAAACACTGGCTATTTGTGATAGGGCGTATGTGCTCAAAGATGGAGCACTTCTTGCCAGTGGAAACAGTGAAGAAGTTTCTCAAAATAAATTGGTTAAAACCTATTATCTTGGCGAAGATTTTCGGTTTTAACGTTTAAAGGAGAAAGCGTTTGAAACTTAGGGTTTCTGGTACACAAACCACCAAACAAAAGTTTTCCTCAACCCTTCGAGGTTGGCTTCCTATTTTACAAGCCAATCTTGATAATCTCATGGAAACACTTGAACCTTTTGTACAAGAAAATCCTTTTATCACTGTGACCTCAGGTTCAGAAGTGGTTGAAAAAAAATTTGAAAAGAAAAACTTTTTTCAAGAAGCTTCTAAAACATCTGTCTCTGGGACGATTGAAGCCCTAACTTTGGATAAAAAATCACTCTTTCAAACGCTTCATGAGCAAATTAATCCACCTCTTTTCCCCACAGAAAAATCGCAACGCATTGCTTATGAAATTATTGAAAATATTAATGCTGAGGGATATTTTGAAGCAGATGCTCTCCATGAAATTGCTCAGAAGTTACATGTAAAAAGTGAGGAAGTGGAAAAAATACAACAACGCTTTGCCTATCTCGAGCCTTTAGGGGTTGGAGCACTTGATCTGAAAGAGACTTTTTTATTTCAATTACAAGAGCTTAGCCTTGAAGAAACGCTGTATGAAAATGTTGAAAAGTTGATTTTAAATTTTGAATCCATTGAGTCATTTAATAAAGAACCTTTATTTCACGAGTCCTTAAGTGTGATTAAACATTTTCGCAATCCGCCTGCCATTGATTTTATGGAAGAGACCAAAGAAGTGATTCCTGATATTTTTATTTATCCAGTGGATGAAGGAATTGAAGTCAGACTCAATGATGCGTATTATCCTGAGGTCATGATTGATACAGAAGGGTTAGATGAAAATCATAGTTTTGTCTCACAAAAGATTAAAGAGGCAAAAGATTTGGTAGATGCTTTAGAGATGCGAAAAGCAACGCTGTATAAAATTGGTTTGATGATTATCGAGTATCAGTACGATTTTTTCTTTGGAAAAGCAATTAAGCCTATGAAACTCAAAGACCTTGCGGATGATTTGGGGCGCAATCCTTCTACTATTTCACGAGCTATTGCTGGGAAATACCTCTCATGTTCTCGTGGTATTATTCCTTTAAAACAATTTTTTGCAACTGCCCTTGAAGAAGATATTTCCAACAGCGCTATTAAAGAGTATATGCTTGAACTTGTGAAGTATGAAAATAAAATAAAACCACTCAGTGACCTAAAGCTTTTAGAATGTATTGAAACAAAATTTAACATAAAAATGGTGAGGCGTACCATTACAAAGTATCGCCAGCAGTTTAATATTGCAAGTTCTTCAGAACGTAAAAAACTCTATACGCTCACCTATTAAGCAATTTTTATCTCAGCATGCCTAAAATGCATTTTTAACATTTCATAGGCGTATTGAATCTCTTGAAACTTTGCTACATACTTTACATGTAAATCACCATCGTAAAGCCCACAACTATCAGGATGGTATTTCTTAACCAACGAGAGATAATTACGTCGAATCATCTCAAAAGAGTCCTCCACTTTGCACCCTAAAATTCCAAAATATTCTTCAAGAAGTGAAAAAAGTGCATTATGGCGGCTTCGTTTTAAGCGTTTTGTTACAAAACTTTTTTTATACGAGAGTAAGGCTTCTTCTTGATAGTTAAACGCAACAAAACAACCAAAAAGTTCTTTTTGTTCCAAAAGTTTTTCTAAAAGACGTACGGTTTCATCCGAATTTGGATAAAGGGTAATGGTTCCATTTTTTGGACGAATTCTGACCAAATGGTCTTTAAAATAGCTCTTAAGATAAGAAGCAAACAGAGTATTGTGTGAACCTAGATGAAAAACAACAGCATAATTATCCTCAATCACAAGCTGAATATTCATTTTTTGTAAAAGTTGATTTGGCTTTAAAAGTGAAATCTTAATACTCTTCTCAAGTGCTTCTTCAATAGTGATGGCGTTTTCATAATCATTTGTTTTACGCAAATAAATTTTACTCAGTAACTTTAAAAAATAACGACGCTGAACGATCTCATCCTCTTCTTTAAAGATGATCATCTTCTCTTTACGTCCAATCTTCTTTTTAAAGTTTTTATCGGCAATGTTTTGCAAATAATAAAATGTTTTTGAATCTTCCTCAATCGTGATGGCTAACATGTCGTGTGTCAATGAAAGGTGCATTTACTTCATCCTTTTAAGTCAGGTATATACCTTAAAAGCAAAAAGAATTCCAACTTTTTAGAAGCTTAGTGCCACAGTGCTTCTTCATCGAGCTCTGGATTGCCCTTTAAAATTTGATACGGTTGGTAGGATGCCTTGTATTTAAGGCTTTGACATGCTTCAACGTAATAGCCTAAATAAATCCATTTGAGTCCATACTCTTTGGCTAAAAGGATTTGCTCATAAATTGAAAGACGTCCTAGGGACAAATGGGCGAAGTCGGGGTCATAATAAAAATAGATTGAAGAAATTCCGTTATCTAAAAAATCAATTAAATCAACGCCTATCAATTTTTTATCGTGAAAATAGAGGATTTCTTTTCCAAAATTGTGTGCACCACTGACATAAAGTTCATGATAACTTTGAGGTTTAAGATAATAATAGTGCCATCCACGCCTCTCTTCCATAAAACGGTGGTATCTCTCATAAAGCTCTAAGTGTTCTGTGCTCATAGTGGGAGCTTGTATAACATACGAAATACCTTCTGCTTTTTTGAAGGTTCGTTTAGCAGAACGTGAAAAATGATAATTTTCAACATCAATGCGCAGGCTTAAACAGGATTGACATCCCTTGCACTGAGGACGTGAATAGTAGTTTCCAAAACGTCTCCAACCTCGTTCAATCAAATCCTGATTGAGTTGCATGGAGGCATTTTCAATGTACTTGTACTCCATGCGTGTTTTGCACTCACTAATGTAGGAACATTGTGTATCGAGGGTTGAAAATTCTATGGTTCGGGAAGATAATAACATGACTTAGGATCGTTTTTTGACTCCAGAATTTTGCATAAACAGTTCAAAATTTTCGTGAAGTTTTTTCTCTTTCTCATTTTTTTGGGCTTCTATCATCTTCTCTTTGCTCTCTTTTTCTTCTTGACTCATTTTATCTTTCAAAGACTTTAGATCATCCAATAAATTGCCCTGCATTTGAAACCTTTACATGTAAAAATAAATAGGGCTTGATTATAGCAAAAAACAAGAGAAAAAAGATGGAAGTGAATGTTTTTTGGAAGTTAAAAAAAAGGGTGGTACTGAGGCCGGACTCACTAGAATAGTTAAAAGACCTATACTACAGTATTCTAAGAATACATATTGTCCATCAGTACCGTAATCAGTACCGCTAAAAGCTAAAGTAAACACCCTAATTAGTGTATCATAATCATTTAATTATACTAAAACAAGAATTAATTGTTGCCATTATTTTTAACATATTTATATGATAAAAATAATATAAATTTAAATAATTAGTATATATTATTAAAACTTTATTTTTTACATATATATGTAAAAAATTTCTGCCTTATAACTTAAGAAAAAATGCTCATCAACATCGAATATATCGAATATATTGACTTATATTTGTAAATCAAAAAAATTGATAATAAAAAGATAGCATAATTTTTTAGAACATCGATACAATGGGCATTTAACAACATGTTGTATCTAATTATTTTTGCCTATACTGAATGTTATAATTATGCCAGATATATCAATTTACTTATATAAACTTGAATAGACAAAAAGGAACAATGATGGACACAACAAATAGACTTATTAAATTGGACGAGGTAAGGCAATTGGTACCTTTAAGCCGAGCAAAAATTTATAAAATGATTAAAGATGAACAATTTCCTCGACAACTAAAAGAAGGTGGAAGTAGTCTCTGGAGTTTAGAAGATGTACTTAATTACATTAAAAAACTAGGAGAGAAGGGCAAAAAAAATGATGCTAAGAATTTAGAAATCAATAAATAAAACTCCCTTCGTTGAAAGTTGGTCGCTGGCAACGAGGGAGCAATTAAAGTCCTAGAAAGAGTCTTTAATCAATCTGCATTATACACTAGTGCTCTTGATTATTCAACCTTTTTTATTAATATAAAAGGCTTGGGCATGGAAACATTTATACCAAATTCCTTTCAAGTTCCCAATGCTTTAGTAGATCTTTTTCTACTAAAGCTGACAGAATTTGAACTTAAAATATATCTTATAATTATTAGGAAAACAAAAGGATGGAACAAAGATTTTGATGCAATTTCAATTTCACAATTTATCAAGATCTTGGAAGTAAAAGATCAACGTACCGTTAAAAAAGCGATAAAGGGTTTAGCAGAAAAAAACCTAATTATTCGTCTTGAACAAATTGGAAAAGAAAGCAAATTTGCAATAAATCTCAACCCCCTACATGCAAATGAGGGGAGTCATCCAAATGCACCTACATCACGATGTACCCCACAAAGTACCATTAATGAAAAGCAAGTTTGTAAAAGAAAAAAAGAACCAAAAATTCTAAATGTACAAAAAACTCCTAATACACTCATAGTTACTTATCCTCGTTTTCCTACGACTGTTAGACCTGCTAGGAGTTCACAATGAGCAATGAACTCTTCAAAACCTGCAACCGCCGTGAACAACAAAAAATACAAGCAATCTTTTTTCTTTTACAAACTAAAAAGCTCAAAAATATTGAGAAAATCTTTGAAATTGTAAAAAATTTAATAAAAAAAGAGCGAAAAGATGCAAAGTGTAGAGCAAAAGAGAGGTTAGGAAAATGATTGCAACTAGCCTAGCGCAATTTAACCGTTACCCATTTTTTCTCTTTCTAACCTATGCCAAAGAGGCACGGTTGGATTTAGAAAAAAATGAGATACATACGGTAATCGAAGAGGAAGAGTTTAACGAAACCACGAAGCAGATGGAGACGTTTACGATTAATCGTATGTCACGCATTGAACCTGTACCTGTTTGGCAAGTCGTTTTAATGAAGTATATGCCAATTATTTTTTTACTCTATTGGAGTAATTTTCCAAATTCTAAAAACGAGTTTATTGTTGCACTTATATCTTTAGTCTATTTTAGTGCATTTGTGAGCCTTTTTAACTACAATCGCACCATTGCCAAGTATATTGGCATTCTCTCAATCGTTTTGCTCTATTTTGTGCGTTTTAAGCTCGATGTGAGTGCTATACACATAAATTGGTTTATTGGTTACATGATGAGCTATACCATGATGTTCTACATCATCTTTGATATGTACAAAAAACGATATCTAAACTACTACAACCTTTTAGACCTTGGTGGTCAAAAGCGTATTCAGATCGCTACACGCCAAAAACGCCCACTTATCATGGTACCTTTTATGCGTAAAATGACAGGTGGAAAGAAAACAGGTGTTTTGCATGTAAACCAAGGCTTTAACCTTGGGTTCAATGTTTTTCTTAAAGGCTATTTTGTACGTATTACAAAAGAGATCAATGAAGAGAGCAAGGTGGGTTCATATGAAAACAGCACACTTTAAAAAGATTCTTTTAGCCTTGGCTTTATGTACTTCTTTCCTTTATGCGGAAGAAGTATCAACACCAACGGCTAGCGCAAACACCGTACTTGAAAACAACACGTATATCCAAGAGATGCCAAGTCAAAGTTCATGCACTTTTGCATGTCCTACGATGAAAGAGGGCTATTTTGCTCGTATTCGTGATGTAATCCCAAGCAGAGGTGAGACACAATGTTTCGTATACAAAGCAACGGATCCAAGCACTATCTTAGGGTATGTATCTGTACCTAATGAACAATGCAAAACACAATTTAATCTTACCGATAGTGAGAAGTTTCAAGTTAATAGACAGACACCTGAAATTAATGAATTTGGATTAGAGTCTCTTGAAAAAAAATATGCTGAACATTTTACCAATGTTGGAAGTGGTAGGGAGTATTTAAGAACCTCTAAATATGTGATTGCAGGTCTTACCGCAGATAGCGAAATTCTTGATATCCCAAACACCTTATTAAAAAATGAACTTGTGCTTAATAGTGGATACACCATCTACCCCAATGCAAATGCTTTGCCTGATGTAGGTACCGCACAAAAGATTCTTGATACCCTTGGTGGGTGGGTGTCAGGCGTAGTATCGTTTGTGTCGGGTGAAGAAATTGTAAAAGAAAAATACAAAGGCTATACGGCTGAACTTTCAAGCCTGAACGAAGTTGTTTTCTCAAATGTAATCGTTTTAATATTAAATTGGCTCAAAGAATCCAATGAAGTCTTACTTGATATGAACTCAACGCTCTTTTTCTTTGTAGTACCATTTACAGCAGGCTTTTTTCTACTTGGAAAAGCCACGAAAGCCCTTGGAGATAAGCAAGATCACGAAGATAACTTTGAGAGAGTTTTTTTAACGTTCATTATTCTCTTTGTTTTCTATTTTTCATCAAGTGAAGTTAATGTACAAGATGAAAAAAAGATTACACAAACTAATTTTCAAACATGGTCACGCCCCATACTTTATGAGGGTGTAGAAATGGCTGATAAACTCACTTTTGCTTTTACCAAGGCATACGTTGGCTATAAGGCAAAAGATGCGGGCTTGATTATTCAAGATGAGTACGGCAAAATTCATGATCAAACCAAAATGCTAATTAAAGAAAATGAGGTCTTGGAAAAAGAGGGTGGCATGATTGGTACGTGTTATCAAGTGTATGACACCGATAGGCTCTATGCGCTTGCATCCGAAGCCGTTGGAGCTAATACGGTGTTCCCACCTTTGGGTTCACTTAATAAAGATAGAAGAGGCAAACCAAATTCCAAAGGTATTGATCAAAACTTTGGAATC
The DNA here is from genome assembly GCF_000265295.1 of Sulfurospirillum barnesii SES-3. Lineage (NCBI taxonomy): Bacteria > Pseudomonadati > Campylobacterota > Epsilonproteobacteria > Campylobacterales > Sulfurospirillaceae > Sulfurospirillum > Sulfurospirillum barnesii. The sequence goes on from NC_018002.1 coordinate 1,214,301, forward strand.
TCTAATTTAGAAGAAACGTCATTTATGCACCCACAATATCGAAGAGCCACGCATGTACCAACACTTAGTGCATGTTACAACTTTGAACGCAGATACAAAGAAAATAAAAAGGTCATTGAAGCCAATCAAATCATCATGAAGCAATATGAGAGTGCTATCAACTCAAACAAAACCAAAGAGGGCATTAAGCTTGTTGCGGAGCTTCTATATAAAAATACAGCTGAAATGGGTTTTATCAATGCTTCTAGCATTGCATCAACGAATATTCTTATCAATAACCTTGATCTCTTTGTAAATGCAGATATTAAAGAGGCAAGCGTTGAGAAAGCGATGGAGCTTGACAATCAAATTAGCGACAGGTATGAAAAAAGTAATATTGTAAGTGGTGGACATATTTTTGCAGGGATGCGTTGGATAGCCATGAATAGTGCCTATATGATGGTACCGCCCGCATCAAGCATTAAGACGGAGATCGTGGAACCGTCTCTTGAGAGTATGCTTTACTTGGGGGATAAATTTTTCCATTTTTCAAAACAAATTGGTTCTTATATTTCAGGCGTAGGGACAATGGGAGTTTCATTCATTGCCGAAGAAGCATTGAAAAAGTTAGAAACACCTACCAAAAATTTAGAAGATAACCAATTTTTTAAAGCTCTTATATCGTTTATTGCACTGATAATAACCATTTTAATAATGCAATATTTATTAGCCTATATGCCACTTGTTGCAATTAGCGTAGCGGGATATTTGGCTATTGGTTTTTATTACGTTACGGTTGAAATCTTCTATCTCGTTTCACCATTTGTAGCAATCTATGCGTTAAGTAACGATCAGATGCAAGTGCTTAAAAGCTTTTTTTCACGCTTTTTAGCCTTGGCATTTAAACCTGTTCTGATTGTAGTAAGTATTATCATGGCAATTATGGCAAATGAACTATTTGATAAATTGGCAATGCTTAGTTCGCATAAAACTTTTGATACATTCTTTGCTATTACCCAATATGACCGAACAGCTATTGACACCAATGCTAACTTTTTAACAAACATTCAGCAGTTAGGATCTTATGCCATTGATTTTAGTGATTACGGATTACTCTTTTTTAAAGGCACTTTATTGGTTGGTGCAAAAGTAGTTTCACTATTAGCAGTCTTCTATTTAGTCTTTTATGGTTCAACAATGGTGTTAAATATCTTCGGCATGAAAGATAGTGGTATTGATGCACAAGATACAGTTGGTAATTCTATTGAAAGTAAGTCAAGTAAATACAGTACATCTATGTAAAAGGAGTAAAAAATGACCAGTGAATTATTAAACAAACACGCAGAGTTTTTAAAAACTCTGCAACACGTTGAAATATTAGATACAGATGAAAGACGTATGACTATCGCACTTAATGTCAGAGGTGGCGAATACGTTGCAAGAGTGAAAAATAACGACCTACAAAACGTTATCATTGTGCTTGGATGGATTGAAAATTTTAACTTAGAAGAAGTCGATTATGGCTATTTTAGAAAGCTATTAACTTGTGTTGGAAACGTAGATACACTTTTCTATCAGTCGCTTTTTTTAGGTGCAGATAATCTATCAAAAAGAGCTTTAGATATCTTCGTACAAGCAAGCGAATACACCCTAACTTATAAGATCATCAATACAGAGCTTTTTCAAAGCTTGAAAGTGGAATTAGATGTTATTAACGCAAGAACAAATTAAAGCAATCTATGATGAAGCAAAGGGTCAGCTACATAAAGCTGACCCTTTGCCTATTCTGCAAGCTTTAAACCTTAATGTTATTCAAGTTAATCCAGCAAGCTATAAGTTAACTTTGAGAAACGAAAATCATGCTTCAGCATTTATAAGCTTTAAAAACAATCGATGGATTTTCAAGGATTTCGGGAGTGGAGAAAATGGCACAATCGAAAATATTGTTATGCTTGTTAATCGTATAAATTATAAAGATGCTTTAACTTATTGCTTATCAACTTTAAATCAACATGAACCGATTATACAAAATTCTTCAACTTATCCCAACTTATTACAAGCTACATACGTCTATAAGTCCAAGGTTATTCGAGTTAGTGAACCACTTGCTCCATCTATTTTAACGTATTTAAAATCGCGCAATATTATCAAAGTCCCACCCGAATTTAAAGCAATTGAAGGAGTTTACTACAATAAAAATAACGAGCCAAAAAAAGTGTTTGGTGTGGGTATTTTAAATGATTCAGAAGGCGGGGATATTCACTTTCTCAAACAAGTTGGAAGTCTCAAAACGATGAATTTAGGTGCAAAAGATATCTCATTTTTTAAAAGAGAGAACACCTCTAAGATAGCGATTTTTGAAAGTAAAATGGACTATGCAGCAGCGTATCAAAGCCTTGATTTTATAGACGTTAACGTACTTGTTGCGAACTCAACTTCTAACATTCATAAGGTTCTCAAGTTACTTCAAGAATCTTCTTATAATATAATTACTATTTTTCAGCAAAACGATCCCCAAGGGCGTAATTTTGCACATGAAATCGTTAAGCAAGCGAATATTAAAAGCTTTATGTATGTTCAATACAATGACGATGAAGAAGGTTTGGATGTTAATGATTTATTAATAAAAAGTACAAACATCCAAGAACGAGTTACTTCTCATGTTTATAGAAGAAAATCTCAACACAAGAAGTAAAAAACAGTGTACGTATTTATGATAGAATTATCATAGCTTTTTTTAGGAGACGGGATGAAACTTATTGATGAAATAATAGAAATTTTAAGTGCTGAAAATTCAAATCTAGAAAATGCTCTAATAAAAACGAAGGTGTTACTTCATAAAATGGGAGAAAAGTCATTACTAACATGGGTTAATAATGAAATAAATGGCTATTCGCATGATGATATTGTCCCAGAATATAGAATTATTTTGACAAGTATCTATGGCACAGCAACTAATGGATATACGACTCGTTGGAATAATTATAGGTTACCGACAAATCATTTAAATAAAAAAATGCAAGAACAACTCTCGACTCAAGAAATGCGTGAGAGTATATCTGCATTAGATCTTCTAAGTAAATCTGAGAGTACTCTTCAAGCTCCTTTACCTACAGAATGGTGCTCATTATTTTCAAAGGGGCTTGCGCAAGGAATATATGTTGAATCATCATACAAACAGATTTCTCAATCACAAATCCTTCAAATACTAACTCAAATTCGTAGTCGACTATTAGATTTTTTGCTTGAATTAGCTGATAAGTTTGATAATTTTTCAGAAAATGGTGATATAAAAGCTGAATCAAAAAAAATTAAAACGCAAGAGCTATTCAATAATACAGTTTTTGGAAATAATACAACAATTATTATTGGAGATAAAAATTCAAATATTTCTCCTCAGATTATTAGTGGTAATATAGATGAACTTTGTAAAGTATTAGTCAATCTCGGTATCACTAATGATGAAATTGATGAATTAAAAGTTTCAATAGATAAAGATCAAGACAGTACTACTAGCTCAATAATAGAATATGGACAGAATGTCAAAAATTGGCTTAAAAAGATATCTGCTAAAGCTATCGAAAACAATTCTATAAAATATATTGGGGAAGCTTTAGATAGTTTTTATGGTTTCATTACAAACTGATACTAGTTTAAAACATTGTATCAAAATTCTTTTATCGGGAGTGTTCAAAAATCTGTGTCAGCACCAAGTAGTTCCTAAAATTGTGGGAGTGTTCAAAAATCTGTGTCAGCACCAAGTAGCTCCTAAAATTGTATCATAAATTTAAAGCCTTGTTGAGTCTGCCCTCAAAATAAATTGAGAGTTGTGAGAGGGTTAGACTCCAATTTCGTATAGGCATTGTCCATTTTTTTTCTGCATTTTTGATTCCCATAAACAATAATTTGAGTAAGCTATCATCATTTGGAAAAGCCCCTTTAGTCTTTGTGAGGGTTCTAAATTGGCGATGAACGGATTCAATAATATTGGTGGTATAAATAACACGTCTAATATCTTCTGGATACTGAAAGTACACTGAGAGATTCTCCCATTTGTTACGCCAAGATTGAAAAACAATAGGGTATTTTTTACCCCATTTTTCTTCCAGTTTATCCAGTTCATTTTCAGCTTCTTCTTTGGAAAATGCTTGATAGACTGCTTTAAGTTCACTAGCAAATTGCTTTTGATTGATTGAGCCTATAAACCTGAGGGAATTGCGTATTTGATGGACGATACACAGCTGAACTTCTGTATTGGGAAATACTGAAGTGATGGCTTCAGGAAATCCTTTAAGTCCATCGACTGAGGCAATCAATATATCTTTCACTCCACGGTTTTGCAGATCTGTGAGCACTTGTAACCAGAACTTTGCTCCTTCACTTTCACCTAAATAAAGACCGAGTATCTCTTTTTTACCATCGGTTCTAACACCTAGTACGGTATAAAAGGCTTTAGAGATATAACGTCCTTCATCTTTGACTTTATAGTGAATGGCATCTAAAAATATAAAGGGATAGAGCTCTTCCAAGGGACGAACTCGCCATTCTTGTAGCATGGGTAGGATTTTATCGGTTACTGCACTTATCGTGGCTTTAGAGAAGCCCACTCCATAAATCTCTTCTATATGATCTGCTATTTGGCTATAACTGTTGCCAAGGGCATAGAGTGAGAGTATCTTTTGTTCTATTTGATCTGACATATGGGTCTGATTTTTCTTTACAATTTGAGGCTCGAATGTGCCTGCTCTATCTCGTGGGACATCCAGTTCAAAACTGCCTACTTCACTCTTCATTGTTTTAGAGCTACTGCCATTTTTACGGTTTTTTACTAAATCCTGTGTGAGATGGGATTCTATCTCTGCTTGAAGCGCTGCTTCTGTCAGTTGTTTAATCAATGGAGCCAGTGCTCCATCTTTCCCACCAAGGGCTTTACCCTCACGAATCTGTTGTAATATTGCCTCTGTGTCTATCTGAAATTCCATCGTTCAATCCTTGTGTCTTTGAAATACTACCTGATTGACACAGAATTTCTAACGCTCCCCTTTTATCCAAAGATTTTTTGACATTTTGCCACGATTTCTTCACGTATTTCTTTGTTAATCCATTTTCTTGTCGAATCAACGTAATCAAGTCCATGCAAATAACCATCGCTAATATTTTGAGCAGTATCATAATAAATATGAACGCTATTATTATAAGCAAATTTTACGATAATGAACATATATAGAGTACCCCAAAGATTTAGATATTTTGTGGCTGTTTTTTTCAACTCGCCATCCCCATCTTTAATATATGCTTGTTGAAATTCCTTGTAGTCTTTATATGTTCTATATTTTGCTTCAACTAAATATGTTTCTTGAATGCCATTATTTTTACTAGGTTTAATCACTAAAAAATCAGGCATTGTCATGCATCGATGAATGATTGGCATGGCTTTCTTTTTTGTATCTTCGTGGTTTTTTACATCTAAAAAATAAAATGCATTGCCAACAATCGTTTCTATACCAAATGGTTGCACCATGTAACCATGTTTACGATAAAAATATGTACAAATTGATTCAGCTAGTGAAGCTTCTAAACATACATAGTCCTGATTCATTTAAACCCCATTAACAAAAATTATTCATAATGTGCGTATTACCACGATACGATGATAGAAGCTTATTAACTTTAGATTGTTCTTGAATGTTGTTCTGTATATTTGAAGCCAATTTTATTGCTTTTCGATGATGCAATATGTCCTTTATCACAAAGAAGAAGATAAATAAAAATGCAGTAAGAAAGAATAACCCCGCATTGTTTTTTGCTGATCTTGGTGCAAACATAACAGTAATCGCAATAAGAAATTGCAAGGGAATTAGCGGTAAAAATCCTTGAAAAATCAATAACAGATCACTTCTTTTAAAACGAATATTCTTCGATAAATTCAATAGGGAAACAACTCCATATACATTGTCATATTTTGTCTTTTTACAGATCAAAATAACTTTATCACCAATCTTAAAATATGGAAGTTTTTTAGGAAGAATATATACGTTATTGTTTGCCATAATGCTTTTTTTGAAAGATTCTGAAACATTGATTGCAAGGTTATTACTTCCCTTAACCATATAAGAATCTTCTTGAAAATCTTCAACCGTAATACAGTGTACAATATAGGGGTTTTTAAACATATATATTCCTCACTTTTTTATTATCTGTAGCGTACAAAAAATTAACTTTGTCGTTGTTTATTATGACTTTTTCCTTTATAAACATTACCCTTCTCAGCATAATATTCATCAGCCATATCCTGTACGCTTGCATCCTTCATTTTATAAATGACACTTTTCGCTTGATCATCGGAAAAGGTATAAACACCTTTGTTACATGTAAGCAACCCTTTTTCCTCTAAGGCTTCAAAATCAGCCTTGGCATTATCAATAATTTGGATTGCTTCGGGAGTATCAGCCTTAATTTTTGAGAAGTCCATTTTACCGTCTAAAACAAGGCGCAATCTACTTGATGATGCACTTCCATCAGGAGCATTATCAAGAGCTTTTTGTACCTCTTTTTTATCTAAAGGCTTGGTATATTCAGCACGTTTAATATTTTTGGGTTTGCCTGCTTCAAGACGATCATTCTCTTTTGATTGTTCTTGCGCTCTTTGAGCTTCTTTCAAAAGCTCACGTGAAATTTTTAACTCCTCTTGGAGCTTCACATTTTCATCTTCTTTTGCTTTATTAAGAGCTTTCATATTTTCAAGTTGAGTTTTAAGATTTTCATTGGATTTTTCTAAGAGTTCATTTCTGCTAACTTGTGTTTTTAATAGCTCTTCTTTGCTTTTTACCGTTGCTTCCAATAACTGTTTTTGAGCTTTGTATCGTCCGATCAACGACTCAAATTTAACGTTCTCATTTTCAAGTGTTTTAACGTTCTCTTTGTAACTATCAACAGATGTCAATGGAATATCAAAATTATCTTTAAGTTGAATTATTGGATTTTCTTTTTTGTATTGCATTAATGGTATATATTTTTTACTATTTGGAGTAATTTTTTCGATTGGCAACCCGCTAAACTTTTCACGAATGGCATCATTGAATTCTTGTTGAAATGCACCATAAGTTTTATTCTTCATCATTCGTGAGAACGTAGTATTATCGGGGACATCAAATATCGTATGAATGTGGATAGATGCTTGATCTGTATGTCCTGCAACGCCAATAGTATCAATATCAAGTTCAGGAAAGCTACTTTGCAATATTTTTAGAGCAATATCTTTCATTTTTATCAAGATATCTTCATCGTAATTAAGTGCATCTACGGGTGGAAACTTTGTAATAGACCAAGAAGCTTCAACCAAGGAAGCTTCACGCCCTCTTCGAGCACGCTTGAAATTTTGTAGCTCCTTTTCTAAAAGCTCTACTTTGTTCTTGTTACGCTCCGCTGTTTTTAAATCACCTTTCTCTAAAGCCACTTGATATCGTTTTCGATAAACTGATAAATTTTTTGTAATTTTACTTGTACCTTGTTTTTTTAAATCAATGTTGGCTGATTTTTCATAAGGCTGTAAAATGATTGCCCCAGACTCATGATCTGTTTTTTCAATTTCTTGACTGACACGTTTTTTATTTAAATTATGATTTCTAAAAACATGTGCTACTTTTGCCCCCGCTTGAAGAGAATTAACTGGATTAAAGTTAATTGATGTATTCATAGCATTACTCCATTTAGATACACACGAAGGGTGTGTCTATGCTCTTTTCTCTTTTGCTCTTACACGCAATATGACAACACCCAACGAATTAACTTAGTTAATATAGTGATGTAGTCATATTATAGCGTGAAATATAACTTTAGTTATTATAGCATCTTTGCTTAAAACTCGTAGGGTTTTTGGCATTCTTTTTTATTTTTTTATATACCCACACTTCAAATTGCAAGCTATTTTTTAATGTGCACCTGTGTGTTTATAAATGAAAAATTGATGTGTATGTATTAAAGAAGAGTTTGTTCGAGTGTTACTTACCTAAGTAAATTGTACTCGAACTGTTTTGAAGTGCGGTGTAGAATAGTCTGCGTGTATCTATCGCTATTGGGATGTGATTTAGATAAAACAATGTTTTCGCAGAACAGTGTTTTACTATAGCAGAATCACTTTCCTCCCAATATTGTAAATAAGCAAAGCTTAAACCTCATTAACAAATTTTAACCAACGTATTTTTGAGTAAAGACTCTTTTCGATGGATATTCCAATGCGCTTAATGCGCCACCATAAACACATCCTGTAACAATACCACAGAAATGATTCGTTATCCAAGGCTCGTTAAAATGCTCATGTCCAAACACGTTAAATATAGGGTAATGCAGATAATTTTTTTCATAAGGGTAAAGAGGTTTTTGCACGCCGTATAGAATTGATTTTGAGATACGGTTATTACGCAAATACATAGGATTTTTTGATTGATAAAACGGTAATCCAAATCCATGTGTCACAAAAAGAGTTTTATTGTTTTCATCTTTGATGTTATATTCTAAATAATCAGGTAAGCTTTTCATCCATGTTAAATGCTCTTGCAAATCAACGTTGGATAAGTTGATGTAACTTAACTTAGTTTGGTCTCCACCGTTACCGTAACTTAACCAATCACACATATTCTTTGTTTCATAAGCTTCGACCATTACGGCTTCATGGTTGCCTTTAATACAATCGTATCCACCGTTTTTAACATACTCAACAACACGAGCAGAATCCTTGCCACGATCAATTAAATCACCTACAAAAATAAGATGTGATTTTTCTTTGTTAGGTAGTTGTTCGATCAGTTGCATTAGGGTAGTGTAACATCCGTGAACATCACCGATGATATAGACTTGTTTATGTTCAAACATCTTCATTCGCTTCTTTTATACTTCCACGCTTGGAGTGTTAGTATATAGATACACAATAACTTTGACATTTGCGCTTGTGTCATTTATCACTCCTTTTGCATATGCACTTTATTTAGATTTTGATGTTTAATTTTGCTTTGATCTCTTCAGCTTTTTTTGCCACTTGTTCTTTTAACTCTTCTTCTTTTTGGGCTTCTTCTTTGATTTTATTCATTTTATAAGTATCTACTAACTCTTCTAATATTTTATCCTTTGCCAATTCTTCAATAGTTTTTGGTCTCCAAAAAAATAGTTTCCATAATGTCCAAGGCTTTTTGATATGTGAAATATTTAACATATCAAGCGTATATTTAGATGAAAAATCTTCAAAAAAAATATCAAAATTTCTTCTTTCTGCTTTGGTTGGCTTAAACCATAACTTACTAATGTAAAGTCCCACAAACACTGAAGCAAAAAATGAATATCGAAACACATAGAAAGCTACCCAAGATAAAAACACCATAAGTAAAATTGCAAAAATATTACTTTTATAACTTACTACAATCATGTGTGTTAAATTTGGAGTAAATTTTAAAAAAGGAATGCAAAAAAGCAATATCGAAATTACGAGTAATGCTTTCCACACAATTTTTCCATAAGGTTATTCTATTCCTTATAAGGAAAAAAGCGATAAGAACTGTTAATATCCATAAATAATCATCCCCTCTTGCTTTTTGATATAAATGAGTTACAAGCCAATAAATAAATTGGCAAGGTAATATTATAACCATTGCGCCACCAAGCACACCAACCCACCAAATTGATAATGCCGTGATTATATTCGTTAATATTGATACATGTTTACCCATTTTTGACTCCTTAGTTTTAAGCCTGCTGATCTCTAAGGCTTTTTAAATCCTCTTTAATGCGTTCCTTGATTAACTTCATACCCTCTTCATGGGTTACTTCGCCTTTGGCTAATTTCACCAACATTTCAATATCAAAACGATCACAATAAAGATGCTCTATTGCTTGCCCTCGTATGGTACTTTCAATAGAAGCATATTTATCGTGAGGCAATGTATCTTTATACTCTTTGAGTATTGCCAAACTTTCACTCAAGCTTTTAGGCTGATACGGCATTTTATAGCTTTGTTGCATATATTCATCAAGAGCGTGATTGTATTCGTAGTCCGTTTCTGTTCTGCTGTCATTTTCGTACATGTGAGGCTCCTTTATTTATCAAATCCACATAAGACGTGCATGATCGTTCCTTGCACTCCATGTGCATTGTATGTTTTATTTATAAGAAATACTTTTGCATCATAAAAACTCATCGGTGTTTCAAGTACATAAGGAACATCAAAAAAACCAAACGCCGTTAAAACTCTCACCATTGCTTTTTCAAATAGTATAGTCTCATGTTGCATTCTAATCGATTCAACTTCTTCCTTTTCTGCACACTGTATTTGCTTTTCATCAAATTCATCAGTTTCAAGTTCAAATTCATATATGCTATTTAACGTAAACACTGTTAAACATTTAGTGAATTTATCCCATGTAAAGCGTTCAATCTTGCTTGTTCTAAAACATTCCACATCATTTAAATACCACCATATCATTTTTCCAAAAGTAATGTCCGCATAAACATCTTTTGGCATACTGCAATCCATACCTTTGTTTGTTGATGAAAGAAACTTAGCTCTCATATTTTAACCCCTTTGCTAACTATAAACACAATGTATTTTTATTTTTTATATGAAAAAGTATAACACAGTCTCTTTTAATTTAGTATTATATATAATATTATCAATAAGCATTATAAGGAGTTAAAATGTACGATGATAACGAATCAGACTTGCATAAAATCTCTTCCAATATTCATTCTCTCTCAAAGACATTACATGAAGTAAAAACGCTTATCAAGGATAAAGAAGAGAAGCTTAAAGTCATTTCTAAGCGAGATAAAAAGAGACGAGAGAGCCTTAAAATTGCTCAAATGAAGTTTGTTAATGTATCAACCAATATTAAAGCCGAAGAGTATACGAAGTTAGAAAGCAGGCTCAAAGAGCTTAAGATGAGTAAGTCGGCTTATTTGAAGATGTTGATTGAAAGTGACTTGAATATCGCCAACAAAGTATAAAAATAGCTATTTTAAATAAAATATTATGTATTAATATATGTAAAATATATTATTTTTAATTTTTCAACCAATCAGCCCACCATTGAATAAGTTTTTTCTTTTCATCAAAATATTTCATAACATCAGTTCTATCGTAAGCTGCTCGAACTTTGTTTTTCTCTGCATGAGCTAAACAAGCTTCAATGACATCAGGATCAAAACTATGTTTTGTTTTATAGCGATTTGCTGTTGTTGAAAACATTGACCTAAAGCCATGAGATGTCATAGTGTTTTTATAACCGAGCTTCATTAAGGCATGATTTAACGTATTTTCACTTATTGGTTTTAAATTACTTGTAGGGCTTGGAAATACAAATTTACTTTGCCCAAAAGAGTAGGGCTTTATTTTATTGATAATTTCTAATGCTTGGTTTGAAAGAGGAAGAATAAAAGATTGATTCATTTTCATTTTTTCTGCATCAATTTCAATATACGATTCTTTAAAATTTACTTCTGACCATTCTAAATTTCTAAGGTTAAAAGGGCGTAGAAAAACAAAAGGGGCAAGTCTTAAAGCATATATAGTTGATATATCAGCATTATAAGCCTCTCCATAACTATAAATATCTTTTATAAGCTCTTTGATTTCATCTTCTTTTGTCAGAGCTGGTACATGTACAACTTCTTTTCTTTTTAAAGCACTTCGCTTATCTATATCTGCAATAATATTATGTTCTACAAAACCATAAGTAACAGCATATTTGTAAATGCGTTCAATATTATTAAGAACACGAGATGTTAACTCATAAATATCTTGCTTTTGCATATGATCAATTATTTTTAAAATATCAAGACGTGTAATATCTTGGATATTCATGTGCCCAATAAAAGGATAAGCATGCTGTTCTAATCTTACTTTAGATTTTTGATGAGTGATAGGTTTCCATTCAGTGTGCATTTTATTGAGCCAATTTTCTGCAATAGCTTTGAATGTAGAAGAGAGAGTAGGGATGTTATTATTTTTATACTCTATAGGATCAATACTATCAAGAAGAAGTTTTTTTGTTTCATCTCTTTTTATACGTGCTTCTTTGAGTGAAATTTCAGGATATATTCCAAATGACATGGATTTACGTTTATTTTGAAAGGTATAGTCATATCTAAAGAATTTTGTACCATTATCTTTCACAACAAGATAAAGCCCTTGACCATCACTTAGCTTGTAAGTTTTGTCTTTAATTCTAGATTTTTTAATCTCTGTATCGCTCAGTGGCATCGTGTTTCGTGACATTTTTAACGGTACTCACTTTCATTAGAATTGGATAAATGGGTTCAGTACCGTATAGAGTACCGTAAAAAACTTTAGATTTGTATAAACAAGTGTGGACGGGATAAGACAAGTAAGAGGCTAAAAGCTCTATTTTTAGGGGGTTTAGATACTGTATGAGACAAGGAAAGAAAAAAAGATGGTACCTGAGGCCGGACTCGAACCGGCACATATCTCTATACTAGATTTTGAGTCTAGCGCGTCTACCAATTTCACCACTCAGGCACGTATTAATTTAAGAGTTGGAAGTGTACAAAAAAAAAGCTTAAAACTCAGTAAAACTGAGATTTTAAGCTTTTTAAGAGACGAAATTACGCTTTTGCAACAACGTCTTTAAGTTTTTTACCAACTTTAAATTTTACAGCAGTTGTTTTTGCAACATCAACAACTCTATCCGTACCAGGTACTCTAGCTTTTCTAGCTGCTCTTGTTGCTGTACTAAATGTACCAAAACCAATAAAACTTACTTCTTTGCCCGCAACAAGTGCATCACTAATTGCTTCTAGTGCTGCATCAACAGCTTTTTGACTGTCCTTCTTTGAAAGACCTGCTTTCTCTGAAACCGCTTGGATAAATTCCGCTTTTTTCATTGCCAATTCCTTAAAATAAAGTGTTTGTGCGAGGATTGTACAATTTTTTTTAAAAAAAGACAATAATTTTTAAAAAAAGTTAAATTATTTCCCCTTAAAGTCGATATTTGTCATAAGGAATTAAAATTGCTTGTCTATAATTTAAAGAAATCAAATGGAGCCAACCATGAGAGTTACTGATGCACTAACCTTTAATAATTCAATTCGTAATTACCGCACATCTTCATCAAAATTGTACGATGTCAACCAACAAATATATTCCGGTTCAAAAATACAGCAGAGTTATCAAAACACAAGTGTGTATATTGATGCTATGCGCCTTAACAGTGAAATTACGACATTAGAACAATCCATTGGAAGTAGTAAAAAAGCAAAAGTTTTCGCCCAAAACACAGATACAACACTGACAAGTTTTACCAGTAAGCTTGATGAGTTCAAAACAAAACTAACGCAAGCGGCCAATGCATCAAACTCTCAAACCAGTTTAGAAGCCATTGCAAATGATTTAGAAGCCTATAAAGTAGAATTAATGAATTTAGCCAATACTTCCATTAATGGTCAATTTCTATTTTCTGGCTCTGCTTTATCTACAAAACCTATTAGTTCAGATGGTACATATAATGGAAATAACGAAAATTTAAGCGCTGTTGTTGGCTCAGGCGTGGAACTGACGTATAATGTCACTGGACAGTCTTTGTTTTTAGGAAAAGACAGTGATTACAGTAAAGTTGTCTCTACTAACGTGACCATGTACAACCAAACGAAACTCTATCCTAGTGTTATGGAAGGTTCTGGTACCAATACAACCTCTAGTGAAGTCTATTTAACAACCACTGATACCATCCGTGATATGATTGGCGATACGGATAGTGATAAAACAAATGACCCAAATGCAGTTTTTTATCTCTCAGGTAGAGATACTGCAGGTGAAACTTTTGCCACAAAAATAGAAATAAGCTCTAGCTCTTCAGTTCAAGATTTATTAGACAGTATAGGAAAGGCATATGGCAATACATCGACCAATAAACTTGTTGATGTAAGTATGAATAAAAGCGGTCAAATCGAAATAAAAGATTTAAAAACGGGACAGCAAGTCATAGAAATGAATATTTTTGGTGCAGTTGATAGAGATGCCGCTGCTGGAACATCAGGCAATGCAAATCAAACAGATGTTAATGATTTATTAGCCTCTTCAAATGTTGATATTATTGCGTTTAATACCAGCAACTATACAACAACAAATTCAGCAAGTACTATTAGTTCAAGAGCCGATAGCTACAACGAAGGTGTCTACCGTATCGGGTACACACTTCAAACAACAGAGGGAAGCGTTGCCAAGGGTAGTACTCTTTTAAGTGACATTATGCCAGAGGCTAATAATATTCTTTTTGGAAGTACTAACTTTGCTATTAACCCTACAACAACGGTACAAAATTTAATGAGTGCTATTGAGGCTGAATATAGTTTAAGTGCAGGTTCTGTGCGTATAGAAAATGGACAGATTATCGCAGATGATCCAACAGGAACACTGAATGCAACACTGACTGCACGCAATGGCGTCACTCCTGTAGGAGGATTTAGTATTCCAGATGCAATTAACTATACACAACGTGGGTTTGAAAAAGATGGTAATACGCTGCTAAGTAATGTCTCGCAAGTCAATAAAACAACGAATGAATATGCAACCAGTACAACCAAACTCAGTGAAGTGGCAGGCAGTGATACACTTGATGGAAAAACGCTCACTATTGATTATAAAACAAAAAGCGGTGTGAGTGCATCCGCTAGCATTAATTTAAGCAATGCAGGAAGCAGTGTTGATGTGGATACCGATAATGATGGTGTTATTGATACGACATTTTCTATTTTAGATGCCAATGGCAATCCAACCAGTGCTGATAATGTAAGTTATAAACAACTCACGGATATTATTAGTATGCTCACCGCTGGAACGATTCCCACTAATGGAGTGCCTACTGCTACGAGTACGGATTTAGAAGAGTATCAATATGCAATAAAAACGGCACAAAACAGTGTTGCAGTAAACCTTGATCAACAGGGGCGTATTGTTATAAAAGATAGTACGGCTTCTGAGTCTAAAATTGAATTGAGTATGGCTGATAGCAATGCAGGAGACTATAGTGGCACAACAAGCTCGGTTCTTTCCTTTATGGCCAATGATTCTGTAACAATCGCAAGTCCCTCTGTTGATATTTTTGCACAGCTTGATGAGATGATTGCAGCGGTACGAAGTGGGACATTTCGTATGGATTCAACATCATCCGACCCACGCAATATTGGTATACAAAATGCATTAGCCCAATTGGATCATATTGCGGATCATGTTACAAAAGCACACACACAAATTGGTGCGCTAAGCAACGCATTAACAGAGTCAACAACACGAGCAGAGACACTTAAGGTGAATGTAAAAACGGTTCAAACAGAATTGGTAGGCATTGATTTAGCCGAAGCCTATTTGGAATTAACCCAAGTTAGTAACTCTTATCAAGCCATGCTATCGGCGATTTCAAAAGTCAATTCAATGTCTCTTTTAGATTACATGTAATAATTTGTTATAATACCCATACCGTATTATTTCTACATGTAAAGGATTTGTTATTCTCAAAGAGACCTTATTTATTTTATTTATTGCTGTTTTTCTTTTTTTTGGAGTGGCAACGATCCTTCCTGATGCTTCAGTGGTAGGCAGGTTTGGTGCATATATTGGAACATTTAATCGAGATACATTTGGGTATTTAGCCTTTATATATCCCTTTGTTTTAGTGATTCCTTCTTTTGCCTTGTACAAAGAGAGTCGTATTGATGAGCGACGCATTAGTGTAGTGCTTGCATTTATCATTTTTTCTTTTGCTTTTATTATGGCGCAATCTCTTGTTGTACATAGTGCCTTGCAAGGAGCCTTTGGACATTCGATTGTAACGCATTTGAAAAGCCTCATAGGTATTTTAGGAGTGTGGTTTTTTATTATTGCTATTTTTTTACTTTCAATGAGTTTATTGGTCGAATCAAGCATTAACGACTTTTTAACATTCTTCAAATCACTCTTTTCAAAAAAAAGTGTTTCAAAAAGTTTTCCTATACAAGAAGACGAGTGTGTGTATGAACGTTATCACGAAGAAGTAACCTCTCCTAAACCCATAACATTAGAAGCCAATAAGGACGTTTTAGTACAAGAAGTTTCACTTTTGGAAAAAGAAAAAAAACCTTTGGTTGAAGAAAATAGTGTTAAAGAAGAAGAGCCTAAAAAAAGCCTTGTTCGCCTTAAAAGTGCTTCTAAAGTTGAGATTTTAAGTGAAGTAGAGGAAAATACAAAACTTCTTTTAGAAATTGACCAAGGCGAGTGCGATAAACCGAAAGATTTTAAACTCCCTCCGTTAACATTTTTAGCCAATCCACCTACAAAAACAGTTCATGTCAATGAAAATGAAATAGACCAAAAAATTCAAGATTTGCTTGAGAAGCTCAGGCGTTTTAAAATCGAAGGGGACGTGGTACGCACCTACTCAGGTCCTGTGGTAACCACGTTTGAGTTTAAACCTGCCCCTCATGTCAAAGTCTCACGCATTTTAACCCTGCAAGATGACCTTGCTATGGCGCTTAAGGCGAAAACCATTCGCATCCAAGCGCCTGTTCCTGGTAAAGATGTTGTGGGCATTGAAGTGCCTAATCATAAAATTGAAACCATTTATCTCAAAGAGATTTTAGAGAGCGATATTTTTAAAAAATCTTCCTCGCCTTTAACCATTGCACTGGGTAAAGACATTGTGGGTAATGCCTTTGTGACCGATTTGAAAAAATTACCGCATTTACTCGTTGCTGGAACAACGGGAAGTGGTAAAAGTGTGGGAATTAATGCGATGCTACTCTCCTTGTTGTACCGTAATTCTCCTGATACGCTACGATTTTTAATGATAGACCCAAAAATGCTTGAATTTTCGATTTACAACGATATTCCGCACCTTTTAACCCCTGTCATTACCAAGCCAAAACAAGCCATTGTCGCCCTTGCAAATATGGTGAGTGAAATGGAGCGACGCTATCAGCTTATGAGCAGGTCACGCACGAAAAACATTGAAAATTATAATGAAAAAGCTAAAAGTATCGGGGTTGAACCGCTGCCTTACATTGTCATTATTATTGATGAGTTAGCAGACTTAATGATGACCAGTGGAAAAGATGTGGAGTTTTACATCGCCCGTTTAGCTCAAATGGCAAGGGCAAGTGGTATTCATATCATTGTAGCGACCCAACGTCCTTCAGTCGATGTTGTCACGGGTCTTATTAAGGCCAATTTACCCTCACGCATTAGCTTCAAAGTGGGGCAAAAAATTGACTCAAAAGTTATTTTGGATGCCATGGGAGCAGATTCACTCTTGGGTAATGGCGATATGCTTTTTACCCCTCCAGGTACCTCTGGACTTATTCGTTTACACGCACCTTATACCTCAGAAGATGAGATTGATAAAGTGGTAGAATACCTTAAAAAACAACGTCCTGTTCAGTATGATGAGAGTTTTTTAAAAGAGAGTGAAGAGGGCTTTTCTTCTGGGGCTGGGAGTAAAGATAGCGGTGAATTGGATGAATTATTTGAAGATGCCAAAGCTATTGTCTTAAATGAGCGAAAAAGTTCCATTTCTTATATTCAACGAAGACTTAATATTGGGTACAATAGAGCCGCAACAATTGTTGAACAACTAGAAGCAATGGGTATTCTCTCCGCTCAAAATTCTAAGGGTCAAAGAGAAATTATTGTTTGAATCAGCTGAAGGAGTTTGAATGAATTTTTTTGAAACGTATAACATTGAAGTTACTGAACGAGCCGCTTTGGGGATTCCTCCTCTTCCTTTGGACGCAAAAAAAACAGCAGAAGTCATTGAACTTCTTAAAAAAGAAGAAGGCGATCAGGCTTTTTTAAAAGCGTTACTCTGCGACCGTGTTTTACCAGGTGTGGATGACGCTGCGTACGTTAAGGCAGCCTTTTTAAATGATGTGGCTCAAAAAAAGCTTACATGTAAAGCTATTTCTCCCCTAGAAGCGATAGAAATTTTAGGCACAATGCTAGGCGGCTACAATGTCCAACCTCTCGTGGATGCACTGAGCTCCACAGATGCTTTGGTAGCACAAGCCGCCTGTAATGCGCTTAAAAACATTGTTTTAGTCTATGGCTCTTTTAATGACATTGAAGCTTTAGCCAAAACCAATGCGTATGCTAAAGAGGTCATGCTTTCATGGGCGAACGCAGAGTGGTTTACATGTAAAGCCCCGTTGCCTGAAAAAATCACTGTAGCGGTTTTAAAAGTTTCTGGAGAGACCAATACCGATGATTTAAGTCCTGCCAGTGAAGCGTTCACCAGAAGTGACATTCCTTTGCATGCCAATGCCATGTTGGTTAAACGCCTACCAGGTTCGCTTGAAAAAATAAAGGAGCTCAAAGCCAAAGGGTATGAAGTTGCTTATGTCGGTGATGTTGTAGGAACAGGCAGTAGCCGAAAATCAGGCATTAATTCCATTCAATGGTGGATGGGAAGAGAAATTCCTTTTGTTCCCAATAAAAAAACAGGCGGATTGATTTTAGGAACGACCATTGCGCCTATTTTCTTCAATACAGCAGAAGACAGTGGCGCACTTCCGATTGAAGTCAATGTTGAGGCTTTGGAGACAGGCGATATTATTGATGTCTATCCTTTAGCGGGGAAAATTGAAAAAGAGGGCAAAGTGGTTGCTACCTTTACCCTGATGCCAAATACCCTTGCCGATGAGTACCGTGCGGGTGGGCGTATTCCTTTGATTATTGGAAGAGGACTTACTTCAAAAGCAAGAGCCTCTTTGGGCATGGAACCTGAGAGTATTTTTGCCAAACCCGAACAACCTAAAGAGCAACAAGGGGTAGGGTATACTTTAGCGCAAAAAATGGTGGGGCGTGCGTGTGGTGTTGAGGGTGTTCGTGCGGGGATGTACGTTGAGCCTCAAACCCTCACCGTTGGTTCACAAGATACCACAGGACCGATGACCCGAGATGAAATTAAAGAGCTTGCCGCTTTGGGATTTAGCGCTGATTTGGTGATGCAAAGTTTTTGTCATACCGCTGCGTATCCAAAGCCTAGTGATGTGAAGCTTCACCATACCCTTCCTTCCTTTATCACCTCACGTAGTGGTGTGAGTTTGCGTGCAGGGGACGGTGTCATTCACTCATGGCTTAACCGTATGGTTTTACCCGATACGGTAGGAACAGGCGGTGATAGCCATACCCGTTTTCCTATTGGTATCTCTTTTCCTGCTGGCTCTGGATTGGTGGCGTTTGCAGCTGTAACAGGCAGTATGCCTTTAAATATGCCTGAATCGGTACTGGTTCGTTTTAAGGGTGAAATGCAAGCGGGCATTACGCTACGTGATTTGGTCAATGCCATTCCTTACTACGCCATTAAAAAAGGCTTGCTTAGCGTTCCAAAGAAAAACAAAAAGAACATTTTTGCAGGGCGCATCTTAGAAATTGAGGGACTTCCAAAACTCAAAGTCGAACAAGCGTTTGAGCTCAGCGATGCAAGTGCAGAGCGTAGTGCAGCGGCGTGTAGTGTTGCTTTAGATGAAGAGAGCGTGATTGAATACTTAAAATCAAATATTGTGCTTTTAGAGTCAATGATTCAAGCAGGATACGAGGATGCCATAACGCTTCAACGACGTGCCGATAAAATGAAAGCATGGCTTAAAGAGCCAAAACTTTTAAAAGCCGATGCGAATGCTGAGTATGCAGAAATTATTGAGATTAATTTGAATGAAATTAAAGAGCCAATTCTTGCATGCCCAAATGACCCTGATGATGTGGCAACGCTGAGTGAAGTACTCGCCAATCCTGAACGCCCACACGCCATTGATGAAGTGTTTGTGGGAAGTTGTATGACCAATATTGGGCATTATAGAGCGTTAGGAGAAGTGTTGCAAGGGGAGGGGAAAGTTCCTACGACACTGTGGATAGCGCCACCTACTAAAATGGATAAAAACCAGCTCATTGAAGAGGGGTATTATGCAATTTTTGGCAATGCAGGAGCTCGCATTGAAATTCCTGGTTGTTCACTCTGTATGGGCAATCAAGCCAATGTCCGTGAGGGTGCGGTGGTCTTTTCAACCTCAACTCGAAACTTTGATAACCGCATGGGACCTAACTCCAAAGTCTATTTAGGAAGTGCTGAATTAGCAGCCCTTTGCGCACTTTTAGGCCGACTTCCTAGTGTGGAAGAGTATATGAGTTTAGTGCCTAAAAAATTAGCGGGAAAAACCGATAAAGTGTACAAATACCTCAATTTTAATCTCATTGAGAACTACGAACTTTCTAACTAATACACCAAAGAGTCACTTTCACGTGTGGCTCTTTACTTTTACATGTAAGGATTCTTTTGACTATTACTAAAAATTGCCTTGTAACCCTAGACTATACCCTTTTTGATACCCACAATACGCTCATAGACAGTGGGGCGAACCCTTTGATCTACCTGCATGGTGGATACGGTGATGTTTTTGAAAGCATTGAAAAAGCCCTTGAGGGTAAAGGTGTGGGGGAGAGTATTCATTTAGAATTAAGCGCCAAAGATGCCTTTGGTGAACGTCAAGAAGCCTTGGTTTTGGTTGAAGATAGAGCCCTTTTTGATGAAGCCATTGCCGTGGGTGATGAGATGGAGATGGTTTTTGCTGAAGGGGAAGAGGATGAGCTGATGATGAGTTATATCATTACACACATTGATGAGGATAAAGTGGTTTTAGATGCCAATCACTCTTTGGCTGGGATGAATATCGTCTTTGATGGTACGGTGATTGGGGTACGTGAAGCCACCAGTGAAGAGATAGAAAAAAGACTCCCCCAGCATGAAGAGTCTTTACATGTAAAACAATTTTAAAGCACTTTTGCTTCGATTTCTTCCACCACGTGGTGCATTTTGTAGAGAGAATCGGGATTGAGTGAAATAGACTCAATGCCTTCTCTGACCAAAAATTCTGTAATCTCAGGATAATCGGAGGGTGCTTGCCCACAAATACCTATGTATTTGCCTCGTCTTTTACACGCCTCTATGGCCATTTTGAGCATTGCTTTGACTGCTGGATTTCGCTCGTTAAAGACATGAGCGATTTTTCCGCTGTCCCTGTCGACTCCTAACACCAGTTGGGTAAGGTCGTTGGAACCAATCGAATACCCATCAAAAATATCTAAAAACGCATCGGCAATGATAACATTGGCAGGTATTTCGCACATGGCATAAATTTTAAGACTATTTTGCCCTTGCACTAAGCCTTGCGCATTCATAATCTCAATAACTTTTTTCCCCTCTTCAGGCGTTCTTACAAAAGGAAGCATAATAATGACATTGTCCAATCCCATCTCATCACGTACCTTTTTAAGGGCTTCACACTCCCATGCAAACGCTTCTTTATAGCTCTCATCATAATAACGACTCGCCCCACGAAAACCAATCATGGGGTTCTCTTCATCCACCTCATACACCTTGCCCCCTGGCATATTGGCATACTCATTGCTTTTAAAATCGCTCGTTCGAATAATGACAGCTCGAGGGTAAAATGCCGCAGCAATCAGTCCAATCCCCTCACAAAGCTTATCAATAAAAAAAGCCTTAGCATCCACATAAGGCTTCATAAAAGAGCGAATGTTTTCCTCTTCCTCAATCCCTTTTCCCTGATACAAATCCACCAATGCCATAGGATGCGCATTAATGGAGTGCGTCATAATAAACTCCATGCGTGCCAACCCCACACCATCATTAGGCATTTTGGCTAAGTTGAATGCTTCGGCTGGATTGCCTACATTCATCATTAATTTCGTTTTGGTGGGGTGTAAGTTCATGTCAATGGTCTTACATGTAAAAGGAAGTTTTCCCTTGTAAATGTACCCCTCTTCACCCTCAGCACAACTCACCGTCACTTCTGGAACATTCGCTAAAACGTCCGTGCCATTCCCACATCCCACCACAGCGGGTACACCAATTTCTCGTGCGACAATGGCAGCATGGCATGTTCTACTTCCTCGATTGGTCACCACAGCAGAAGCCTTTTTCATAATGGGCTCCCAATCAGGATTCGTCGTATCGGCTACCAAAATATCGCCTGCATTAAAGGACGCAAACTCAGACGTATCGTGAATAATTTTCACCGCTCCACTGCCTATTTTATCGCCCACAGCACGCCCCGTTGCTAAAATCGTTGCGTTTTTGCTACTGAGTGTATACTTCTCAATACTTTGAATATCTCGCTTGCTTTGTACGGTTTCAGGACGAGCTTGCACAATGTAGAGTTTGCCATCGTTACCATCTTTTGCCCACTCAATATCCATGGGACGCTCATAATAGGCTTCAATTAAGAGTGCTTGATGGGCAAGTGCTAACACTTCATCATCATTGATGGAAAAATTATTTTGTTCTTCATTACTTGTGGGGACATTAATCGTTTGATGTAGATGATGATAAAGCATTCTCTCTTTTTTACTCCCTAAAGAGTGTTTCAAAATGGTAGGAAAACCTTTTGCAAGCGTTGGTTTGAAAACAAAAAATTCATCCGCATTTACCCGTCCACTCACCACATTTTCACCCAGTCCCCATGTTGCATTAATTAAAACAAGGTCGTGCGAACCACTCTCCGTGTCTATACTAAACATGACGCCACTGCTAGCTTTATCGCTTCGCACCATCTTTTGAACCCCCACAGAGAGTGCCACTTTAAAATGGTCAAACCCACGGCTAGAACGGTAACTAATGGCACGGTCTGTAAACAAAGAGGCGTAACACTGCTTGACACTTTGAAGCAATTTCTCAGGCGAGTCTATATTTAAAAAGGTCTCTTGTTGCCCTGCAAAACTAGCATCGGGTAAATCCTCAGCCGTGCCAGAAGAGCGCACCGCTACATCCACATGTTCAACCCCATATTCACGTGAAAGCATGGCATACGCACTTAAGAGCTCTTGTGTTAGGCTTAAGGGTAGGGTTGCTTCTAAAATACAATCTCGAATGGCTTTACCGCTTGCTTGTAAAACATCTGTGTTGGAAACATCCACATGACGCAGGTGCTTTTCAATCATCGCCTTGATGCCATTTTCTTCAAGCAAAAGATAATACGCCTCACTGGTTGTTGCAAAACCGTTGGGAACTAAAATACCTTTGGGGGTTAATTTTTGATACATCTCACCTAGACTGGCGTTTTTACCGCCCACGAGGGGAATGTCACTCAGTTGAAGTTCATTGAAGAAACGAATATAACGCATCTCATCCTCCAGTAGAAAAAGTTACCTTTATAGTAGCACAAATGAGAATGAAAGAAGGTTAGAGTGTTTTACATGTAAAACAAAAAATTGACTTCTCATAATTCACAAGCTATAATCCACCCCGTAATTTAATATTGTGCATAACGAAGATTTGCATTGGCATTTCGGAGTATAAGAATGAGAAGGACACTGTGGTGTTTATTCTGTAAGCACAGTTGATTGTTGATTTCTTATAGACCTTGCAAATATTGAACAAAATATTTCGAGGAGATGTTAAATTATGACATTATTACCACATGAACAGCTGCGTATTATCAAAAAAGGTGTCAATACGCTTATTGGCGAAGAAGAGCTATTGCTTAAACTTCAAAAATCTTACGATACAAAGCAACCTCTCACGATTAAACTAGGGCTTGACCCCTCCGCTCCAGATATCCATTTAGGGCATGCTGTTGTCCTTAGAAAAATCAAGCAAATGCAAGATTTAGGACATCATGTAGTCATTATCATTGGTGACTTTACAGGCAAAATAGGTGACCCTACGGGAAAGTCAAAAGGAAGAGTTGCCCTCAGTGAAGAACAAGTGAGAATGAATGCACAAACTTACTGTGAGCAAATTTTTAAAATACTTGACACGTCCAAAACGAAAGTCTGTTTTAACAGTCAGTGGCTTACTAAACTCACGTTTGAAGAGATTATTAAACTTGCAAGTACAACAACCATTGCTCGAATATTGGAACGTGATGATTTCCAAAAACGTTACCAAAACCAAGTCCCCATCGGTTTGCATGAATTTTTTTATCCCTTAATGCAAGCTTTCGATTCTGTCGAACTTAAAGCCGATATTGAGTTAGGTGGTACAGATCAAACATTCAATATTTTAATGGGACGAAGCCTTCAAAAAGCTCTTGGACTTGAAGCGCAAATTGCATTGTTTATGCCCCTCTTAGAAGGACTTGATGGAATTGAAAAAATGAGTAAAAGTTTGGGTAACTACATTGGTGTGAATGAAGCACCAGAGGTAATGTTCAAAAAAATTATGGAAGTTCCTGACAAGCTTATCTTAAAATACTTTGAACTTGCAACAGATGAACATCCTGCAACCATTGATGAAATCAAAGATGCGCTCGAACAAGGGGTAAATCCAAGAGATATTAAGTATAAACTTGCTCAGATTATTGTCTCATTATATCACTCAAAACAAAGCTTAGATGAGGCACAAATGTATTATGATACAGCCTTTTCCCGAAAAGCAATTCCTGAGAATATTCCTACACTCATCTTGAACAATGAACAAAAAAGTCTTGCAGAGATTATTCCTGAATTAATCGCTATTAAACTGCTCCATAGCAAAAGTGACTTTATACGATTACTGGCACAAGGAGGTGTTTCTATCAATGGAGTAAAACTCGATGAAAAAGAGCTTGACCATAAGATAAAAAGCAATGATGTTTTAAAACTAGGAAAAAAACGTTTTGTAAGAATGGTGTAGTAAAAACTAAAATGGTCGGAGCGACGTGATTCGAACACGCGACCTCTACCACCCCAAGGTAGCGCGCTAGCCAGGCTGCGCTACGCCCCGATTCCATTTAAGCGGAAGGATTTTAACAAAGATAACCAAAAAGTTTTATTATAATAAAATAAAAAATACGAGAAACCATGAAAGAGATTTTATTAACTACCTTTAACGCACGCTACACGCACACCTCGATTGCTCAGCGCTATTTATTTGCAAACCTAGAGGAGCTTCAAGAAAGAGCGCATATTTTAGAATTTGTCATCAATGGCAGTGTCGCAGATGCGGCAGAGGAGATTTTAAGCTATCAGCCAAAAATTGTTGGCATAGGTGCTTACATTTGGAATGCGTTAGAAGTGCAAGAACTTCTCTCTATCCTCAAAAAAGTAGCACCCAAAATTACTATTATTTTAGGGGGTCCTGAGGCAAGTCATTTTCCCCATCGGGTTGATTTTTCTTTGGCTGATTATATCATTCAAGGGGAGGGCGATGTTGCTTTTTATACGCTGTGCAAAGCTATTTTAAGTGAGAATGCCCCCAGCGAAAAGGTGATAAAAGCACCAATGGTCGATATGAGCGCCATCAAACTTCCGTATGCGTATTACACCGAGCATGACATTAAAAACCGCTACTGTTATGTGGAGGCGAGTCGTGGGTGTCCTTTTACCTGTGAATTTTGCCTCTCTTCCGCCGATAAAAAAGTACGGGACATTGAGATAGGACGTTTTATAGGGGAGCTTGATAAACTCTGGCAACGAGGGGTTCGCAATTTTAAATTTATCGATAGAACCTTTAATTTAAGCATCGAAAACGCCACCAAACTTTTAGACTTTTTTCTGGAGAAAACAGAGGAGTATTTTGTCCATTTTGAGGTAATTCCTGATCATTTTCCCCAAAAACTTCGTGAAAAAATAGCCCAGTTTCCACCTGCGGCACTGCAATTAGAAGTGGGCATTCAAACGCTGGACCCTCTCATTTCTAAAAATATTCATAGGCGTTTAAACCTTCCAAAAATTGAAGACAATCTTGCCTTTTTACAGCAACAGACCCATGCGCATTTACATGTAGACTTAATTATTGGCTTGCCAGGGGAGAGTTTAGCGGGGTTTGGGCGTAATTTGGACATGCTCTATGCACTTACTCAGTGTGAAATTCAAATTGGCATTTTAAAAAAGCTCTCAGGCACCACCCTTTCACGTCACGATGAAATCTATGGTATGGAATACTGCGATAAACCGCCTTACGATATTTTACAAAATGACTTAATTCCCTTTGCACAGATGCAAAAAATGAAGCGCTTTGCCCGTTTTTGGGATATGGTCTACAACAGTGGAAATTTTAAAAGAAGTGCAGCGCTTTTATGGAAAGAGGGCAAGGTCTATGAGGGCTTTTACGCTTTTAGCGAATGGCTTTATAGCCAAACGGAGTCCACATGGCAGATTTCACTTGACCGTTTGGCTCAGCTGATTTTTCGCTACCTCTGTGAGGTTTTAGACCATGAAGAGGAAGAAATCAAAGCAATATTGATTGAAGATATTATGACGGTTCGTGGACGTAAAATGCCCTCATTCTTAAGGGAAAACTACGTACCCAAAGAGGAGCAAAAAGAGGGTGTTGCTAAGCTCAATAAACGTCAGTTAAAACATGCCACAGTATAATGGCACGATTTTTTAAAAGGAGAATAAATGATACTCGATAAAAGCTGGCTCACCAATCTTGCAAGTATGGTTGTTATACTGCTTTCATTTGCCCTGCCAGAACCTTATGCCAAATGGTCTTTACTCGCAGGGCTTTTTGCGCTCTCAGGTGCTATTACCAATCAAATTGCCATTCATATGCTCTTTGAAAAAGTCCCTTTTTTCTATGGAAGTGGTGTCATTGAGCTTCGTTTTGAGGCGTTTAAAACCTCTATTAAAAACCTCATGATGACACAGTTTTTTACCAAAGAACAGCTGGATGCTTTTTTTACCAAAGAAGAAAAACACCTTGATTTAGCGCCGATTATTGCAGAAATGGACGTGAGCCCTGCCTTTGATGCATTGACCAAAACCGTTATGGAGTCCTCTTTTGGAGGAATGCTAGGCATGTTTGGTGGAGCAAGTGCCCTAGAGGGACTTCGTGAACCTTTTAGTGCTAAACTGAAAAATTCCATTGTTGAAATTGCAAAAAGTAATGAATTTCAGCAAAAAATAGCACAAAATATACAAAATTCATCACTCAGTCACGATATGCTTCAAACGGTTGAGCAAATGATCGATGTAAGACTGAATGAGTTAAGCCCTAAAATGGTCAAAGAGATTGTTCAAGAGTTTATGAGAGAACACCTTGGTTGGTTGGTCGTTTGGGGTGGTGTTTTTGGTGGACTGATTGGTTTGCTTTCAAACGCTGTTCTTTAATACATATAATTTTACATATAAAAATACATAAACTGGAGATTCATGGAGTGTTCATATTTTGGAAAATGTGGGAGCTGTACGCTCTATGCGTTAGATTATGAAGCGCAAGTTACCCATAAAAAAGAGGCGATGCAAACCCTCTTTGAATCTTTACATGTAAAGAAGTTTGATTTTTTTGAGTCAGCTTCAGAACACTACCGTGGACGGGCTGAGTTTCGCATTTGGAAAGAGGGTGAGAAGATTTCCTACGCCATGGGTGCGATGGATAAAAAAGGAGCGGTATGCATTGATGCCTGTCCAAAGGTAGAAGAGCGCATTGACACACTCATGCCAAAATTACTCAAAGCGATTGAGGATGTCCGCGTGCTTCGTGAACGCATTTTTGCCATTGAGTTTTTAAGCTCTTCAGAGCATCTTTTAGTGACACTTATCTACCACAAACCTTTAGATGAGGCATGGGAAGAAGAGGCTAAAAAGCTTGAGAAAGCGTTTGGTATTTTTGTAATTGGGCGCAGTCGTGGCATGAAAAAGGTATTTAGTCAAGATTTTGTCGAAGAGCGTTTTTCACTGGAGGGTAAAGCCTATCGCTACCATATCATTGAGGGTGGATTTTCCCAACCCAACCGTGCGATGAATCAGAAGATGATTGGCTGGGTGTTAAGCCATCTTGAATCGTGTGAGGATTTGTTGGAACTCTACTGTGGCTATGGTAATTTTACGCTTCCCATGGC
This sequence comes from Sulfurospirillum barnesii SES-3, assembly GCF_000265295.1. Classification (NCBI taxonomy): domain Bacteria; kingdom Pseudomonadati; phylum Campylobacterota; class Epsilonproteobacteria; order Campylobacterales; family Sulfurospirillaceae; genus Sulfurospirillum; species Sulfurospirillum barnesii. Next base: position 1,242,094 of record NC_018002.1, read on the forward strand.
TGGAAAATTTAAAAAAGTGCTCGCTACTGAAATTTCAAAAACCTCTATTGCCTCGGCACTGAAAAACTGTGAACTCAACGATGTCTCTAACATCACCTTTTTACGCTTAAGTGCGGAGGAGCTTACTTCTGCTCTGAACAAAGAGCGTGTCTTCAACCGTTTGGCGGGTATTGATTTAGATGCGTATGCGTTTTCACATGTCTTTGTTGACCCACCTCGTTCAGGCATGGATGAGAAGAGTTTAGCGTTTATCTCACGTTTTGAGACAATTATTTACATCTCCTGTAACCTCCAAACCCTCAAACGTGATTTAGAGGTACTCTCTCAAAACTACTCCATTGAGCATTTTGCCCTGTTTGACCAGTTCCCAAATACGGAGCATTTGGAATCTGGGGTGATTTTAAAACGGCTTTAAGGCTTACATGTAAAAAAGATAATCCCAATAAAAGCTACGAAGTGCTACACTTTTGGCTTAATTTATTTTAAGGAGCCAAAATGGAATGTGAAATTTCAAACATTAAAATGCCTGATGATGCAGGTATTCAAGATATTTTTTCGATGTGCAAAAGCATTGCCATTATTGGACTCTCTCCTGATCCAACCAAAGATAGCCATAAAGTAGCACGCTATTTGCAAGAAAAAGGGTTTAAAATTTACCCCGTTTATCCTAAAGAAGAGACGATTTTAGGGGAAAAAGTGTACCGAAGTCTTTTAGACATTCCAGAACAAGTGGATATGGTAGATATGTTTCGTAAGCCTGAAATTGCGAATGGTTTACTTGAAGAAGTCTTGCAAAAAGGTGGTGTGAAAGTGTTTTGGTTACAGCTTGGCATTGTGAACAATGACGCATGTGAAAAAGCAAAAGCACATGGGCTAATAGCCATCCAAAATCGATGTACAAAAGTAGAATATGAAAGGTTAATGAAGTGATCCCTCTTAGTGAAATAATACAAGCAAAACGACAAATCAGTCATATTATCACCAATACGCCTTGCGCACTAGCTCCGCTTTTAAGTGAAGAGGTTGGAGCGCAGGTCTATCTTAAAAAAGAGAATTTGCAAATTACAGGGGCGTATAAACTTCGAGGAGCGTACAATAAAATCGCCTCTTTGAGTGAAGCAGAACGCCAAAAAGGTGTCATTGCAGCCAGTGCTGGAAATCATGCGCAAGGTGTGGGGTATAGTGCTCGTAGTTTTGGTATTTCGGCAACCATTGTTATGCCTGAGGCAACGCCACTTTTGAAAGTTTCAGGCACTAAAGCCTTAGGTGCAGAAGTTATTTTACATGGCGATAACTATGATGAAGCCTATGCGTACGCATTGACCTATGCTAAAGAGCATGGGCTTACGTTTATTCACCCGTTTGAAGATGAAAAAGTCATAGCAGGGCAGGGAACCATCGCTTTAGAGATGATTGATGAAATTAATGATTTAGATATAGTGGTCATTCCTATTGGCGGAGGAGGGCTTATTAGCGGTATGGCATCTGCGATTAAACAGATTGACCCGAAGATTAAAATTATTGGTGTGAATGCCGCAGGCGCACCTGCTATGTGTACATCCTTTCATGCTAAAAAAGCCATTAACTCTAAGAGTGTACGCACCATCGCTGATGGTATCGCCGTGCGTGATGTGAGTGCGTCTAATTTAGAGCATATACTAGAGTGTGTCGATGAAGTAGTCACCGTGGATGAAGAGGAGATAGCAGCGGCTATTTTATTTTTACTTGAGCGTCAAAAACTAGTCGTTGAAGGTGGTGGGGCTGCAAGTGTGGCGGCCATTATGCATCAAAAATTCCCATTTGAAAAAGATGCTAAAATTGGTGCGGTTTTAAGCGGCGGAAACATTGATGTGCAGATGCTCTCAATTATTATTGAGAAGGGTTTGATTAAGTCTCACCGTAAGATGAAGTTGGTTATTACACTTATCGACAAGCCAGGCTCACTGATGCGCCTCACTGACCTATTCAAAAATGCCAATGCCAATATTATTCAAATAGATTATGATCGTTTTTCAACCAAGCTCTCTTATGGTGATGCACAAATTACCATCATGTTAGAAACCAAAGGGGCAGAACATCAAAATGAGATTCGAAGACTTTTAAACGAAGCAGGGTATCTTTTTAAAGAAGAAGTGTGAGGAAATCCTCACGCTTCTTCTTCCTCATCTAAGCGCTCATACGCTTCTAATAAACGCTCTCTAAGGGCATCACTTAATGCTTCGCCATCAACACAAAACTCTTTTAAAAAGTGCTCTAATCCATTTAAAACATCAAAAAGTTCTGCTTCAATTTCACGTGCACTTTTTTGTTTTGCCATAAGCGTCTCAAAAAAGACCAATTTACGAATGAAATCAGAGAGGATTTCAAGAGCGTCACGTTCATCTTTTCCTTCTAAAAGCACATAAACAGCTTTATCAATACTTTTGGAGGTATCAATATTTTGTTTTATTTCACGCACCTCTTCTTGAATAATGCTTGAAAATTTGGCGTAATGCTCATACGACTCTGTCTTGGAAAAGGTATCCAGTTTGGTAGTAATTTTTCCTATTTGCTTTGCGAGCACAAAGGCAACCATCGCAACAATCATTAAAACAGGAATTAATTGCTCCATTTCACATCCTTACATGTAAAGAATTAGTGCGACAAAATTTGCTCCAAAAAGAGTTTTAGGCGGTCTGATTCTGGATTTTTGAAAAAGTTTTCAGGTGTGTTCTCTTCCACAATTTGCCCCGCATCCATAAAAATAATGCGATCGGCCACCTTCTTTGCAAAACCCATTTCATGTGTCACACACACCATTGTTTTGTCTTCACGGGCTAATTCTATCATAACATCCAAAACTTCGGCAACCATTTCAGGATCCAGTGCAGAGGTTGGCTCATCAAAGAGCATAATTTTAGGATTTTTACAAAGACTTCTGGCAATGGCAACACGTTGTTGTTGTCCACCTGAGAGTTGATTTGGGTATTTATGCGCTTGGTTGGCAATGCCCACACGCTCTAAATACTTCATAGCAATCGCCTCAGCCTCTTTACGAGGCATTTTTTTAACCCAAATAGGCGCTAAGGTAAGATTATCTAAAATGGTTAAATGCGGGAAAAGATTGAAGTGTTGAAACACCATTGCCACTTCTTCACGAATGGCTTTAATTTTTTTGACATCATTGACAAGTTCGATACCATCGACAATAATTTCACCCTCTTGAAACTGCTCAAGGTAATTGATACAACGAATGAGAGTTGATTTTCCTGAACCTGATGGTCCACATACCACAATAATTTCACCTTTATTAATTTTAAGATTGACATCTTTTAAGACGTGAAAATCCCCATACCACTTGTTTAAATTTTTTATTTCAATAATTTCTTTTCTATCTTTCATGATTTTTCCTATCGTAAATTGGTATTAAATCGTTTTTCAAGCCTTTGACTAAAGCTTGACATTGAGTAGCAAAAGAACCAGAAAATAAAGGTAACAAAAACATACCCTTCTGTTTCATATCCTAACCAGTAAGAATCAGCCGCACTTAATCGCACCATGGCAAGGAGGTCAAAAAGGCCAATAATTAAAACAAGTGTTGTATCTTGAAACAGAGCAACAGCAACACTCAAAAGGTTAGGAATAGCTACTTTTAACGCTTGAGGTAAGATTACCAGTCCCATTTTTTGCCAGTATGAAAGCCCAATGGCATCTGCTGCTTCAAATTGTCCCTTAGGAATAGATTGTAAGCCACCTCGAATATTCTCTGCGATATAGGCTGCTTCAAACATGGCAATACCAATGAGTGCACGCAATAACTTGTCAAAACTCACCCCCTCAGGGAAAAAGAGTGGCAAAATGATAGAAGACATAAATAAAATAGTAATCAAGGGAACACCACGAATAAACTCAATGTAGGTCACACTCATGCTCTTAATAATCGGTAGGTGTGAAGCACGTCCAAGGGCTAAAATAATCCCTAAAGGAAAGGCTGCTAAAATCCCTACCGCTGCTACCATGATAGTCAACATCAATCCACCCCATTTATCCGTGGGTACACTCTCTAACCCAAAAAAGCCTCCATACACTAAAATAAACCCAGAAATAAAATAGAGATTGGCTAAGAGAAGTTTTGCTTTAGGACTGGATAGGTACTTAAAGAGTGCGATAAGTACAAAAAAGAGCCCATACACTGTATTCACTCTCCAACGCTCTGCAGAGGGATAAAAACCATACATAAACATATCGATTTTCATATGAATAAAAACCCAACATGCCCCACCGCTTGTACAATCTTCTCGTGTGGTTCCAACAAAATTAGCATCAATGTATGCCCACTTAATAAAGGGAGGAATAATCCAAAATAAAATCATTACACCCAACATACTTAGGGCAACATTGAGGGGTGTTGAAAAAAGATTTGCGCTTAGCCAATGGGATAAACCTTTGGTATTGCTGCGCGCTTTACGTGGATTAATTTTTTCATAGATTGCCATTTTAGCGCTCCTTAATTTGCATTTTATGGTTAAACCAATTGAGAAATGCCGATACCAAAAGGCTGATGATGAGATAAACCAGCATGGTCATCGTAATAATTTCAATTGCTTGCCCCACTTGATTGAGTGAGGTTCCTGCAAAAACAGTCACGATTTCAGGATAACCTACTGCCGTTGCAAGAGAAGAGTTTTTCAGTAAATTGAGGTATTGATTAATAATAGGTGGAATTGCAATACGAATGGCTTGAGGTAAAATAACAAGTTTTAAAGATTGATAACCACTAAACCCCAGTGAGATAGCTGCTTCTTTTTGTCCATAATTCACCGCTTGAATGCCTGAACGTACCGCTTCGGCAATAAAGGTAGCCGTGTAAATAGAAAGGGCAAAGGCCAGTGCTAAAAATTCAGGAGAAAGTGTTTTGCCACCTTTAAAATTAAACCCTCGTAGCTCTGGAAAACTAAAATTGAGGGTAGCCCCACTGATAAAATAAGCAAGCATGGGCACAACCAATAACAGCATTACGAAAATAGGCCATACCATAAAATCTTTTCCACTCAATGCTTTTCGACGATTCGCCCAAATATTAAGAGCTATAGAACCTATGATAACGAGAATAAAACTAAAAAGTATGCTAAAAAACGTTGTGTTATATTCAGGAAGTGGAAAATAAAGACCTCGGTTATTAATAAAAAACATATTGAAAAATGTATAACTCTCTTTGGGACTTGGCATAGAGCGCAAGACAACATTGTACCAAAAGAGAATTTGAAGCAAAAGGGGAATATTTCTAAAAAAATTAATATAGGCTTTGGCAAGTTTTGCAATCAGCCAGTTATTAGAGAGCTGTAAAATACCAATCATAAGACCTAAGAGTGTTGCAAATACAATCCCCACACAGGCAATAATAATCGTATTTAAAAGACCTACAACAAAAACACGCCCATGCGTATTCTCTTCTGTATAAGCAATAGGGGATTGATCTATCCCAAAACCAGCGGTACCTTCTAAAAAGCCAAACCCTGTTTGAATGCCTCTTTGTTCAATATTGGAAAGGGTATTACTTCCAATGTACCATAAAAATGCAACCAATCCTATAACGGTTAAGGCCTGAAAAAGAAGGCCGCGAATCTTTTGATTTCTTAAAAATACAAACATAGCTATCCTTTAATCTGTTAATCATACAGGGTAGAATTTTCTACCCTATACATACGTTTTTGTATTTTTGTAAGTTATTATCTAAAAGGAGGAGCGTATTGTAGGCCACCTTGTGTCCAAAGTGCATTGTAGCCACGTGAAATTTTAAGAGGGGAGCCATTACCAACATTTTTTTCAAACGATTCGCCATAATTCCCAACATGCTTGATAATAGAGTAGGCAAACTCTTTTTTGAGACCTAGATTTTCACCCATTTGTCCCTCAACACCTAAGAGGCGTTTAACATCTGGATTATCAGATTTAAGCATGGCATCAACATTTGCACTGCTTACGCCTGCTTCTTCAGCGCTTAACATGGCAAAAAATGACCATCTCACAATATCAAACCATTTTCCATCACCCTTGCGAACAACAGGACCTAAAGGCTCTTTGGAAATAACTTCAGGAAGAACAATAGACTCATCAGGTTTTAAAAGTTTAATTCTCAATCCGTACAATTGTGATTGATCAGAGGTTAAAACATCGCATCGGCCACTTTCATATGCCTTAACCACTTGGTCATTGGTATCATAAGAGACCAATTTGTATTTCATTTTATTGCTTCTAAAATAATCCGCTACATTGAGTTCTGTAGTCGTACCCGTTTGCAAACAAATTGAAGCGCCATCAAGCTCTTTAGCACTTTTTACACCCAACTTTTTGGTGACCATAAAACCTTGACCATCGTAATAATTAATGCCTGCAAAATTTAGCCCCAAAGAGGTGTCTCGAGTTTGTGTCCATGTGGTATTTCGTGAAAGCATATCAATCTCACCTGATTGAAGGGCGGTTAAACGCTCTTTTGCATTGAGTGCAATGTATTTAACTTTTTTATCATCACCAAAAATGGCAGCAGCAACCGCACGGCACACATCAACATCAAGACCCTTGTAAATACCATCACTACCCACTTCAGAAAAGCCAGGGAGTCCACCATCAACACCACACTTCACAAAACCTTGTTTTTGTACATCACTCAGCGTATCCGCATACAAGGCGGTTGAACTAAGCGCTAAAAAGCTCATTGTTGCTAAAGAGACTTTAGCGAATTTAGAATGTAACATCATCTATCTTCCTTTCTAGTTTGAGATATGAGGACAATTCTAGCATGAGATGATTTGTTTATTGTGCATTATTATGATTATTTATTAATCAGTAAAATGCTTATAGATTTAATAGTTAAAAAAATAGACGTTGCAAATAACTACAGAAAACCTAAAGATATAGGGTTGTTTAAAATTCATTCAATTGTCTTTAAAGGCAATCTCATTATAATAAAGAAAAATCAGTATGTAAGGGTCTTGTATGAGTTCTTGGACGCGTTCATCATGGAGAGAAAAACCAATTAAGCAACAGCCGCTTTATGCCAATCAAGAGATGCTAAAAAGTGTCGAGCAAGAATTAAGTAAATATCCACCCCTTGTTTTTGCAGGCGAAGTAAGACAACTCAAAGCCTCTTTAGCGGATGTGGTTGCAGGTAAGGCATTTTTACTTCAAGGGGGTGATTGTGCGGAGAGTTTTACCGAATTTAATGCGGTAAACATTCGTGATATGTTTAAAGTCATGCTTCAAATGGCAGTTGTTTTGACCTTCGCAGGAGGTTGTCCTATCGTTAAAGTAGGGCGTTTAGCAGGGCAGTTTGCAAAGCCACGCTCCAGTGATTATGAAGAGATGAATGGCGTATCACTTCCGAGCTACCGTGGTGATATTATCAACGATATGGATTTTACAGAAGAGGCACGTGTGCCTAATCCTAAACGTATGCTCAAAGCCTACAACCAATCCGCTGCAACCATGAACCTTTTACGTGCATTTTCGAGGGGTGGTTTGGCAGATTTGCATCAAGTGCATAAATGGACATTGGGTTTTGTCTCCAAAAGCCCTTTGGGTGAGCGCTATCAGCATCTGTGTGATCGTATATCTGAGACCTTAGCATTTATGGAAGCGTGTGGCATCACTTCTGCCAATACACCCAATATTAACGAAACCGTTGTGTACACATCCCATGAGGCACTTTTACTCAACTACGAAGAAGCGCTGACGCGTCAAGACAGTTTGACAGGGGATTGGTATGACTGTTCAGCGCATATGCTTTGGATTGGAGATAGAACGCGCAATGTTGATGAAGCCCATGTGGAATTTTTAAGTGGGGTAAAAAATCCTATTGGCATTAAAGCAGGACCAACGACTACGGTTGAGAGTTTAATGGCATTGATTCAAAAGCTTAATCCTGAAAATGAAGCGGGTCGTTTAAATATTATCGTGCGCATGGGTGCAGATAAAATCGAAACTGAATTTCCAAAGTTAGTCCGTGCCGTGAAAGCAGCAGGCGCCCATGTGTTATGGAGCATTGATCCGATGCATGGCAATACTATCAAAGCCTCTAATAACTACAAAACACGCTCGTTTGATGAAGTCTTACGTGAAGTGAAGGGCTTTTTTAAAGTGCATGAAGAAGAGGGCACCTTTCCAGGAGGCGTTCACTTAGAGATGACAGGGCAAGATGTGACAGAGTGTATCGGTGGTGCGCAAGAAATTACCGAAGAAAACCTTGCGTGTCGTTACCATACTCAGTGCGACCCACGCCTCAATGCCAACCAAGCGTTAGAGCTTGCCTTTTTAATTGCAGACTCTTTAAAAGCGGCACGTCAGCGCTTTTTAGCGTAGTGAAACCTTTTTACATGTAAAGATATAAATCTTTACATGTAAAGCCTTATTGTTTACGTTTTTTCCTTTGGTGCAACCACACATAAATTACCCCAATAAACACCACCAATGCCACAACCATTAGTGTTACTAGATGTAAATTCTCTTGAAGCAGTGCCTCGTTTTGACCAAAATAATAGCCAAGCAGGGCTAAAATGCTGACCCAAATACCAGCACCCACACCTGTATAAAAAGCAAAAAGTCCAAGATGCATACGTGCCAAACCCGCAGGTAAAGAGATGTATTGGCGCACCACAGGCACCAACCTACCACTGAGCATAGAAAAAGAGCCGTGGGTTTTAAAAAAGCGCTCCACTTTATCAAGGGTCTCTTTGGTAAAAAAAACATAATGTCCGTATTTCAAAAGCAATCTACGTCCAAGTTTAACCGCCAAATAGTAGTTAAACAGTGCGCCTGCAATGCTCCCACCAATGCCCACAAAAATAGCCATCCAAAGGTTCATCTCGCCTTTGTAGCTCAAATACCCAGCAGGAATCATCACCACTTCAGAGGGAAATGGAAAAAAACTACTCTCTAAAAACATCATTACAAAAATACCTAAATAGCCTAAACTACTCACCGTTTGAACAATCCAATCAATAATAGCGTGCATAAAACTCCTACATTTTTTATTAGAATTCTTATAAAAACTCTACACGTTGCGTAAAAGCTTATATCACACGAATTTCAAGTTCATCCCCTTGCCATACACCGTGTTTAGTACAATAGCATTGGGCATTAAAATGATAAACATCTTTATTAGGCACAATAGAAAATGCAACTTCAGCATTGCCTCTACGCTCTTCTGCACTTACAATACATGCAGCCAGTTCCACTTTGGCAAGCATACGATCCGCATCAAAAAGTGTAATCGTAGAGATATAATGATTAAAATCATCAATATGCGCATGCTCACGACCCACTCGTACATGTACCATGAGTGGAACACCTTTTTGAGCTATACCATCACAAGAAATATAAGGGGTATGTTTATCAATAAAATCTTTGCGAGATTCACGCTCTTCGGGGCTAAAACTATCTGATGTAAAAATTTTTGGCATAAGGTATCCTTTTTGAAAAAATGGTTAATTTTGAAAGCAATAGTATCAAAACGAAAGTGCTTAAGATTTTAATTCAATCATTCTATCGCCACACCATTGCGCAAGCGCTTTATCGTGTGTAATAAGTAAAATACCCACACTATCCAAACATTGCATCAGTAATTGCATGACATGCAAACCTGTAATATTATCCAGCGCAGAGGTTGGCTCATCCGCTAAAAGTAGCTTTGGTTTCATCAATAAAGCCCTTAAGATAGAGCATCTTTGTAACTGTCCACCGCTGAGTTGGTGTGGTTTTTGATGCAAAAGCACTTCATCTAAATTCAATGCTTCACATAAAACATCTAATCCATCCAAAGAAGCGACATCTTTGATTTGATTTAAAATGGTGTAGGTCGGGTGAAACGAAGTGTAGGGGTCTTGAAAAATTTGCGACAAAGAAGCGGCATGAATGTTTCCTCTTTGCGCCTTCACATTTCCTGAAATAAGCTCAAAAAGCGTACTTTTTCCACTCCCGCTTGCACCTACAATACACACCACCTCTCCGATGTTTACATGTAAAGAGAAGTCTTCATATAAAAGCCTCTCTTGGGTGTAGCCAAAATCAAGGTTTTCAATCGCTAAAACCTTCTCACTCATGCGCGAATTTGACCTTTACCATACACCTTGAACTTATACGTTGTCAAATCATTAATCCCCATAGGTCCTCGTGCATGAAGTTTATTGGTACTAATGCCTACTTCCGCACCGAAACCAAACTCACCACCATCGGTAAAACGAGTGGAGGCGTTCACATACACACTGGCCGCGTCCACTTCATTTAAAAAGCGCTCCGCCGTCGTGTAATTTTCGCTCAAAATCGCTTCAGAATGAGAAGAGCCATACGTTGCAATATGTGCAATCGCTTCATCCACACTTTCAACGATTTTAATGTTTAGCGCATTGCATAAATGCTCTGTATGATAATCTTCTTCGCTTGCAAGGCTTACATGTAAAAGTGCTTGTGTCTTCTCACACCCTTTTATCTGCGCACCGCTTGCATCCAACGCCTCTTTCATCGATGGTAAAAACGTAGCAGCAATGGCTTCATGCACCAAAAGAGTTTCGAGGGAATTACACGCACTAGGACGTTGGCATTTGGCATTGAGGACAATGGCTATAGCTTGCTCTAAATTGGTATCTTTATCCACAAAGGTATGACAGACCCCTTTATCGTGTTTTACCACAGGAATAGTCGCATTTTCGCTCACATAACGAATGAGCGCTTCACCGCCTCTTGGGATGATGACATCCACGTATTTATCCATTTTAATGAGCTTAGCAACCCCTTCACGACTCGCATCGGGTAAAAGAGAGATAATGGCTTTAGGAAGCCCGTACGCCTCTAAGACTTCTTGCAAAATGGTCGCAATAATAGTGTTGCTATGGTGTGCCTCTTTGCCACCTTTGAGTACACACGCATTGCCACTTTTAAAACAAAGTGCAGCAGTATCGCTCGTGACATTAGGACGACTCTCATAGATAATAGCAACCACACCAATAGGAATGCTCACTTTTTCAATTCTAAGCCCACTAGGAACAACCCATCCTTCCAACACTCGCCCTACAGGCTCTTTAAGCGCTGCAATTTCTCGAATCGCTTTTGCCATATCGGCGATACGTTTAGGATTGAGTAAAAGTCTGTCCATGAGTGCGGCACTTAAGCCATTTTTCTTACCTTCTACTAAATCCTTTTGGTTTTCATCAATAATACGTTCACAGCTCTTTTCAAGGGCATCTGCCATGGAGAGCAACACATCACATTTTGTTTTAGGATCAAGTGTGGCAATAACCCGACTGGCTTGTTTGGAATGTTCTAAAAATATTTGCACCTTATTGCCTTTCTTATGCGATAATTTCGTAAGATTTTACACTTTTTATATTTAATGTGTCATAAGTATGTCCACGCTATAATCTGAACTATAAAAGATACTAAACAAGGAAATGTCATGCAGCAAATTTATGATATCGCCATTATTGGTGGAGGGCCAGGAGGAATTGGAGCGGCCGTTGAAGCAAAGGTATTTGGCATTCAAAATATTTTGATGATTGAAAAAGGAGATAACCACTCTCAAACCATTCGTAAATTCTACAAAGATAACAAACGTGTCGATAAAAATTATAAAGGTCAAGAGATTGTATTAGAAGGAACGATTGACTTTAGAGATGGAACCAAAGAGAGTACACTCAATTACTTTGACTCCTTACTGGATAAGGGTGAAATTGACACTGCTTTTAACAGCGAGGTGGAGAGCATTACGAAAACAGGTGATGAATTTCAAATTGTTACGAGCAAAGCAGGCTATATTGCAAAATACGTTATTGTGGCTATTGGAACCATGGGAAAACCCAATAAACCAGACTATACTTTACCTATTTCCCTTAAAGAACGTATTAACTTTAACCTCGACAAATGCTCCCAAAATGAGAAAATCTTACTCGTAGGAGGAGGAAATTCCGCCGTAGAGTATGCCCTTGAGCTTTCAAAAACAAACAACGTGACGTTAAATTATCGAAAAGAGAGCTTTAGCAGACTGAACGATATTAATCTTCAAATGATTCAAGAGTACAATGGTCGGGAAAAACTGCGATTGCGTCTGGGAATGGATATTGTAAGCATTGAAAATGAAAATGGTTTACCCAAAGTGCACTTTACCGATGGGTATGACACGGTGTATGATAGAGTGATTTATGCCATTGGAGGAACAACCCCGATTGATTTTCTCAAAAAATGTGGTATTAGCTTCAATGAAGAGAATAAAGCAGAATTTGATGAAAATTATGAAACCAAAACCAAAGGCTTATACCTTGCTGGGGATATTGCCGTTAAAAGTGGAGGAAGCATTGCAATTGCGCTCAATCATGCATACCACATTATCTCCCACATTCTTAAATCACACCAAAAACAAGGTTAGGAATGGAGAAACATAAGCTCTTAGGTTCGCAATTCTTCGCACTTTTATTTTTGATGCTTCTTGTGATTGGCGGTATAGCCTCGTACACCTTAGGAAATTTTGGAGGTGTCTCTTTTGATGAACTAGGAGAGAAGTACATTCCTAAAGACGATGTTAAGTTTAGTGACCTGCCTTTAGAAACTCAAAAGCGCTACATTGATAAAGAAGCAACTCTAGCACAAAGCAAAGAGGCAAATGCCTTAGAATTAGAAAACTATGTCGATGAATTTGGTAAAGCTATTCCTGAAAATGCTGTGAACATGCAAGATTTAAAGCGTATGATTACCCGTTTGCAAAAAACCCTTCTTTTCTTGCATCATGACTATTTTTTAATGACCAATGAAAAAGATGAACTTGTTCAAAAAATAGAGATGCAACAAAAAGAGTACGAAAAAGAAAAACAAGCATGGCTACAGCAGAGCACACAACGCCTTAATGAAGCAGAAGAGCATCATTTTAAAAATATCAGCGAATTGACCCTAAAATTAAATGATCTTCAAAAAGAAAACCTTTTACTCTCCCATAAAATAG